>NZ_CP053660.1:627334-1254668 GCF_013177455.1 Nocardioides marmotae
CCTCCTCGGACATGATCCCGACCGTCGCCCCGTCCAGGGTCCGGGCACCCTCCTGGGACTCGCGCGTCGAGACCGCGGCAGCGAAGGACGACTCGAGGTTCTGGTACTCATAGGTCCGCATCGCGTGGAAGGTCCACGGGATGCTGGCGAGCAGGGCGAGCGTGAGCCCCGCGCCCACGAGGGTGGCGGCGTCCCCGGCCGAGCGGGCCAGCCAGATCGCGCCCACGACGGCGAGCAGCAGGATCGGCAGCGCGTTGCGCATGAGCAGCGGGGAGTCGGTCAGGCGCAGGGCGACCGCGAGCGCGGGCATCAGCACCGCGGCGCCGAGCATGACGGCCAGCCACAGCGCGAAGGTGTTGCGCCGGGCGACGCCTGCGAAGACCAGCGCGGGCAGCACGAGCACCGCCAGCGGCGCCCCGAGGAGCACCAGCCGGCCGGTGTCGGTGGCCAGCTCCACGACGCTGAAGGAGCGCAGTCCGCCGGAGGTCGAGGCGTCGCTGCTCTCGGTGATCCAGCTGAACGGGTCCAGCAGGAGCAGCCCGTTGAACGCCGTCCACAACGCGATCACGTAGACCGTCGGAGCGGCGAAGCCGACGGTGGTGCCCTCGATCTCGGTGCCGTCCGCGCCCTGTCGGGCGAGCACCGCCGCGACCATCAGCAGCGAGAGCACGAACCACAGCAGGCTGGAGTAGCCGGCGAGCGCGGCGACGGAGTAGGCCAGGCCGGCGATCATCACGAAGCGGATGTCGGAGGTGACGTACCAGGCCAGCAGCGCGCCGAGGGCGACCACCACGAAGGAGAGCCAGATGAAGTGGCGGGCCCCGTCGGCGGCGTACAGCACGACGAGCGGGTTGCAGCCGAGCGCGACGAGGACGGCGACGCGCAGCGGCGCGGCCACCTGCGCCCGGCGCAGCATGGTGTTGAGCGTCATCAGCGTCAGCCCCGCGAACAGCGCCGAGCCGAGCGGCACGACGACCAGCGCGCGGGCCGGCCCGGGGAAGATCGTCAGCGGCGTGAGCAGCAGGGTGGCCAGCGGCGGGTAGTCGAAGCCGAGCGCGGAGAGCTTGGTGGGGTCGTTGTGCCAGACCATGAGCGCGCGGTTGAGCCGGTCGAGGGTCTCGAAGCCGACCACGTGCATCTCGACCACGAGCCAGTAGCCGAACCAGGTGTAGGCCACGGTGGAGACGCCGAGGACGAGGAGGCTCTCCCACGGCCGGCGGGGTACGTCGGCGGGCCGGCGGCCCACGGCCTGGACGACCCCGGCGAGCCGTTCGCGGTTGCTGATGACGACCGGCAGGGCGGCCGGCGTGGCGGCGGGCGGGGCGGTGGGCGCGGGGGTGCTCATGCGTGCCCCCCGTCCAGGCCGTGCTCGGTCTTCTCCCAGTAGAAGGGGTTGGTGAACAGCTGGATGAAGCCCTTCCAGGCCGCCCAGCTCATCAGCCCCCAGTACAGCGGTGAGAGCAGCGCTGTGCGGGTGATGCCGAACTCGCCGCGTTGCAGTGAGCCGGCCACGTTGAGGTAGACGAAGACGAAGTTGCCGACGAAGAGCATCGCGCTGGCGGCGTAGAAGACGATCCCGGGGAACAGCTGCTGGATGAAGCCCCACTGGGTGAGCAGGTAGAGCGTGGTGAGCCCCCAGAAGACGGGGTTCATCAGCAGCACGAAGGCGCTGCCCATGGTCAGGTTGAAGCTGGCGAAGCCCCGCACGCCGGTCTCGGAGATCAGGGCCGCCGGGTTGCGCATGTGGACCAGCCAGGTCTGGTAATAGCCCTTGTTCCAGCGGCTGCGCTGACGGATCCAGTTCGGGACGACGGAGTTGGCCTCCTCCAACGTCGTGGAGTCGATCATCGCGGTGCGGTAGCCGGCGCGGTGCAGCCGGATGCCGAGGTCGGCGTCCTCGGTGACGTTGAACGGGTCCCACGCGCCGAGCTCGCGCAGCACCGAGGTGCGGAAGTGGTTGGAGGTGCCGCCGAGCGGGATCGGCGCCTCGGCGGCACCCATCGCGGGCAGCACCAGCTCGAAGTGCATGGAGTACTCGTTGGCGAACCAGGCGGTCAGCAGGTTCTGGTCCTGGTTGAAGTGGTTGAGCTTGGCCTGGATGCACACGACCTCGGGGCCGACCGCGTCGAAGGCGATCAGCGCCTTCTTCAGCTGGTCGGGGTCGGGCCGGTCCTCGGCGTCGAAGATGACGCAGTAGCTGCCGGTCGAGAGCTGCAGGCCGTAGTTGCACGCCTTGGGCTTGGTCTTGGGCTGGCTGTCGGGGACGACCACGAGGTGGAAGTGCGGCGGGAGGTCCAGCGACCGGATCCGCTCGATCGTCTCGGTGTCGTCCTCCTCGCACAGCAGCTTCACGTCCAGCCGCGTGCGCGGGTAGTCCAGCGCGTTGATGTCGCGCACCAGGCGCGGCACGATGCCGGCCTCCTTGTAGAGCGGCACGAGGATCGTGTACGTCGGGAGCAACCGCTCGTCGAGCCCGTCGATCTCCTCGTCGGTCACGTCGGTCTCCAGGTGGGTGCCCAGCGCCCGGAGGGTCAGCAGGAGCTTGTAGACCGACACCAGCAGGTAGACCGCGCTGCACAGGCCGACCAGCCCGATCAGCGTCGGCATCGGCCAGATCGCCAGGCACACCACGGCGACGACCAGTGCCATGACGAGCACGGCCTTCTGCGTCCCGGTGATGACCACGTGCGCGGAGGAGTCGGGGTGCGACTGCATCAGGCCGGTGGTGGCGACCTCGGCGTAGTGCGCGCTGTGCACCCGCTGGAGCAGTTGGTCGAGGTCGGTGCGGTTGGCCAGCAGCTGCCGGGTCGGTGAGCCGAGCGCGTCCTCGACCGCGGCGGCGTCGGCCGGAGCCAGCGGGCGGCCGACCGCGAGCAGGACGGTGCCGTCGGACTCCGCGACCGGGACGGCCTGGAGCCGCTGCGCGAGCGGCTCCGGCAGCCGGCGGGCGAGCGCGAGGTCGGGCTCGAGGTCGGCCAGGCCGACCCGCTGCATCTGGTGGATCTCGGAGAGCGCGGCGACCAGGACGTCCTCGGGGATCGACTCGTGGGCGACGAGGATGTCGCCGAGCGGGTCGCCGGTGCGGGCGTGCTCGACGAGCGCGCGGCGCAGCTGGTCGGGGTCGACCAGGCCGCTGGCGGTCAGCATGCCGGTCAGCTGGGTCCGCGCCCGGCGCGCCTCGGGGGTCTCCACGACGCCCTCGACCGGCGGGTGGATCGCGTCGAGGGCGGCGACGACCTCGTGGGCGGTGTGCTGGACCAGGACCGGGCGGAGGTCGGTGCGCCGGGCGAGGTGCTCGGCGACGACCTGCTCGGTGATCGGGTCGGTGGGGTCGGCGGCGGCGACGAGGACGGTGCCGTCCTCGGCGGCGTACGGCAGGACCCGGAAGGTGCGGCACAGCCCCTCGGGCAGCAGCCCCACCACCGCGGGGTCGGCGCCCTGCGCGAGGCGCGGCAGCGGTGCGGTGCCGGGGGCGCGGGTGGTCGCGCGGCCGGTGTCGACGGTGGCGGTCATCGCGCACCCGCCCCGAAGCCGTGGACGGGCGGGTCGCCGGCGCCGGTCGCGTCCGGCCCGGCAGCCGCCCCCGCGGCCGGGGCCGGACCGGAGGAGCCGCTGGAGCGGGGCCGCATCACGACGTAGCCGAGGTAGCCCAGCAGGAGGGCCAGGAGCGGCGCCAGCAGGAAGGTCACGAAGACCGCGACGAAGATGACGAGGGTGACCAGCAGGCCCACCCCGGCGGCTCCCACCGACGTTCCGGACCGACTGGACGCATGCGGCTGCATCGACATCATCTCCCCCCAGTGATGCTCGGGAGCAGGCCGGCCGGCCGGCTCCTCCCGAGATGTCTCCTCGACCATAGGGGTGAGGCGGCGGCCCTGCGAGGGATGAGCCGCAGGAGGGGTTCCTCTTTGAGGAGGTCTTGCGTTTGGAGCCCGGAGGACTGGACCGGTGGGGCCGGTTCCTCAGGTTCTCCTCAAGGCCCGGCGTCGCCGCCGAGGAGCCGGGCCGCGAGCCGGCCCCACCGGCTCGGCACCGCCGGCGCCTCGGCGAGCAGCGACATCGGGTCCCCGGCGTGGTCGGCCCAGACCCACAGCAGCGAGCCGATGCCGTGGTCGGCGGCCCAGGCGAGGTAGTCCTCGACGAACCCGTCGAGCGGGTCGGTGGCGCCGAGCTCGCCGGTCAGCACCGGGACGCGCTCGGCCAGCGGCGCGAGGACGCGGTCCCAGCAGGCCCGGTCGGCGCAGGCCTTGAAGTCGTAGAGGTGGAAGGAGGCAACCAGCTGGTCGTCCTCGGGCGCGAACTCCAGCCAGCCCTCGAGGTCGTTGGCGTAGTCGAGGCCGCCGAGCAGGACGGGCTGCTCGGCCCCGGCCGCGCGGATGGCCGACACCACGCGCGCCATGCCCTGCACGGGGAAGGTCACCCGCCCGTCGGTCGCGGTGCGGTCGTCCTCGACGGGCGCTCGACAGCCGCCGTCGCGCCAGCACTGCCACGACAGGTCGAAGACGAGCCGGTCGGCGCCGTCGTACCGGCTGTAGGGCTCGTTGAAGGCGTCGAAGAGCACCGAGGGGCTGTCGCGGTACGCCGTCGCGACCGACGTCCAGAACGCCAGGGACTCGGGGTCGGGCATCGCGAGGTTGCCGAACTCCGGCGTCGCCATCCGCTTGCGGCTGTGCAGGTCGAGCACGACCACGAGGCCCGCGCGGTGCAGCGCGTCGACGAACCGGCGGACCTCCGCGCGGTAGGCCTGCGGGCTGCGCTCCTCGTGCTCGTCGCTGACGGGTGCCCCGCGGGTGCCGAGCCAGCAGTCCTGGTTGAGCGGCAGCCGCACGGTGTTGGCCCCCCAGCGGGCGATCGCGGTCGCCTCCGCGGTGTAGGGGTCCTCGCTGAGCAGCGAGTCGAGCGCGGAGTAGCCCCAGCCCTGGGCGCAGGCGTACTCGAAGCTGCTCCAGTTGACCCCGCGCGGCACGAACGTCTGCCCGGAGCGGGTGTCGACCAGGCGGTGCCCCTCGACCCGCACGTGGGCGGCCCCGGACGCGGCGGTGCTCTCGGGCTCGCCGCGCAGGGAGACCGCGACCGCTGTGCCGGCGAGGAGCAGCAGCACGAGGGCAGGCGCCAGCCAGCGCAGCGCGCGACGCACAGGTCGATCCACGGAGCCCCCCTCTCCCGGCGGTCATCGTAGGTGGCGCCCGCGCTGGACCGGCGCCTTTCGGTGCACTCGCCGCGGCTACCCTGACCGGGTGTCTGAGACCGTGTTCACGTACGCAGCGCCGGCCCTGAAGTTCGGCACCGGGGCGTCGGGTGAGATCGGGCACGACCTGCAGGCCCTCGGGGCCGAGCGGGTGCTGCTCGTCACCGACGCCGGCGTCGCCGCGACCGGCCACCCGGCGCGGATCGCCGAGCAGATGTCGGCCCGCGGGATCCACGTGACGACGTACGACCGGGCCCGGGTGGAGCCCACCGACGCCTCGATGGTCGAGGCCATCGACTTCGCCCGCGACGCCGGGCCCTTCGACGCCGTCGTGGCGGTCGGAGGCGGGTCGACCATCGACACCGCCAAGGCCGTCAACCTGCTCACCACCAACCCCGGCGAGCTGATGGACTACGTCAACGCGCCGGTCGGCCGGGCCCAGGCCCCGACGCAGCCGCTGCTGCCGCTGGTCGCGGTGCCGACCACGACCGGCACCGGCGCGGAGAGCACCACGATCTGCGTGCTCGACGTGCTGGCGCTGCACGTGAAGACCGGCATCAGCCACCCCGCGCTGCGCCCGCGGCTCGCGGTCGTCGACCCGGCGCTGACGATGACCCAGCCGGCGATGGTCACCGCCGCCTCGGGCATGGACATCCTCTGCCACGCGCTGGAGAGCTACACCGCGCGGTGGTACGCCGACTTCGACGCCAAGACCCCCGAGCAGCGGGTGCCCTACTGCGGGGCGAACCCGGTCGCCGACATGTGGTCGGAGAAGGCGCTCTCGCTGCTCGCCGGCGCCTTCCGCCAGGCCGTCCGCGACGGCTCGGACACCGTCTCGCGCGAGCAGATGGCGCTCGCGGCCACCTTCGCCGGCCTCGGCTTCGGCAACGCCGGCGTCCACATCCCGCACGCCAACGCCTACCCGATCGCCGGCCGCGTCCGCGACTTCCGCCCCGAGGGCTATCCGGCCGACGAGCCGATCGTCCCGCACGGCATGGCCGTCTCGCTGACCGCGCCGGAGGCGTTCCGGTTCACCTTCGAGGCCGACCCTGGCCGGCACCTGCGCGCCGCGCGGCTGCTCGAGCCCGACGCCGACCTCGGCGAGGGCCCCGACGTGCTGCCCGGCGTGCTCGTGCGGCTGATGCGCGACATCGGCATCCCGAACGGCCTGGCCGAGGTGGGGTACGGCGACGGCGACGTCGAGCCGCTCGTCGACGGCGCCCTCAAGCAGCAGCGCCTGCTGGCGACCGCCCCGCGCGAGGTGACCGGCGAGGACCTGGCCGGCGTCTTCCGCGGCTCGATGGAGCACTGGTGACCGCGCGCCTCTCCTTCCTGCTCTCGCTCTCCTGCTTCGCGGTCGCGCTGGTCGCCGCGGCCCTCCTGCTGCCCGACGAGGTGCCGCTGCACTTCTCCGGCTCCGGTGAGCCGGACCGGTGGGGGACCCGCTCCGAGGCGCTGCTGACGATGGGCCTGGTCGGCGCGCTGCTCGCGGTCGTGCTCGGGGCGTCGGCGGCGCTGGCGGACCGGGTGCCGATCACGCTCCTGAACGTCCCGCACAAGGACTGGTGGACCGCGACCCCCGAGCGGGAGCGCCGGATGCGCGCGATGATGCGCGCCGACCTCCACGTCATCGGGGCGGCCACCGTGCTGTTCCTGACACTCCTGGTGGTCGTCACGACCACCGCCGCCCGCTCCGAGGACCCGGCCCTGGGCCCGGTGTTCTTCCTCGGCCTGGCCTGCTTCCTCGTCTTCGTCGTCGCCTGGACCGTCTGGTCGACGCGGACCCGCTACCGCCGGAGGGACGACGCATGACCGTCACCGACCCCGTCACCGACCCCACGACCGTGACCAGCGCCGACCTGCTCGCCGAGCTGGCCCGCCGCGGCGTGACCGACGCCGACGACTCGACGCTGACCCGGGCGCTGTACTCCTCCGACGCCTCGCTCTACCGGGTCGTCCCGCAGGCGGTCGTGCGCCCGCGCGACGCCGACGAGCTGACCGCGGTCGTCGACGTCGCCCGCACGGTCGGCGTGCCGCTGACCATGCGCGGCGCCGGCACCTCCATCGCCGGCAACGCGGTCGGCCGCGGCCTGGTCGTCGACACCGTCAAGCACCTGAACCGGGTGCTCGAGATCGACCCGGAGGCCCGCACCGCCCGGGTCCAGCCCGGCGTCGTCCACCAGGTGCTGCAGAAGGCCGCCGCCCCGCACGGCCTGCGCTTCGGCCCCGACCCCTCGACCCACACCCGCTGCACGATCGGCGGGATGATCGGCAACAACGCCTGCGGCTCGCGGGCGCTCGGCTACGGCCGCACCTCCGACAACGTGGTCGCGATCGACCCGGTCTGGGGCACGACCGCCGGCGACGTACCGGCCCGGCTGGCGGCGCTGGCCGAGGCCCACCTCGCGCACGTGCGCACGACCTTCGGCCGGTTCTCCCGGCAGGTCAGCGGCTACTCGATGGAGCACCTGCTGCCCGAGCGGCGCTCGGTCGACCGGTTCCTCGCCGGCTCCGAGGGCACCCTCGCGGTGGTCCGCGAGGCGACCGTGCGGCTGGTCGAGGAGACCCCACGGCAGCTGGTCGTGCTCGGCTACCCCTCGATGATCGAGGCCGCCGAGGCGGTGCCGGCGATCCTCGCCGCGGCCGGCCGCCCGGTCGACGCCGCGGTCCCCGTCGAGCAGGGCGGCCTGGTGGCCTGCGAGGGCCTCGACGCCCGGATCGTCGACCTGGTGCGCGCCCGTGGGGGAGCGGTCCCCGACCTGCCGCGCGGTGCCGGCTGGCTCTTCGTCGAGGTGAGCGACCCCGGGCTGCTCGCGCCGGTCGTCGCGGCCGCCGGGGCGCTGGAGTCGCGGATGGTCGACTCGGCCGCGGAGGCCGCCGCGCTGTGGCGGATCCGCGAGGACGGCGCCGGCCTGGCCGCCCGCTCGCTGGCCAGCCCGGCCCACGCGGGCTGGGAGGACGCCGCCGTACCCCCGCAGGCGCTGGGCGCCTGGCTGCGCGACTTCGACGCGCTGCTGCGCGAGCACGACCTCGACGGCGTGCCCTACGGCCACTTCGGCGACGGCTGCGTGCACGTGCGCATCGACTTCCCCTTCGAGGCCGGCGCCGGCGGGGGCGAGGCCGGGAGCGCGGGGGCGGCGCGGTTCCGCGAGTTCCTCGTGGCCTGCGCGACCACGCTGCGCGAGCACGGCGGGTCGCTCTCGGGCGAGCACGGCGACGGGCGCGCGCGCTCGGAGCTGCTGCCGATCATGTACGACGAGGAGTCGCTGCGGCTCTTCGGCGCGGTCAAGGCGATCTGCGACCCCGCCGGGATCCTCAACCCCGGGGTGCTCGTCGACCCCGACCCGCTCGACGCCGACCTGCGGCCCGAGCGGCCCCGGGCCTCGGTGCGCACCGCGCTGCGCTTCCTGCACGACGAGGGCTCGATGGGCGCTGCGGTCCACCGCTGCACCGGCGTCGGCAAGTGCGTCGTGCCGTCCCTGCCCGGCCAGGGCGTCATGTGCCCCTCCTACCTCGCGACGCGGGAGGAGAAGGACTCCACCCGCGGCCGCGCGCGCGTGCTGCAGGAGGCCCTCGACGGCTCGCTGGTCCACGGCCTGAAGGACCCGGCGGTCCACGAGGCGCTCGACCTGTGCCTGTCGTGCAAGGGCTGCGCCTCGGACTGCCCCACCGGCATCGACATGGCGACCTACAAGTCCGAGACGCTGCACCAGACCTACGCCGGCCGCCGCCGCCCGCTGACCCACTACACCCTCGGCCGGCTGCCGCGGTGGGCCGCGCTGGCCGCGCCGATGGCCCCGGCGGTCAACAGGATGCTGCGCCTGCGTCCCCTGGCCCGGATGGCGAAGGCGACCGCCGGCATCGACCAGCGCCGCTCGATCCCGGCCTTCCCCGCGCGCACCCTGCGCAAGCAGGTGGCCGCCGCCTCCTCGGCCGCGTCCGGTCCCGAGACGCCGGACGTGTGGCTGTGGGCGGACTCCTTCACCGACCACTTCCAGCCCGGCAGCGGGCTGGCCGCGATCCGGGTGCTCGAGGCGGCCGGGCTGCGGGTGGCGGTGATCCCCGAGCGGGCCTGCTGCGGCCTGACCTGGACCACCACCGGCCAGCTGGACAAGGCGCGGACCATGGCGGCGCGCACGGCGGCCACGCTGGCGCCGTACGTCGAGAGCGGCGTGCCGGTCCTCGGCGTCGAGCCGTCCTGCCTGGCCTCGCTGCGCAGCGACCTGGCCGAGCTCACCGAGGACCCGCGGGCCGAGGTCGTCGCCCGCGGCGTGCTGACCTTCGCCGAGGCGCTCGAGCGGCTCGACGTCGCGCTGCCCGACCTCACCGGCGTCGAGGTCGTCGCCCAGCCGCACTGCCACCAGTCGGCCGTGCTCGGCTGGGCCGCGGACCAGCGGCTGCTGGAGAGGGCCGGCGCGACGGTCACCCGGGTCGCGGGCTGCTGCGGCCTGGCCGGCAACTTCGGCATGGAGAAGGGCCACTACGAGACCTCGGTCGCGGTCGCGGAGACCCACCTGCTCCCGGCCGTGCGGGCCAACCCCGACGCGGTCGTCCTGGCCGACGGCATGTCGTGCAAGATCCAGCTCGACGACCTGGCGCAGGTCCCCGCGCTGCACCTCGCCGAGCTGCTCGCCAGTAGGCTCGAGGCGTGAACCCGCGCCACCGCAGACTCATCATCCCGGTCGCGCTGGCGGTCCTCCTGGTCATCGTCGTGGTCTCCGCGGTGATGAACCGGTGAGCGAGCCGCTGCTGCGCGTCCTCGCCCGGATGCGGGGCCACCTGCTCGACCCCGACACGCTGGTCCGGGCGGTCGCCTCGGGCAAGCAGAAGGGCCAGGAGCCGCGCTGGCGCCGCGTCGAGCTGCGCTACGTCGACATCAAGGCCGGGCGCCACCTCCAGGTCACGGCGTACGACGCCACCCAGGCGCACACCTCGAACTACGCCGTCGGCGACGCCGCCCGCGACGCGGTCGACGACCTGCTCGACGAGCCGTTCGCCAGCTGGCACGTCGAGACCACCACCGAGTCCCACCAGGTGCGGGTCACCAAGAAGCTCGAGGCGGTCGTGCACACCACCGCCCGTCAGGAGCCCGTCGAGCCCGACCGCGGCCACGACCGCGACAAGGAGCGGCTGCTCCCCGAGGACGACCCCGTCTTCAAGGCCCTCGGCCTCACCGACGCGCAGGGCCGGCTCAAGCCGAGCCGGCACGCCAAGCTGCGCCAGGTCGAGGAGTTCCTGCGGCTGCTGGACTCCTCGGTCACCGACGCGATCGAGAAGGGCCACCTGCGCCGCCCGACCGCCGAGGAGCCCTTGCGGATCGCCGACCTCGGCTGCGGCAACGCCTACCTGACCTTCACCGCCCAGCGCTACCTCGCCGAGGTCAAGCAGCTGCCCGTCGTCGTCACCGGCGTCGACGTCAAGGAGCAGTCCCGCGAGCACAACAGCGCGGTCGCCGCCGAGCTCGGCGTGGACGCGGAGTTCGTCGTCGGCTCGATCGCCGGCGCGCAGCTCGACCCGGCCCCCGAGGTCGTGCTGGCCCTGCACGCCTGCGACACCGCCACGGACGAGGCGCTGGCCCGCGCCGTGGAGTGGGGCGCCCAGCTCGTGCTGGCCGCGCCCTGCTGCCACCACGACATCGCCGCCCAGCTGCGCCGGGCGCCGACCCCGTCGCCCTACGCGCTGATCACCCGCCACGGCATCCTGCGCGAGCGGCTCGCCGACACCCTCACCGACGGGCTGCGCGCCGCGTTGATGCGGATGCAGGGCTACCGCGTCGACGTCGTGCAGTTCGTGGAGTCCCAGCACACCCCGCGCAACACCATGCTCCGCGCGGTGCGCACCGGCTCCCCGGTCAAGGGCGGCGGGGTCCGCAAGGAGTACGACGAGCTGGTCACCACCTGGTCGATCCGCCCCAAGCTGGCCGAGCTCCTCGGCCTGGCCTGACCGGCCGGCCGGATGGTGCTCGAGCGCGTCCTCACCGGGCTGGCGGTCGTGCCGTTCCTGCTCGCTGCCGCGACCGCCCCGGCGGGCGCCGACGGGCTGGTCGTCCTCCGGTTGACCGACCCCGACATCGTCGAGTCCAGCGGGCTGGCCGTCGTCGACGGGCTCTTCGTCACTGTCAACGACTCCGGTGACACCGGACGCGTCTTCGTCGTCGACCCCGCCACCGGGGACACCGTGGGCGTCACCCGGTGGACCGAGGACCCGGTCGACGTCGAGGCGGTGGCGCCGGCCGGCGGCTCCTCGGTGTGGGTCGGGGACATCGGCGACAACCGTGGCGCGCGGGAGTCGATCACCGTGGCTCGGGTGCCCGTCGGGCGCACCGACCGCGACGCCGACCCGGCGACGTACACCTTGGTGCACCCGGACGGCGCGCGGGACGCCGAGTCGCTGCTGGTCGAGCCCGGCACCGGACGGCTGGTGGTGGTGACCAAGACGATCTTCGGCGCCGAGGTGCTCGAGGCGCCCGAGCAGCTGGACCCCGACGGGCCGAACGAGCTCGAGCCGGTGGGGGCGGCGCTGCCGGTCGCGACCGACGGAGCGTTCTTCCCCGACGGGCGGCACCTGGTGCTGCGCGACTACTCCCGGGCCGTCGTCTACACCTGGCCGGACCTCGAGCAGGTCGGCGAGGTGCGGCTGCCCGAGCAGCAGCAGGGGGAGGGGATCGCCGTCGACGACGAGGGCCGCGTTTTCGTCAGCAGCGAGGGCGTCGACGCACCCGTGCTGCGGGTGCCGCTGCCCGCGGACCTGCGCGCGCAGGTGGCGGGGGTCGACGACGACCCCGCCTCGACCGAGGACGCCGCACCCACCTCGACGCCCACGCCGGGTCGCGGGCTCGGCGTCGACCTGACCGAGGTCGAGGACGCGCAGCGGCCCGAGTGGCCGTGGTTCCTGGGCGGCTTCCTCGCCCTGGGGGTGCTGGTCGCGCTGCTGCGCTCCATGCGGCCCCGCTGACCTGCACGTTTGGGGCTCGCGCGGGCGGGCAACCGTCGCGCATGCCCCGTCTGCGTCGTACGTCGCCGGACCAGCCCGGCTGGACGCGCCGGCGCGCGGGCCGGGGCTTCGTCTACCTCGACCAGCACGGTGACCGGCTGCCCGAGGAGGAGATCGGCCGGATCCGCGGCCTGGTGATCCCGCCGGCGTGGCGCGACGTGTGGATCACACCGTACCCCCACGGCCACCTCCAGGCCGTCGGCACCGACGACGCGGGGCGCCGCCAGTACCTCTACCACCAGGCGTGGCGGGAGCGCCGCGACGCGGAGAAGTTCGCGCGGATGGAGGAGTTCGGCGCCGCGCTCACCCGCGCCCGCGAGCTCGTCGTCGCCGACCTCGGCCGCGAGGGGATGCCGCTGGAGCGGGCGTGCGCCGCCGCCGTGCGGCTGCTCGACCTCGGCTACTTCCGGATCGGCAACGACGTGTACGCCGACAGCAACGGCAGCTTCGGCCTGACCACGCTCGAGCGGCGCCACGTCCGGCGCCGGCAGGACCGGCTGGTCTTCGCCTTCGTCGGCAAGTCCGGCGTGCAGCACCGCATCGAGATCGACGACGCGGTCGTCATCGAGACGATCGAGGCGATGCGGCGCCGCCGCGGCGGGCCCGGGCGGCTGCTGTCGTACAAGGAGGGGCGCTCCTGGCGCGACGTGCTGCCGGCGCTGGTCAACGAGTACGTCCGCGCCTCCACCGGCCTCGAGGTGACCGCGAAGGACTTCCGCACCTGGCACGCCACCGTCCTCGCCGCCGCCGCGCTGGCCGCGACGCCCGAGCACGGCGAGAGCAAGGCGTCGCGCAAGCGCGCGGTGTCCGGGGCGATGAAGGAGGTCTCCTCCTTCCTCGGCAACACCCCCACGCTGGCCCGGTCCTCCTACGTCGACCCGCGCGTCATCGAGGCCTACGAGGACGGGCGGACCATCGAGGAGACCACCTCGCGGGAGTACGACACCCCCGACGAGCGCCAGGCCGCGCTCGAGCGGGCCACCCTCGAGCTCATCCGGGAGGAGTGAGGGCCATGAGGATCACCGTCGTCGAGGGCGACATCACCCAGCAGGACGTCGACGCCGTCGTCAACGCCGCCAACCGCCGCATGCGCGGTGGTGGGGGTGTCGACGGCGCCATCCACGCGGCCGGCGGGCCGGAGGTGCTCGCCGACTGCGAGCGGCGCTTCCCCCGCGGGCTGGCCACCGGCGACGCCGGCTGGACCACCGCCGGGCGCATGCCGGCCCGCTGGGTCATCCACGTCGTCGGGCCCAACCGGAACGCCGGCGAGACCGACCGCGGGCTGCTCACCTCCTGCTACCGCCGCGCCCTCGAGGTCGCCGACGAGCTCGGCGCCCGCTCGGTCGCCTTCCCCCTCGTCTCCGCCGGCGTCTACGGCTGGCCGCGCGAGGACGCCGTCGACGCGGCGCTCGAGGTGTTCCGCTCCGCCGACACCTCGGTCGACGAGGCGCGAATGGTCGCCTTCGGGCGGTCGGCCTACGACCTGATCCGGTCGCGCCTCGACGACGAGCGGCCGCCAGCGGCGTCTGGATGACATGCTCGGGAGGTGGAGATGATCCCCCTTGACATCGACGGGCACAGGTTCGGCATCGACCGTGCGGTCGAGGCAGACGTCCCCGCTCTGGTCGCGCTGCTGGCCGACGATCTCCTCGGAGCCGGACGGGAGTCCCTCGACCTCGCGCCGTACCTCGCGGCGTTCCGAGAGATCGACCGCGATCCGAACCAGCTCCTCGTCGCCGTCCGGAACGCTGACGGCGCCGTTGCCGGAACACTGCAGCTGACGCTCATCCCCGGTCTCGCCCGGCAGGGTGCCAAGCGGCTCCAGATCGAGGCGGTTCGTCTCGCGAGCAGCGCGAGGGGGATCGGGCTGGGCACGGCGCTCTTCGCGTGGGCGCACAGGTACGCCCGCGAGCACGGCGCGACGCTCGCCCAGCTGACGACCGACAAGGCGAGGTCCGAGGCTCACCGCTTCTACGAGGCCCTCGGGTATCGAGCCAGTCACGAGGGCTACAAGCTCCGTCTGTGAGCTGGCGTGCCGATTCCCCGCCGGTCGGGTGCTCCGGCGGGGTGGTGGGCGGTCGATCTACGTCGGGGACGGCTCGGCAGCCGGTGATTCGGGCGGGGGTGGTTCGGGGCCGAGGTCGTGGGTGCCGTGGTGGTCGACCCGGTAGGTGAGTCCGGTCGGACTTCGCCACTCGAACACCCCCGCTGCCGGTGTCTGCTGTGACCAGCCGGCGTGGGTCTTGGCGCGGTGGTGGCGTCGGCAGAGTGGGGCGATGTTCTCGGTCGCGGTCGGTCCGCCCCTGGCGTGGGGGATGACGTGGTCGTCGTCGACCCGGCTGTTCGCGTGGGCGGGGCGGGTGCACCAGGGGAAGACGCAGTGCAGGTCGCGGAGCCGGGTCTGTTGGCTGAGGCGGTCGGGGACCTCGTAGGCCTCGACGTGGATCCGGGCGTTGAGGTCGATGACGGGCTTGACGGTGATGGTGTTCGCGGTGGTGCTGCGTGCGGCGCGGGTGCACCAGTCGGCGAGCTGGGTGGTGAGGACGAACCCGCGGGTGTTCTCCACGCGGGTGATGTCGTCCAGGGTCCCGTCGGGCCGTTGGTGCACGTGCACGACCAGTGGCTTGGGGTCGGTGTCGAACTCCAGGCTCAGCTGCCGGCGCGCCATGTCCCCCAGCGCGACCGAGCGGCGGGCGTCGAGGGTGTCGGTACACCCCAGCGCCTCGAGCTTGGCGGCGCCCTTCGTCAGGGCGTCGTCGAGGTCCAGCGCGTCGGCCAGGTCGAGGGTGGCCCACACGTCGACGTGGCCGTCGAAGGACACCTGCCGCGACTGGACCGTCACGTGACGGGCCTCGGCCCGCTCGGTCGCAACACGTTGGGCCTCGTCGGGGTCGAACCGGACCAGCGCCTCCTCCAGCAACCGCTCCAACGCCGCCGGCCCGATCGTCGAAGCCACGGGTGCGAGGTGGGTGTCGACGAACGCGGCGCCCTTCTTCGGCAGGTGCAGGGTGCGCCGGGCGAGCGAGCGTGCCTTCCAGGCGGGCAGGTCGAGGTCCGTGACCTTCTTCCAGAGCTTGGGGAGCCGGTAGCGCAGCTCGAGGGCCTCGGCGAGATAGGCGCGGCCGGCGTCCTCGGACTTCCCGAGCCCGGCGGCGAACTCCACGACGGCGAACTCGGTCACGAACGGCGCACCCTCACCGGCCAAGCAGACCGGCTTGTCGCCGAACCCGCGGAACACCGACCAGGTGGCCGCCTCATCCAGCGACTCAGCCGGGTGCAGCACGCACCACTGGACCGCCGCCTCGAGAAGCTCGGCCTCGGCCGCATTGGCCGCGCGTTGCTTGGCGCGCGCGAGGCTCAGCACGTCGGCTGGGGTGTCCAGCGGGTGCTCGAGCGTCGCGATCAAGGCCATGCCTCATTCTACTCGAACACCTGCTCGAATGAAAGGGTCTGGCTGCATCTTCCGAGCTGGTCGGCCTCGTCAGTGGCGGCCGGCGAGCCGGCAGCAGACCGCGACCCACGACGCACCTCGCCCCATAGCTGCCAAAGCCGCAACCACCCACGGCCCGCAGGCCGAAGCTCGGCTCACGGGGCCTCGACACGTCGGCGCTGGCGCGCCTCCTGCTCGACCAGCGGGGGCGGCGGCCAGAGACCCGGCAGCAAACCGCGACCCACGACGTACCTGGTCCATAGCTGCCAAAGCCGCAACCACCCACGGCCCGCAGCCCGAAGGTCGGCTCACGGGGCCTCGACAACGTCGGCGCCAGGGCGCCTCCTGCTCGCCCAGCAGCGGGGGTCGGCTGCCAGGGGCTTCGACACGTCGGCGCTGGCGCGCCTCCTGCGCGACCAGCGGCGGGGCGAGCAGACCAGCCTCAGACGAGCCGCTCGAGCACCCAGTCGATGGAGGCGGTGAGGGCCTGGATGTCGGCGGGGTCGACGGCGGGGTACATCGCGATCCGCAGCTGGTTGCGGCCGAGCTTGCGGTAGGGCTCGGTGTCGACGATGCCGTTGGCGCGGAGGACGGCGGCGAGGCGGGCGGCGTCGACCTGCGGCTCGAAGTCGATGGTGCCGATGACGAGGGAGCGGTGGGCCGGGTCCGCGACGTACGGGAAGGCGAGCGGGGAGGCCTCGGCCCAGGAGTAGAGGGCGGTGGAGGAGGCCGTGGTCCGCTCGACCATGCCGGCGAGGCCGCCGTTGGCGAGCATCCAGTCCAGCTGCTCGGCCATGAGGAAGAGGGTGGCGACCGAGGGGGTGTTGTAGGTCTGGTCCTTCGCCGACTGCTCGATCGCGGTGGGCAGGTCGAAGAACGCCGGCACGTGTCGGTCGGAGGCGCCGATGCGGGTGGCGCGCTCGATGGCGGCGGGGGACATCACGGCGAGCCAGAGGCCGCCGTCGGAGGCGAAGCACTTCTGCGGCGCGAAGTAGTAGGCGTCGACCTGGGTCAGGTCGACCGGCAGGCCGCCGGCGCCGGAGGTGGCATCGACGAGCACGAGCGCCTCGTCGGCGGAGGTCCCGGCGGGCCGGACGACGGGGGCCATCACGGCGGTGGAGGTCTCGTTCTGTGCCCAGGCGTAGACGTCGACGCCGTCCTCGGCGACGGCCACGGGCAGCGAGCCCGGGGGCGCAGTCACGAGGGTGGGCTCCTCCAGCCACGGCGCGGCCGAGGCGGCGGTCGCGAACTTCTGCGAGAACTCCCCGAAGACCAGGTGCTGGCTGCGCCGCTCGATGAGGCCGTACGCCGCGGCGTCCCAGAACGCCGTCGCGCCACCGTTGCCGAGCACCACCTGGTGCCCCTCGGGCATCGAGAACAGCTCGGCCAGGCCCTCGCGGACCCGGCGCACGACCGCGCGTACGGGCTCCTGACGGTGCGAGGTGCCCATCAGCGCGGTCCCGGTCGCGGCGAGCGCGTCGAGGTGCTCGGGCTGCACCTTGGAGGGACCGGCGCCGAAGCGCCCGTCCGCGGGCAGCAGGTCGTTGGGGATCCGGAGCTGGATCTGGGGGTCCACGTCGGTCATGAACTGCCTTCCGGGTGGGTAGGAGTGGCTCCCTGACGACGCTGTCAGCGCACCCAGAGTCTCGCAGCAGCCGCGAGGCTTCACGGAATCGGAGGAACCATGACCAGCACCAACCCCGGTCTGCGGAACCAGGCGGGCGCCCGCGCGTTCTTCCGGGTCGCCGGCTGCGTGCTCGCACCGGCCGGCCTCGCGGTCAGCGCCTACGGGTTCATCTCGTTCATCTCCTACGACGGCTGGGACGGCCCGCCGGCCAGCTCGATCTTGTGCTTCATCGGCGGCTTCCTCGTCTTCGCGATCGGCGGCATGTTCCTCAATGCAGGCTTCGGCGGGGTCGCCGCCCGCTATGGCGCGGGCGAGACGATGCCCGTGGTGAAGGACTCCGCGTCGTACCTCTCCGACGGCCGGGGGATCATGGGCGTCGGCCGGACCGTCGACGACGGGTCGCACGCCCGCGAGGCGCACGAAGCCGGCCCGTACTGCCGCTCCTGCGGCGTGCGCAACGACCCTGATGCGAGGTTCTGTGACGGCTGTGGAGGTTCGCTCGCCTGAGCCGTGCGGCGAGGAGCTGCGGGTGGTCCGCGTCGACTACGGCCACCCCGACGCCCTCGCCCTCATCGAGCAGGTGCAGGAGGAGTACGTCGCCCGCTACGGCGGCCGCGACGAGTCGCCGATCGACCCGGAGATGTTCGCGCCGCCGACCGGCAGCTTCTTCGTCGGGTACGTCGGCGACCTCCCGGTCGCGACCGGCGCGTGGCGCCGCTCGTCCGTCGCGGCGCTGGGCGCCACGGTGACCGCCGAGGTCAAGCGGATGTACGTCGTGCCGGCCGCCCAGCGCCGCGGGCACGCCCGCCGGATGCTCGCGCACCTGGAGCGGACCGCGGCCGAGGCGGGGTTCGAGGCGCTCGTGCTCGAGACGGGGGTGCGCCAGCCGGAGGCGATGGCGCTGTATGAGTCGGCGGGCTACGTGCCGGTGCCGGGCTTCGGCTATTACCGGGACTCCCCGATCTCGCGCTGCTACGCCAAGCTGCTGTAGGCCGCCGGGGCGACACCCGCATGGCCCGGCCCGGCCGGGCACGGTCGCACGCGAAGGCGCGGCGGATGGGGATCATGCACCTCATCTGGAACGACCGGAGGTACGCCGCGTGGGACTCCTTCGAGCCCGAGCCGTACCTCAGCTCCTCGTGCCGCAAGCGCTCGACGTGCTCGGCCACGCTGCGCCACCGCGACCACGTGCACATCTCGCTGACCCGCAAGGCCGGCCGCGGGCAGACGTCCTGGTACGCCGGGCGGCTGCGCGACTGAGCTCCACGACTGAGGCTCCACGACTGAGGCTCCACGACTGAGCAGCCCCGGAACGCCGCCGGCCGCCGCCCCGAGGGGGCGACGGCCGGCAGAGAGGTCAGGCGTTCGGGCTCACTTGCCCCAGGCGGGGTTCCAGCCCTCGATGGTCTCGGGCCCGCGGGCGGCGGGGCCGGTGTAGACGGCGGAGGGCCGGATCAGCCGGCCGGTGCGCTTCTGCTCCAGGATGTGCGCCGACCAGCCGCCGGTGCGCGCGCAGGTGAACATCGAGGTGAACATGTTCGCGGGCACCTCGGCGAAGTCCAGGACGATCGCGGCCCAGAACTCCACGTTCGTCTCGAGCACCCGGTCGGGGCGCCGCTCGCGCAGCTCGGCCAGCGCGGCCTTCTCCAGCGCCTCGGCGACCTCGTAGCGCGGCGCGTTCAGCTCGCGGGCGGTGCGGCGCAGCACGCGGGCGCGGGGGTCCTCGGCGCGGTAGACGCGGTGGCCGAAGCCCATGAGCCGCTCGCCCTTGTCGAGCAGGCCCTTGACGTACGCCGTGGCGTCGCCGGACTCCTCGACGTCGCTGATCATGCCGAGCACGCGCGAGGGGGCACCGCCGTGGAGCGGACCGGACATCGCGCCGATCGCGCCGGAGAACGCCGCGGCGACGTCGGCGCCGGTGGAGGTGATCACGCGGGCGGTGAAGGTCGAGGCGTTCATGCCGTGCTCGGCCGCCGAGGACCAGTAGGCGTCGATGGCCTTGACGTGCTTGGGGTCGGCCTCGCCCTTCCAGCGGATGAGGAACTTCTCCGCGAGGGTGCGGCCCTCGTCGACGACCGACTGCGGCACGACGGCCTGGTGCAGGCCGCGGGCGGACTGCGCGGCGTACGACAGCACCATGACGGCGACGCGGGCGAGGTCGGCGCGGGCCTGCTCGTCGGAGATGTCGTAGGTCTGGCGGAACCCGAAGGCCGGCGCGAGCATCGCGATCGCGGCCTGCACGTCGACGCGCACGTCGCCGGTGTGGACGGGGATGTTGTAGGCCTCGGCGGCGGGCAGGCCCGGGTCGAAGGCGCCGTCGATGAGCAGGCCCCAGACGTTCTCGAACGGCACCCGGCCGACGATGTCCTCGATGTCCACGCCGCGGTAGCGCAGCGCCGAGCCCTCCTTGTCGGGCTCCGCGATCTCCGTCTCGAAGGCGATGACGCCCTCGAGCCCGTGGTGCACGTCCACCATCGTCTGACTCCCTTGTCTCTGCGGTTGTCCCTGCGGTGCGCACCCCGGAGGGCGAGCCTGCGCATTCTGTACCCATCCCTAGAGTGGCGACATGGCCGACCCTGCACCCGATGCCCGCGACGAGCTCGACCTGCGCGGCCTGCGCCGCGAGTACGCCGCCGCAGGCCTCGCCGAGGACGACCTGGCTCCCGACCCGCTGACGATGTTCCGCCGGTGGTTCGCCGAGGTGGAGGACGCGGTCCACGAGCCCAACGCGATGGTCCTCTCCACCGTCTCGACCGAGGGCCGGCCGGCCTCGCGGATGGTGCTGCTCAAGGAGCTCGACGAGCGCGGGTTCGTCTTCTTCACCAACACCGCCTCCCGCAAGGGCGTCGAGCTGGCCGCCGACCCGCTCTGCGCGCTGCTCTTCCCCTGGCACCCCCTCGAGCGGCAGGTGCGGGTCGACGGGGTCGCCGAGCCGCTCTCGCGCGAGGCCGTGGCCGACTACTTCGCGGTCCGCCCGCGCGGCTCGCAGCTCGGCGCCTGGGCCTCGCACCAGTCCCGCCCGGTCGCCGGGCGCGAGGAGCTCGCCGCGGCGTACGACGAGGTCGAGCGGCGCTTCGCCGACGTGCCCGACGCCGACCTGCCGGTCCCCGAGGAGTGGGGCGGGTACGTCGTGCGCCCGGAGGCCGTGGAGTTCTGGCAGGGCCGCCCGGGCCGGATGCACGACCGGCTGCTCTACACCCGGTCGGGTGACGGCTGGACGACGCAGCGGCTGGCGCCTTAAATCCCTTGAGCGGCCCCGGACCCCGGCCTACCGTTGGCAGCACACGGGAGAGGAGGTGGTCCGAAGAATGAGTTCTTTCAGGACGCGTGAGGTGGCTGCCCGCTAGCAGCCCCAGCAGGACGACGGGGCGCTGCCCCGCAGGCTGCTGGCGAATCCACAGCAGCTACCCGACCCGCAGGTGAGCCGGCCCCGTCCGCCGGCAGGGGTCCTCCACGGAGGACCACACCTGCGGGTCGCTGCATGTCCGGGCCGCCCACCGGCGCCGGTTGTGACACGCGACAAGTTGTCCCAGGCAACCACCGGGAATAAGGTTGCCGTTGTCAACTGTTCACCGTGCGTGACCGCACCAGCCGTACCGACGAAGCGAGACCCCGTGACGCCAGCACCGCCCGCCCCGACCGCCGAGCAGACCGGGGAGATGACCCACCGCCAGATCCTCGAGGCCCTCTCCGGCCTCCTGCTGGCCATGTTCGTCGCCATGCTGTCGAGCACGGTGGTCAGCAACGCGCTGCCGCGCATCGTCACCGAGCTGGAGGGCAGCCAGAGCGGCTACACCTGGGTCGTGGTCGCGACGCTGCTCACGATGACCGCGACCACCCCGATCTGGGGCAAGCTCGCCGACCTGTTCAGCAAGAAGATGCTGGTCCAGGTGGCGCTGGTCATCTTCGCGGTCGGCTCGCTGATGGCCGGTCTCGCCCCGAACATGGAGGTGCTGATCGGTGCTCGCGCCGTCCAGGGCCTCGGTGTCGGCGGCCTGACCGCGCTGGTGCAGGTGGTCATCGCCTCGATGGTGAGCCCCCGCGAGCGGGGCCGCTACTCCGGCTACATCGGCGCGGTCTTCGCCACCGCCACCGTCAGCGGACCGCTCCTCGGTGGCCTGATCGTCGACTCGCCGCTCGGCTGGCGCGGGTGCTTCTACGTCGGCATCCCGGTCGCCCTGCTCGCCTTCGTCGTCCTCCAGGCCAAGCTGCACCTGCCGGTCGTCAAGCGCGAGGTCAAGATCGACTACGCCGGCGCGACGCTCATCGTCGCGGGCGTCTCCATCCTGCTGGTCTGGGTCTCCCTGGCCGGCGAGCAGTTCGCCTGGGCCTCGGGCACGACCGCCGCGATGCTCGCCGCCGCCGCCGTGGTCATCGGCGCCGCGCTGTACGTCGAGGCGAAGGTCGCCACCGAGCCGGTCGTCCCGCTGCGCCTGTTCCGCGACCGCACCACCTCGCTGGCCACCCTGGCCTCGGTGATGATCGGCGTCGCGATGTTCGGCTCCACGGTCTACCTGAGCCAGTACTTCCAGATGTCGCGAGGCATGACCCCCACCAACGCCGGCCTGATGTCGATCTGCATGGTCGGCGGCCTGCTGGTCTCGAGCATCGTCTCCGGCCGGATCATCACCGCCACCGGCCTGTGGAAGCGCTGGCTCGTGGGTGGCTCGGTCCTCGTCGTCGCCGGCTTCGCGCTGCTCTCGACGATCGACGCCGAGACCTCGCTGGTCCTCGTCGGCCTGTTCATGGCGGTCCTCGGCGTCGGCATGGGGGCGACGATGCAGAACCTCGTCCTCGCGGTGCAGAACAACGCCAAGGCCGCCGACCTCGGCGCCGCCAGCTCGGTCGTCGCGTTCTTCCGCTCCATCGGCGGCACGATCGGGGTCTCCGCGCTGGGCGCGCTCCTGGCGCACCAGGTCTCGGACAAGATGGCCTCCGGCCTGCGCCAGATGGGTGTCGACCCCTCCGCGGCGGGCGGCGGCGGCAGCATCCCGGACCTCGCCGACCTGCCCGCTCCGATCCGCGCGCTCTACGAGGGCGCCTTCGGGGAGGCCACCGGCCACCTGTTCATGGTGTCGGTACCGTTCGCCGCGGTGGCGCTGCTGTGCGTGCTCTTCATCAAGGAGGTGCCGCTGCGCACCACCACGCAGGACGAGCCGTCGCCCGAGACTTCGGCCCCCGAAGCGACCGAGGAGCTCAGCCGGCGATGACCGCCACGACCGTGACCCCCGTGACCGCGGACCCGCACGCGACCGGGGCGACGGGGCGCGATGACTCCCTGCGCCGGTTGGAGCAGGAGGTCGGCGTGCTCATGCGACGCGTCCGCCGCGTCATCGGCGAGCGCGCCAGGACCGTCCACCCCGACCTGCAGCCGGCGTCGTACTTCATGCTCGACTACCTCATCGGTCACGGGCCGGTGCGGGCCTCGGAGATCGCGGAGGTCTTCGGGATCGACAAGGGCGCGATCAGCCGGCAGGTCCAGCACCTCCTCGAGCTCGGCCTGGTCGACCGCTCGCCGGACCCGAACGACGGCCGCGCCACGCTCCTCGCCGTGAGCGCGGACGCCGCCCGGCGGATCGAGGAGGTCGCCACGGCGCGCCGGCGCTACCTCGACCAGCGGCTCGACGACTGGACCGATGACGACCTGGCCGACCTCGCGGCCAGCCTGGGCCGCTACAACGCGACCCTCGGCCCCGAGTAACCGCCCAGCCCGGCTCAGCCGCCCAGCCGGCTCAGCCGGCCAGCCAGGCCGCGGTGTCCGGCGGCAGGTCGGCGACGACCGGGCCGCTGGCCAGCAGCAGCTCACCGGGCGGCAGTGCGACGGGCTCGGACCCGCAGTTGACCGCCACGGTCACCGGCCCGCGCCGGAAGAGCAGCACCTCCGGGGAGCCGGAGTCGAGGATCTCGACGTCGTCGCTCCCGGTGGTGGCGAAGGTACGCCGCGCGGCAAGCGCCGAGCGGTAGAACGCCAGCGTCGAGTCGGGGTCGGCCGCCTGCGCCTCGACGTGCATCGCCTTCCAGTCCAGCGGCTGCGGCAGCCACGGCTGCTCCGTGCCCGGGCCGAACCCGTACGGCGGGGTGTCGCCGCTCCACGGCACCGGGACCCGGCAGCCGTCGCGGCCGACCTCGCCGGTGCGGAACCAGGACGGGTCCTGGCGGAACTCCGGCTCCACGTCGACCTGCTCGAGGCCGAGCTCCTCGCCCTGGTAGAGGTAGGAGGAGCCGGGCAGCGCGAGCATCGCCATCGTCGCGGCGCGGGCGCGCGCCAGGCCGCGCTCGCCGCCGCCGTACCGCGTGGTGTGCCGGACGACGTCGTGGTTGCTCAGCACCCAGGTCGGGGAGGCGCCCACGGGGGCGATCGCCTCGAGGGTGCCGGTGATGACGTCGGCGAAGGCCTTGGCCGACCACGGCGCGAGCAGCCAGGCGAAGTTGAAGGACTGGTGCATCTCGTCGGGGCGCACGAAGCGGGCCATCGACTCCGGCGTCTGGGTCCACGCCTCGGCCACCATCATCCGGTCGCCGTCGTACTCGTCGAGCACGGTGCGCCAGCGGCGGTAGACGTCGTGGACCTCGGGCTGGTCCCACATCGGCTCGTCGCGCAGGGTCCGCTCGACCATCGAGTGCTCCTCGTTGATCGGTGCCCCGCTGCCGAGCTCCTCGCCCTCGCCGACCACCTGGTCGCGCAGGCCGTCCTCCTTGACCATGCCGTGGGCGACGTCCACCCGGAAGCCGTCCACGCCGCGGTCGAGCCAGAAGCGCAGGACGTCGACGAACATCTCGCCGACCTCGGGGTTGCGCCAGTCGAAGTCGGGCTGGGTGGAGTCGAAGAGGTGGAGGTACCACTGGCCGTCCGGCACCTGGGTCCATGCCGGGCCGCCGAAGACCGAGAGCCAGTTGTTCGGCGGCTCGCCGGGCCGGTCGGCGGGGGAGTCGCGGAAGATGTAGCGGGCCCGCTCGGGGCTGCCCGGCCCCGCGGCCAGCGCGGCCTGGAACCACGCGTGCTCGTTCGAGCTGTGGTTGGGCACCAGGTCGACGATCACCTTCAGGCCCAGGTCGTGGGCCGTCGCCACGAGGGTGTCGGCGTCGGCGAGCGTGCCGAACAGCGGGTCGACGTCGCAGTAGTCGGCCACGTCGTACCCGTGGTCGTGCTGGGGCGAGGTGTAGAACGGCGTGATCCACAAGGCGTCGACGCCGAGGTCGCGCAGGTACGGCAGCCGCGAGGTGATGCCGGGCAGGTCGCCGACGCCGTCACCGTCGCTGTCGGCGAAGCTGCGCACGTAGACCTGGTAGGTGACCGCGTGCCGCCACCACTCGGCGCCGGTCGGGGTTGGATCGTTCAAAGCCATGGGCCCATGAAACCAGACGCAGCGGCCCCGGGGGAGCGCTCCGAGGGGAGCCCGGGCGGGTGGTCGTCCGCGGCCGGTCCGGGCACGCAAGGATGGCGGGGTGTCGACGCCCCCCACGCCCACGCTGATCGTCCCCGCCACCTTCAACGGCCCGCCCGGCTCGGGCAACGGCGGCTGGTGCGCCGGCGCGCTCGCCCAGCACGTGGCCCCGGGGGCCGCCGGCGGCGGCGTCGAGGTCCGGCTGCGCAAGCCGCCGCCGCTGGACGTGCCGATGCCGGTGGGCGAGCAGGACGGCTGGACCGTGGCGACGCTCGACGGCGCGGTGGTGCTGCAGGCCCGACCGGGCCCGGCGCCCGAGCCGCTGGCCCCGGTCCCGCTCGACGTCGCGACGGCCGCCGCGGCGGCGTACGACGGGTTCCGCGCGCACCCCTTCGCCCACTGCTTCTCCTGCGGCCCGGAGCGGGCCGCAGGCGACGGGCTGCGGGTCTTCCCCGGCCCCGTGGCCGGGGAGC
The DNA here is from genome assembly GCF_013177455.1 of Nocardioides marmotae. Lineage (NCBI taxonomy): Bacteria > Bacillati > Actinomycetota > Actinomycetes > Propionibacteriales > Nocardioidaceae > Nocardioides > Nocardioides marmotae. The sequence goes on from NZ_CP053660.1 coordinate 652,431, forward strand.
CCGGGGTCGTCGCGGCGCCGTGGACGCCGGGCCCCGACCATGCCACCCCCGAGGCGACGTGGGCCGCCATCGACTGCGCCGGCGCCTGGGCCGCCGGCATCGGCGAGCGCCCGATGGTGCTGGGCTCGATTACCGCCGAGGTGCACGCCCTGCCCGAGGCCGGCGCCGAGCACGTCGTCGTCGGCGCCGTGCGCTCCCGCGACGGTCGCCGGCACCACACCGCCACCACCCTCCGCGCCGCCGACGGTCGGCTCCTCGCCGCCTCCGAGCAGGTGTGGTTCGAGATCGACCCCTCCGCCTTCACCGGCTGAGCGGCACCGGCTCAGGTCAGCGGATCCGCTCCCAGCGGGCCAGCGCCTCGCGGCGCTCGGCGGCGTGGTCGACGATCGGCTCGGGGTAGCCGACCGCGGCGCGGACCTCGCCCGACGGCTCGTGCGGGTCGGGCACCCGCTCGGGGTCGGCGAGCTCCGCCACCCAGCGGCGCACGTAGGCCCCCTCCGGGTCGAACCTGCGGCCCTGGCCGGTGGGGTTGAAGACCCGGAAGAACGGCGAGGGGTCGGTGCCGGAGCCGGCCACCCACTGCCAGCCGTGGTTGTTGGAGGCGAGGTCGCCGTCGGAGAGCCAGTGCAGGAAGTGGCGGGCGCCGTGCTGCCACTCCACGTGCAGGTCCTTGACCAGGAAGCTGGCGGTGATCATCCGCACCCGGTTGTGCATCCAGCCGACCGAGCGCAGCTGACGCATCCCGGCGTCGACGACGGGGAAGCCGGTGCGGCCCTCCTGCCAGGCCTCGAACAGCGCGCCGGGCTCGTCGTAGTCGAGCCGGGCGTACTGGGTCTTGTAGTACTCCCGGGCGGTGCGCGGCTGGCGCCAGAGCACGTCGGCGTAGAACTCCCGCCACGCCAGCTCCTTGCGGTACGTCGCCGCGCCGGTGCTCCGCCTCCGCGCGAGATCGCCGAGCAGCTGCCGCGGGTGCACCTCGCCCCACTTCAGGTGCACCGACATCCGCGAGGTCCCGTCGGTGCCCGGCAGGTCGCGCTGCTCGTCGTAGTCGTCGATGCCCTGGTCGAGGAACGCCCGCCACCGCTCGGCGGTCGCGTCCTCGCCCGCCGCGGGCAGCTCCAGCCCGTCGGGCGGGTCGACCTCGGGGAGCCCGACGGTGCCCTCGTCGAGCGCCAGCCAGTCCGCGTGCGCCGGGGCGTCCTGCGGCGCCGGCCGGTCCTGCTGGGCCCAGACGCGGTGGAAGGGGGTGAAGACCCGGTAGTGGTCGCCCGAGCCGCTGGTCACCGTGCCCGGGGGCACGGCGTAGGGCGAGCCGGTGCGCACGAGCTCGACCCCGTCGGCGGCCAGCGCCTGCTCGACGGCCGCGTCCCGCTCGCGGCCGTAGGGGCCGAAGTCGGCCGCGACGTGGACCCGCTCGGCGCCGGCCGCGCGGGCGGCGAGCGGCACGCGACGTACCGGGTCGCCCTCCCCGACCTGCAGGCCGGGGGCTCCGAGGCCGCGCAGGGCGGCGTCGAGCGAGCGGAGCGACGCGGCGAGGTAGGCCCGGCGGGTCGGGCCGGCGGGGCCCCACAGGCGGGGGTCGAGGACGAACAGCGGGAGCACCGCGCCGTCCGCGCACGCCTCGAGCAGGGCGGGGTTGTCGCGCAGGCGCAGGTCGCGGCGGAACCACATCACACTGGACACGGGTGCCCGGTGCCCAGCCGGATGCCGCTCCAGGGCCCATGGGACACAATGACCGGCGTGAGCGACCTGATCGACACCACCGAGATGTACCTCCGGACCATCTATGAGCTGGTCGAGGAAGGGATCGTCCCGCTGCGTGCCCGGATCGCCGAGCGGCTGCACCAGAGCGGGCCGACGGTCTCCCAGACCGTGGCCCGGATGGAGCGCGACGGTCTGGTGACCGTCGAGGGCGACCGGCACCTCGAGCTCACCGACGAGGGCCGGCGGCTCGCGGTCCGGGTGATGCGCAAGCACCGGCTGGCCGAGCGGCTGCTGACCGACGTCATCGGGCTGGAGTGGGAGCTGGTCCACGAGGAGGCGTGCCGCTGGGAGCACGTCATGTCCGAGACCGTCGAGCGCCGCCTGCTGGAGCTGCTCGACCACCCCACGGAGTCGCCGTACGGCAACCCGATCCCCGGCCTGGCCGAGCTCGGCCAGGAGCCGGCGCCCGAGGGCTTCATGGAGGGCGTCGAGCCGCTGTCGAAGGCCGCGGGCTTCGACGAGGGCCGCGTGCTCGTGCGCCGCATCTCCGAGGAGATGCAGAAGGACGAGGTCCTGATGAGCGCCCTGCGGCGGGTCGGCGCGCTGCCCGACAAGACCGTCACCGTGGTCGCGACCGAGGAGGGCGTGCTCGTCGGCTCCGGCGGGGAGACCGCCGAGATCGTCCCCGAGGCGGCCAACCACATCTTCGTCCGCCGCCTCTGAGGGCTCACCCGGGCGGCCGGGCTCCGGGGAGGGCTGCGCCGCGTCGCTCGACCAGGGCGCTGAGCAGCTCGCTGCACCCCACGTCGAGGGTGTACGTCGCCAGGTCGTCGCCGCGGGTCGCGCCCCGGTTGACGATGACGACCGGCGTGCCGTTGCGGGCCGCGCGGCGGACGAACCGCAGCCCGCTCATCACCGTCAGGCTCGAGCCGGCCACCAGCAGCGTCCCGCCGGTGGCCGCCAACGCGTCGACGGCCGCGTAGCAGCGCTCGACGCGGTCGGGCGGGACGTTCTCGCCGAAGAAGACCACGTGCGGCTTGAGCACCCCGCCGCACGCCTCGCAGTCGGGGACCACGAAGTCCGCGAGCACCGCGGGGTCGTCGAGCTCGACGTCGCCGTCGGGGTTGACCGCGACCGCGGCGTGCCGCTCGGTGAAGCCGGGGTTGGCCTCCGTCATCCGCTCGTGCAGCGCCGCCCGGTCCGAGACCGCCCGGCACTCCAGGCAGACCACCTCGGCGATCCGGCCGTGCAGCGCGACGACCGCGCGCTGGCCGGCCCGCTCGTGCAGGCCGTCGACGTTCTGGGTGATGAGCAGCTCGGGGTCGAGCGCCACGAGCGCGCGGTGGCCGGGGTTCGGCTCGGCGTGGCGCATCCGCCCCCAGCCCAGGTGGCTGCGGGCCCAGTAGCGCTGCCGGGCGGCCGGGCCGGAGACGAACTCCCCGTAGAGCATCGGCGTCCGCGGCGGCCGGCCCGGCCCGCGGTAGTCCGGGATGCCGGAGTCGGTCGAGAGGCCGGCCCCGGTCAGCACGACGAGCGGGCCGGTGGCCAGCAGGTCCAGCGCGGGGTCCAGCGCGGGGTCCAGCGCGGGGTCCAGCGCCGGCGCGAGGGCGGCCGGCGCGGCGGCGTACGTCTCGGTCACCGTGCGTAGCGGAGCGCGGCCCGGGCGCGGGCCTTCTCCGCCTCCACCTCGCGGTCCTTGGGCGGCGCGGTGGTCACCAGGTCGTCGAGCAGGTGCTGGGTGACGTGGGCGATCTCGGCCACGGCGCGGTCGAAGGCCGCCTGGTTGGCCTGGGAGGGCTTGGTGGTGCCGCTGACCTTGCGGACGTACTGCAGGGCCGCCGCGGTGACCTCGTCGCCGGTGGCGGGCGGCTCGAAGTTGTGAAGGGGGCGGATGTTGCGGCACATGCCTCCAGCGTACGTTTCCGCCATGGCCAGCGACCGCGCTTCCGAGCGCCCCTTCGACCTCGTCCTGCTCGGCGCGACCGGCTTCACCGGGGGGCTCACCGCCGAGTACCTCGCCGAGCACGCCCCGGCCGGCCTGCGCTGGGCGATCGCCGGGCGCAACGCCGACAAGCTCGCCCGGGTCCGCGACCGGCTGGCGCGCATCGACGCCTCGCTCGCCGAGCTGCCGCTGCTGACCGCGGACAGCGCCGACCCGGCCTCGCTGGCCGAGCTCGCCGGCAGGGCCCGCGTCGTGGCCACCACCGTCGGCCCCTACCTCACCCACGGCGAGCCGCTGGTGGCCGCGTGCGCGGAGGCCGGCACCGACTACCTCGACCTCACCGGCGAGCCGGAGTTCGTCGACCGGATGTTCACCGCCCACCACGAGACCGCCCAGCGCACCGGTGCGCGGATCGTCCACGCCTGCGGCTTCGACTCCATCCCGCACGACCTGGGCGCGTACTTCACCGTCCAGCAGCTCGCCCCCGTCGACGGCCCGCTCACCCTGCGCGGCGTCGTCCGCGGCGGCGGCACCGTCTCGGGCGGCACGTTCCACTCCGCGATGACCCAGTTCTCCCGCGCCCGGCAGATGCGGGCCGCCTCCTCCGAGCGCCGCGCGCTGGAGAAGCGGCTGGGCCAGCGCCCCGAGGGCCGCTCCTCGCGGGCGGTCGCCGCCAAGCCCGGCAAGGACCCGGTCACCGGCTACTGGCTGCTGCCGCTGCCGACGGTCGACCCGTTCATCATCGCGCGCAGCGGCGACGCGCTCGCGGCGTACGGGCCGAAGTTCCGCTACTCCCACTTCGCCGGCACCAAGACCCTGCGGTACGCCGCCGGGGGCGCCGCCGGCGTGACGGCCCTGACCCTGGCGGCCCAGGTCGGTCCGGTGCGCAACGCCCTGCTCGGCCGGATCAAGCAGGGGGAGGGCCCCGACGAGGCCCGCCGCGCGAAGTCCTGGTTCACCGTCGACTTCGTCGGGGAGACCGGGGGCCGCACCATCCACACCCGCGTCTCCGGCGGCGACCCCGGCTACGGCGAGACCGCCAAGATGCTCGCCGAGTCCGCGATGTGCCTGGCCCTCGACGACAACCCGCCCACCTCCGGCTCGGTCACCACCGCCGCCGCGATGGGCGACCACCTGCTCGCCCGCCTCCAGTCCGCCGGGATGCGCTTCGAGGTCCTCGACTGATCTGTGTTCCCTGGCCCCGGCCCGGAGGTCGGGGCCGGGGTCAGGCCCAGGACAGCGGCGCCGCCCCGTAACCGCCGACCGCGCGCCCGGCGGTCCGGCCGTCGAGGAGGAACGGCGGCGGGACCACCGTCAGCCGGCCGTGCGGGGAGTCGACGGTCACCGTCGGCACCGGCAGGTCCGCGACCGGCTCGGCCGGCTCAGCGACCGGTCGCGGGAGGTCGAGCAGGGTGCGGGCGGCGCCGAGCAGGCTGGCCCGGACGAGGCCGCCCCGGCCACGGGCGAGCAGCGTGAGGACCCGGGCGGCCAGCAGGTAGCCCGTGGCGTGGTCGAGGGCCTGGACGGGGAGCGCGCCGGGGCGGCCGTCGCGGCCGTAGGCATCGGCGATCCCGGACGCGGCCTGCACGATCGAGTCGAACCCGGGATGGTGCCCCCACGGGCCCTCCTCGCCCCACGCCGACAGCGACCCGACGACCAGCGTGGGGTCGCGCTCGAGGAGCGACCGGGGATCAAACCCGAACCGCGCCAGGGACCCCGGGCGGTAGCCGAGGAGGACCACGTCGGCCCGGGTCAGCAGCCGCCGTACCTCCGCGCCCGCGGTGGCGAGGTCGACCTCGGCCGAGCGCTTCCCCATGCCGTTGGAGAGGTACTGGTCGATCAGCTCGGGGCGGTGCGGGGGGTCCAGGCGCAGCACGTCGGCCCCCAGGCAGGCGAGCACCTGGGAGCAGGTGGGGCCGGCGATCACCCGGGTCAGGTCGAGGACGCGCACCCCGTCGAGGGGGAGCCCCGTCGTCCTCGGCAGCGGGCGGCGCTCGGCGTGCGGCTCCACGGTGGACCACGGCTCGGCGGCGGTGGCGGCTCCGTGGGGGTGCTGGGCCCAGGCCGCCGCGGTACGGACGACGGTGGCGATGCCGCCCGCGCCGACGACCCGCGCCTCGACGTCCTCGGCGGCCATCGCGGCGACCACCTCGGTCAGCTGCGCGCGGTCCTCGACCTCCAGGGCGCTGCGCAGGGCCTCGGCGTGGTGCGGGTAGTTGGCGTGCAGCCGGACCCAGCCGTCCCGGGCCTCGACGAAGCCCGAGAGCGGCGCCCAGCCCTCGCCCTCCCGGCCGTCGATGCGCAGGTGGTCGGGGGCCGCGAACGCGGCGGCCACGAGCGCGGGCGTCGTCGTGATGCTGCCGAGGGCCGATCCGCGTCGAGCCGCGAGGTCGGCGGCGGCCGCGCAGACCTCGCCGACGGCCTCCCCGGCGAGCCGCTCGACGTCGAGGGGGCCGCTACCGGCCCACCAACGCCCCGCTGCGGTGTCGGCTGGGGTGTCCATGTGGCGCACGCTAGCGGCCGCTGCGGGTGGGCCCGCCGCGCGCAGTCGTGGTTCACCGTGGACGTCGTCCGCGAGACCGACGGCCGCACCATCCACACCCGCGTCTCCGGCGACCCCGCCGAGTCGGCACTTCTGGCCGGCCGAGTGGGCAGTTCTGGTCGGTCGAGTGGGCAGTTCTAGCGGTGGGGTCGGCAAGTGCGGTCTCGACGTACCGGAACTGCAGTCTCGGCACGTCGGAAGTGAGGTTTCGGCACGCCAGAAGTGAGGTTTCGGCGGAGTGGAACGGGAGGAGGAGCCGGTGGTGCCCCAGGCAGGAGTCGAACCTGCGACCTTTCGCTTAGGAGGCGGCTGCTCTATCCGCTGAGCTACTGGGGCGGCGCGTCCATCCTGGCAGGCCGAAAGTGCGTCCGCGATGCGAGGGTCGCCAGGCCGGGTCCTTAACCTGGGAGTGGGTCCGCGACGCATGGGGAAGGAGGGCCCGGTGCTTCGACGTGTCCTCGTCCTCCTGGCGATCGTGCTCGGCGTCAGCGTGCTGGTGACGACCGCGCTCGCCTCCCCGAAGCGCCAGGACGTGCCTCGGCAGGTCGAGCAGACGACGCCCACGGCCGGCCAGCGCTCGGGGATGAACTCCCAGGGCTATGAGTACGAGCGCCCGCGGCACCGGCCCGAGGCCCGGCGCGCCGACGACGACCGGCCGAACATCGTGCTCATCACCACCGACGACCAGGCCCTCACCGACATGCGGTGGATGCCGAAGACCCGTCGCTGGCTCGGCCGCGGCGGGGTGACGTTCCGCAACATGATCTCCCCGCACCCGCTGTGCTGCCCGGCGCGCGCGGAGATCCTCACCGGCCAGTTCGCGCAGAACAACGGCGTCCACACCAACGCCGGTCCCTACGGCGGCGCCGGCGCGCTCGTCGACCCCGACAACACCCTGGCCTCGTGGCTGCAGAAGTCCGGCTACCTGGTCGGGATGAGCGGGAAGTACCTCAACCAGTACGACGCCACCCAGGGCGTGCCGGACGGCTGGGACTACTGGAACGTCGCCACGACCAACCAGTTCGGCTACCTGCGCTACCCGATGTACGGCAACGGGGAGCCGACCTTCCACGCCACCGAGTACTCCAGCGACGTCATCCGCGACGACACCGTCCGGCTCGTCGAGCAGTGGTCGGAGGCCGACCAGCCGTTCTTCATCTGGGCCTCCTACTACGCCCCCCACGGCCTGTGCGCCGACGCCGCCGGCTGCGCCAAGCCGCCGCTGCCGGCCCCGCGGCACCGCCACCTGTACCCGAACGCGGCCGCCCCGTCGCTGCGCAAGCCGTCCTTCGACGAGGACGACGTGCGCGACAAGAGCCACGAGATCCGCAAGCGCGACAAGGTCGGGCGCCGCTCGGCGACGTACCTCCACCGCCAGCGGATCCGCTCGCTCGCCGCGGTCGACCAGGGCGTCGACCGGACCTTCAAGGCGCTGCGCAAGGCCGGCGAGCTCGACGACACGGTCGTGGTCTTCACCTCCGACAACGGCTACCTGCTCGGCGAGCACCGCTACCGCGGCAAGATCCTCCCCTACGAGGAGTCGATCCGGGTGCCGCTGCTGGTCCGCGGCCCCGGCGTGCCGAAGGGCGCCACCCGCGACCAGACCGTCACCACGGTCGACCTCGCCCCGACCGTGCTCGAGCTGGCCGAGGTGGAGCCGGGCCGGGTGGTCGACGGCCGCTCGATCCTGCCGTTCGTGCGCGACCGGGACCGCCGCCGTACCGACACCGACATCCTCATCCAGGCCGGCGGCCGCCCCGACGAGACGCCGACCCCGTGGTGGTACCGCGGCGTCCGCAACGAGCGGTGGACCTTCGTGCGGTGGAGCGAGCAGGGCTTCCTCGAGCTCTACGACAACCGGCGGGACCGCTACCAGCTCCAGAACCTCGCGTACGACGCCCGCCACCGGCCCGTGGTGCGCGAGATGCTGCGTCGCCTCAAGGTCCTCCGCGACTGCGCCGGCGAGGAGTGCCGGGTCGACCTCGGTCCGCCCCCGCGGCCCCGGACGTGACTCGGCCGGGCCCCGGGCCGGCCCCGGGCCGGACCCGGTGCGGCTGAGAGCACGCTGAGGGTTTTTGGGGTTCCTCGGACCCGCCGGTCAGAATGGGGTGTCCCTGTCGATTCAAAGGTGATCCATGCCCGACGAGCAGCCCGCGCAACCCGAGCCGTCCCAGCCCGGCCCATCGCGGGCCGAGGCGCGCCGCAAGCCCGACACCCGCGGCCGGTCCGGTCGCCGCAAGGGCCGCCCCCGTCGGCGACACACCGTCGCCCGCGTGCTCGGCGCCACCGTCGTGGTGCTCGCGATGGTCACCGGCCTCTCGGTGGTCTTCCTCTACCGCTCGCTCAACGGCGACCTCAACGTCGACGACCTCGACCCCCAGCTCGGCACCGACCGCCCCACCGCCGCGCCGGTCGAGGGCCCGCAGGACCCGCTGAACATCCTGGTCATGGGCGACGACACCCGCGAGGGCGCCGGCAACGACATCGACCAGGAGGCCGGTGGCGGGTCGGACACCACGATCCTCTTCCACCTCTCCGCGGACCGGGAGAACGCCTACGGCGTGAGCATCCCGCGCGACACCCTCGTCGACCGCCCCGAGTGCTACACCGAGGACGGCGACACGATCCCCGCCGAGAGCGGGGCGATGTGGAACGTCGCCTACTCCGTGGGCGGGCCCGCCTGCACGATGCGGCAGTTCGAGCAGCTGACCGGCATCAAGCTCGACAACTACGTGGTCGTGGACTTCCAGGGCTTCCAGGACATGGTCGATGCGATCGACGGCGTCGAGGTCTGCATCCCCGAGGACATCTCCGACCCCGCGCACGGCATCAACATCCCGGCCGGCACCCGCGAGATCGAGGGCAAGGAGGCGCTCAACTACGTGCGCGCCCGCTACACCCTCGGCGACGGCTCGGACATCGGCCGGATCAAGCGGCAGCAGGCGTTCATCGCGGCCATGGCCAAGAAGGTCGTCTCCGGCAACGTGCTGGCCCGGCCCGACCGGGTCGTGAACTTCCTCGGCGCGGCGATCGACTCGCTGACCACCGACTTCGAGAACCTCTGGCAGCTCGGGAAGGTCGGCTACAGCTTCCAGCACATCGGGCTCGACAACATCAAGTTCATCACCGTGCCGTTCCAGTACAGCGAGGTCGACCCGGGACGGGTCGAGTGGCTGCCCGAGGCCGAGCGCCTCTGGCAGCGGGTGATCAACGACGAGCCGCTGAGCCGCCGTCTCCAGGCCGGCGTGATCACCGCGGGCGACGTCCCCGGCACCAGCAACCCCGGCGAGGGCTCCGGCGGCGCCGGCCCCGACGACGGTCCGTCCGGCAGCGCCTCGCCCGATGTCGACCCCGAGCGCGCCGCCGAGCTCGAGGCCGCCGGTCTGTGCGCATGAGCCCGGAGCGTGCGGGTCAGGCGCCGGCGAGCGGGTCGGCGAGCCAGGGCGCGGACCGGTCGACCACCGAGTGGGAGCGGGCGCGGCGCCGAGCCGAGGTATTCGGCGAGGTGCTGCCGGAGATCACTCGCGACGAGCGCGACGAGGGTGGCCGGGGCGAGCGCCGCGACGGCGACACCTGGCTGCGCGAGCAGGTGCCGCCGCACCACGGCGGCTGACGCGACCGGACCGGCTCAGGCCTGCGGGCGCTGGGCGGCGATCAGGTCGCGGATCTCCTGGAGCAGCTTGATGTCCTCCGGCGTGCCCGCAGGGGCACTGGGGAAGTAGCGCTCCTTCGCCTTCGTGTAGGGCATGACGACGAAGAAGTAGACGACCGCGGCCAGGATCACGAACGAGATCACGGCGTTGAGGAAGGCGCCGAAGGTGTTCGGCTCGTTGGTGAAGTACTCGCTGGCCGACTCCGGCAGCTGCGCGGTCAGCCAGTTGGTGAACGTCGCGACGACCGCACCGAACGCCGTGCCGATGATGACCGCGACCGCGAGGTCGACGAGGTTGCCGCGGAGCAGGAAGTTCTTGAAGCCGCTGAGCATGGTGCCTCCGAGGGCCGAGGGACGAGCCGATCCTCGGCACGCTAACCGCTCCAGGCGTAGGTGAGGAAAGCCCGGGTGGCCGCGTCCGCGAGCGCCGACACCTCCGTGGGCGCCGCGCCGACGACGACCAACCGGCCGGTCAGGCCGTTGCCCCCGACGCCGGGTTCCTCGTCGAGAGGCAGGGCGAGGACGGGTACGCCGGCGGCGACCACGGCCGCGCCGCCCGCGCGGGGATCGGCCGCCAGCAGGTCGATCTCGTCGCCGACCTCGAGCAGCGCGGCCATGCCGGCGTCGGGGAGCCGGACCGGCACCGCGGTCAGCCCCGGGCGGCCCTCGGTCAGCCGCGGCCCGACGAGCCTGACGTCGGTGACCGGCTCGCCCCGGCGGACCGCCGCCGCGAGCACCCGCCCGACGGGGTCGGGCCGCTCGGCCGGCGCGGTCCCCGGCGCCCAGGCCGCGGTCGTGAGGTCGCCGGGCCCGACGACGGTGCCGGCCGGCAGGTCGCGCGCGGCCACGGTGACCGGGACCGTGCGGGGCGGTGGCGCGGCGGTCGCCTGGAGCCCGAAGGCGACGGCCGCCGCGGCGAGCACCGCGGCGAGCGGGCGACGCCGGGCCAGCACGGCACGGCGTACCGCTCGGGCGGGGCGGGTCAGGCGGTCGGGCAGGCGCATGGCCCGACCGTAGGCAGTTCCGCCGGCCGGTGCGCCGCGCTCTCCACAGGCCTCGAGGCGAGCCCGGGAGTCGGCCGGGGGATCAGGAGGTGGCGGCCGCCGAGGTGGTCGTGGAGGACGACGACGAGCCGCTGCTCGCGGAGTCGCTCGACGAGGACGACGAGGACGAGGAGGCCGTGGTCGACGAGGCGGCCGGGGTGGACGCCGCGGTGTCGCTCGAGGAGGAGGTCGAGCGGCTGTCGGTGCGGTAGAAGCCCGAGCCCTTGAAGACCACGCCGACCGCGTTGAACAGCTTGCGCAGGCGCCCGGAGCACTCGGGGCACTCAGTCAGCGCGTCGTCGGAGAAGCTCTGGAACTGCTCGAAGGCGTGGCCGCACTCGGTGCAGGCGTACTGGTACGTGGGCAACGTTCACTCCGGGGTCTGGTTGCTCGGGAGACGCGAGGCATTGGCACTCTCGTCGTGCGACTGCCAATTCTAGGACAGAGGCAGAATGTCGCACACCATGCCCGACCAGGACCAGCAGCCCCCGCGCCGCCGCCCGCTGGCAGCGGTGCGGTCCTGGCCGCGCTGGGCGCGGATCTCCACGTACGTCGCGTGCGGGCTCGCCCTCGCGCTGGTCGTCGGGGTCGTCACGGTCTCGGTGCTCGTGCGCCGCCCGCTGCCGCAGACGACCGGCACCGCCGAGCTGCCCGGCCTCGACGCCGCGGTGGAGGTGGTCCGCGACGAGCACGGGGTGCCGCAGGTCTACGCCGACAGCCTCACCGACCTGGTGATGGCCCAGGGCTACGTGCACGCCCAGGAGCGGTTCTTCGAGATGGACGTGCGGCGGCACGCGACCGCCGGCCGGCTCGCGGAGATGTTCGGTGAGTCGGCGCTGGACAGCGACAAGGCGGTGCGCACGATGGGCTGGCGCCGGGTCGCCGAGCGGGAGCTGGCGATCGTCGCGCCGCGGACCCGCCAGGTGCTCGAGGCGTACGCCGACGGGGTCAACGCCTACCTGGCCGACCGGTCGCCCTCCGAGCTCGCGGTGGAGTACACCGTCCTCAACGCCTCCGGCCTCGGCTACCGCCCCGAGGACTGGTCGCCGGTCGACTCGCTGGCCTGGCTCAAGGCGATGGCGTGGGACCTGCGCGGCAACATGGGCGAGGAGGTCGACCGCGCGCTGACCGCCGCCGCGGTCGGGCGGCAGCGCGCGGAGGAGCTGTGGCCGGCGTACCCCTTCGAGGAGCACGCGCCGATCGTCGGGCAGGGCGCGGTGGTCGACGGGGTCTTCCAGGCCCGCGCGGAGACCGGCGGCACCCGGCTGCCGCAGCGCCCCGGCTGGACGGCCGCCCTGCGGAGCGTGCGCGCCGCGCTCGACGCGGTGCCCTCGTGGCTGGGCCGGGGCGACGGGATCGGCTCCAACAGCTGGGTGGTCGACGGGGAGCACTCCGAGACCGGCGAGCCGCTGCTGGCCAACGACCCCCACCTCGGCGCGTCGATGCCCGGGGTGTGGATGCAGATGGGCCTGCACTGCCGGACGGTCTCCGAGGCGTGCCCGCTCGAGGTCGCCGGGTTCACCTTCTCCGGCGTGCCGGGCGTGGTGATCGGCCACAACGCCGACATCGCCTGGGGGTTCACCAACCTCGGCCCCGACGTCACCGACCTCTACCTCGAGCGGGTGGTCGGCGACGGCTACCGCTACGACGGCGAGGTGCTGCCGCTGCGCGTCCGCACCGAGACGATCGAGGTGCGCGGCGCGGACCCGGTGACCATCGAGGTCCGCGCCACCCGGCACGGCCCGCTGCTCTCCGACGTCGACGAGGACATCGCCGCCGCCGGCGACGGGCAGGCCGTCGCGCTGGCGTGGACCGCGCTGGAGCCCAGCGCGACCGCCGACGCGATCCTGGCGATGAACGCGGCGAGCGACTGGGACTCCTTCCGCGAGGCGGCGGCCTCGTTCGCCGTCCCCGCGCAGAACCTCGTGTACGCCGACCGGGCCGGCCACATCGGCTACCAGGCGCCCGGCGTGGTGCCGGTGCGCAAGTCCGGCAACGACGGGCGGTGGCCGGCCGAGGGCTGGCGGGCCGAGGACGACTGGACAGGGGAGACGGTGCCCTTCGACGGGCTGCCGAGCGTGCTCGACCCCGACGAGGGCTTCGTGGTGACCGCCAACCAGGCGGTCATCGGGCCCGACTACCCCTACGCGCTGACCCAGGACTGGGACCGCGGCTACCGCTCCCAGCGCATCCGCGACCTGCTCGCTGCCGAGATCGAGGCGGACGGCGGGCTCTCGGTCGAGGAGATGCTCGAGGTGCAGCGCGACGACCGCAACCCGATGGCCGCCACGCTCGTGCCCTACCTCCTCGACATCGACCTGCCGCGCGGCTACGCCTCCGACGGGCAGCGGCTGCTGGCCGGCTGGGACGGCTCGCAGCCCGCGGACAGCGCGGCGGCGGCGTACTACAACGTCGTGTGGCGCACCCTGCTCGAGCACACCTTCCACGACGAGCTGCCCGAGGAGGTGCGGCCCGACGGCGGCCAGCGGTGGTTCGCCGTCGTCTCCCGGCTGCTCGGGGCGCCGGAGGACCGCTGGTGGGACGACGTCACCACCGACGGCGTCGTGGAGGACCGCGACGACGTGCTGCGCCGGGCGCTGCTCGAGGCGCGCGACGAGCTGACCCGGCTCCAGTCGCTGCACCCCGAGGACTGGTCCTGGGGCGGGCTGCACTCCCTGGAGCTGCGCTCGCCGACGCTGGGGGAGTCCGGCATCGGCCCGGTCGAGGCGCTGGTCAACCGCGGCGACTGGGAGCTCGGCGGCGGCTCGTCGATCGTGGACGCGACCGGCTGGGACGCCGCGGAGGGGTACGCCGTCACCTCGGTGCCCTCGATGCGGATGGTCGTCTCGCTGGCCGACCTCGACGCATCGCGCTGGATCAACCTGACCGGCGTCTCGGGGCACCCCGCGAGCGGCCACTACACCGACCAGACCGACCTGTGGGCCCGCGGCGAGACGATCGCGTGGCCGTTCAGCCCCGCGGCGGTCGAGGACGCCGCGGCGGACGTGCTCAGGCTGGAGCCGGCCCGAACCGAGTGATCCCCGCGGCGGTCGCCGCGGCCCGCACCCGCCGGTCGTGCGGCTCGGCGGGCACCTCGATCCCGACCTCCTCCTCGTGGAGCAGCACGCACGTCCACGTGCCCGCCGGCACCCGGGCCAGCGCCCGGTCGTAGGACCCGCCGCCGCGGCCCAGCCGCATCCCGTCGGCGGAGACCGCGAGGCCCGGCACCAGCACCACGTCGGCCGTCGCGACCGCGTCCACCCCGAGCGAGTCGACCGGCTCCAGCAGGCCCATCCGGGCCGGGGCCAGGGCCGTCTCGCCGCGCCACGTGCCCCAGTCGAGGTCGCCGTCCGGGAGCAGCCGCGGCAGCACGACGCGCTTGCCGGCCGCCGTCAGGCCCGCCAGCAGGCTCGACGTGCCGGGCTCCGCACCGGTCGAGACGTACGCCGCCACGGTGGCCGCGCGGCGTACCTCCGGGGCGTGCAGGAGGTGCTCGGCGGTGGCCCGCGCGGCCTCCCCGACCTCGAGCAGGGGACGCCGCCGACGGGCCGCCAGGAGCTGGTCGCGCAGAGCGGTCTTCGCGGGAAGTTGCCGGTCGCTCACCCTGCGAGCCTACGATCGAGCGCATGGGTAGTGCTGGCCTGCAGAAGGCACGCGAGAAGATGTCCGCCGCGGGGGTGGACGAGGTCGCGATCGAGACCTTCGCCCACTACTACCGCCTCCTCGAGCACGGGGAGACCGGGATGATCCCGGAGTCCACGATCGAGCCGGTGGACATGGAGTCGCTCGCCGACGTCGAGGTGCCCCACGAGGTCGGCGTGGAGGCGCTGCGGACGACCGCCGTCATCAAGCTCAACGGCGGCCTCGGCACCTCGATGGGCATGGACCGCGCGAAGTCGCTGCTGTGCGTGCGCCGCGGGCTCTCCTTCCTCGACATCATCGCCCGGCAGGTCCTGCACCTGCGCCAGGCGTACGGCGTGACGCTGCCGCTGATCTTCATGAACAGCTTCCGCACCTCCGCCGACACCATGGCCGCCCTCGCCCGCTACGCGGACCTCCCCGTCGAGGGGCTGCCGCTGCAGTTCCTGCAGAACAAGGAGCCCAAGCTGCTCCTCTCCGACCTGACGCCGGTGTCCTGGCCGCGGGACCCCGACCTGGAGTGGTGCCCGCCGGGCCACGGCGACCTCTACACCGCGCTGCGCGGCTCCGGGCTGCTCGACCGGCTCGTCGAGGCCGGCTACGAGCGGGTCCTCGTCTCCAACTCCGACAACCTCGGCGCCGTCCCCGACCCGTTGGTGGCGGGCTGGTTCGCGCGCTCGGGCGCGCCGTTCGCGATCGAGGCCGTGCGGCGCACGCCCTCGGACCGCAAGGGCGGGCACTTCGCGCGGCGCAGGTCCGACGGCCGGATCGTGCTGCGCGAGACCGCCCAGACCCTCGAGGAGGACAAGCAGGCGCTCGCCGACCTCGGCCGGCACCGCTTCTGCTCGACCAACAACCTCTGGTTCGACCTGCGGGCGATGAAGGAGGCCCTCGACGTCCGCGAGGGCATCCTCGGGCTGCCGATGATCCGCAACGTCAAGAACGTCGACCCCGGCGACAAGACCTCCCCGGAGGTCGTCCAGGTCGAGACCGCGATGGGCGCCGCGATCGAGGTCTTCGAGGGCTCGGCCCTCATCGAGGTCGGCCGCGACCGGTTCGTGCCGGTCAAGACCACGAACGACCTGCTCGTGCTGCGCTCGGACGTCTACGACATCGGGCAGGATTTCGTGCTCGACCAGGTCGCCCCCGGCATCCCCTTCGTCGACCTCGACCCCGAGCACTACCAGCTCGTCGGCGACTTCGACCAGCGCTTCCCCGAGGGCGCGCCGTCCATGCGCGAGGCGTCCTCGCTGCGGGTCAACGGCGACTGGACCTTCGGCAAGGGCGTCACGCTGGTCGGCGACGTCGAGCTCGAGGGCTCCTCCAACGGCCGGATCGACCCCGGCACCGTCCTCGGGGAGCCGGCCGGTGCGGATGCCTGACCCGGCGCTGCGCTCGGTCGAGGAGCACCTCGAGCAGGTGCTCGCGGCCATCGAGCCGCTCCCGGCCCACCCGCAGCCGCTCATGGAGGCGCTCGGGCTCGCCGCCGCCGAGGACGTCGTGGCCGGGGTGCAGCTGCCCGGCTTCGACAACTCCGCGATGGACGGGTACGCCGTCCGGCGGGCCGACGTCGTCTCCGCGACCCCCGAGTCGCCGGTCCACCTGCCGGTCGTGGGGGAGATCGGCGCCGGGCAGTCCACCGGGCTGCTGGCGCTCGCCCCCGGGACCGCCGCGAAGATCATGACCGGCGCGCCGGTGCCCTCCGGGGCCGACTGCGTGGTGCCGTACGAGTGGACCGACCGCGGGGTGGCCCAGGTGCGCATCGAGCGGGCGCCCGAGGTCGGGCAGCACGTCCGGCTCGCCGGCGAGGACGTCACGGTCGGCGACCTGCTCGTCGAGGCCGGGACCGTGCTCGGCCCGCGGCACCTCGGCCTGCTCGCCGCGGTCGGCCGGGCCGGCGTGGTCTCCCGCCCGCGCCCGCGCGTGGTGGTGCTCTCCACCGGCTCGGAGCTGCGCGACCCGGGCCAGCCGCTCGGCACCGACTCGATCTACGACGGCAACTCCTTCCTGCTGGCCGCCTCCGCCCGGCGCGCCGGCGCGATCGCCTACCGGGTCGGGATCGTCCCCGACGAGCCGCGCGCCTTCCTCGACGCGCTCGAGGACCAGCTGGTGCGCGCCGACGTCGTCGTCACCTCCGGCGGGGTCTCCCAGGGCGACTTCGACGTGGTCAAGGAGGCGCTGCGCCCGCACGGGGTGTGGTTCGGGCCGGTCGCGATGCAGCCGGGCAAGCCGCAGGGCTTCGGCTTCGTCGGCGAGGACCGGGTGCCGATCTTCACCCTGCCCGGCAACCCCGTCTCCTCCTACATCTCCTTCGAGACCTTCGTGCTGCCCGCGCTGCGCAAGATGATGGGGCTCCACCCCTACAGCCGGCCGCAGGTCCCCGCCCGGCTGACCCACGCGGTGACCTCGCCGCCGGGGCGCCGGCAGTTCCTGCGCGGCGCGCTCGACACCTCCGGCAGCGGGCTGCACGTCGCCCCCGTCGGCGGGCCCGGCTCGCACCTGGTGGGCGACCTGGCCGCGTCGGACTGCCTGATCGTCGTGCCCGAGGACGTCACCGCCCTGGCCGCCGGCGACACCGTCGCGGTGGTCCGGCTCGACGAGGAGATCTGAGATGGGCACGCCCTCCGGGCCCGAGCAGCCCCGGCTCACCCACGTCGACGAGGCCGGCGCCGCCCGGATGGTCGACGTGTCGGCCAAGGACGTCACCGCCCGCACCGCCAGCGCGACGGGCCGGGTGCTGGTCTCCGCGGCCGTCGTCGACCTGCTCCGCGGCGCGGGCGTGCCCAAGGGCGACACCCTCGCGGTGGCCCGGCTCGCCGGGATCATGGGCGCCAAGCAGACCTCGGCGCTCATCCCGCTGTGCCACCCGCTCGCGCTCTCCGGGGTGGTCGTCGACCTCGTCGTCACCGACACCTCGGTCGACATCACCGCGACCGTGCGCACCACCGACCGCACCGGCGTGGAGATGGAGGCTCTCACCGCCGTCTCGGTCGCCGCGCTGACCGTCGTCGACATGGTCAAGGCGGTCGACAAGGCCGCGGTGATCACCGACGTCCGGGTCGAGACCAAGACCGGCGGGAAGTCCGGCGACTGGGCGCGCCCGTGAGCGGCCCCTCGGGGTTGCCGGCCGCGGTCGTCGTGGCCTCCAACCGCGCGGCCGCGGGGGTGTACGACGACACGACCGGTCCGCTCATCGTCTCCTGGCTCACCCGGCTGGGCTTCGCGGTCGGCGAGCCCGCCGTCGTACCGGACGGTGAGGCGGTGGGGCGGGCGATCCGTGCTGCGGTCGACGCCGGCGCCCGGGTCGTGCTGACCACCGGCGGCACGGGCCTCACCCCGACCGACCGCACGCCCGAGGCCACCCGCCCGCTGCTCGACCGCGAGGTGCCGGGCATCGCCGAGGCGATCCGCGCCCACGGGGTCGCGAAGGGCGTGCCGACCGCGTCGCTGTCGCGTGGGCTGGCCGGGGTGGTGGGTACCTGCCTGGTCGTGAACCTCCCCGGCTCCCGCGGCGGCGTCAAGGACGGCCTCGCCGTGCTCGAGCCGCTGGTCGTCCACGCGGTCGAGCAGGTCGTCGGCAGCGACCACGACCGGCCCGGCGGGAGCGCGCAGGCGTGAGCCGCGGCTGGCCGGTGCGGCTGCACTCGAAGGGCGTGACCCTCCGACCGCTGTCCTACGCCGACGCCGGCCCCTGGCGCTCGGCCCGCAGCCGCAACGCCGCGTGGTTGGTCCCGTGGGACGCGACCGTCCCGCCGGGCGGCGACGCCCGCCCGACGTCGTACCGCTCGCTCGTGCGGCGGCTGCACCAGCAGGCCCGCCGCGGCACGACCTACGCCTTCGCCATCGAGGTCGACGACCGCTTCGCCGGCCAGCTCACCGTCAACAACGTCGTCCGCGGCTCGGCGCTGTTCGCCTCGATCGGCTACTGGCTCGATCGCGACTTCGCCGGCCGCGGGGTGATGCCGCGGGCCGTCGCCCTCGCCGTCGACCACTGCTTCACCACGATCGGGCTGCACCGGATCGAGATCGCGATCCGGCCGGAGAACTCCAACTCGCTGCGCGTCGTGGAGAAGCTCGGCATCGAGGAGGTCGGCTACGCCCCGCGCTACCTCCACATCGACGGCGCCTGGCGCGACCACCGCCTCTACGCCATCACCGCCGAGGAGTGCCCCGGCGGGCTGCTGGCCCGGCTCGACGGCGGGGGCGGCCCGGAGCTGTAACGGACCGTTCGCTGCTGTTCCTGCAGGCTGCAACGTGCAGGAAGAGTGGCGAACAGTGCGTTACATGCCCGGCAGCGACCCCACGAACCACACCAGTCACAGAGGCAATTTGCGACACACCTCTTGACATCCGCCTCAGGAGCCTCCGACGTACCTACGCTCGGGCCCGTGGACCTGAGCGCACTCATCTTCGTCGCCCTGGCGGTGGCCTGGGCCGTCTACCTGATCCCCAAGGCGCTCAAGCACCACGACGACGTCCAGCGGAGCCGGTCGGTCGACAGGTTCTCCGACACCATGCGCGTGCTGGCCCGGCGCGAGCCGGTCGACAGCCGCGGAGCCCGACTGGTGGTGACGCCGGGCCGCCCGGCGAGCGCCGCGGTCGTGGTCACCAAGCCGTCGGTCGCGGCGCCCGCGGGGTCGCCGAGCGTACGTCGCGCGGCCGCCGCGCAGGCCGCGCGCCGGCGTCGCCGCGTGCTCGGCGGCGTGCTGGCGCTCAACGCCGTCGTCGTCACCCTCGCCGCCACCTCGGTGGCCTCGTGGTGGTGGGTCCTCGCGCCGGTCGCCCTGCTCGTCGCGTGGCTGGTCGCCTGCCGGCTCATGGTCCGCCAGGAGCGCGGCCTCGGCCGGGCCGGCCGCCCCGCCGCCCGCGTCCCCGTGGCCGACGACCCGGAGCAGGGCCAGGACGGGCCGGCCGTGGTCGCCGACGCCGAGGCGGTCGACGAGGCGGTCGACGAGGCGGTCGACGAGTCGCTCGCCGACGACACCCAGGGGTTCGAGGCGGTCCGCGTCGAGGACCAGCCCCACGTCGAGCCCGCGGCGATCGACCCCTCGCTGTGGGAGCCGGTGCCGGTGACCCTGCCGACGTACGTCACCAAGCCGGCCGCTCCCCGCCGCACCGTCCGCACCATCGACCTCGACGCCACCGGCGTGTGGACCTCGGGCCGCACGGACGCCGACGCGGCGCTCGCACGCGAGGCCGACGAGGCCGCCCGCGTCGCCAAGCAGGCCTCCGCGGCCGGCGCCTCGGAGGAGGACCACCGGGCCGTCGGGTCCTGATTCGGCACCCGCCGAGGGGGGTGCTAACGTCTTCCCTCGCGTCCCGGGTGAGAGCCCAGGGGTCGCACTGGGGCTGTGGCGCAGTTGGTAGCGCGTCTCGTTCGCAATGAGAAGGTCAGGGGTTCGAATCCCCTCAGCTCCACCAGACAGACAGAACCGCCCCCGTCGGCCGAGTGCCGACGGGGGCGGTTCTGCGTGCTCCTGGCGCGGGGCTCCTCGCGCGGGGCTAGCGGTGCCGGCGGTGGTGGGTGTGCGCCACGTAGACGTCGCAGGTCGCGTGCTGGGTCACCTCGCGGGCGACGCTGCCGAGCACGCTGCCGAGCCCCTGCACGCGCTTGTTCCCGACGACGATCAGCTGCGCGCCGACCTCCTCTGCCACGCGGACCAGGGCCTGCTGGGGCTTGCCCTCGGCGGCCATGGCCTCGACGGTCAGGTCGCCGAACTCCGCGCGCAGCGCGGTGGCCGTCGACTCGGCGACCAGGCGCGCGTCGCCCTCGGAGGTGTAGACGAACTCGTCGCTGCCCGCCTGGATGCGGTGCACCTGGAAGTCGGTGTAGGCGCTGAGGACGATCAGGCGGGCACCGAGGGAGGTGGCCAGCCAGGCAGCGGTGTGCGCCGCGTCCCCCGCCGTGTCCGAGCCGTCGACGCCGGTGACGATGGTGGTGATCATGAGTCTCCGATCCTTGGGACAGAAAATGCGCGCAGATTGCACACGCGTGCGATATGCGTGCAACATTATCGGGTGGAGCAGGTAACGAGATTCGCCACCCGCAGCGTGGCCGGCGACCTCCGGGTGCCGATGTGGGAGCAGTACAACGAGTCGGCGCTGGTCGCACTCGAGTGCCGTACGGCGCCGGGCCGGTTCGTGGCCGAGGAGGTCAACGCTGCGCTCGGCCGGGTGTCCCTGGCTCAGGTGAGTGCGAGCCCGCACGCGGTCGAGCGCACGGTGGAGATCATCGACCGCTCGCCCTGCGACTCGGTGCTCCTCTACGCCACGATCGCGGGGGAGTCGTCCTTCTACCACCGTGACGGCGTGCTCACCACGCGGCCGGGGCAGGTCGTGGTCTGCGAGTCCGACCACCCCTTCATGCGCGGGTTCTCCCGGGGCCTGCGCGAGCTGGTCGTGAAGATCCCCCGCCGGACCTGGATCGACAGCGAGGGCGCTCGCGCCACCCAACCCCGAGTCGTGGGCAGCGCCGACCGCGCACGCGTCGACCCCTACGTCGACGCGCTCTGCCGGAGCGTCGCGCAGCTGTTGCAGGTCGACGACGCGGGGTCGGGCCACGAGCAGGTCGCCGAGGCCCAGCTGATCGAGCTCGCCGTGGCCATGGTCTCCGGCCACGCGGCGGTCGGGGCGGCCCCCGCGCCGCACCTGCGTGCCGCCCAGGCCTTCGTCGACCGGCACCTGCGGGATCCGTCCTTGGGTGCCGCCCGGATCGCCGCCGGGGTGGGGATCAGTGAGCGCCAGCTCTCGCGGGTGTTCGCCGAGGCGGGTGTGACGGTGCCCCAGTTCGTCGCCGGTCGCCGGGTCCGGCTCGCGCGGCGACTGCTCGAGCGCCGGGGTGAGGAGGTCGGTGTCGCAGACGTCGCGCACGCCGTCGGCTTCACCTCCGCCAGCAGCTTCTCCCGAGCCTTCCGCGCCCATGCGGGAGTGGCGCCCTCGACGGTGCGCCGTCTCGTCGGCCGACCGGCGGACGACCCCCTCGGGACCACTTGACAAGTTCCGCCATGTCGAGGTCCTGCCCTTCTGTCCGTCATGTGCGGGTGCTCACACTGCTGGCACACAGAGCCCGGTCAGAGCGAAGAAGGAGACCATGACTCACAGCAACACGGTTCACGCGGCCGAGACCGACGTCCTCGTCGTCGGGTCGGGGCCGGCAGGCGCCGCTGCGTCCTTGGCGTTGTCCGCGCTGGGCGTGGACAACATGATGATCACCAAGTACCGCTGGACGGCGAACACGCCGCGCGCGCACATCACGAACCAGCGTGCGATGGAGGTCTTCCGCGACCTCGGCATCGAGCAGCAGGTGCTGGCCGAGGCGACCCCCCACGAGCTGATCGGCGACACGGTGTTCTGCACCGCCATCGCCGGCGAGGAGATCGGGCGGATCCTCACCTGGGGCACCCACCCGGCCCGCGAGGCCGACCACCGGCTCTCCTCCCCGTCGCAGACGGTCGACATCCCGCAGACCCTGCTGGAGCCGATCCTGGTGCGCAACGCCACCGAGCGCGGCACGCAGACGCGCTTCAGCACCGAGTACCTCTCGCACGTCCAGGACGCCGACGGGGTCGACGTGACGGTGCGCGACCGCGTCACCGACACCACCTACGTGATCCGCGCGAAGTACCTCATCGGAGCCGACGGCGCGCGTTCCCAGGTCGCCACCGACATCGGTCTCCCGATGGAGGGCCGGATGGACATCGCGGGGTCGATGAACATCACGTTCAAGGCAGACCTGAGCGCGCACGTGGGCCACCGTCCCTCGGTGCTCTACTGGGTGATCCAGCCCGGCTCCAACATCGGTGGCATCGGTGCCGGCCTCGTGCGGATGGTGCGGCCGTGGAACGAGTGGCTCATCGTGTGGGGCTACGACATCAACGACGAGCCGCCGGTGGTCGACGAGGCCGCGGCGACCCAGATCGTCCGCAACCTCGTGGGCGTTCCCGACCTCGAGGTCGAGATCACGGGCACCTCGCTGTGGGGCAACAACGAGATGTACGCGACGCACCTGCAGGCCGGGCGCGTGTTCTGCGCCGGGGACGCCATCCATCGCCACCCGCCGAGCAACGGCCTGGGGTCCAACACCTCGGTGCAGGACTCCTACAACCTCGCCTGGAAGATCGCTGCGGTGCTGCGCGGCCAGGCGGGCCCGTCGCTGCTGGAGACCTACTCGGTCGAGCGCGCGCCGGTGGCCAAGCAGATCGTGCTGCGGGCCAACCAGTCCGGGCGCGAGTTCGGCGCCTTGTTCGAGGCGCTCGGCATCACCGCCGACCAGTCCGAGGACGAGATGCGCGCGACGATCGAGGAGCGCAAGGACGCCGGCCCCGCCGGGGTGGAGAAGCGCCGCAAGGTCACCGAGGCCATGGCGCTGAAGAACTACGAGTTCAACGCGCACGGCGTCGAGATGGGACAGCACTACACCTCCCAGGCGGTCGTCTCGGACGGGTCCGCGCGACCGGCGCCGACCCGTGACCCGGAGCTGTACTTCGAGCAGTCCACCGTGCCGGGCGGTCGCCTGCCGCACGCGTGGGTCGGGGACAGCCAGCGCAAGGTCTCGACGCTCGACCTGGCGCGCTACGACCGCTTCACGCTGCTCACCGGCGTCGCCGGCGAGGCCTGGGCGGACGCCGCCGGGAAGGTGGCTGCCGAGCTCGGCATCGAGCTGGAGACCGTCGTGATCGGCCCCGGCCGAGAGGTCACCGACCTCTACTTCGACTGGGAGCGGCTGCGCGGGGTCGAGGAGTCCGGCGTGGTGCTGGTGCGCCCCGACAAGCACGTGGCGTGGCGCGCGCACCGTCTCCCCGACGACCCGCAGCGCGAGCTGCTGTCCGCCTTGGCAAAGATCCTTGGCCGGTGACCGGGGCGGCCGGACAGGCCGTTGACACGCGGTGTGGCCGATGCCACTCTTGGTCGCTAAGTGAACAGATGTGCGCATGACGCACATCGACACGGAACTTGAAGGGAACCTCGCATGAACGTTCGACCCCTCCGTCGTGGCCTGCGCCGCGCCAGCCTCACGACGGCAGCGCTGGTCGCGCTGACCTCGCTGGCGGCCTGCGGCTCCGACGGTGGCGCCTCCGGAGCCTCGGGCGCGTCGGAGCTGCGCATCGGCAGCATCTACTCGCCGGTGAACCTCGACCCGGCTCAGGCCACCGGCATCGGGCAGACCCAGCCCTACCTGACCCCGGTCTACGACCAGCTCACCCAGCTCGACTCCGAGGGCAACGTCGTCCCGATGCTCGCCAAGTCGTGGAAGTTCAGCAAGGACGGGACCTCCCTCGACCTCGAGCTGGTGACCGGCGTGGAGTTCTCGGACGGCACGCCCTTCAACGCCGAGGCGGTCAAGGCCAACCTCGACCGCTACAAGACCGAGGCGCTGCCGCCGGTGCAGACGCTGCTGAAGTCGCTGGAGTCCGTCGAGGTCACCGGCGAGCACTCGGTCTCGCTCAAGCTGGTCAAGGGCGGGGGAGCGGAGCTGCCCGACGCGTTCTCGGCGATGCCGGGCTACATGATCAGCCCCGCAGCGCTGGACAACCCGGACCTCGACGTGAACCCCGTTGGCACCGGCCCCTACGAGGTGGAGAAGGGCAGCTTCCGCTCGGGCCAGTCGGTCACGTTCGTCAAGCGCGAGGGCGACTACTGGGGCGGCGACGACATCTACCAGGTCGACCGCCTCGAGCTCGCCGGCTACACCGACCCCAACGCGGGGCTCAACGCGCTCCGCAGCGGCGAGCTGGACATGATGGTCACCCAGGTCACCGAGCGGGTGGAGGAGTTCTCCTCCGACGACGGCTTCAACGTCGCCGTGTCGCCCACGCGTGGCTACTTCCAGCTCCGCATCAACATGGAGAACCCGCAGCTGGCCGACGTGCGGGTGCGCCAGGCCATCGCCTACGCGATCGACCGGGAGTCGCTCGGCGAGGTCGCGATGGGCACCGCGGACGGCTGCAAGCCGAGCGCCCAGCCGCTCTCGGGCAACGGCGGCGTCCCCGAGCTCGACGAGGCCTACCCCTACGACCCGGACAAGGCGCGGGAGCTGCTCGCCCAGGCGGGCGCGGAGAACATCAAGCTCAAGGGCCTCTACATCGAGAGCGCGCTGAGCCAGGCCGTGCAGAGCCAGCTGAAGGACGTCGGCATCGACGTCGAGTTCTCCGCCACCACGCCCGAGCAGTACATCGAGCAGTGGAGCAGCAAGAAGTACGACGTCACCCCCGGCAGCACGACGCTGCGCTACGAGGGCGACATCCTCTACCGCTACATCGACGAGCCCACGCTCCTCGGCGACACCCCGCCCGCGGTCATCGAGGCGGCGGACGGCATGTACGACCCGACGAAGACCGACGAGGAGCGGGTCGCCCAGTGGGGCGAGGTCAGCAAGGCGATCGTCGAGGAGGTCAGCGGCGCGACCATCCTGTGCCACAGCAACCTCGCCGTCATCGCCGACTCCGAGGTGGAGGGCTACGACAAGATCCCCGGCATCTACCGAGGCTCGTACGACGCCAAGTTCCTCTCGGTGGGCTGACCCGCTCGACCCCGCCCGACCCCGAGGGACGCCACGGCCGCAGACCCGCCACGCGTCCCTCCCGCAGCGCAGTGCCGGCACCCCGGCGCTGCGCTGCGGGCACCGCGGCGCACCGCGGCCTCCCCACGCCTCCCCATGCCTCACGGCGCCTCATCGAGGCTCCGTGCAGAGAGGACACCATGAGCACCCGTGAGCAGGCCCACGACCAGGCGGTCGACTGGGCTCCTGACCACCCCGACCTGTTGGCGGACGTCTACGGACGCCTCGACGAGCAGCTCCGGCGCTGCCCCGTGCCGGCGGCGGAGTCACCCCGTGGTGACCACTACTACTCCGCGCTCCGCTTCGACGACGTCGTCAAGGTCGTCACCGACAAGTCCTCCTTCAGCAGCGGCGCCAACGTGCTGCGCGAGGACCTGCGCCGGATCCCCGTCGAGCTGGACCCGCCCGAGCACACCGTGATGCGTCGCCTGCTCCAGCCCTACTTCGTGCCGAAGCGGATGGAGTCGCTGCGCCCCCGGATCGCGGGCTTCGCGCGCGAGCTGGTCGACGACCTCCTCCGCGGGGTCGAGCCGGGCGGCCGGGGCGTCGTCGAGTACGTCGACGGCTTCGCGTCGCCGTACCCCACCCGGGTGCTCTGCGCCACCCTCAACCTTCCCGACGAGGACTGGGGCCGGCTCAAGGAGTGGTCGCTCGCAGTGTCCTCGCAGGGCGACGGAGACGGCCGCGGTCCGGACTTCGCCACCGCCAACGAGGCGCTCAAGGAGTACGCGCGCGCCATCATCGCCGAGCGCCGGGTCCGCCCGCTGCCGGTGGAGGAGGACATGGCCAGCGGGTTGCTCGCGGCCCGTCCCCACGGCGAGCCGTTGAGCGAGGAGCAGATGGTCGGGGTGCTGCGGCTGATGTTCTCCGCCGGTCACCTCACCACCACCATCGCCCTGGGCATCATCACCCGGCACCTCGCCGAGCATCCCGAGCACCAGGACCGGCTCCGGGCCGACCCGGCGTTCGTCGACCACGCGATCGAGGAGATCCTCCGCCACTCCTCGCCGGTGGTGGCCAACGCCAATCCGCGCACCGTCGTCCAGCCCGTCTCGCTGGGTGGGCGCGAGCTGCAGCCCGGCGACCGGGTGCTGCCGGTCTGGGGCGCCGCCAACCGGGACGAGAGCCGGTTCGAGCGCCCCACCGAGGTCGACCTCGACCGGCCGGCGGGCCGGACCATGGTCTACGGGCACGGCATCCACCTGTGCCTCGGCGCCCCGGTGGCCCGCTTCGAGCTCGCCGAGGCCACCCGCGTGCTGCTGGGCGCCACCACCCGGTTCGAGGTCGCCGGCCAGGTCGACGAGGGGGACTGGTGGCGCCAACGCGGCCCCACCCGGTTGCCGCTGGAGGTGGCGCGGGCATGAGCACCGGGACGAGGTTCACCTACGACGCCCTGCCGGGGCGCATCCTGTTCGGCGAAGGCCTCGCCGGGACCGTGCTCGCTGACGAGCTGGACCGGCTCGGCTGCCGCCGGGTGCTCGCGTTCGCGGGCGAGGGCGAGCGCGACATCGCCGACCGGTTGCTGCCGCCGCTCGGCGAACGCGTGGTCGGGGTCTTCGACGGGGTCCGCATGCACGTTCCTGCGGAGGTGGCCGAGGCCGCCACGGCCCGGGCGCGGGAGCTCGAGGTGGACGGGCTGCTCTGCATCGGGGGCGGCTCGACCACGGGCACGGCCAAGACCGTGGCCCGCGAGACGGGCCTGCCGATCCTCGCCGTCCCGACCACCTACGCCGGCTCCGAGGTGACCCCCGTGTGGGGGCTCACCACGGCGGCGCGCAAGGAGACCGGGCGGGACCTCCGGGTCCTGCCCCGCACCGTGGTCTACGACCCCCAGCTCACCTGGTCGTTGCCGTCGGCGCTCGCCGTGGCCTCCGGCCTCAACGCGATGGCGCACTCGGTCGAGGCGCTGTGGACCGAGGCGGCGAACCCGGTGACCACCAGCCTGGCCATCGAGTCCGTGCGCGCGCTGGCCACCGGTCTGCGGGCCATCGCCGCCGACGAGGGCGACCGCGACGCCCGGACCGCGCTGACCTACGGCGCCTACCTGGCCGGCTCGTGCTTCGCCGTGGCGGGCTCCGGCTTGCACCACAAGATCTGCCACGCCCTGGGCGGTGCCTTCGACCTGCCGCACGCCGAGACCCACGCGACCGTGCTGCCGCACGTGCTGGCCTTCAACGCCCCGACCCTCGGCCCGGTCGCCCAGCGGCTGGCCGAGGCGATCGGGTGCGACGACGCCGCGGTCGGCCTGAGCCACCTGGCCCGCGAGGTGGGCGCGCCCCAGCGCCTGACCGACGTCGGGATGCGGCCCGACGACCTCGACGAGGCGGTCGACGTGATCGCCGCCAAGCTGCCCATCCACAACCCGCGGCCGGTGGACCGGGGCGACATCGCCTCGATCCTCGCCGCGGCCCTGCACGGGACGGAGACCTGCTGATGACCACCACCGATGTCCACTCGACCCACCAGGAGCGCGAGCGGGAGGTCACCGAGAAGGTGCTCGCCAGCTTCGCCGACACCCCCGACCCGCGGCTGCGCGAGGTGATGGGCTCGCTGGTCGAGCACCTGCACGCGTTCGTCCGCGACGTACGCCTCACCGAGGCCGAGTGGGAGCGGGCGATCGGCTTCCTCAAGGCGGTCGGTGACATCACCGACGAGAACCGGCAGGAGTTCATCCTGCTCTCCGACGTGCTCGGCGCCTCGATGTTGACCGTCGCGGTCAACGCCCCCGACGAGCCGAGCGCCACGGAGGCCACGGTCTTCGGCCCGTTCTTCGTCGAGGACGCCCCGCTGGTCGAGCGCGGGGGAGACATCGCCAACGGCGCGACCGGGGTGCCCTGCTACGTGGAGGGGACCGTGCGCGACGTGCACGGCCGGCCCGTGCCCGGGGCGCGCATCGAGGTCTGGGAGTGCGACGACGAGGGCTTCTACGACGTCCAGCACGACGACGACCGGCGCTACGGCCGGGCCCACCTGTTCTCGGGAGAGGACGGCGCCTACGACTTCTGGTGCGTCGAGCCGGTGCCCTACCCGATCCCGCACGACGGCCCGGTGGGCGAGCTGCTCGCGGCCACCGGCCGCTCGCCGATGCGGGCGCCCCACCTGCACTTCATGGTCAGCGCCCCCGGCCACCACACCTTGATCACCCACATCTTCGTCGCCGGCGGCGAGCACCTCGACGACGACGCCGTCTTCGGTGTCAAGGAGAGCCTGATCCTCGACTTCGACCGCCAGCCCGCCGGCTCCGCACCGCGCGGTCGCGAGGTCGGCGAGCCGTGGAGCCGCACGCGCTTCGACATCGTGCTCGCCGAGGAGGCCCGGGCATGACCGCGGTCGACCCCGTCCGGTTCCGCGAGACCCTCGGGCACTACCCGACCGGCGTCGTGGTGGTGACCTGCATCGATGACGCGGGCGAGCCCCAGGGCATGGTGATCGGTTCGTTCACCTCGGTCTCCCTCGACCCGCCGCTGGTGGCGTACTTCCCCAGCAAGACCTCGCGCACTTACCAGCGGGTGCGCACCGGGAGCTCGTTCTGCGTCAACGTGCTCGGGGCCGACCAGGAGGACGTCTGCCGCCTCTTCGCCACCGGCGCTCCGGACAAGTTCGACCGGGCCGCATGGCGTCCCGCGCCGTCCGGCGCACCGATCCTGGACGGTGCGGTGGCCTGGATCGACTGCGCCCCCCACGCGATCCAGGACGGCGGTGACCACGACATCGTGCTCGGCCGGGTGACCGACCTCGATGTCGAGAGCGCCGCCAACCCCCTGCTGTTCTTCCAGGGCGGCTACGGCCGCTTCAGCCACCGACCGCTGGTGGCGGTCAACGAGGACGTCTACTGCGCCATCCGCGCGGCCGAGCGCGGTCGCGAGCACCTGCAGGGTCTCGCCGAGGAGCTCGGCGCGGAGGTCAACGTCATCGCCTCGCACGGCGAGGAGATGGTCTACGTCGCCACCGCGGTCTGTCCCGGGGTGCGCTCGCGCACCGTGCTGGGCGCCCCGTTCCCGATCCTGCCCCCGCTGGGGGAGGTCCACGTCTCGGGGTGGCCGGAGGACCGGATCGCCGAGTGGGTGGCGAAGGCGCCGGGTGACGACGACGCGCGGGCCCGCCAGCTGGCGCGGGTGCGTCAGGCGCAGGAGCGTGGCTGGACGGCGTCGTTGGCCGGTGGTCGTCCGGAGGGGGAGCTGCGGGAGGCGCTGCGGCTCTGGTCCGACCCCGACCTGACGCCGGCGCAGCACCGCGAGGTGACCGAGCGGATCGCTCGCGCCACCGACTACTACCAGCCCTTCGAGCCCGTCGACGGCGAGATCTACGACCTGCACTCCCTGCTCGTCGCCGTGCCGGGCCCCGAGGGGCGCGTCGACCTCGTCGTGCGGGTCGGGCAGCTGCGTCACGGCGTGGACGCCGCGACGGTCCGGGGATGGGTGAGCCGGGCGAAGCAGACCGCACGCCGCCTGGCCGGATCGGAATGAACATATGGCGCACACTTGTGCGACTAGTGAACGAAAGCGTAGGCTGATGGCGTTGCCCATCCCGACGACCAGGAGTGACGATGCGGTTCTGTGAGACCGAGGCCGAGGCGGCGTTCCGTGCCGAGGCCCGAGCCTGGCTGGCCGAGAACGTGCCCGCCGAGAGCCGCCCGCACGACGGCGCCGAGGCGCGGGCCTACGACCTCGAGTGGCAGCGCCGGCAGTACGAGGGTGGCTGGGCCGGCATCAACTGGCCCGTCGAGTACGGCGGCCGGGCCCTGCCCCTCGAGCTGCAGACCGTGTGGATCGAGGAGTGCGTCCGCGCTCGCGCGCCCGGACCGGGATGCCTGATCGGCGGCCTCAACCACGCCATGCCGACGCTCATGCAGTACGGCACCCAGGAGCAGAAGGACCGCCACATCGCCAAGGTGCTCACCGGCGAGGAGGTGTGGTGCCAGGGGTTCTCCGAGCCCGAGGCCGGCTCGGACCTCGCCGGCATCCGCACCCGCGGCGTGGTCGACGGTGACCACCTGGTCGTCACGGGCCAGAAGATCTGGACCAGCTACGGCGACCTCGCCGACTACCAGGAGCTGCTGGTCCGCACCAACCCCGACGCCCCGAAGCACAAGGGCATCAGCTGGGTCATCTGCGACATGCGCAGCCCGGGGATCGAGGTCCGCCCGATCCGGCTGATGGCCGGCGACAACCACTTCGCCGAGGTGTTCTACGACGAGGTCCGCATCCCGCTGGAGAACGTCGTGGGCGGCCTCGACAACGGCTGGAAGGTCGCGATGGCGACCCTGTCGTTCGAGCGGGGCACCGCCTTCATGGCCGAGCAGATGAAGCTGGCCCGGGTCGCCCAGGAGCTGGTCGAGCTCGCCAAGGAGCTGCCGTCCCCCAGCGGACGCGGTCGCGCCATCGACGACGGCGAGATCCGCGCGCAGCTCGGGCGCGCCGTCGTGGGGGCCCGCACGCTCGACGCGATGACCCACCAGCTGGTCTCCAAGGCCGGGGCCGAGGCACTCCAGGGCGCCGAGGCGTCCCTGGTGCGCATCCAGTTCTCCAACGTGGCCCAGCAGGTGCAC
This sequence comes from Nocardioides marmotae, assembly GCF_013177455.1. Lineage (NCBI taxonomy): Bacteria > Bacillati > Actinomycetota > Actinomycetes > Propionibacteriales > Nocardioidaceae > Nocardioides > Nocardioides marmotae. The sequence goes on from NZ_CP053660.1 coordinate 683,059, forward strand.
CGGCTCGCGCAGCGGCTGCGCGGCGCCGACTTCCTCCTCGACGACAGCGAGGTCGGCGAGCACTCCTGGACCTACAACTACCTGTGGAGCTTCCAGACCTCGATCGGCGGGGGCACGCGCGAGATCCAGCACAACATCGTCGGCGACCGTCACCTCATGCTGCCGCGCTGACGCGGCCCCACCAAGAACGGCAGGAACCCATGTTCGATCTGGTACCGGACGAGCTCCAGCGCTCCGTCATCGACTCCGCCCGGGAGGTGGCCGAGGCGACCCTGAAGGAGGGGTCGGCGCCCTGGGCCCCGATCGCCGACTCCGGCCTGCTCGGCCTCGGCGTGGCCGAGGAGGCCGGCGGCGTCGGCTCGGGTGCCGCCGAGGAGATGCTGGCGCTCGTCGAGCTGGGGGCCGCGCTGGTGGACCCCACGGTCCTCGCGTCGATGCTGGCCGCTCACCTGCTGGCCGCCGAGCCCACCCTGGAGGCGACCGCGGACCTCACGCTCGCCGACGTCCTCGGCGGGTCGCGGCGCATCGCGCTCGCCGACCCGTGGCACTGGGGTTTCGATGACCGGGGCTTCGACGGCGCCGCCACGAGCTACCGCGTCGTGCTGCCCCTCGGGGGGAGCGCGCCCGAGCTGGCCGTCGCGGTGACGCCCGACGGCGTGGCGTTGCTGCGACTGGACGACGTCGAGGTGCAGCGCGGTTTCGACCGCACCGCGCCGGTCGGCCGGGCCACCGGCACCCTGCTCGGCGAGCCGGACCGGGCCCTGCTCGACCGGGCGCTCCTGCTGCGCGGCGCGCTGCAGGTGGGCCTGACCCGGCGGGTGCTGGAGATCTCGCGCGAGCACGCCACGACCCGGCACCAGTTCGGCAAGCCGATCGGGTCCTTCCAGGCCGTCAAGCACCACCTGGCGGGGATCGCCGTCCAGCTCGACGCCTCCCAGGCGCTGGTCGCCCAGGCCGCCGTGCTGGTCGATGCCGATCGGTCCGACCCCGTGGTGGCGCGGAGCGCCGCCGTGGTCGCGGGCCGCTGCGCCGTGGACTCGTGCCGGACCGCGATCCAGGTGCACGGCGGCATCGGCGTCACCGACGAGAGCGACCTGCACGTCTTCCTGCGCCGTGCCCACCTGTGGGAGCAGGTCCTCGGCAGTCCGGACCATCACGAGGAGTGGGTCGTGCGGCACGTCTCCTGACGTGCGCTGACCCCGCGGCCGGATCCGCAACCCACCCGACTCACGACCAGAAGGCAGAAGACCCATGGCTTACGTGATCGCCGAGCCCTGCATCGACGTCAAGGACCGCGCCTGCATCGAGGACTGCCCCGTGGATGCGATCTACGAGGGGCCTCGGGGCACCTACATCAGCCCCCTGGAGTGCATCGACTGCGGCGCGTGCGCCGAGGCGTGCCCGGCTGGAGCCGTGTTCTTCGTCGGCGACCTCCCGGCGAAGTGGAAGGACTGGACGGCGGCCAACGCGGAGTTCTTCGAGATCAACGGCATCGAGGCGGCCGGCGGCTACGAGAAGGTGGGGCCGCAGGAGCGCGACCACGCCATCGTCGAGGCCTACGTCGCGGCCGAGGCCTGACCGCGACCTCGACGAGGCGCGTCGTGACCCAGGCGCCGGCAGCCGTTCCGATCGAGGAGGGCGACCGCGACTTCGTGCAGTCGGTGGCCAAGGGGCTGCTGGTGCTCCGCGCGTTCTCCGCCGACCGCCCGAGCCTGACGGTGGCCGACCTGGCCCGGGAGACCGGGCTCAGCCGGGCCGCGGTGCGGCGCATCGTGCTCACCCTGCAGGCCCTCGGCTACCTCGGTGCCCAGGGCCGCCGGCTCGCCCTGCGCCCCCGGGTGCTGGACCTGGGGTACGCCCTCATGTCGTCGGCCGGACTGTCGGGGCTGGTGCAGTCGCACCTCGACGTTCTCGAGGCCGAGGTCCGTGAGCACTGCTCGGCCGGGATCTTCGTCGACGGTGAGGTCGTCTACATCGCACGGGCGCAGTCACGTCGCGTGCTCTCCGTCGTCACCGACGTGGGCGCGAGGTTGCCGGCGGCGTCGACGGCGATCGGGCGGGTGCTGCTGAGCGGGCTGGACGACGCGGAGATCCGCGAGCACGTCGCCCGCCGACCGCCCACGGCCCACACCCACCTGTCCATCACCGACCCCGAGCGGGTGCTGGAGGAGGTGCGGACGGCCCGGCTGAACGGCTTCGCGCTCGCCAGCGAGGAGCTCGAGCTCGGCTATCGAGCGGTCGCCGTGCCGCTGCACGGAGCGGACGGCTCGATCCTCGCCGCGGTCAACGTGCGCATGCACGTGGGGCGGGTCTCCCTCGAGGAGGCCCTGCGCGACGTCGTGCCTCGACTGCGCCTCGCGGCCGGACGGGTGGAGCGCGACCTGGCGCTCCATCCCCTGCCGTTCTGACTCCCGGAGGCCGGCGTACCACCACGCGCACGAAGCGCCGTTCGCGAGCCGCACACCTGTGCGGCTGTTAGGTTCGGCTCCTGTGAGCGATCCTCTCTCAGACCCGTCCGAGCCGGGCGACCGCGACTTCATCCAGTCGATCGCCAAGGGCTTGCTCGTGCTGCGGTCGTTCTCGGCGGAGCGCCCGACCTTCACCCTGGCCGAGATGGCGCGGGAGACCGGGCTCAGCCGCGCCGCGGTGCGTCGAGTGCTGCTGACGTTGCAGTCGCTCGGCTACGTCGAGGTGCGCGGACGTCAGTACGCCCCTCTCCCCAAGGTCCTCGATCTCGGCTACGCGTTCGTGTCCTCGGCAGGGCTCAACGGGCTCATCCAGGCCCACCTCGAGAGGTTGAACGAGGAGATCGACGAGGCGTGCTCGGCCGGCGTGCTCGACGACGGCCAGGTCGTCTACGTGGCCCGGGCCCAGACTCGCCGGCTGTTGTCGGCCGTCATGGGTGTCGGTGCTCGGCTCAACGCCGCGTCGACGGCGATCGGGCGAGTGCTGTTGTCGGGGCTCGACGACGAGGAGGTACGTCGCCACCTGCGCGAGCACCCTGCCGAGGCGCAGACCTCGATGTCGATCACCGAGCCCGAGCGGCTGCTCGAGGAGGTCCGGCGGGCACGGCTGAGGGGTTACGCGATCGCCGACGAGGAGCTGGAGATCGGCTTCCGGGCCGCTGCGGTGCCGCTGCGCCGGTCGGACGGCTCGATCGTGGCAGCCATCAACGTCGGCATGCACGTGTCCCGCGTGAGCCTCGAGGAGGCTCGGGCCGAGATCGTGCCGAAGATGCTCGCCGTCGCGGACGCCATCGAGCGCGACCTGGCGATGCACCCGATGCCGTTCTAGACGCCCTGGTCGGGGAGCGTGGACCAGACCGGGTCGCGCTTCTCGCGGAACGCCCGCGGTCCCTCGGCGGCGTCGGGGTGGCCGTGCTGGCGACGGACGAGCTCCCAGGCCAGGTCGTAGCTGGTGGCGTAGAGGTTGCGCTCGAAGGTGCGCAGCGAGCGCCGGGTGAGCCGGACGGCCTCGGGGGAGTTCCTCGCGATGGTCGCCGCCAGCTCGAGGCCCCGGTCGAGCAGGTGCTCGGGGGCCACGACCTCGGAGACCAGCCCGGCGGCGAGCGCCTGCTCGGCGTCCAGCGGCTCGTGCTTCCCGAGCAGCGCCATGCGGGTGAGCGTGGCCCACTGCATCTTGGGGTGCAGCAGCAGGGGGCCGACGCCGCTGACCCGTCCGACGCTGACGTGCGGGTCGAGGAAGCGAGCGGTGGTCGAGGCGACAGCGATGTCGGCGTCCGCGACGAAGTGCAGCCCGCCGCCGGCTGCGACGCCGTTGACCACGGTGATCACCGGGACGTCGACGACCGGGCCGGGCAGGAACGAGAGCTCGTCCGCCGCGGTCTCGATCTCCAGCGCCCCGCCCAGCACCGAGGTGTCGGCGCCGGAGCAGAAGCCCTTGCCGGCACCGGTGACGACGACGCACCGCACCTGGCGGGTGCCCTTCACCGCGCGCCACAGGTCGCGCAGGTCGTCCATGACGGCGTGGGTCAGTGCATTGAGCACCTGGGGCCGGTTGAGCGTGACGACCAAGGTGGTGCCGTCGAGGCTGGCCAGGACGTCTCCGTCGCGGCGTTCGAGTGCTGCGGTCATGGGATCTCCAAGCGTGTGTTCGTCCGGCGCGGGACAGCGCGCCGCGGGCCATCGGTGACGGGGTGGTCGTGCGGGGGTCAGGTGGTGTCCTGCGGGTCGTCCAGCCGAGCCAGGCCGATGCGCGCCGGCAGGAGGTGGAGCACCGCGGCGACCACGATGAGGAGCGCGCCGGCCGTGGCGATGGTGACGCGCGGGCCCACGGCGTCGGCGACGGCGCCCTGCACCGCGGAGCCCACGCTCGCCGCGACCATGAACGTCATCAGCTTCAGCGCCAGCACCCGTCCGCGCATGTTCTCCGCGACGATCATCTGGGCGGCCGTCTGGTTGCTGTTGCTCGCGGAGAAGAAGCCGGCTCCGGCCACCACGAGCGCCACCAGGGCGAGTCCGAAGCTGGGGCTCAGGCCGAAGCAGAGCACCGCGCCGCCGTAGACCGGCAGGCCGAACCGCATCACGGTGCCGCGGGGCAGGAAGCGCTCCCATCCGGCGAGCACCGGGCCCATGGCGACGGCGCCGAGGCCCAGGGCGACGTTGAGCGCGCCCATGCCGGTGCTGCCGACGTCCCAGGCCTCCTCCGCCATCACGATCGTGAACGTGAGCACCGGGTAACCCAGGAGCCCGATCAGCGTGGAGCAGATCAGGGTCAGCCGCAACGCCGGGTGCCGCAGCACGTAGCCACCCGCGCCGACCAGGCCGCGCAACGCGGTGACGCGGTGCTCGAGGCGTACGCCGCGGGTGTCGGCGCGCATCACGAGCAGGCCCACCAGCACCGCGACGAACGTGAGGGCGTTGACGAGGAAGGCGGCCCAGGCGCCGGCGACGGCCAGCACGACGCCCGCCGTGGCGGGTCCGACCGCCTTGGCCACGTTGATCTGCATCGAGTTGAGGGTCACCGCGCTGCGGAGGTCCTCTCGCGGCACCAGCCGGTTGACCAGCGACTGCCAGCTCGGCTGGGTCAACCCGTTCAGCAGGCCGACCAGCACCACCAGGCAGAGCACGGCCCACGGCTCGCGGATGCCGTACAACCAGTTGAGGCACTGCAGGAGGGCCACCAGCGCCATCAGTGACTGCGTGACCACCAGGACGCGCCGGGGGTCGTTGCTGTCCGCCAGCGCGCCCCCGGCGGGGCTCGCGAGCACCATCGGGATGGAGAGCGCTGCGGTCGCCAGCCCCACCCACAGGGCGCTGCCGGTGAGCTGGAAGAGCACCCACGGCACGGCGAGGTTCTGCAGCCACGTGCCCGAGCTCGAGGCGATGGACGCGCTCCAGAAGATCGCGAAGTCGCGGTGCCGCAGCGCACGGAACGCGTGGCGCATACCAGGCACAGATGCCGTCTCGTCGGCTGACGTCAGGCGGGGAGGCGTCTCGGGCGGGGTCGGCACGGGCCAAGCCTAGAGAAAGGTTGCGCTCTGCGCACGCTCGTGCGAATATCGGGCAACCGTTCGACCATCTCCAGGAGCGCCTCACCATGACTGCCCCGCTCTCGCCCGCCGGTCCGCTCTCGGGCGTCCGCGTGCTCGACCTGTCCCGGATGATCGCTGCGCCCTTCGCCGCGATGTCCCTCGGCGAGCTCGGTGCGGACGTCGTCAAGGTCGAGCGCGCGGGCGCCGGCGACGACACCCGCTTCTTCGGCCCGTTCGACGAGTCGGGTGAGAGCCCGTACTTCTGGGCCTACAACCGCAACAAGGCCGGCATCGCCCTGGACCTCTCCAGTGACGAGGGCCGCCAGGTGGTGCGCCGGCTCGCGCTGGAGTGGGCCGACGTGGTCATCGAGAACTTCAAGGGCGGCACCCTGGAACGTTGGGGCCTGGGCCTGGACGACCTGCGCGCCGAGAAGCCGAGCCTGGTCACGGCGTCGGTCCGCGGCTACCCGCTCGGCGACGACCGTCCGGGCTACGACTTCATCCTCCAGGCCGGAGCGGGCCTGATGTCGATCACCGGCGAGCCCGACGGCGACCCGGTCCGCGTCGGCCTGCCGGTCGTCGACCTGTTCGCCGGTCACTACCTCACGAGCGGCATCCTGGCCGCGCTGCTCGAGCGCGCGCGCTCCGGCCGGGGCCAGCACGTCTCGGTCTCCCTCTACGAGGCCCAGGTCTCGATGCTCGCCCACGCCGGCCTGCACTACCTCGCGCTGGGCCACCAGACCCCGCGGGTGGGCAACGGCAACTCCTCGGCCGGCCCCTACGACGTCTATCCGACCAAGACCGACCCGGTGGCGGTCTGCTGCGGCTCGCAGCACCAGTTCACCGGCTTCTGCCGCGAGCTGGGCCGCGAGGACCTGCTCGAGGACCCGCGTTTCGGCTCGAACAGCGCCCGGGTCGCGCACAAGTCCGACCTCGACGCGATCGTGGTCGCGGAGTTCGCCGCCCTCCCGGCAGAGGCGGTGCTCGCCAAGCTCGAGGCCGCCGGCGTGCCCAGCGGTCCGGTGCGGACGCTGCCGGAGGTCTTCGACGACGAGCCGGCCACCCAGCCCATGAAGCACGTGCTTCCCACCGACGGCGGCGGCCAGCAACCGGCGATCGGCCTGCCGTGGGTGTTCAGCGACACCCCGGTCGGCCCGCGCTCCGCCGCGCCCCGGCTGGGCCAGCAGAGCGAGGAGATCCTCGCCCTGCTCACCGACGGCGCGGTCTGAGCCGCGACGACGGCACACCCGAGAGACGAAAGGCACCACCGATGACCAACACCGCCTCCCTCGAGGCCGACTACTTCGGCCTGGAGTCACGGTGGCTGGAGACGGCCCCCGGCGAGAACACCCACTACCACGACCTCGGCGACGGGGTGCCGGTCGTGTTCCTGCACGGCTCCGGCGCCGGCGTCTCCGCCGCGGCCAACTGGTGGCTCAACCTGCCCACGCTGGCCAAGGGCGTCCGCACCATCGCGATCGACCTGATCGGCTTCGGCCAGACCCAGGTGCCCGACGACGTGCAGTACGGCATCCGCGAGTGGGGCGACCACGTGCTGCGGGTGCTCGACGGTCTCGGCCTGGAGAAGGCCTGGCTGGTGGGCAACTCGCTCGGCGGCTGGGTCGCGATGCAGCTGGCCATCGACCACCCCGAGCGCGTGGAGGGGGTGGTCTCGATGGGCACCGGTGGTGCGCCTCGCAAGACCGCTGCCCTCAGCAGCCACGCCAAGCCCGACGTCACCCCTGCGGGGATCCGCGCGGTGCTCGAGGACTTCGTCGTCGACCCGACGCTGGTCACCGACCAGCTGGTCGACGCCCGCTACAACGCCGCGCTCGTGCCGAACGCCCCCGAGCGCTTCGCCTCGGTGATCGCGGCCCGCGAGCGCGACCGGAGCGACATGCCGCTCACCGACGCGGACCTCTCGGCCCTGCCCATGCCGGTGCTGCTCATCCACGGTCGCGAGGACAGCGTGATCCCGCCCGAGCGCAGCTGGCGGCTGGCCGGGCTGATCCCGGACGTCGAGCTGCACCTGTTCGCGAACTGCGGGCACTGGAGCCAGGTCGAGTGCGCCGACCGGTTCAACACCGTCGTCGGTGACTACCTCGCCGCCCGCACGTCGTCCGGCGCCTGAGCCGATGACCGACGGCGGGACGGCGCAGCGGGTCGCGCTGGTGGTCGGCGGCCACCGGGGGATCGGTGGCGCCACCGCCGCGCGGCTGCGGGACGAGGGCCTCCGGGTCGTCGTCCTGGACGCCCTCAGCACCGGCGAGGACGACGACGCCCTCCGGGTCGACCTGACCGACGCCGAGACCACCCGCCACGCCGTGCGCGGGGTCGGCGAGCGGTTCGGCCGGATCGACGTGCTCGTGCTCGCCGCGGGCGTCAAGGTGCCCGGCACGGCCGGTTCGCTCAGCCTCGAGGAGTGGGACCGGACCTTCGCGGTCAACGTGCGTCCGCTGTTCGTCTGTGTCGAGGCGGCTCTCCCCTTCCTCCGCCGCGGTGTGGAGGCGTCGGTCGTCACCGTCGCCTCCGCCTCCGCGCACGCCGAGAAGGGGGCGCTGGCCTACTCCGCGTCCAAGGGTGCGGTGCTGTCCTTCACCCGGTCCTTGGCCCTGGACCTGCTGGAGGAGGGCATCCGCGTCAACGCGGTGCTTCCGGGGTTCACCGCCACCGACATGGCCCGCTCACTGCCCGAGGAGCTGCTGGAGCGCAAGCGCCGCGACAACGTCGCCGGCCGACTCGGCACCGCCGAGGACGTCGCCGCCGCCATCTGCTTCCTCGTCTCCGCCGACGCCCCCACCGTCAGCGGCACCGTCCTCGACGTGGGGCACGTCCAGGGCGCGTTCGTCGACGCCCGCTCACTCTCCGCACCACCCAGCGAAAGGTAGGACCATGGTTGCCCAGGCACCCGAGCCCGTCGTCGCTCCGGGGGTCCCGTACGTCAGTGCGGTCGACCCCGGGATCTATGTCGACCCCGCAGTCTTCGCCGAGGAGAAGAAGAACATCTTCTCCCGGACCTGGATCTTCCTCGGGCACACCAGCGAGGTGCCGCGCAAGGGCAGCTTCGTGACCCGGCGGCTGCTCGACGACAACATCATCATCGTCCGCGGCAAGGACCTCCAGGTCCGGGCGTTCTACAACGTGTGCCGCCACCGCGGCATGCAGGTCTGCCGAGCCGACGACGGGGAGACCAAGCGCTTCACCTGCCCCTACCACGGCTGGCTGTACGACATCGACGGCAAGCTGACCTCGCTGCCGCTGGAGAAGCCGTACTTCGGCGAGGAAGGCCTCGACCGGCCCAACCTCGGCCTGAAGCCGCTCGAGCGCTTCGCCGAGTACAAGGGCCTGCTGTTCGGGTCGATCTCGGCCGAGGGCGAGAGCCTGGAGGAGTTCCTGGGCGACTTCGCCTGGTACCTCGACATCTACCTCGACCGGTACCCCGGCGGCATGGAGGTGATCGGTGAGCCGCAGCGCTGGCGCGTGCCCTGCAACTGGAAGATCCCCTCGGAGAACCTGATGGGCGACACCTACCACGTGCAGTACACCCACCGGAGCGTCGCGGAGATCGGTCTGCACCCCAACAAGCCGCAGGACTTCGGTGCCAGCGGCAAGCGGAACGGCGTGCACATCGACGCCGGCCGCGGCACGACCGGCCTGACGCGGCAGACCCCCCAGGGCCGCGGCTACCCCGACGAGATGGTCGAGGTCTTCAAGCAGCACATGCCCGAGGGCCCGCGCGACCTGATCTTTGGCGAGGGCAACGACTACTGGCCCTCGCGCGCCCACCTGTGGCCCAACTTCTCGATGCTCGGTGCGGGCGCCCAGGTGGCGGAGGACGACCTCGTCCCCTACCTGTTCATCCGCACGTGGGTGCCGATCGACCACGAGACCACCGAGATCTGGTCGTGGGTGCTGGTGGAGAAGGAGGCGCCGGCGGAGTTCAAGGAGAAGTCCATGCGCGCCTACACCCTCACCTTCGGCCCCGCGGGCACCGAGGAGGTCGACGACGCGGAGAACTTCGCCTCGATGATGCGCGTGATGAAGGGCGCCGGCGGCCGTCGGATCAACCAGATCCTGGAGATGGGCACGCCCGAGCAGATGGACGACTACGTGATCCGGGACTGGCCCGGCCCGGGCACCGCGATCAGCACGTCGTACTCCGACGCCGGCAACCGGCGCTTCCACCACCTGTGGAACACCGCGATGGGTCGCGAGGAGGCCAAGTGAGCACCGAGTCCGTGAGCACCGAGTCCGTGAGCACCGAGAACGTGAGCACCGAGAACGTGAGCACCGAGTACGTGAGCGGCGTCCAGATCCCGGCCACCACCCTGGAGCAGGTCCTGCTCGAGCACGAGGTGACCGCGTTCCTCGTGACCGAGTCGAACCTCATCGACGCCGGCGACCTGGACAGCTGGGTCACCCTGATGGCCGACGACATCCGCTACGTGATGCCCGTGCGCAGCACCCGCTACAGCCGTCTGTCGGAGGAGTTCTCCACGACCTCCTTCATCTACGACGACGACCTCTACGGGCTCAAGATGCGCGTGGCGCGGCTGCACACGCGGTTCGCCTGGGCAGAGGACCCGGCGTCGCGCAACCGCCACTTCGTCAGCAACATCACCGCCAGCGAGGTCGGTGGCCTGATCCGGTCCACCTCCAACGTGATGCTGGTGCGCTCCCGCCTCGACGACCCGGTGAGCGAGACGCTGACCGGGGAGCGCCGCGACGTGCTGCGCCGGACCCCGGACGGGCTGCGCCTGGTGCGTCGCGAGATCTACATGGACCAGACGGTCATGCAGCTCTCGGCCGTGACCACCTTCATCTGATCGACCTCCCGCTGATCGAGCACGACCCAGGAGAATGACGTGAACGGCACGACGACGAACCGCCTCACGGTGTGCGCCTCCCATGCGCCCGGCATGGCTCGCGACCCCGAGGCGGTCCAGGGGCAGGTCTTCCGCCAGGGCCTCGCCGAGGTGCGCGGGCTGGTCGCCGACTTCGACCCCGAGCTGGTGGTCATGTTCGGTGTCGACCACGTGCGGGCCTACCAGCCGATCGTGCCGGCCGTGTCGGTCATCGCGAAGGCCTCGGGCCTGGGGGACGCGGGGTCCCCGACGGGGGAGTACGACGTGCCCGCCGACCAGGTGGTGGCGCTCGCCGCCGACCTGCTGGCGCACGACGTCGACGTGGCGCTGACCCACGAGACCGTCCTCGACCACGGGTTCGGGCAGACCTTCGCCGACCTGCTCGGCTCGCTGGGGGCCCGTCCGGTCGTGCCGGTGCACATCAACTGCGCGGAGGAGCCGATGATCAGCTGCACCCGCGCGGTGCGCATCGGTGAGCTGGTCGGCCAGCACTTCGCCGAGGACCCGCGTCGCATCCTCTACCTGGCCACCGGGGGCCTCTCGCACGCCCCGCAGGCGCTGGCCCAGGGGGTGCGGGGGATGGACGAGGAGGAGCGCCGCCGCGTCAACATGGAGGGGTCGGAGGTGGCGCTGGCCTGGCTCAACGAGGACTGGGACCGCCGGTTCCTCGCCAACATCGCCACGACCGAGCGCGGGTGGATCGCCGACATGGAGCCGACGATGGTCGAGGAGGCCGGGTGCGGCGCCAACGAGGTTCGCTCCTGGCTGGCCGCCTGGGCGGCCGGCGGTCGACCCCTGCGGACCGTGGCCTACGAGCCGGTGACCGAGTGGATCACCGGGATGGGCGTGGTCGCGTCATGACCTCCACCGTGGAGGCCGCCGGCGTCCGGCTCCCGGCCACCGGGCTGCACGTGCTGGGCGAGGCCCGAGCCGCCGTCGGCGGCGGCACCTTCGAGGTGCTCGACCCCTCGACGGGGCAGGCGCTGGCACGGGTCGCCGACGCTTCCCCCGACGACGTGGACCCCGCCGTCGCCGCCGCCGCGTCGGCCCTGCGCACCTGGTCGCGGTCCGCGCCCGGCGCCCGGGCCCAGGTGCTGGAGCGGGCGGCCGCGCTGCTGCTGGAGCGCACCGAGGAGCTCGCCGCCCTGATCAGCGCCGAGAGCGGGAAGTCGCTCCGCGACGCACGGGGCGAGATCCGCTACTCCGCGGACTTCTTCCGCTGGTACGCCGGCGAGGCCCTCCGGCTGGACGGCGTCTCGCGCCGATCGCCGTCGGGGGACTACTGGATCCTGACCCGACAGGAGCCGATCGGGGTGGTCGCGGTGGTGACGCCGTGGAACTTCCCGGCGGCGATGATCGCCCGCAAGGTCGCCCCGGCCGTGGCTGCCGGCTGCACCTGTGTCGTCAAGCCGCCGGAGGAGGCGCCGCTGACGTCGCTGGCACTGGCTGCGCTGCTCGAGGAGGCCGGGCTCCCGGCCGGCGTGGTCAACGTGCTGCCCACCGCCGACGCCCCTCGTGTGGTGGCCCGTCTGCTCGAGCACCCGGCCGTGCGCAAGATCAGCTTCACCGGCTCCACCGAGGTGGGTCGCCGGCTGCTCCGTGCCTCCGCCGAACGCGTGCTGGCGACGTCGATGGAGCTGGGCGGCAACGCGCCGTTCATCGTGTTCGACGACGCCGACCTCGACGACGCGGTGCAGGGGGCCCTGGCGGCCAAGATGCGCGGGTGCGGCCAGGCGTGCACGGCTGCGAACCGCTTCCTGGTGCACGAGGACATCGCCGATGAGTTCACGGCGCGTCTCGTGCGCGTGATGGCGGCGCTGCGGCCCGGGTCCGCCTCCGCCGAGGAGACCGAGGTGGGCCCGCTGGTCTCCGCCCGGGCCCGCGACGGGGTCCACCGGCTGGTGCGCGGTGCGATCGGTCGGGGCGCTCGGCTCGCGCTGGGCGGTGAGCTGCCCGAGGGGGCCGGCTACCACTACCCGCCGACCGTGCTGGACCACGTGGCGCCGGACGACCCGCTGGTCACCACCGAGATCTTCGGACCGGTCGCGGCGGTGGTGCGCTTCAGCACGGAGGCGCAGGCCGTGGACCTGGCCAACGACTCGGAGATGGGGCTGGCCTCGTACGTCTTCAGCCGCGACCTGGCGCGCGCCCTGCGGGTCGCGGACGCGCTGGAGGTGGGCATGGTCGGCATCAACCGCGGCCTCGTCTCGGACGCAGCAGCCCCGTTCGGCGGCACCAAGCAGAGCGGGCTCGGCCGCGAGGGCGGCTCGGAGGGCGTCCAGGAGTACCTGGAGACGAAGTACATCGCCGTGGACTGGTAGCCGCCGAGCCAGCATTCCGGCTGCCGAGATTTCGCTTGCTCGGCTGCCCCGGATCGTGCGACTATATTCGAGCAGCGAACAGTCGTGCGCTAGGTGAACACTCCCCGTAGCTGTTCCTCATCCCGCCGCCGTGGAGCTGGCACGTCCGCTTCCCGGAAGGAGAACCGTCATCATCACCTACATCGGAGGCCGCCTCGCGGCCATCGCGCCCACGCTGCTCATCGTCAGCTTCGTGACGTTCTCGCTGCTCGAGCTCACCCCCGGTGACACCGCGGTGTCCATCGCCGGCGAGGGCGCGACGGAGGCGCAGATCGAGGCGATCCGTCTCGCTCTCGGGCTGGACGACCCGTTCCTCGTGCGGTACTTCGACTTCTTGACGAACGCGCTGCAGGGGGACCTGGGCGAGTCGCTGATGAACAGCCAGCCGGTGATGTCCGCGATCCTGGAACGGCTCCCGGTGACCATCTCGCTGGTGGCCTTCGTCTTCGTGATCTCGGTGGTGCTCGGTGTTCCCGCGGGAGCCCTGGCCGCCCGTCACCCGAACTCCTGGATCGACCGGGCCATCTCGGTGGTCAGCGCCTTCGCGCTCGCCGCCCCCACCTTCCTGATCGGCCTGCTGCTCATCGTGGTGGTCTCCTTGGAGTGGGGCCTGCTGCCGGCCACGGGCTACTCGCCGATGGGCGACGGGCTGGGCGAGTGGGCCTCGCGCCTGGTGCTGCCCGCCACCGCCGTGGCGCTGCACCCGGCCGCCGAGCTCGCCCGGATGACGCGGGCGACGATGACCGACACGCTGGAGAAGGACTACATCCGCACGGCCCGGGCCAAGGGGCTCGCCGAGGGCGTGGTCGTGCGCAAGCACGCGCTGAAGAACGCCGCGATCCCGGTGGTGACCGCGCTCGGCATGCAGGTGGCGCGGGTGCTGGGCGGCTCGGTGATCATCGAGCAGATCTTCGCCATCCCCGGTCTCGGGAGCCTGACGATCCGCTCCGTCCTGGACCGCGACCTGTCGATGATCATGGGGATCGTCATCGTCGCCGCGACCATCACGGTGCTCATCAACCTCCTGGTCGACCTCTCCTACGGCTACTTCAACCCGAAGCTGAGGAAGTGACATGAGCGTGACGACTCCGGCTGCCGTCGAGGAGCTGGCCGAGGCCTCGCCGCGCGGCGGCGCCCACCGCCTGCTGCGCCGGTTCCTGACCAACAAGGGCGCCGTGCTGGCCCTGGCGGTCCTCGCGGTGATCGTGCTGAGCGCGCTGCTGGCCCCGTGGATCAGCCCGTACGACCCCGACGCGCAGTCGCTCGGCGCCCGCAACCTCGGCCCCAGCGGCGACCACTGGCTGGGCACCGACGCCTTCGGGCGGGACGTGCTCTCGCGGCTGATGCACGCGGGCCGGGTCTCGCTGACCGCCGGCCTGCTCGCGGTGCTCTTCGCCGCCGGCATCGGCGTACCGCTGGGGCTGCTCGCCGGGTACGTCGGTGGCCGGCTCGACGCGCTGCTCAGCCGTCTGGTCGACGCGATGATGGCCGTCCCGAACATGGTGCTCGTCTTCGCGATCGTCGGCGTCCTCGGCCCCGGCCTCAGCCAGGCGATGATCGCCTTCGGGTTGGTCTCCTCGCCGATCTTCTACCGGCTCTGCCGCGCGGTCAGCTCCGACCTCCGCTCCGAGACCTTCGTCCTGGCCAGCAGGGCGATCGGCTGCTCGCGGACGCGGATCATGGCCAGCCACATCCTGCCCAACACCATGGCCGCCCTGCTGGTGCAGATCTCCTTCATGATCGGCCTGGCCATCGTGGGCGAGGCCTCGCTGTCGTTCCTCGGCCTCGGGGTGCAGATCCCCGAGGCGAGCTGGGGCTCGATGGTGAAGGAGGCCTTCGAGGCCATCTACTCCAACCAGTGGCTCATCGTCCCCCCGGCCCTGGCCATCACCGTCACGATCCTGTGCTTCTCGCTGATCGGTGACGGCCTGCGCGACGCGCTGGGACGCAACCAAGGAGGAAAAGAGTGAGCGAGCGCACCCCCGGAGCCGGCGTGCCCGTGCTCGAGGTCCGCGACCTCACCGTGGAGTTCCGCCGTGGCAACACGTGGACCCGGGTGTTGGACGGCGTCGACCTGCGCGTGCAGCAGGACGACTTCGTGGGCATGGTCGGTGAGTCGGGCTCGGGGAAGACCGTGACCGCCCTGGCCACCATGGGCCTGCTGGCCTCCAACGCCCGCATCGTCTCCGGTGAGGTGCTGGTGGAGGGCCGCGACGTGCTCAAGGCCTCGGCCGACGAGCTCAGCGACCTGCGCGGCAACTCCGTGGCGATGATCTTCCAGGAGGCCATGCGGTCGCTCAACCCGGGCTTCACCGTCGGCGACCAGATCGCCGAGCAGGTCCGGCGGCACCGTCCCGGGATCACCCGCGCCGAGGCGTGGGCGCGAGCGGTGGAGATGCTGGAGCTCGTCGAGATCCCGCACCCCGAGAAGCGCGCCCGCAGCTACCCGCACCAGCTCAGCGGGGGCATGTGCCAGCGGGTGATGATCGCGATGGCGCTCTCGTGCGATCCCAAGCTGCTGATCGCCGACGAGCCGACCACGGCGCTCGACGTCACCGTGCAGGCGCAGATCCTGCGCCTGTTGATGGAGCTGCGCGAGCGCATCGGCATCGGCGTCGTGCTCATCACCCACGACCTCGGCATCGTGGCGGAGACCTGCGACCGGGTCGCGGTGATGTACTCCGGCCAGATCGTCGAGCAGGGCCGGACCACCGACATCTTCGCGCGGCCGAGGCACCCCTACACGGCCGGGCTGATCGGCGCGATCCCCAACCTCTCACACCGCTCCCAGGAGCTGGTCGCGATCCCCGGCCGGGTGCCGCCTCCCGGGTCGTGGCCCGCCGGCTGCCGGTTCCAGGCCCGCTGCCCGCACGCCGTGCCCGAGATCTGCTCCGCGCCGGTGCCGCTGCTGGAGGCCGAGCCCCAGCACCACACGCGGTGCGCCCGGGTCGCCGACCTGGTGCTGACCGGTGTCGTCCCCGCTCCCGCCGCGGGCGCCGGGACGGCCGACGCTCCCGCCCACCCCACCGAGCTGCCGGATCCGCTGATGGTGGTGGGCGACGTCTCGAAGTCGTTCGCCCAGTCCCGCTCGCTGCTCGGTCGGGTCAAGGAGGGCCACCAGGCGGTCCGGGACGTCTCCCTGACCGTCGGCAAGGGCGAGACGCTGGTCGTGGTCGGTGAGTCCGGTGCCGGGAAGTCGACCCTCGGTCGGATGCTGCTGCGCCTGGAGGACCCCGACCACGGCACCATCGAGTTCGACGGCGAGGACATCGCCGCCATGCCGAACAAGCAGCTGCGTCGCTGGCGGTCGGATGCGCAGATGATCTTCCAGGACCCGTTCAACTCCCTGGACCCGCGCGTCTCGATCCTCTCCTCGCTGACCGAGCCGATGCGGGTGCACGGCATCTCGACCGCCGCCGGGCGCAAGAAGCGGGCCCTCGACCTGCTGGAGCGGGTCGGGCTGCCGCGGCAGTACGGCGACCGCTTCCCCTATGAGTTCTCCGGGGGGCAGCTGCAGCGCATCGCGATCGCCCGGGCGCTCACCACCGAGCCCAAGCTGATCGTCTGCGACGAGCCGGTGGCCGCCCTCGACATGTCGATCCGTGCCCAGGTCATCAACCTGCTCCGCGACCTGCAGGCCGAGCTGGGCATCTCCTACGTCTTCATCACCCACGACCTCTCCCTGGTCCGGGTCATCGCCGACCGCGTGGTGGTGATGTACCGCGGCAGCGTCGTGGAGGTGGTCGACGGGCACGAGGTGTTCGAGGAGGCCCGCCACCCCTACACCCGGCGGCTGCTGGAGGCCGTGCCGCTCCCCGACCCGCAGCTGCGCCGCCTCAAGGACCTCGCGCCCCTGCAGATCAACGAGGAGTTCCCGCAGCTCGCCACGGTCGGCTGCCCCTACGCGCGCTACTGCCCGCACGCTCACGAGCGCTGCGGGACCACCACCCCCGTCCCCGTCACGATCGGCCGGACCCAGGTGGCGTGCCACCTCTTCAGCGGCGACGGGGAGGCGCCCGGCGCCGCCGTCACCTCCCTGCTGGTCCGCTAACCCCTCCTGTGGAGCACGAAAGGTTCCGATGAGCATCAACACCGACCTCACCCCGCCGACTGCGGACCTCGCCGGGGTCACCCACGAGGTGCTGGTCCAGCGGGCCCGCGACCTCACCGAGCTGGTGCGCTCGCAGGCCGACGAGTCCGAGGAGCGCGGTTACTACTCCGAGCAGCTCCACGAGGAGTTCCTCGCCGCCGGCTTCTACCACATCCTCACGCCCAAGAAGTACGGCGGCCTCGAGCTCGGTCTCGACACCTTCGCCGAGGTGATGGTGGAGATCGGCCGGGGCGACCCGTCCACCGCGTGGTGCCTGGGCCTCGGCCTCGGCCACACGCTGACGCTGGCGTCGTACTGGCCCGAGCAGGCCCAGGCCGAGCTCTTCGGCAACCCGCGCGGCTACTTCCGCGCCCCCCACCGCCTGGTGCCCGAGGGGACCGCGGAGAAGGTGGACGGCGGCTGGGTGGTCGAGGGCACCTGGCACTACAACTCCGGCATCCAGTACTCCAGCCACTTCAAGGGCACCGCCCGCACCGTGGTCGACGGCAAGCCCGCGCAGATCGTCGTGGTGGTGCCGACCGAGCAGGTCGAGATCCTCCCCAACTGGGGCGGCGACCAGATCCTCGGCATGCGCGCCAGCGGCTCCAACTCGGTGCGGGTCGACAAGGTGCTCATCCCCGAGCACTGGGCGGTCAACATGGACTGGCGGGTCGGTGACCGCACGGACATCGCTCCCGGTGCGGCCCTGCACGGCAACGCGATGTACTGCGGCAAGATCCGCACCCCGTTCATGGTCGAGCTGGCCTCGACCGTCGTCGGCGCCGCGCAGGCCGCGATCGACGAGTACGGCTCGATGCTGCGGATCAAGAAGACGCCGCCGCCGCGCTCGCTGCCGCGCTTCCAGGACACCAACCACCAGCGCGACTTCGGGCTGGCGCTGAGCCTGGCCGACTCCTCCAAGCACCTCCTGCTCGCTGCCGCCCGCGGTTACATGGACGGTGTGGCGCGGTGGGGCGCCGGGATCGAGGAGTTCGACGACCTCGCCGACTCCCGCCTGCGCGCGGTGACCATCGAGGCCGGCAAGCTGGCCTGCGACGCCGTCGAGTCGATCTGGCGCACCGGGGGCAGCAGCCAGGCCGCCAAGGGCGACCGGATGCAGCGCTACTTCCGTGACGTCTCGATGTGGCGCCAGCACATGGGCACCCAGTACATGAACCAGGCGCCCGGCCTGGCCCAGGCCTACTTCGGCATCCTGGAGAGCTCCACCGCCCAGGGCCTGGCCCACCAGGCGGCCCGGGCCGCGGCTCAGCCCGGCGGGGGCACGGCATGAGCGCGCGTGAGCTGCGCACCGACCTGGCGATCATCGGCGCCGGTCCGGCCGGGCTCTTCTCCGCCTACTACGCGGGCTTCCGCGGCCTCTCCACCGTGGTGCTCGACTCCCTGACCGAGGTCGGCGGGCAGATCTCGGCGATGTATCCCGAGAAGCTCATCCACGACGTGGCCGGCTGCCCCGCGATCCGCGGACAGGACCTGGTGGACAACCTGGTGCGGCAGGCCGCGGAGTACCACCCCACCTACGAGATGGGCGTGGAGGTGCTCGACCTGGTCGACGAGCCGGACGGCGTCGCGGTGGTCACCTCGGGGCCGACGGTGCACGCGCGTGCGGTGCTGATCTGCGCCGGGGCGGGTCGGTTCCGCCCGCGTCCGCTGCCCGCCGCCGCGGGGTTCGCCGGCACCGGCCTGAGCTACTTCGCCAGCCAGCTGGAGGACTACCGCGACAAGCGCGTGGTGATCGTGGGCGGGGGCGACTCCGCCGTCGACTGGGCGCTGGCCCTGGAGCCGATCGCCTCCGCCGTCACCGTCGTCCACCGTCGTGACAGGTTCCGGGCCCACGCCGCCTCGGTGGAGAAGATGAAGATGGGCTCCGCCACCTTGATGACGCCGTGCAACGTCGTGGAGCTGCACGGCACCGAGAAGGTCGAGGCCGTGACCGTCCACGACGAGGCCGCCGACACCACGGTGCGCCTGGAGTGCGACGAGGTGATCGCCGCGCTCGGCTTCGTCGCCGACATCTCGGTGATGAAGTCGTGGGGGATGAACCTGCTCGGCCACAAGATCGCCGTCGACGAGCGGATGCGCACCGGTCGCGAGCGCGTGTACGCCGCCGGCGACGTCACCGACGGTCCCGGCAAGGTGCGGCTGATCGCGGTCGGCCTGGGCGAGGCGGCCACGGCCGTCAACCACATCGCCCACGACCTCGACCCCGACTCGCCGCTCTTCCCCGGCCACTCCACCGACGCCCACTGAGAGACGCCGTGATCATCGACGACGCCGCGGCCCGGCAGCTCGCGCACGAGCTGCAGCAGGCCGAGCAGGACCGCACCCAGATCGAGCAGATCTCCCGGCGGTTCCCGGACATGACCATCCCCGACGCCTACCGCGTGCAGCGCGCCTGGGTCGACCTGCAGATCGCCGAGGGCGCCCGCCAGGTGGGCCGCAAGATCGGCCTGACCAGCCGCGCGATGCAGCGCTCGTCGAAGATCGACGAGCCCGACTACGGCGTGCTGCTCGACCACATGGTCTACGCCGACGGTTCGCTCGTGCCTCCGGGCCGGTTCATCGTGCCCCGGGTGGAGGTCGAGCTCGCCTTCATCCTCGGGCGTGACCTCTCGGGCCCGGGCTGCACGATCTTCGACGTGCTCGCCGCGACCGAGTACGTGGTGCCGGCCATCGAGATCATCGACGCCCGCATCGAGCGGATCGACGCCGCCACGGGTGCCACGCGCAAGGTCTTCGACACGATCTCCGACAACGCCGCCAACGCCGGGATCGTGCTCGGAGGCACGCCGGTGCGGGTGGACGCGGTCGACCTGAGGTGGGTGAGCGCGCTGGTGTACCAGAACGGTGTGGTCGAGGACTCCGGCGTGGCCGGTGCCGTGCTCGGCCACCCGGCCCACGGGCCGGCCTGGCTGGCCAACAAGATCGCCCCCTACGGCGAGAAGCTGGCAGCCGGCGAGATCGTCCTGGGTGGCTCGTTCATCGCGCCGCTGGAGGTCGAGCCCGGTGACCACTTCCACGCCGAGTACGGCCCGCTGGGCTCGGTGGGCGTGAGGTTCGCGTGAACGAGTTCGCCCGACTCCTGCACGGGGGCCGTCCCCAGGTGGGCCTGTGGCAGGCGCTCGCGGCGCCGTACGCCGCGGAGGTCTGCGCCCGGTCCGGGTTCGACTGGCTGCTCTTCGACGCCGAGCACGCCCCCAACACCCTCACCTCGCTGCTCGGCCAACTGCAGGCCGTCGGCGCGCACGGCGTCGAGCCGGTCGTGCGGCCGCCGATCGCCGACCGGGTGTGGATCAAGCAGCTGCTCGACCTCGGCTTCCGCACCCTGCTGCTGCCGATGGTCGACGACGCCGCCCAGGCCGCCGAGCTGGTCGCCGCCACCCGGTTCCCGCCGGTGGGCACCCGCGGCGTGGCCAGCTCGACCAGCCGCGCATCGGGCTTCGGCGCCGTCCCGGACTACCTGGCCACCGCCCACGAGGACATCTGCGTGGTCGTGCAGGTCGAGTCGCGCACCGGGCTGGACAACGTCGCCGAGATCGCCGCCGTCGAGGGCGTGGACGGTGTCTTCTTCGGCCCCGGGGACCTGGCCGCCTCGCTCGGCCACCTCGGCGACCCGGGGCACCCGGAGGTCCGGGCGGCGATCGAGGCCGCGCTCCCGCTGGTCGTGGCGGGCGGCGCGTTCCCCGGCATCTTCGCCTCCGGACCCGAGGACGCCGCCCACTGGCTGGACCGCGGCGTCGTGCTCGTCTCGGTGGGCAGCGACGTCGGCCTCCTCGCCAGCTCCGCGCGGACACTCGCGCGCCACCCCTACCCGGGCCGCTGAGCCGGCCCGCCACGAGAAGGAGTCCGTACATGAAGGCCGCGATCGCCGAGGGCATCGGCACCTACCTGCTCGAGGACGTCGAGCTCCTGCCGCTGGGGCCGACCGACGTCCGGGTGCGCACGATCGCCGCGCTCGCCTGCGTCACCGACGTGCACGCCCGGCGCAACGGCGGAAGCCCCGGCCTGGCGAAGCCGCACATCCGCGGCCACGCCGGCATCGGCGAGGTGCTCGAGGTCGGGGACCGGGTGCGCCGCACCCAGGTCGGCGACCGGGTCGTGGTGGTCTCCCGCCCGCAGTGCGGGACCTGCTGGTGGTGCCTGCACGACCAGCCCTACGAGTGCGACACGACCGTGGCGCCGCCGCCGGCGGCGGCGCGACGGGCCAACGGCGACCTGCTGCAGGGGTCGGCGCGCGTGGGTTCCTACGCCGAGGAGATGCGCGTGGCCGAGGCCACCGTCGTACCGGTGGACACCACGCTCAGCGACGACGAGCTGCTGATGCTCTCCTGCGGGGCCACCACCGGGTTCGGTGCCGCCTTCAACACGGTCCCGGTGCGCCCGGGGCAGAACGTGCTGGTCATGGGGGCCGGCATCATCGGCCTCTCCGTCGCCCAGGCCGCCCGGGTGGGTGGCGCCGAGAACGTCGTCCTGGTCGAGCCCCAGGCTGCTCGCCGCGACCACGCCCTGGCGGGCCACGCGACGCACGCGGTGGCCGACGCCGAGGAGGCCCGCGAGCTGCTGGCCGACCTGACCTCGGGGCGGGGTGCCGACGTCGCCTTCGAGGCGGTCGGCACGCCGGCCGCGCTGCAGGAGGCCTTCATGCTGACGCGCCGCGCCGGCGACGTGGTCGGCATCGGGTTCGGTCACTGGGACGACCAGCTGGTGCTGCCGTTCAACCAGGTGACCCTGCGCAACAAGCGGCTCTCCGGCTGCCAGTTCGGCTCGGCCAGCATCATCCGCGACATCCCCGACTACGCCCGGCGCATCGAGCTGGGGCAGCTCGAGGTCGCCTCGCTCGTGGGCAAGCGCTTCTCGCTGGACGAGATCAACGAGGCGCTGGACGCCCAGGAGGCCTGCGAGACGCTCGGCGCGATCGTGGTGCCCTGACCACGTCGTGACCTCAGGCCGGGCGGCGCTCGCGGTACTTGAGGCCGATGGCGCCCGCGGTGTCCAGCAGCCGCGGCAGCACCCGGTCGACCACCTCCTCGGGGGGCACCCGGGCGGTGTGCATGCCCACGTTGAGCGCGCCGACGACCTGGTCCTCGGCGTCGCGGATGGGGGCGGCTGCCGTGCAGAAGCCGATCTCGAGCTCCTGGTCGACGACCGCCCAGCCCTGCTCCCGCACGACGGCCAGCAGCCCGCGCAGCTCGTCGGGGGAGGTGACGGTGTGGGGGGTGAAGGGAGTGAACGGGGCGTCGGCCAGGAAGGCGTCCAGCTCCTCGTCGGGCAGATGGGCGAGCAGCACCCGACCGACAGCGGTGCACGTGGCCTCGAGCCGGGTGCCGATGCTCATCGCGGTGGTCATCCGCCGCTGGCCCTGGGCGCGCGCGACGTAGATGACGTCGTGGTCGCTGAGCACGCCCACCGAGCACGCCTCGCCCAGGGTGACGTTGAGCGCGTCGAGATGGGGCTGGGCCACGGTGCTCAGCCCTGACGCGCTGAGGTAGGCGTAGCCGAGCTCGAGCACCTTGGGCAGCAGGAAGAACTGCCGGCCGTCGGTCCCCACGTAGCCCAGCGACTGGAGCGTCAGCACCACCCGTCGCGCGGCGGCACGCGAGAGCCCGGTCGCCTTGGCCATCTCGGCCAGGGTGAAGGACGGGGTGTCCCGGCTGAACGCCCTCAGGACGGTGAGGCCCTTCTCGAGCGACTGGATGAACTCCTTGTCCACGTGCACACGTCTCCCTGCTCGTCGTCGGACGGAGCGTAGACCGTCGCGGGCGCTGGGACCCATGACCGGTGAGGGTCGCGCGCGTTGACAGTCGGAGGCTCCGCCGCTCAATATAGTCACCTAGCGCACGATTGTGCGATAGCCGAACGACATTGCCTCATCGGCGAGGAGCCGCAGGATGCCCCCCGAGCTGCACACCCAGCTGTACCTCGAGTTGACCCTCGACGAGCAGGACGTCATCGCCGGCACGAGGCGGCACCTGGCGACCACGGCAGGCCCCCAGGTGCTGCGTGACCGCGAGCGCGACCCGCAGGTCGTCGACCGCGACTGGTGGCGCACCGGCGCCGACCTCGGCTGGGCCGCGCCGCTGGTGCCGGAGGACCTGGGGGGTGGCAGTGTCACCGGCACCCCGTTCCGCGAGCTCGGCCTGGTGGCGCACGAGCAGGGCCGCACGTCGGCGTCCGGTCCGCTCGTCGGTGTCAACGCCGCGCTCGCCGGGCTGGTGGCGGCCGCGGCCGACGGGTGGGAGCCGGGCTCCCTCCTCGACGACGTGGTGGCGGGGACGACCGTCGTCATGTGGGCCGCCGGCGACGGGGGAGCGCGGTGGGAGCCGTTCGCCCCACGCCTCCAGGTGGCCCGCGACGGCGACCACCTGGTGGTGGACGGCGCCGCCGCGCAGGTGGAGGTGACCGGCGACCCGGACCTGCTGCTGCTCAGTGCCACGGCGGGCGGCGTCGCCGTCCAGCTCCTGGTGCCGACCGATGCCGCCGGGGTCACCCTCGAGCCGTTGGTCGGCCTGGACCTCGCCCGCCGCCACGCCCGGCTCGTGCTCGACGGGGTCCGCCTCGACGCTCGCGCGCTCGTGGGCGAGGGGGCCGCCGCGGTGGCGCAGGCGGAGCGCCAGTGGCTGACCGCGTCCGCGCTGCTCGCCGCCGACTCCTGCGGTGCGCTCTCCGTCGGTTTCGAGATGACGATGGAGTGGGTCACCCACCGCCACACCTTCGGCCGGCCCCTCGCCTCCTACCAAGCCCTCAAGCACCGCCTCGCCGACATCCGGATGCACCTGGAGTCCGCGTACGCCGTCACGGTGGCGGCCCTCGAGGCGCTCGACGCGGGCTCCGAGGAGGCCGCCGAGCTCGTGCACGTGGCCCAGGCCTACGTGGGCGAGCACGCGCCCGGCGCCTTCTCCGAGTTCGTCCAGCTGCACGGCGGCATCGGGGTCACCTGGGAGCACGACCTGCACGTCCACCTGCGCCGGGTGATCGCCAACGCGGCCGTCCACGGCGCCCCTGCCGACCACCAGCGCCGCCTGGCGGGCGCCGTCCTGAAGGAGGGCTGAACATGCCTACCGACGAGCTCGACGACTTCCGTGCCCGGGCGAGGGCCTGGCTCGCCGAGAACCTGCCCCGCCTCGAGGACGCGCCCGTCCCTGCCGACGAGGACGCCGAGTGGGCGCGGGCGCGGGAGCTGCAGCGCCGGCTCTACGACGGCGGCTTCGCCGGGATCTGCTTCCCGGTCGAGTACGGCGGCCAGGGGCTGACCCTCGCCCACCAGAAGGTCTTCACCGAGGAGAGTGCCGGCTACGAGATGCCGCTGCTCTTCAACGCCCCCACGCTGGGCGTCTGCGCCCCGACGATCCTCGAGCACGGCTCGGAGGAGCAGAAGCGCACGCACATCTCCGCGATCCTGCGCGGCGAGGCCTACTGGGTGCAGTACCTCTCCGAGCCCAAGGGCGGGTCCGACCTCGCCGGGCTGGTGACCCGCGCTGATCGGGTGGACGACGGCTGGGTGATCAACGGGGCCAAGACCTGGAGCACCTGCGCCTACTCCGCCGACTGGGCGCTCTGCCTGGCCCGCACCGACTGGGACGTGCCCAAGCACGAGGGACTCACGATGTTCCTGGTGCCGACCGACACCCCGGGCATCACCATGCGCCGGATCCGGATGGTCAACGGCGGCGACGAGCACTGCGAGGAGTTCCTCGACGACGTGCGGGTGGGCGCGGACGCCGTGCTCGGCGAGGTCAACGGCGGCTGGGCGGTCGCGATGCGACAGCTCTTCCACGAGCGCAGCACCGTCGGCGGCGGATCGCCGTACGTCAGCGGGTCGGGGCGCAACCGGATCACCCGCCCCAAGACCGACCCGGTGCTGCTCACCCGCGCCACCTCGCGCACCGAGGACCCGGTGGCGCACGAGCTGCTCGGGCGGTGGCACGCGCGCGAGATCGCCCAGCGGCTGCTCAACCAGCGCGTCAAGGACGGCATCGCGAGTGGCCGGCTGCCGGCCACCGCAGCCTCGATGATGATGCTGGCGCACGCGGAGGTGGACGCCTTCAACGACGATGTCTGCCTGCAGCTCGCCGGTGCGGGCGCCGCCGCAGCCGCGTCCCCGGGTGACCCGTTGCGGACCGCCGCGGTGAACTACCTCATGCGACAGGCCTCCAGCCTGGGCGGTGGCAGCGCGGAGATGTCGCGCAACATGATCGCCGAGCGCTTCTTGGGCATGCCCCGGGAGCACGCACCGGACCGGGGCGTCCCGTTCCGCGAGGTGAGCCGGGGCTGAGCACCCCGAGGGTCGTGGGCCGTTCCTCGGCCCGCGTCTGCGCACCCGGCCCTGGCGGACCCGAGGAGGTCTCGTCGGCGCCGGGTGTCGCCCCGTCCGGGCGCGCTCGCGTGCGCTCGGGTGCGCGCATGTCGGCCAGAACGCGCGGCCAAAAGGCCGCTCTGCGCACGGTTGTCCACGATGTGAGTCATATCTCAGCATGTGATTGACAGTGATCCAGGCCACGCTTCAATGTTCCCGATAGACGCACGGCTGTGCGTCATGCGAACGGCACGAGGGAGAAGCATGACCCTGTCACTGGACGACGAGACCACTGCCGGCACCGCCCGCGGATCCCGGCTCGCCGAGGACGAGCTGGTGCTGCGAGCGCAGGAGCTGCGGGAGCTGCTCGTGAAGGAGCAGGAGGACACCGAGCGGGCCGGGCACTACTCCGAGCGCATCCACGAGGCCTTCGCGGACGCCGGTTTCTACCGCATCCTCACGCCGGCCGCGTTCGGCGGCCTCGAGCTGGGGATCGGGACCTTCTTCCGGGTCGTCACCGAGGTCGCCCGCGGCAACCCGAGCGCGGCCTGGTGCCTGGCGCTCGGGGCTGGCCACGCGCTGCCGATGGCGTCGTACTGGAGCGCGGAGGCCCAGCGCGAGGCCTTCGGCGAGGGCCGCACCTTCATCGCGCCGCACCGCAACCAGGGCGGCTTCGGCAAGGCGGTGCGGGTCGACGGCGGCTACGTCGTGGACTGCACCTTCAACTACTGCTCCGGGGTGCCGTTCTCCACCCACTTCATGGGCACCACCCTGCTCCAGAACCCCGACGGTCCGCCCTCGCAGCTGGTGGTCGTGGTGCCGCGCGAGTCCTACACCGTGCTCGACGACTGGGGCAACGGACGCACCCTCGGCATGCAGGGGTCCGGCTCCAACTCCGTCGTGCTCGACAACGTCTTCGTGCCCGACCACATGGCCGTGCCCTACAACTGGCACGACCACGTCGGTCCCACGCCGGGCACCGAGCTGCACGACAACCCGCTCTACATCGGCCGGCTCACCGCCTTCTACGCCGGCGAGGTCATCTCGGTGGCCATCGGCACCGCGCAGGCAGCGCTCGACGAGTACGAGTCGATCATCCGCACCCGCACGACGCTCAAGGAGCCGCGGGTGCTGAAGATGGAGACCGAGACGGCGCAGCGCGTGCTCGGCCGCGCCCTCATCCTCACCGACGCCGCCCAGAGCATCATGGCCGACGTCGGCCGGCTGCACACCGAGCTGGCCACCGCGGCGCTCGACGGCGGAGCGCCCTTCACCTACGTCGAGGACACCCGGCTGCGCGGCCGGGTGCACCAGGCGGGCCAGCTGGCGATCCAGGCCATGGACCTGATCTTCCCCAACGCCGGCTCCAGCGCCGCGCGCCAGGGCGAGCCGCTGCAGCGCTACTACCGCGACATGGGCATGTTCCGCGGCCACCCGACCGCGCTCATCGACGACCTCGCCGTCGGCCACGGTCGCACCCACCTCGGTCTGTGACCGGCCCCACCTGACCCGATCTGCAGCGAACAGGAAGCAAACATGACTGCCATCACCCCGACCCTCGAGAAGAGGGCCACCGCGACGGTCATCATCAAGGCCGGTGCGCGACGCAATGACCCCTACTCGGTCTTCCAGCGCAAGAAGCGGCTGGGTCGCGCACTCGCCTGGGTCGCCCCCGTCCTGGTCCTGCTGTCATGGCAGATCTCCTCCGACACGGGCCTGGTCGACAAGCGCACGTTCACCTCGCCGACCGAGGTCGGCGAAGCGTTCTGGACGCTCGCGACGAACGGTGTGCTCTTTGAGAACCTGGCCGTCACGGTCCAGCGCATCGGCATCGGCTACGTCAGCGGAGCCGTGGTCGGCATCGTGGTGGGCCTCGCCCTCGGCTGGTCGATCCTGATGCGCTCCGCGGTACGCCCCATGATCCGCGCGCTGCAGACCGCCCCCACGCTGGGTCTGTTCCCGCTCTTCATGATGATCTTCGGCCTGGGTGAGACCGCGAAGTACCTCATCGTGGCCAAGGGCATGGGCGTGCTCGTCGCGCTGGCCGTGATCGATGCCGTTGCCGCGGTCCCCACCGCCTACATCGAGGCCGCGAAGTCGCTGGGCTGCTCCAAGTGGGCGTTCTTCACCGAGGTCATCCTGCCCGCGTCCCTCGAGCGGATCATCACGGCGCTTCGGATCGGTATCGGCATCGGCGTCCTGTCGACCATCGGGGTGGAGTTCATCGCCGCCAACGAGGGCGTCGGCCGCATCATCTGGACCTCCTGGAACCTCTTCCTCCCCGCCCAGATGTGGGTCGGGATCATCACGTCCTGCCTGCTCGGCGTGGTCGGCAACATGCTCGTCGACCTCCTGCAGCGCCTCGTCATGCCGTGGCAGCGAGAAGGCGACCGCGTCGTCAGCTGACTCTCCCGTGCGCGCAGCGCCGGTCCCTCACCTCGTGCTCCATCCCATCGAAAGGCCCTGCCCATGAACCTCTCCCTGAACCTGTCCAGGAGCCGCGTCGGTGTCCTGCTGTCCGCGTCGGTCGCGGCCGGCATGCTCCTCGCGGGCTGCTCCTCCACCGAGTCCGCGTCGTCGGCCGCCACCGAGAAGGTCGGCGAGTGCGTGCGTCCCGCCGAGAAGACGCCGCTCACCCTGGGCGTCTCGACCAGCCTCGCGTACGCCCACATGTACATCGCCAAGGAGTTCGGCTTCTTCGAGGAGGAGAACCTCGACGTCGAGTTCACCCAGCTCACGAACCCGTCGGACACCCTGCCGCTGATCTCGCAGGGCGAGATCGACGGCGCGTTCGGTGGCATGTCCGCCGGCTTCCTCAACGCCGTCGACCGCGGCCTCAACATCCGCATGGTGCAGGCTCGCGGCGACTACCCGGCCGAGGCCGAGAAGGGCGCTGCCTTCCTGGTCCGCAAGGACCTGCTCGACGACGGCACGGTCAAGGACGTCTCCGACCTCGAGGGACGCACCATCGGCTTCAACGGTGGTGAGGGCGACATCGCCAACGCCGGCGGCTACTTCATCTCCAAGATCCTCGAGGACGGCGACCTCACCCTCAAGGACATCAAGGTCAGCAACGTCGGCTTCGCCGACACCGAGGTCGCCTTCAAGAGCAAGGCGATCGACGCGGCCTTCGTGCCGTCCCCGTTCAACACGATGCTCCAGGAGAACGGGCTCGCCGAGCCGTTCGGCGACCAGGAGAAGCTCGCAGAGGAGACGACCGGCGGCCTGATCCTCGGCCCGAACCTGCTCGAGGACAACCGAGTGGCCGGCGAGGCCCTCCTCCGGGCGTTCCTCAAGGCCGCCGACGTCATGCGCGAGGGCGACTACCGGGAGAACCCCGACGTCGTCGAGGCGCTGCTCGCCAACGAGTACGACGAGAACACGATCGCGACGACGCCGCTCTACGCCTACGAGGCCGGCCTCCCGCTCAACGAGGAGTCGTTCTCGCGGTTCCAGGAGACCTTCACCGAGTACGGCGACGTGCTCACCGCCGAGGAGCCCATCCCGTTCGACGAGCTCACCGACGAGAAGCTCCGCGAGGCCGCCGTCGCGACCCACGGCAAGTGCGACTGAGCATCGGCTGACCCCCACCCGTGCGGGGCCGGGCCGCCCCGGCCCCGCACGGGCCACCCGCCACGAAAGGACCACCATGCTGGCAGCGCTCCTCGACGGACACGGGGACTTCCTCCTGGAGGACGTCGAGCCCGTCCCGCCGCAGCCTGACGAGGTCGTCGTCAGCGACCCGCTCGGCTTCGCCTGCATCACCGACTGCATCCAGCGCCGCGACGGCGGAGGGCAGGCGGCACCGCACGTGCGCGGGCACGCCGGGACCGGCGTGGTGACCGCCGTGGGCTCCGCCGTCACCCGCGTCTCGGTGGGCCAGCGGGTGCTCGCGCCCACCCGCCCGATGTGCGAGAAGTGCTTCTGGTGCCGTCACGGCCAGCCCGAGCAGTGCGCCACGGCAGCCCTCCCGGCACCCGTCGTCGCCATCCGCGCAGACGGCACCGAGCTGCGCGGCTCGGCCCGCGTGGGGTCCTTCGCCGAGCAGATGAAGGTGCGGGAGACCCAGCTGGTCCCGATCGACAGCGAGATCAGCGACGAGGAGCTGGTCACGCTGGGCTGTGGCGCAGGCGGCGGGCTCGGGGCCATCCTCAACACCGCGACCGTGACGCCGGGCAGCACGGTGCTCGTCGTGGGATCGGGCGTCTTCGGGCTCTCGGCCGTCCAGGGGGCCCGGATCGCCGGCGCCGCCAGGATCATCGCCGTCGACCCGGTCTCCGAACGGCGCACGCTCGCCCTGGCGCTCGGTGCCACCGACGTCATCGACCCGACCGGCACGGACGTCGGCGAGGCGGTCCGCGAGCTGACCGAGGGGCGGGGCGCCTGCGTCGTCCTGGAGGCCATCGGCGGCGCCGAGCACCAGCGGCGCGCCTTCGACTTCGCCAGGCTCGGTGGTCAGATCGTCCTCGGCGGCTTCGGCAAGAAGGCCGACGAGGTGACCTTCCCGGCCAACGACCTCGCGATGCGCGGCAAGCAGGTGCTGAGCTGCCAGTTCGGCTCCGTCAACATCCTGGCCGACCTGCCTCGGTTCGCCGGCTTCATCGAGTCCGGAGACTTCGACGCCAAGGCCCTCGTCTCGGCGCGGTACCCCCTGGAGAGCGTGAACGCCGCGCTCGACGCGCAGGACTCCCTGTCGATCCTCGGTGCGGTCATCGGCTGATGACGGCCACCGACTGGAACCCCGACGCATGGGACGCCGAGACCGACGTCTACCGGGAGCTCGACGCGCAGCGGCGCACCTGCCCGGTCCCGCTGGGTGCCACCCGTGACGGCGCCGCCTACTACGCCGCCCTCACGCACGCAGACGTCGTCGCCGTCACCGGCGACCCGCGGACGTTCAGCAGCGCCGAGCGCCGCCTGGACGACGGCACCCGCCGGATCCCGCTCGAGATCGATCCGCCGGAGCACGCCCAGGTGCGCAGGCTGCTGCAGCCGTACTTCCGGCCCGACCGACTCGAGGCCCTGCGCCCGGTCATCGAGCGCCACGCCCGAGAGATGACGGGCGACCTGCTCGCGCACGGCACCACCGCCGACTACATGGACGTCGCCGGCCCCTTCCCCGCACGGGTGCTCTGCGCGCTGATGAACGTGCCCGACGAGGACTGGTCCCGCATCAAGGACTGGTCGATGCGTTCGGTCACCACCGCCCCCGTCAGCGACGCCGAGCGAGGCGACGCCGGGGCGCGGCTGCGGGACTACGTACGCGACCTCGTCGCCGAGCGACGCGTGCGACCGCTGCCCGTGGAGGAGGACATGACGAGCGGGCTCCTCGCCGCTCGGATCAGCGACGAGCCCCTCGACGACGACACCGTCGTGGGTGCCCTGCAGCTCATGCTCGTCGCGGGACACCTCACCACCACCCTCTCCCTCGGCATCATCGTCCGCCGCCTCGCCGAGGACCCTGCGCTGCAGCAACGGTTGCGTGACGAGCCGACCCTGGTGGGCGACGCCATCGAGGAGATCCTCCGCGTCGAGCCCGCCGTCGTGGCGAACTCGAACCCGCGCACCGTGACGGCCCCGGTCGAGCTGGGTGGCCTCCAGCTGCAGCCGGGCGACCGGGTGCTGCCGGTATGGGGCGCGGCGAACCGCGACGAGACCCGGTTCGAGGACGCAGACCAGATCGTGCTCGGGCGCGGACGGAGCGCCAACGTCACGTTCGGTCGAGGGATCCACCTCTGCATCGGCGCCCCGGTGGCGCGGCTCGAGATGACCATCGCCGTCGGCGCCCTGCTCGACGCCACCGAGCACTTCGGGCTCGGCGAGACGGTGGAGGAACGCGCGACGTGGCGCCAGCAGGGGCCGACGCGGCTCGACCTGGCGCTCGTTCCGCGCCAGTGACGACGTACCCACCACGTTTCCACCACCGCCCACCCACCCCCAGCACCTCACCAGCACCCCACCAGCACCCCACCAGCACCCCACCAGCACCCCACCAGCCCCGCACCAGCACTAGGAGCAATGCCGTGACCCAAGCACTCGTCGACTCGGTCTCCGACCTCGGCCCCGCCACGCCCAAGCTGCGCATCGAGAACGTGGGCAAGGAGTTCGAGCTCCGCAAGGGCGCCCGGTTCAAGGCCCTGAGCGACATCACCTTCGACGTGGCGCGAGGCGAGTTCGTCAGCGTCGTCGGCCCGTCGGGTTGCGGCAAGTCGACCCTGCTGCGGATGATCGCGGGCCTCGACGTGCCGAGCACCGGGAGCATCGAGATCTCCCAGGACGTGCCGGGCCGCAGCCCCACGGCGGTGGTGTTCCAGGAGTACTCGATCTTCCCGTGGAAGTCGGTGGAGGAGAACGTCGCCTTCGGCCTCCGGATGCGCGGGGAGAAGCGCAAGGACGCCCTGGTCACCGCCAGGTCGTGGCTGAAGAAGGTCAACCTCGGCGGGTTCGAGAAGTCCTACCCCGCCACCCTGTCCGGCGGCATGAAGCAGCGGGTCGCCGTCGCCCGGGCCCTGGCCCTCGACCCGGAGGTGCTGCTCCTCGACGAGCCGTTCGCCGCCCTCGACGCGCAGATGCGGGAGGTCCTCCAGGAGGAGCTGCTCGAGCAGTGGCAGGACGACGGCAACGAGCGGTCGGCGATGCTCGTCACCCACAGCCTGGACGAGGCGATCCTCCTCGGCGACACCGTCGTGCTGATGTCCGCCACCCCGGGCGTCGTCCGTGCGCGGTACGACGTGCCGTTCGAGCGCCCGCGCAGCCCGCACCTCCGCGGCACCAAGGAGTTCGCCGAGCTGCGCGACCTGATCTGGAACGACCTGCGCGAGGAGGTCCTCGCGGCGAGCAGGGCGCGCGAGGCCGCCGACAAGGGCTGACCTGTCACGCCCGGCCGAGCAAGCGCGACGAGAGAACGGAACGAGATGTACCTGGAGCTGACCGCGGACGAGCGGGACGTGGCCGCCGGCACGAGGAAGTTCCTCGCCGCCACGGCGGGGGCCCACCTGCTGCGCGAGCGGGAGGACGACGAGAGCCCGTTCGACGACGACTGGTGGCAGGGCGGGGCGGCGCTGGGCTGGGTGGCGCCGCTGGTGCCCGAGGAACGTGGGGGTGGCAGCGTCACCGGCACACCCATGCGTGAGCTCGGCCTGGTGGCCCACGAGCTGGGGTCGGCCGCGGCGCCGGGGCCGGTGGCCGTCACCAACGCGGTGCTCGCCGGGCTGGTGCGGGCCGGCGGCGCTCACTCGCCCGTGTCGGACGCGACGCTCGCCGCGATCGTGGTCGGCGAGACCACGGTGACGTGGGCGGCCGGCGACGGGGGACCGGCCTGGCGGCCCTTCGAGACCCCGGTCCGGATCACCCGCACCAAGGACGGGCTGCAGCTGGACGGCGAGTGCCCGCTCGTCGAGCTGGCCGGCCCCACCGACCTCCTCCTCGTCAGCGCCATGCGCGTCGACGGGCCCGCGCTCGTCCTGGTGCCTGCGCACACGGCCGGCGTCAGCGTCGAGCCGGTGTGGGGGCTGGACCTGTCGCGGCGGTGGGCGCGGGTGGTGCTGGACGGCGTCCAGCTGCCGGTCGCCGCGCTCGTCGCGGCCGGTCCCGAGGCCGAGCAGCTGGTCGAGCACCAGCTGCGCGTGCTCGCGGCGCTGCAGTGCGCCGACACCTGCGGTGTCCTCGACACCGTCTTCGAGATGACCCGGGAGTGGGTCGACCACCGCTGGTCGTTCGGTCGGCCGCTCGCGTCCTACCAGGCGCTCAAGCACCGGCTCGCCGACGTCCGCACCCTGCTCGAGGCGTGCCGCGCCACCACGGAGGCGGCCCTCGACGCGATCGACGCCGATGCGCCGGACGCCGGCGAGCTGGTCAGCGTGGCCAGCGCGTTCGTGGGCGAGCACGCCCCGGGGATGGTCCAGGAGTGCGTCCAGCTGCACGGCGGGATCGGCGTCACCTGGGAGCACGACCTGCACGTGCACCTGCGCCGCGTGGTGACCAACGCCGCGGCGTACGGCAGTCCGACCGACCACCGGCGACGCCTCGCGGACGTCGTCACGGAGGGATCCTGAGATGACCCAGCACGAAGACGTGGACGCCTTCCGGGCCCGAGCACGGGCCTGGCTGGCCGCCACCATGCCGCGCCTCGCGGACGCCCCGGACCTGCCCGACGAGGACGCCGAGTGGGCGCGTGCCCGCGAGCTGCAGCGGCTGCTGCACGACGGCGGGTTCGCCGGCATCTCCTACCCGGCCGAGTACGGCGGGTTGGGCCTGACCCCCGCCCACCAGCAGGCCTTCACCGAGGAGAGCGCGGCCTACGAGATGCCGCTGCTGCTCAACGTGCCGACCCTCGGCATCTGCGGGCCGACGATCCTGGAGTACGGCAGCGAGGAGCTCAAGCAGCAGCACCTCCCGCGGATCCTGCGTGGGGAGGAGATCCTCGTCCAGTTCCTCTCCGAGCCGCGCGGCGGCTCCGACCTCGGTGGGCTCATCACCCGGGCCGAGCGGGTCGAGGGCGGCTGGTCGCTCAACGGGGCCAAGACCTGGAGCACCTGCGCCTACTCCGCCGACTGGGCGCTCTGCCTGGCCCGCACCGACTGGGACGTGCCCAAGCACGAGGGGCTCACGATGTTCCTGGTGCCGACCGACGCGCCGGGCATCACCATGCGCCGGATCCGGATGGTCAACGACACCGAGGAGTTCTGCGAGGAGTTCCTCGACGACGTCTTCGTGCCCGACGCCCAGGTGCTCGGCGAGCCGGGCCAGGGCTGGCAGGTCGTGATGCGCCAGCTCTTCCACGAGAAGGGCGCGGTCGGCGGCGGGTCGCCGTACGTGAGCGGCGCCGGCCGCAGCCGGATCACCCGGCCCAAGACCGACCCCGTGGCGCTGGCGCGCAGCGCGGGACGGCTCGACGACCCCGCGACCCGCGAGCTGCTCGGTCGCTGGCACGCCTCGGAGACGGTGCACCGCCAGCTCAACGCGCGCATCCGCACGGGGCTCGGCAGCGGGCTGCTGCCGGCACCTGCGGCCTCGATGATGATGCTCTTCCACGCCCGGGCCGACGCGTTCAACGACGACGTGGCGCTCGAGATCGCCGGTGCCGGCGTGGTCGCGGCGTCCGGGCCGGCCGGCCAGCTGATCCGGAAGGCCTCCACCAACTACCTGATGCGCCAGGCGTCCAGCCTCGGTGGCGGCAGCGCCGAGATGTCGCGCAACATCATCAGCGAGCGGTTGCTGTCCATGCCGCGCGAACCCGCCCCGGACCGCGGCGTCCCGTTCCGCGAGGTCGCGCGCGGCTGAGCGGTCCTGCCGGTGGGGGCAGATCAGGTGGCGTGCCGCGGGCCCGGGATGGGTAGGCACGACTCGTGACGACGACCCCGCCGGCGGGCTGGTACCCGGACACCCGCACCCCCGGCCTGCTGCGCTGGTGGGACGGCGCGGCGTGGACCGAGCACACGAGCCCGGCGTACCCGACCTATCCGACCTACCCCGTCGACCCGGCGCAGGTGTCCGAGGCGCCGCCCGTGCCTCGCGTGAGCCGGTCGGCGAAGGTGCTGGTCGGGGTCGGGGTGGCAGCGCTGCTGATGGTGTGGGTCCTCGCGTTCGTGCTCGTCTTCGACGCCATCGAGCAGATCGGGGACGGCCGGGCCGGCGGGTTCGCCGACCTCGACGCCGAGGACGCGTGCGCGACCGCCGTGGACGAGGCGGTCCGGATCAGCGAGGAGGAGGCGCCGCCGGTGCTGCTGGAGGACGTCCGCGCGCTGCGGGTCCTCGAGGACCGGCGCGAGACCCACGAGACGCCGGCGTCGGGGGAGGCCACCGTCCTCACCTGTCGCGGGACCGGCGTGTGGTCCGACGGCGACACCACGACCGAGGTCGTCGTCGGGGTCACCGTCGACGCCGAGGGCACCCACTACGTCTTCTACGAGGCGGTCGGGCCGACCGCGACCGGGTAGCCCGCGGGCGGTCGGCGCCGGGGCCGGCCACCACCCTGTGAATGCACGAAAACTCACCCGAGGCTTTGGCACCTCACGCCCGATCCGCCGGGCTGCACCAACCCTATGGTGTAACTCACATGCGGGGCCCGGAGCAGGACCTGAGCTGCTCGTCCGGGACGGCAGCCCTGCTCGGACCTAGGAGTCACCCAGATGCGCGTTATCCGACGTATCACCGCTGCGGCCGCCGTCGCGAGCCTCGGGCTCGCGCTGAGCGCCTGCGGCGGGTCCGCCGACGGAGGGGACGACGGCGCCGACAAGGTCGCCGGCATCTTCTCCGGACCGGTCACGGACGCCGACCTCAACGCGCTCGGGCTCGACGCCCTCAAGGCGGCCGAGAAGGACGGCGCCTCGGTGTCGTACGCCGAGAGCGTCGCGGTCCCCGACATCGAGGGCAAGCTGCGCCAGTACGTCTCCAGCGGCTACACGGTCGTGTGGACGCACGGCTCGCAGTTCTACGACGCCACCGCGAAGGTCGCCAAGGAGAACCCGGACGTCAACTTCATCGCGGAGTTCGACGGCGTGCCGGAGGACCAGCCCGAGAACCTGTGGGTGATCGACCGCAACTTCCACACGGTCTTCTACCCGCTCGGCGTCCTCGCGGCGAACCTCTCCAGCACCGGCAAGGTCGGCTACCTCGGCGGGCTCTCCCTGCCGTTCTCCTACGCCGAGGTCCACGCCCTCGAGCAGGGGATCGAGGACTCCGGCAAGGACGCCGACCTCAAGCCCGTGTGGACCGGCGACTTCAACGACACCGTCAAGGCCACCCAGTTCACCTCCCAGCTGCTCAGCGGCGGCAACGACGTCATCGTCAGCTCGCTGAACCTCGGCGTCGTCGGCGCCTTCGAGGCGATGAAGGGCACCGAGGCGGGCGAGAACTGGATCACGGTGAAGTACACCGACAAGTCCGCCAACGACCCCGAGCACTACGCCGCCACCGTGCTCTACGACTTCGCCAAGCCGCTCATGGCGATCCTCGACGAGATCGAGAGCGGCACGACCACGGGCGTCTACGTCATGGGCTTCGGCAAGGGCGCGGACGTCTCGATCGGCGACAACGTCCCGACCGAGGCCAAGGAGGCCGCGGAGCAGGCCGTCGCCGACGTCGAGAGCGGCGCCACCGAGGTCGAGCTCGACCAGTCCGAGGTGAAGTGAGGTGACCGCGACGCCCCGCCTCGAGATGACCGAGGTGGTGAAGACCTTCGGTCCCGTGCGGGCCCTGGACGCCGTCTCCCTCGAGGTGGGCGCCCGCGAGGTCCACGGCCTCCTCGGGGGCAACGGCGCCGGCAAGACCACCTTGATGAACGTGCTGTTCGGGCTCTACCGCGCCGACTCCGGCGCGGTGCGCATCGACGGGCGCGAGGTCACCATCACCTCGCCCCGCGACGCCATCGAGCTCGGTGTGGGGATGGTCCACCAGACCTTCCTCCAGGTCGACACCTACACGGTGATCGAGAACGTCGTCCTCGGCACGACCCTCGAGGGCGGCTCGCACCGCGGCGGGCTCGCCGCGGCCCGCGCGAAGATCGCCGAGATCAGCGATCGGTTCGGCCTCGACGTCGACCCCGACGCGGTCGTGGAGGAGCTGCCCGTCGGCGTACGGCAGCGCGTCGAGATCATCAAGGCGCTCTACCGCGGCGCCAGCGTGCTGATCCTCGACGAGCCGACGACGAACCTGACCCCGCAGGAGGTCGACGCGCTGTTCGCGTCGCTGCGGACGATGGTCGCCGAGGGGATGAGCGTCATCCTCATCACCCACAAGATCCGCGAGACCCTCGCGGTCTGCGACCGGATGACCGTCATGCGCGACGGCGCCCGCGTGCAGACCCTCGAGCGCACGGAGACCGACGCCGAGCACCTCGCGGCGATCATGGTCGGCGAGAGCCACGGCACCTACCAGGCGCCGACGGTCACCGAGGCCGTCGCGCTCGGGACCGCCCCGGCGGGCACGGTCGTCGGCGAGACCCCCGCCGGCAAGGTCTTCGAGCCGGGCGTCTCGATCGCCGGCGTCACCGTGCGCAACGACCACGACGTCGACCTGGTCGTCGGCTTCGACCTCGAGGTCGGCCGCGGCGAGGTCGTCGGCTTCGCCGGCGTGGCCGGCAACGGCCAGGTCGAGCTCGCCGAGGCGCTCGCCGGGGTGCGGCCGCTGCGCAGCGGCACGATCTCCGTCGGCGACATGGTCCTCTCCGGTCGGCCCACCGCGCAGTGGCTGGACGCCGGGGTCGCCTACGTTCCCGAGGACCGCCACCGCGACGGCATCCTGCCGACGTCGGGCATCACCGAGAACCTCATCCTCGGCTCCCACCGCAGCGCCCGGGTCCGCCGCGGCGGGCTCATCGACTGGCGCGCGGCCCGGCAGCGGGCGGAGGAGGCGATCGCGAAGTTCGCGATCCGCGCCGACTCGCCCGCCACCCGGGCCGGCGACCTGTCGGGCGGCAACATCCAGCGCGTCATCCTGGCCCGCGCCTTCGCCCACGAGCCGCGGCTGCTGATCCTGCACAACCCCACCCGCGGCCTGGACATCGGCTCGACCCGCTTCGTCTACGAGCAGATCCGCGCGGCCACCGCCGGCGGCTGCTCGGTGGTGGTGATCTCCGAGGACCTCGACGAGGTGATCGCGATCTCCGACCGGGTCATCGCGCTCTACCACGGCTCGCAGGCCGGGGAGTGGCGCAGCGACCAGGTCGACCCCTACGAGGTCGGGCGCCGGATGACCGGCCTCGGCACCCCTGTCGGAGGAACCGCATGAGCACCATCGAGCAGTCCCCACCCGCCCCGGGCGGGGGTACGCCGCCACCCGCGCCGGGCGCGGCGCCCGCCCGGCGCCGCGGTGGCGCGGCGGGCGACGTCCTGTGGACGGTCGTGCCGTACGCCGCGTCGGTGCTGCTGGCCTTCGTCGTCGGCGGCGTGGTCATCGCCGCGATGGGCTACTCGGCCACCGACGCGCTCCGCGCGGTGCTGACCAGCTCCTTCGAGAGCCGCTTCGGCATGGTCGAGACCCTCCACAAGTGGGTCCCGATCGTGCTGTGCGCCTACGCCTTCGCGCTCCCGCTGGCGACCGGGAAGTTCAACATCGGTGCCGAGGGCCAGCTGCTCCTCGGCGCGACCGGCGGTGCCGCCATCGGCATCACCTTCTCCGACCTCCCCGCGATCCTGCTGCTGCCGGCGACCCTCGTCGCGGGCGTGCTCGCCGGTGCCCTGTGGGCCGGCATCGCCGCGGTGCTGCTGGTGCGCTTCCGGGTCAACGAGGTGCTCAGCACGGTGCTGCTGAACTTCGTCTCCTTCAAGGTCATCGACTGGGTCGCCACCAAGGTCTGGCCCGACGCCGGCGCCGGCCACCCGGCCACCACCCCGGTCGGCGAGGGCGCCCGGCTCCCGCTCATCGGCGAGGCGCCCGGCCTGCACAGCGGCGTCCTGCTCGTGGTCGCGCTGGCCATCTTCATCGCGGTCGGGATGCGGTTCACGCCCACCGGCTTCGAGATGCGCGCGGTCGGCGCCAACCCCCGCGCCTCGCTGGTCAACGGCGTGCGGACCACCCGGCTCGCCGGCGCCGGGCTCGTGCTCGGCGGCGCGGCCGCCGGCCTGGCCGGTGCCATCGACGTCGCCGGCCTGCACGGCCGGATGCTCGAGGGGATGCAGTCGAACTTCCTGATCCTCGGCATCATCGTCGGCCTCATGGCCCGCGGTTCGATGCTGGCCCTGCCGTTCGTCGCCTTCGGCATCGCCGTCCTGGAGTTCGGGGCCGGCACGATGCAGCTGGTCGCGGCCGTCCCGGTCGAGATGGTGCTCGTCATCGAGGCGCTGATCCTGCTCTTCCTGCTACTCAGCGATCTCGCCCGCAACCGCCTGAGGGGTGCCGCATGACCGAGTTCCTGACCCTCGTGGTCCCGATGTGGGTGGTCTTCACCCTCGCCGCCCAAGGCACGATCCTCAGCGGCCGCGCCGGCGTCTTCAACGTGACCCAGGAGGGCGTCATGGCCCTCGGTGCGTCGGTGGGCTCCGTGGTGGCCTACAAGATGGGCTCCAACCTCGGCGGCCTGCTCGTGGCGTTCGCCGTGGGCGCCCTGGTGGGCCTGGTCCTCACCTACATGACCACCCAGCTGCGGATGGACCAGTTCGTGGTCGGCCTGGCGCTGTTCTTCGCCGCGACCGGCGCCGCGGGCCTGCTCTACCGCGAGGTCATCGGCGTGACGATGACCCCGCCGAAGATCGACACCCTGGCCAAGATCGACATCCCGGTGCTCTCCGACATCCCGGTGATCGGCGAGCCGTTGTTCCGCCAGGACTACGTGTTCTTCTTCGTGGTGCTGCTCTCGGTGGCGATGTACTGGTTCATGCAGCGCACCAGCGCCGGCCTGGACTTCCGCTCGGTCGGGGAGAACCCCAAGGCCGCCGACAGCCTCGGCATCAACGTCACCCTCGCCCGCACCTGGTCGACGGTCGTCGGCTCGGGCCTGGTGGCGGTGGCCGGCGCGTACTTCCCGCTGCACTTCACCGGCATCTTCACCGACGGCATGATCGCCGGCCGCGGCTGGCTGGTCATCGCGCTGGCGTTCCTCGGCGGCTGGCGGCCGCTGTACGTCGTCGCCGGCGCCGCGTTCTTCGCCGGCATGGACGTGCTGGGCCAGAAGGCGCAGGTCATCGGCCTGGGCATCCCGCACCAGTTCATCGAGATGCTGCCCTTCGTGGCGACCCTGCTCGTCATGGTCTTCGCGTTCCGGTGGGCCCGCCAGCCCGCCCACCTGGGGCTCAACTACGACCGCGAGTCGCGACTCGCGGGCTGAGACGACGGCGGTCCCTATCCGACCGGCGCCGAGAGCACGAGGCCGTCCACCCGTCCGGGTGGGCGGTCTCGTGCGTCCGGGGCCCGGCGATCTGCACAGGACCTCCACATCTCGTCCCGGACTCCTGCGGGCGGGCGCTCCTAGGCTCCCGAGCATGAGCAGCGTGCGCCGCCGGGTCCTGGTCGTCGAGGACGACCCGGTCATCAACCAGGCCGTCGCCGATCGCCTGGTCGCCGAGGGGTACGACGTCGTGCGGGCCGTCGACGGCCCCGGCGCGGTCGCGGCGCACGCCGAGCACCGGCCCGACGTGGTGGTCCTCGACCTCATGCTGCCGGGGTACGACGGCCACGAGGTGTGCCGCCGGATCCAGGCCGACCGGCCGGTGCCCGTGCTGATGCTGACCGCCCGTGCGGACGAGGCCGACGTGCTGGTGGGTCTCGCGGTGGGGGCCGACGACTACCTCACCAAGCCGTTCCGGATGAAGGAGCTCGTCGCCAGGGTGGCCGCGCTGCTGCGCCGGGTCGACCGGGCCACCGAGCTGGTCGGCCGCCGGGCGCTGGAGCTGGGCGACCTGCGGGTGGACCCGCCGGCCCGCCGGGTCTGGCGCGGGGAGGAGGAGGTGCGGCTGACGCCCACCGAGTTCGACCTGCTGCTGTGCCTGGCCGCCAGCCCCGGGGCGGTCGTCACCCGCGAGCGGCTGATGGCCGAGGTGTGGGGCTGGGCCGGCGCGTCGAGCACCCGCACCGTCGACAGCCACGTCAAGGGGCTGCGCGCCAAGATCGGCGCCGACCGGGTCCGCACCGTGCACGGGGTCGGCTACGCCCTGGAGATCCCCGGGGCCGGTGCGCCGTGA
The DNA here is from genome assembly GCF_013177455.1 of Nocardioides marmotae. Lineage (NCBI taxonomy): Bacteria > Bacillati > Actinomycetota > Actinomycetes > Propionibacteriales > Nocardioidaceae > Nocardioides > Nocardioides marmotae. The sequence continues at coordinate 723,796 of NZ_CP053660.1, forward strand.
CGCCCCAGCCGCCGATCCAGCCGCCGATCCAGCCGCTGGCCGCGGTCCGCTCGATCAAGGTCAAGCTCGGGCTGCTGGTCGCCGTGAGCGTCCTGGTCGCGACGGCGGTCGCCACGCTCGGCCGGGCCGGCGGCGTACCGCCCTGGCTCGGGGTGCCGGTCACCGTCGCCCTCGCGCTGGCGGTGACCCAGCTGCTCGCTGCGGGGATGACCTCGCCGCTGCGGCAGATGACGGCGGCGGCGCGGCGGATGGCGACCGGCGACTACGGGGTCCGGGTCGCCGAGACCTCCCGCGACGAGGTCGGCGAGCTGGCCCGCGCCTTCAACACGATGGCGGCCGACCTGGCCGCGGTCGACCGGGAGCGCCGGGAGCTGGTCGCGACCGTCAGCCACGAGCTGCGGACCCCCCTGACCGGCCTGCGGGCGGTGCTGGAGAACCTCGTCGACGGCGTCGGCCCGGCCGACCCCGCCGCGCTGCGCCCCGCGCTGGACCAGGCCGAGCGGACCAGCCGGCTCGTCGAGGACCTGCTCGACCTGGCCCGGGTCGACGCCGGCCGGGCACCGCTGACCCCCGAGCCGGTGCGGCTGGCCTCCCTGCTGGCCGAGGCGGTCGCGGAGGCGGAGGTGCTCGGCCGCCCGGTGACGTACGCCGTGGAGGTCTCGCCGCCGGACCTCGTCGTCGCCGCCGACCCCGCGCGGCTGCGCCAGCTGGTCGCGAACCTGCTGGACAACGCCTCCCGGCACAGCCCCGCTGGCGGCACGGTGCGGGTGAGGGCCGGCCGCGCGGGGGAGCGGTACGTGCTCGAGGTGCAGGACGAGGGGCCGGGCGTGGCGCCGGCCGACCGGGAGCGGGTCTTCGAGGCGTTCGGGACGCTCGGCGCGGGCGATGCCGGCGGCGGCACCGGGCTCGGGCTCGCCATCGCCCGGTGGGTCACCGACCTGCACGGTGGGACGATCCGGTTCGACGACCCGGGGCGGTCGCAGGGGGCGGTGGTCCGCGTCGACCTGCCGGTCCAGCCGCCCGCGCGGCGCGGGCCGGGAGGTCTGGAGATGGTGGCTGTGCGACCGCCGGAGCCGGAGCCGCAGCCGCAGCCGCAGCCGCCCGCCCCGGTGGGTGCGCCCGGGTACTCGGCGCCAGGGCTGCTCGACGACCTGTTCGGCGGGTTCTGGCCGCCGCGCCAGGTGCCGGCGCGGGTCGGCCTGGTGGCCGGCGCGGTCGGCGCCGGCGTGCTGGCGGCGGCGCTGCTGCCCGAGCGGAGCCTGGGGCTGGGGACGTTCCTCGTGCTGCTGGCCGCCGGCGGCGTGCTGCTCGCGGCCACCCCGCGCCGCCGCGACCCGTGGACGCTGGGCTGCGCCGGGTTGTGCCTGCTGCTCGCCGCGGTGCCGCTGGTGCGCGAGACGCCGTGGCTCGTGCTGCTCTGCCTGCTGGCCGGGGTGGCGACGGCGGTGTGCGGAGTGACCGGCGCGCGGACGGCGGCGGGCCTGGTGCTCTCCGGGCTCGCCTGGCCGCTGGCCGGGCTCCGCGGGCTGCCCTGGCTGGGCCGCACCCTCGCCACGCTCACCGGCCGGGGGAGCGGCGCGGCGGTGCTCCGCACGCTGGTGTGGTCCGCGCTCGGGCTCGTCGTCTTCGGCGCGCTGCTGGTCTCCGCGGACGCCCTCCTCGCCTCGTGGGTAGACGCCGCGGTGCCCGACCTGACCGGCGACCTGCTCGTGGCGCGGGTCTTCGTGGCGCTCGCCGTCGGCGGCGTGGTGCTCGCCGCGGCCTACCTCGCCCTCGACCCGCCGCTGCTCGACCGCGCCGAGCGCGACCCCCGCCCGGTCGAGCGGCGCTTCGAGTGGCTGGCCCCGGTGCTCGTGGTCGTCGCGGTCTTCGCGGCGTTCCTCGCGGCCCAGGCCACCGTCGTCCTCGCCGGGCACGACCACCTGCGGCGCACGACCGGCCTGACCTACGCCGAGTACGTCCACCAGGGCTTCGGGCAGCTCACCGTCGCCACCGCGCTCACCCTGCTCGTCGTGGGGGCGGCGGTCCGCAAGGCGCCGCGGACCACCGCCGCGGACCGGCGCTGGGTGCGCGCCACGCTGGCGGTGCTCTGCCTCGAGACACTGCTGGTGGTGGCCTCCGCGCTGCACCGGATGCACCTGTACCAGGAGGCCTACGGGTTCACCTCGCTGCGCCTTCTCGTCGACGTCGTCGAGGCCTGGCTGGGCCTGCTCGTGCTCGCGGCCCTCGCCGCGGTCCTGGCCCTGCGTGCGTGGTGGTTCCCCCGGTTCGCGCTGGTCAGCGGCGTGGTCGCGCTGCTCGCGCTGACCGCGGCCAACCCCGAGGCGTGGGTCGCCGAGCACAACCTCGAGCGGTACGCCGCGACCGGCCGGATCGACTGGGCCTACCTCCAGGGGCTCTCGGCGGACGCGGTCCCCGCGCTCGTCGCCGGCACCGCGGACCTGCCTCCCGAGGCGCGCGCGTGCGCGCTCGCCGGTCGCTCCGGGGAGGCAGACGACGGCGACGTCTGGGAGTGGAACCTGGCCCGGTCGCGCGCGGCCGACGCGCTCGCCGGCGTACGGCTCGTGGCGCCGGTGGGTGGCTGCCCCGGGCGGGACTGACGCGGACCTGGCGCCGATCCGGCGTGGCGGCGTCCTGCGCGCTACAGTGGTCGCGCCGGTCCGCGACGTCCCTCCTGTGTCGTCGCACGACCGGAGCCGCGGCCACCGACCGGTGGTCGCCCGATCCACACCGCGTGCGGACGTCCACTCATCGGGCGTCGCCCCGCCCCCGCAGCAGCGGCCGGCAGCGCGTGCGGTGGCGGTGTCCCGCCGTGCGTCTGCACGGCACCGGGAGGAGAAGGCTTTGGCTCGAGGAGGCCAGCGCCGGACCGGCGCGCCCCGCAACGCCCCGCGCCGTCGTGCGCGCGAGCTCGACAACGAGGGACTGATCCCGGTCCTCGCCCGCGCCGTGCGGGAGGTCGAGGCCAGCGCCCAGCGCGGCACGGTCAGCCCGTCCGCGCGCACCAAGTTCCAGGTCGTCGCGCTGCTCGCCCGCGAGGAGCGCTCCCGCGTCAAGGCCGACACCGAGCAGACCGAGGCGCAGAAGGCCGAGCAGCTCAAGCGGCTCGACGGCATCGGCACGATCCTCGCCAAGACCACGGCGCGCGACACCTCGCTGCTCTCGCTGCTGGCCGAGGACGCCCACGTCTCGGACTCCGCCCAGGAGCTGAAGCTGCGGATGCTGCGGGCCGCGGGCCTCGAGCCCGAGCCGGAGCCCGAGGCCGAGGTCGACGCGCTCGCCCCGGCGCCGGCCCCCGAGCGCCGGATCCCGCAGTCGGTCATCGCCCGTCAGCTCGCCAACCCGTTCCTCCCGCCGGACTTCAGCGTCGCCGAGGCGCGGGTCAGCCGCCCCCGGCGCCTGGCGACCTGGGAGCTGCTCGGCCCGCTCTTCCGCTCCTTCGAGTACGCCGGCAGCGGCGCCGTGTCCTGCATGCCGCTCCCGGACCCGGCCGAGGCCGGGGCCGAGGTCAAGCTGCCCGGCGACCGCGAGCTGATGCCGCACCAGGCCCAGCTCGTCGCCGCGGCCGCGAACGGCCACCGCACCTTCCTGCTCGCCGACGAGCCCGGCCTGGGCAAGACCGCCCAGGCGCTGCTGGCCGCGCAGGCCGCCGAGGCATTCCCGCTGCTGGTCGTGGTGCCCAACGTCGTCAAGACCAACTGGGCCCGCGAGGCCGGGCTGTGGGTGCCCAACCGCCCGGTCACCGTCATCCACGGCGACGGGGAGAACGTCGACGGGTTCGCCGACATCGTGGTCGTCAACTACGAGGTGCTCGACCGCCACGTCGGCTGGCTCGGCGACTTCGGGTTCCGCGGGATGGTCGTCGACGAGGCGCACTTCATCAAGAACAAGACCTCCCAGCGCTCCCAGCACGTCCTCCAGCTCTCCGACCGGATCCGCCAGCGCATCGGCCGCCCGCTGATGATGGCGCTGACCGGCACCCCGCTGATCAACGACATCGAGGACTTCCGGGCGATCTGGCAGTTCCTCGGCTGGATCGACGACAAGCGGCCGCTCGGCCGGCTCATGGACGCCCTCGAGGACACCGGCCTCACCCCGGCCGACCCGCCGTTCTACCCCGCCGCCCGCCGCTGCGTCATCGACATGGGCATCGTCCGGCGCCGCAAGGTCGACGTCGCCGCCGACATCCCGGCCCGCCGGGTCGCGGACCTGCCCGTCGAGCTCGACGACGAGGCCGGTCGCTCCATCCGGGCCGCCGAGCGCGAGCTCGCCCGCCGCCTGGTCCAGCGCTACGACACCGCGCTGGCCACCCGCACCTCGGGCCAGACCGTCCAGGGCATCGACCACGAGCTGGTCCGCCGGGTCGCGACGTGGGAGCGCGAGGACACCACCGACAACACCTCGGGGGAGAACGTCTTCGGCATGATGCGCCGCATCGGCCAGGCCAAGGCCGGGCTCGCCGCCGACTACGCCGCCCAGCTGGCGCGCAACGTCGGCAAGGTCGTCTTCTTCGCCAAGCACGTCGACGTCATGGACGTCGCGGAGGACACCTTCGCCCGCCGCGGCATCCGGTACTCCTCGATCCGCGGCGACCAGACGCCGAAGACCCGCCAGCGCAACATCGACGACTTCGTCAACGACCCCGAGGTCGAGATCGTCGTGTGCTCGCTGAGCGCCGCCGGCGTCGGCCTCAACCTGCAGGTCGCCTCCAACCTGGTGCTCGCCGAGCTCTCGTGGACCGACGCCGAGCAGACCCAGGCGATCGACCGGATCCACCGCATCGGGCAGGAGGAGCCGGTGACCGCGTGGCGGATCATCGCCGCGCAGACCCTCGACACCCGGATCGCCGAGCTCATCGACAGCAAGGCCGGCCTCGCCGCCCGCGCGCTCGACGGCTCCGACTCCGAGCTGCCCAACAGCGCCGACGTCCAGCTCGAGGCGCTGGTCTCGATGCTCACCGACGCGCTGGTCCGTCGCGGGGACGCCGCCTGATGCGGCCCTCCCGGCGGGTGGTGCGCGCGGCGGGGCCCCTGGCCGTCGTCGGTGCGCTGGTGCTGACGGGCTGCTCCTCGGAGCCCGAGCCGGTGATCCTGGGCTACGACGGCTCCGGCACCTTCCGCTCCGACCAGGAGGTCGCCGCCACGATGACCCCGGTCGGCGGCAAGGGCCCCTCGACCGGGACCGCCCGCGCCGTCCCCGCCGGCGACGACGGCGAGGGCGTCCGCGTCGAGGCGCGCCTGCGCGACCTGGACCCCGGCACGTGGACCGTCTCGCTGACCCCCGGCACCCGCTGCAGCGACGCCGGTGAGGCCGACGACGCCGTCGAGCTGCCCGACCTCACCGTCGGCAAGGACGGTCGCGCCCGGCTCGACCACACCCTCGACGACGTGGCGTTCGACTCCCTCGTCGACGGCGCCGCGTTGGTCGTCGAGGGCCCCGGCGGCTCGAGCTGCGGGACGCTCGCGGACTACTGATCCGGCCGCCCGCGGGTATCGGGGGACCTCTGACGTCGAGCGGGAGCGAGGTGGCCGGGTGGAACCGCGGACCGTGGGGGTGGAGGAGGAGCTGCTCCTCATCGATCCGGAGACCCGGGAGGCGGCGCCCCGGGCGCCCCAGGTGCTCGCCGCGGGCTCCGCGGAGCTCGACCAGGAGCTCTTCCGCCACCAGGTCGAGGTGCAGACCCAGCCGACGGCCGACCTCGACGACCTGCGTCGGCAGCTGCTCCGCTCCCGCCGGCTCGCCGCCGAGGCGGCCGGGGCCGCCGACCTGTGGACCGCCGCGGTCGGCACCAGCCCCCTGGGCGGCGAGCCGGTGTTCACCCGCGAGGACCGCTACCTCGACATGAGCGAGCGGTACGGCGAGGTCGCCCGGCCCGAGGGCACCTGCGGCATGCACGTGCACGTCGCGATCGACTCGCCCGAGGAGGGCGTCGTCGTCCTCGACGGGCTGGTGCCCTGGCTGCCCGCGCTGCTGGCGATCAGCGCGAACTCGCCGTACCACGAGGGGAGCGACACCCGGCACGCCTCGTGGCGCTCCCAGGTCTGGTCGCGGTGGCCGAGCGCCGGCCCGACCGAGCGGTTCGGGTCCCTCGAGCGCTACCGCGAGGTGAGCCGGCTGCTCATCGCCTCCGGCGCCGCCCGCGACGACGGGATGCTCTACTTCGACGCCCGGCTCTCCGCCGACCACCCGACCGTGGAGGTCCGGGTCGCCGATGTGTGCACCGACCCCGACGACGCCGTCCTGGTCGCCGCGCTCGTCCGCGCGCTGGTCACCCACGTCGCCGCCGGCGCCGACCGCACGGGCCGAGCCGACCACGCCGCGACCGACCCGCCCGCGGACCTGTGGCGGGTCGAGCTGGTCCGCGCCGCGCAGTGGCGGGCCGCCCGCTACGGCCTGGCCGAGCGGCTGCTCGACCCCTGCACCGCCGAGCCCGTGCCGGCCCGCGACGTGCTGCGGGCACTCGTCGCCACCGTGCGCGAGGAGCTCGAGGCCGCGGGGGACCTCGACCGGGTCGAGGACGGCGTCGCGCGGGTGCTCGCCGCGGGCGGCGCGCCCCGCCAGCGGGCGGCGTACGAACGCGCCGGTGGCAGCCTGGCGGCGGTCGTCGACGACCTCGTCGCCCGGACGAACATCGCCTGGCGGGACTGACCGGAGGGCCCGGGCCGGCCGACCGACACCGACCGACACCGGGTCGGGGCCGGGTCGGGGCCGGGTCGGGCGGGTACCGGACCGGCCATGACCACCGAACCGCTGACCCCAGAGCCGCTGACCGACCCGGACCCCGACGTCGTGCCGAGCACGGACCCGGCGACGAACCCGGTGCCGACGCCGGAGACGCCGCCGACCGAACCGGCCCCGGCCGACGTCTAGTCCTGAGACCATGCGGGGCGTGAGACCCCCCGCACCAGCCGCCCCGATCCAGCTCCGGCCCAGCACGCACCCGCGCCTCGTGCGGGCGCTCCTGGGCCTGCTGGTCGTGGCGGTCTCGCTGCTCGTGCTCGCGGGCCCGGTCTGGTTCTTCATGCACGGCACCGCCAGCGGCTGGGCCGAGGGGCGGGTCGTCGTCGCGCAGGTGCCCGCCGACGCCGAGTGCCGCACCGGCCCGCCGCCGGGCCGCCCGCAGACCTGCGACGCGGTCTGGGAGGACCCGGAGGGCGCCGGCAGCGCCGGGGGCGAGGTCAGCGACCGGTACGGCGGCCCCGCGCCGCGTCCGGGCGAGGAGGTCCGGGCGCGGGTGGTCGGCGACGACCTGGCGTTCACCGGCTACCAGGGCGTGCTGCTGCGCTGGGCGCTGCTCGCGCCCTCCCTCACCTTCGCCGGGGTGCTTCTCGGTGCGCTCGCGGTCGCCGGCCTGGTGCGCTTCGACCCGCGCTGGGGGAGCGCCCGCACCGACCTGCCGGCAGGACCGGCCCGCACCCCGGGCGGCAGGGCGGCGGGGCTCAGAACAGCCCCGCGGAGCCGAGGAAGCGGTCGACGGAGATCCGGATCGCGACGCGCTCGGCGTTCACGCGCGGCTGGCGGTAGCGGGAGGCATAGCGCTCCACGGCCCGTGCCACGTCGTCGGGCCGGTCGGTGACCTGGCCGGTCCCCTCGAGCGTCGACCACCGGGCGCCGTCGACCTGGCAGACCGCGACCGGGCCGGGCCGGTCGCGCAGGTTGCGCACCTTGCGCGAGCCCGCCCCCGAGATCACCCAGGCGCAGTCCCACTCCGGGTCCAGCGCGCAGCCCACCGGCACGACGTGCGGGCGGCCGTCGGGACGCAGCGTGGTCAGCGTGCACAGGTGCCGCTCGGCCCACATCTCCGCGAGCGCCGCGGGCGGGGCGGCCAGGCCGCCGGGCCCGGGCGACCAGCCGGTCACCGGCCGGCCCGGGTGAGGGCGCCCGCGGCGGGGGAGCGGCGGTGCCACCCGACGGCGGCGAGGACCACGACCACGGCCGCGACGACGGCGACGACCGCCACGAGGGTCGACTCGGGGCTCTCCGCGACCCGTCCGTAGGCCAGCCAGCCCAGGCCCCAGGCGATCGCGCCCGCGACGGCCCACCGGCCGCCGAGGGCCCAGGCGGCCAGCACGCCCGCGCCGGCCACGAGCACGACCACCAGCGCGGACGGCACGGCCGGCAGGGTGATGTCGTCGGAGGCGAGCGCCGCCGCGGTGTTCGCACAGGTCGCGACGGCGACCCAGCCGAGGTAGAGCCCGAAGGTCCCGTCGACCACCACGACCTCGACCGCGGAGCGCGCCGGGTCCCGGTGGAGCCGCCGGACGATCTCGACGAGCACGGCCAGCAGCGCCACGATCACCACGACGCTGCCCCAGACCCAGTCCTGCTGGGTCACCAGCAGCCAGCCGGCGTTGAGCACCATCGAGGCAGCCGCCAGCCACCCGGTCGCCCGCATCCGCGGCGAGGCCGCCTGGCTCGGCAGCCACTGCCACACGACGTACGCCGCCAGGCCGGCGTAGATGACCGACCAGATCGAGAACGCGGGGCCGGCGGGGGCCAGCAGCGTGGCGTCGTCGGAGAGCGCACCGCCGGCGGTGTCGGCCACGGGCGTGCCGACGACGCCGGTGCCGACGAGGGTGCCGGTCACGCAGGCGATCCCCGCGACCGTCACCACCAGGCGGCGGACCAGGTCCGCGCGGGTCGCGGGGCCGGTGTCCGCTCGGGTGCCGGAGCGGGTGCCGGCCGGGGCGGGCGTGGAGGAGGACGTCACAGCGGCCCGGTACCCGCTCCGGCCGCTCCACCCGCCCTGCGATGATCGGCCCCATGACCGGCTCCTCGGGCGTGCTCGTCCTCGCTGCCACCCCGATCGGGCGGGTGGCCGACGCGCCGCCCCGGCTGGCCGAGGAGCTCGCTTCCGCGGACGTGGTCGCCGCCGAGGACACCCGCCGCCTCAAGCGGCTGACCACCGACCTCGGCGTGACGATCGGCGGCCGCGTCGTGTCGTACTTCGAAGGCAACGAGACCGCCCGCACCCCCGCCCTGCTCGAGGCGCTGCTCGCCGGCGAGCGGGTGCTGCTGGTGACCGACGCGGGGATGCCGAGCGTCTCGGACCCCGGCTACCGCCTCGTCGCCGCGGCCGTCGAGCACGACGTGCACGTCACCGCCGTGCCGGGCCCCTCCGCGGTGCTCACCGCGCTCGCGGTCTCCGGGCTGCCGGTCGACCGGTTCTGCTTCGAGGGGTTCCTGCCGCGCAAGGCGGGCGAGCGGGCGCGTCGGCTCGCCGGGCTGGCCGCGGAGGAGCGCACGATGGTCTTCTTCGAGGCCCCGCACCGCACCGAGGCCGCGCTGGCCGCGATGGCCGAGGCCTTCGGCGCGGACCGGGCCGCCGCGGTGTGCCGCGAGCTGACCAAGACCCACGAGGAGGTCCGCCGCGGACCGCTCGCCGAGCTGGTCGCCTGGGCCGCCGAGGGCGTGCGGGGCGAGGTGACCCTGGTGGTCGCCGGCGCCGTGCCGACCGCGCTCGTCGGCGACGACCCGGCCAGCCTGCGCGCGGCCGTCGCCGAGCGCGAGGCCGGCGGCACCACCCGCAAGGAGGCGATCGTGGAGGTGGCCCGCCTGGCGGGCGTGCCGAAGCGAGAGGTGTACGACCTGGTCCATCGGAAAGAGGGGAAGTCATGAGCGCACGCCTGGAGCGGTTCCACCACGACGGCCTGACCTTCGACGTCCACGACAGCGGGCCCGAGGACGGCGACCCCGTCGTCCTGCTGCACGGCTTCCCCGAGCGGGCGACCAGCTGGCGCCACGTCGAGCCGCTGCTGCACGCGGCCGGCCTGCGGACCTACGCGATGGACCAGCGCGGCTACTCCCCGGGCGCACGGCCCGAGGGCCGGTCCAGCTACAAGGTCGAGCTGCTGGTGGGCGACGTCGAGGCGCTGGTGCGCATCATCGGCCGCCCGGTCCACCTCGTCGGCCACGACTGGGGCGCCAACGTCGCCTGGGCCCTCACCGGCCAGCACCCCGAGCTGATCCGCACGCTCACCGCGGTCTCGGTGCCGCACCCCGCGGCCTTCACCGCGGCGATGACCAGCTCCGACCAGGCCCTGCGCAGCTGGTACATGCTGCTCTTCCAGCTGCCCCGCGTCGCCGAGCTCAGCGCCCAGGTCGGCGGCGGCCGGGTCTTCGAGCGGTTCCTGCGCAACGCCGGGATGGATGAGGAGGACGTCGCCCGGGTCCACCGCGAGGTCGTCGAGGACGGCGCGCTGCCCCACGCGCTGGGGTGGTACCGCGGGCTGCCGCTCTCGGACCGCTCGGTCATGGGCCACTCGATCCAGGTGCCGACCACGATGGTGTGGAGCGACGGCGACGTCGCGCTCGCGCGCAAGGGCGTGGAGCTGACTGAGCGCTACTGCCGCAGCGACTACGAGCTCGTCGTCCTCGAGGGCGTCTCGCACTGGATCCCCACCCACGCCCCCGAGGCGCTCGCCGAGGCGATCCTGGAGCGGGTGGCCGGCACGTGAGCCGAGCGCCCGACGAGCGGCCGCCGGCCCCCGACCCGCTGCCGGCGCCGGTCGTCGACAACCACTGCCACCTCGACATCACCCGCGACGGGGCCGCGGCCGACGTGCCCGCCGCGATCGCGGCGGCCGCCGCGGTCGGCGTCCCGCGGATCGTCCAGATCGGCTGCGACCTGCCCGGCGCGCGCTGGGCGGTCGAGGCGGCGGCGACGTACGACGCGCTGGTCGCGGGCGTCGCGCTGCACCCCAACGAGGCGCCGCGGCTGGCCGAGCAGGGCACCGACCTCGACACCGCGATGGCCGAGATCGAGGCGCTCGCCGGCGCCCACCCGAAGGTCCGCGCGGTCGGGGAGACCGGGCTCGACCACTTCCGCACCGGCGAGGAGGGCCGCGCGGTGCAGGTGGAGTCGTTCCGCCGCCACATCGACCTGGCCAAGCGGCTCGACAAGACCCTGGTCATCCACGACCGCGACGCCCACGAGGAGGTGCTCCGCGTGCTCGACGAGGAGGGGGCGCCCGAGCGCTGGGTGATGCACTGCTTCTCCGGCGACGCCGCCTTCGCGCGCGCCTGCCTGGACCGCGGGGCCTACCTCTCCTTCGCCGGCACCGTGACGTTCAAGAACGCCCAGCCGCTGCGCGAGGCGCTCGTCGTCGCCCCGCGCGACCGGGTGCTGGTGGAGACCGACGCGCCGTACCTCACCCCGCACCCCTACCGCGGCCGGGTCAACGCCCCCGTCCTCGTCCCGATCACCGTGCGCGCGATGGCCGAGGTCCGCGGCGAGGACCTCGAGGACCTCTGCATCGCCCTGGACGCCACCACCGAGGAGGCCTTCGGCGGCCCCTGGTGACCCCGCCGAGACCCCGCCGAGACCCCGCCGAGACCCCGCCGAGACCCCGCCGAGTCGGCACTTCTGCCGCCTCGAGTCGGCACTTCTGGCGGCTCGAAACGGCACTTCTGGACCCCGAGAGGACCCGAAAATCAGGCTGAGAGCCTCCCCACAACGGTGGACGAGGGTTTGCGAACACCCGCCGAGCCTGTTGTGCTGGGTGACTGATGGCCGGGATCGGGAACGATCACGCCAGTGCGCGGGACGCGGACGACGAGGGGTGGGGAAGCCTTTCCGACGTCGCGACCCGGGCCCGACGGGGGCCGCTTCCGAGCGGCTCCGGGGGGTGCGCACGGCTGCCTGAGACCCGGGGAGTACGACGTTCGGAGAATCGTGCGTAGCAAGATCGCACACTGGGTGAGCCGGTCCAGCCGCAGCCGCCCCGTCCTCATGGTGCTCGCCGCCGTGGTCGCCCTGGCGGTCGCCGGGAGCACCCTGGGCTACTCGGCCCTCAGCAAGTCCGTGACCCTCAGCCTCGACGGTGAGGCGCAGGACGTCAGCTCGCTGGCCTCGACCGTGGAGGACGTCCTGGAGGACCAGGGCGTCGAGGTCTCGGCCCGCGACCACGTCGCGCCCGGCCTCGAGGAGGAGGTGCGCGACGGGATGGAGATCTCCGTTCGCTTCGCCCGCCCCATCGAGCTCACCGTCGACGGCGACACCTCGACCCACTGGGTGACCGCGACGCAGGTCGCCGGCGCCCTGGGCCAGATCGGCCGGGACTTCCGCGGCGCGGACCTCTCGGTCAGCCGCGGCGGCTCGATCGACCGTGAGGGCCTGGCCCTCGAGGTCGTCACCCCCAAGAAGCTGAAGGTCAAGCTCGGCGCCAAGGACTGGAAGAAGCGCACCGTCACCGCGCTCACCGTCTCCGAGGCGCTCGAGGAGCTCGGCGTCAAGGTCGAGGGCCGCGACGAGACCAAGCCCGGCCTCGACGCCGAGATCGAGGACGGCGACCGGATCGTCTTCACCGACGTCCGCGTCGTGAACCGCAAGGTCAAGGGCGAGCCGATCGGCTTCGAGACCACCCGGCGCGAGGACGACTCGATGCTCGAGGGTCGGACTGAGACCGTCCGCGCCGGCCGTGAGGGCGCGCGCAACGTGACGTACCGCCTGACCTACCGCAACGGCGAGCTGGTCCGCCGGGTCGAGAAGTTGGCGAAGGTCACCCGTCGCCCGGTCGACGCGATCGTCAAGGTCGGCACCAAGGAGCCGGAGCCCGAGGCCCCGGTGGCGCCGAACTACGCCTCCGGCGGCACGGTCTGGGACGCCCTCGCCAAGTGCGAGTCCGGCGGCAACTGGGCCATCAACACCGGCAACGGCTACTACGGCGGCCTGCAGTTCTCGCTCGCGACGTGGCGGGCGTACGGCGGCCCCGGCTACCCCCACCAGCAGTCCCGCGAGACGCAGATCGCGATCGCCGAGAAGGTCCGCGCGGCGACCGGTGGGTACGGCTCCTGGCCCCACTGCTCACAGTCGCTCGGGCTGCCTCAGTAACCTGAGCGCCATGTCTGACACCTCCGCCGGTCCGAGGCTCCTCGGGCCGGCGGACGTGCGTTCCCTCGCCGCGGCCCTCGACCTCCGCCCGACCAAGCAACGCGGGCAGAACTTCGTCATCGACGCCAACACCGTGCGCCGCATCGTCCGGGAGTCCGCGATCACCGCCGACGACGTCGTCCTCGAGGTCGGCCCCGGCCTCGGCTCGCTGACCCTGGCGCTGCTCGAGGTCGCCGGCCGCGTGATCGCGATCGAGCTCGACGAGCGGCTCGCCGACGCGCTGCCGGCGACGATCCGCGAGCACGCGCCGGCCCAGGCCGACCGGTTCGAGGTCGTCCTCGCCGACGCGATGCGCGTGACCGAGCTCCCCGGGCCGCCGCCGACGGCGCTGGTGGCCAACCTGCCGTACAACGTCTCGGTCCCCGTCCTGCTGCACCTGCTCGCGCTGCTGCCCTCGCTGGAGCGCGGCCTGGTGATGGTGCAGGCCGAGGTCGCCGACCGGCTGGCGGCCAAGCCCGGCTCCAAGGTGTACGGCGTCCCGTCGGTCAAGGCCGCCTGGTACGCCGAGGTCCGCCGCGCCGGCTCGATCGGCCGCAACGTCTTCTGGCCGGCGCCCAACGTCGACTCGGGCCTGGTCGCCTGGGTCCGGCGCGACCCGCCGACGACCACCGCGACGCGCGAGCAGGTCTTCGCCGTCATCGACGCGGCCTTCGCCCAGCGGCGCAAGGCGCTCCGCGGCGTGCTGCGCGGGCTGGCCGGCTCGGCCGAGGCCGTCGACGTCGCGCTCCGGCACGCCGGGGTCGACCCGCTGGCGCGCGGGGAGTCGCTGGCCGTCGAGGACTTCGCCCGGATCGCCGAGGCCCTGCCCGGGGCGGGGGGCGCGTGAGCACGCTGACCAGCGCGGTGACCGTCCGCGCCCCCGCGAAGATCAACCTCCACCTCGGTGTCGGCGCGCCCCGCCCGGACGGCTTCCACCCCCTGACGACCGTCTACCACGCCGTCGGGCTGTGCGACGACGTCACCGCGACCCTGGCCGACGGCTGGGGCGTCTCGATGGCGCTGCCGCACTGGATCGACGCCGACGACCTCCCCGCGGACGGCGAGAACATCGTCGACCGCGCCGCCACGCTGCTCGCCGCCCACCACGGGATCCGCGTCTCCGGGCTGGTCTCGGTGGTCAAGGCGATCCCGGTCGCCGGCGGGATGGCGGGCGGCTCCGCGGACGCCGCGGCGGCCCTCGTGGCGCTCGACCGCGTCTGGGACCTCCGCACCCCTGATGAGGACCTGCTCGCCATCGCCGCCCAGCTCGGCAGCGACGTGCCCTTCGCCCTGCTCGGCGGCACCGCCCTCGGCACCGGCCGCGGCGAGCTCGTCGAGCCGGTCGCCGACCACGGCACCTGGTGGTGGGTGGTGGTCCCCTCCCAGGAGGGCCTGTCCACGCCCGCGGTCTACCGCCACTTCGACGCGATGTTCCCCGACGCCGCGCCCGAGCCGTGCGGCGCGGACGCGCTGCTCGCCGCGCTCGCCACCCGGGACCCGCACCGGCTGGCCGACGTGCTCCACAACGACCTGCAGCTGCCCGCGATCGACCTGCGCCCCGACCTCGGCGAGCTCATCGACCGCGGGCAGGGCGTGGGTGCCCTCCGCGGGCTCGTGTCGGGGTCCGGCCCGACGTGCGTGTTCCTCTGCGAGTCAGCCGACCACGCCCGGTCGGTCGCCGCAGCCCTCGAGCAGGACCACCCCCGGGTCCTGGTCGCCAACGGACCGGTGGCCGGCGCCCACCTGGTGGAGTACGCCTGATCCCATGAGCAACCTTCTCAACCTCGAGCGCGTCTCGAAGTCCTACGGCGTGCGCCCGCTGCTCAGCGAGGTCTCCCTCGGCATCGGCGCCGGCGACCGGATCGGCATCGTCGGTCGCAACGGCGACGGCAAGACCACGCTGCTGGAGGTGATGACCGGCATCGAGGAGCCCGACGAGGGCCGGGTCTCCCGCCAGCGCGGGCTGCTGGTCGGCTACCTCCACCAGGGCGACGAGCTCGACGACACCCACAGCGTGCGGGAGGCCGTGCTGGGCGGCCGCTCCGACCACGAGTGGGCCGCCGACGCCCGCACCCGCGAGATCGTCGAGGTGCTGCTCGCCGGCGTCGCGCTGGACCGTGCGGTCGTGGGCCTCTCCGGCGGCGAGCGGCGCCGCTGCTCGCTGGCCGCGCTGCTGCTCGGCGACCACGACCTGATCGTGCTCGACGAGCCCACCAACCACCTCGACGTCGAGGCGGTGGCCTGGCTGGCCCAGCACCTCGCCGCCCGCTCCTCCGCGCTCGTCGTCGTCACCCACGACCGGTGGTTCCTCGACGCGGTCTGCCAGTGGACCTGGGAGGTCCACGACGGCCAGGTCGACGCCTACGAGGGCGGGTACGCCGCGTTCGTGCTCGCCAAGGCCGAGCGGCAGCGCCAGATGGCCGCCTCCGAGATCCGCCGGCAGAACCTCGTCCGCAAGGAGCTGGCCTGGCTGCGCCGCGGCCCGCCGGCCCGGACCTCCAAGCCGAAGTTCCGCATCGACGCCGCCAACCAGCTGATCGAGGACGTCCCGCCGCCGCGGGACCGCCTCGAGCTGGAGCGCTTCGCGACCCAGCGGCTCGGCAAGGACGTCATCGACGTCGAGGACGTCGACCTGGTCCGCGGCGAGCGTCGGCTGCTGTCCCACGCCACCTGGCGGATCGGCCCGGGGGACCGGATCGGCCTGGTCGGGGTCAACGGCGCCGGCAAGACCTCGGTCCTCGCGCTGCTCGCGGGGGAGCTCGAGCCGACCGCGGGCAAGGTCAAGCGCGGCCGCACCGTCGCCCTGCAGCACCTCACCCAGCAGCTCGACGACCTCGACCCCCACGGCCGCGTGCTGCCCACGGTGGAGTCCATCCGCCGGCTCACCAAGACCCTGGAGGGCCAGGAGCTGACCGCGACCGCACTGCTGGAGCGGTTCGGCTTCACCGGCGACCGGCTGACCGCGCGGATCGGCGACCTCTCCGGTGGGGAACGGCGCCGCTTCCAGCTGCTCCGGCTGCTGCTGAGCGAGCCGAACGTGCTGCTGCTCGACGAGCCCACCAACGACCTCGACATCGAGACGCTCAACGTCCTCGAGGACTTCCTCGACGGCTGGCCCGGCACGCTCGTCGTGGTCAGCCACGACCGCTACTTCCTCGAGCGGGTCACCGACTCGGTGTGGGCGCTGCTCGGCGACGGCCAGGTCTCGATGCTGCCCCGCGGCGTCGATGAGTACCTCGAGCGCCGGGCCGCGGCGCTGCACCTGGAGGGCATCGCGGTGCCGACCAGCACCGACCCCGAGCCGGCGTCCGCCAAGGCCAAGGTCGGCGGCGCCGAGGAGCGGGCGGCCCGCAAGGCCGTCAACCGCATCGACAAGCGGCTCGAGCGGATCGCCGAGCGCGAGGCCGAGCTCAACGCCGAGGTGCTCGTGCACGCCCAGGACCACACCCAGCTGGCCCGGCTCAGCGCCGAGCTGCAGGAGCTCGCCGCCGAGAAGGAGGAGCTGGAGCTGGAGTGGCTCGAGGCGGCCGAGGTCCTGGAGTAGGCCCGCCCGCCGGCCTACGCCTCAGGCGAAGGGCGCGAGCAGCCGACGCAGCAGGTCGGCCAGCTGGTGCCGCTCGGCCGGCGGCAGGTCGGCGAGCAGGCCCTGCTCGGCGCGGAGCAGCGCGGTGAACGCGCCGTCGACGGCGGTCTTGCCCTCGGCGGTGAGCCGCACGATCACCCCGCGCCGGTCGTCGGGGTCGGGGTAGCGCTCGACCAGGCCGCGCGCGGCGAGCCGGTCGACCCGGTTGGTCATCGTCCCGCTCGTCACGAGCGTCTCGCGCAGGAGCCGGCCGGGGGAGAGCTCGTACGGCGCGCCCGCGCGGCGCAGCGCGGCGAGGACGTCGAACTCCCAGGTCTCGATGCCGTGCTCGGTGAAGGCCTGGCGTCGGGCGAGGTCGAGGTGGCGGGCCAGCCGCGAGATCCGGCTGAAGACCGCGACGGCGTCGAAGTCGAGATCGGGGCGCTCGCGCGCCCACGCCTCGACCAGCTCGTCGACCTCGTCCTGCATGCGAGAACTGTAGCGGAGGTCGAGAATCTTGACGTCAAGATAATTCGGGAGCACGCTGGGCCCATGACCACACCGCACCGTTGGGACCCCGACCGCTACCTGGCCTACGCCGACGAGCGCGGCCGCCCGTTCCTCGACCTGCTCGCCCGGGTCGGCGCCACCGATCCGCGCACGGTGGTCGACCTCGGCTGCGGGCCGGGCAACCTCACCGCGCTGCTGCGCGAGCGCTGGCCGGCTGCCGACGTGCACGGCCTCGACGCGAGCCCCGAGATGGTCGCCCGGGCGCGTGAGCGCGGCGACGGCGTGCGGTACGACGTGGGCGACCTGCGCGCGTGGCGACCGGACGCCCCGGTCGACGTGCTGGTCTCGAACGCGACGCTCCAGTGGCTGCCCGAGCACCTCGACCTGCTGCCGCGGCTGCTCGACCAGGTGGCCGACGGCGGCTGGCTGGCCTTCCAGGTCCCCGGCAACTTCGAGGGGCCCAGCCACACCCTCCGCCGCGAGCTCGCCGCGGAGGAGCCGTACGCCGCCCACACCCGCGGCGTCGCGGTGCCCGACAGCCACGACCCGGCGACGTACCTCGACCTCCTCGCGGGGCTCGGCTGCGAGGTCGACGCCTGGGAGACGACGTACCTGCACGTGCTGCGCGGCCCCGACCCGGTCTTCGCCTGGGTCTCCGGCACCGGCGCCCGCCCGACGCTCCAGGCGCTGCCCGACGACCTGCGGGAGCGGTTCGAGGAGGAGTTCAAGGCGCGGTTGCGGGCGGCGTACCCGCCCGGGCCGCGGGGCGTGGTGCTGCCCTTCCGTCGGGTCTTCGTGGTCGCGCGGAAGGCGGGGGTGCGCTGATGCGGCTCCACCACGTGCAGGTCGCCTGCCCGGTCGGCGGCGAGGACGCCGCGCGCCGGTTCTGGCGCGACGGGCTCGGGATGGTCGAGGTGCCCAAGCCGCCGGACCTCGCCGGCCGCGGCGGGGCGTGGTTCCGGGCGGTGGGGGAGGGCGGCGCTGAGGTTGGTGCGGAGGTTGGCGCGGAGATCCACGTCGGCGTCGAGGAGCCGTTCGCGCCCGCGCGGAAGGCCCACCCCGCCCTGGTGGTGGGCGACGCGGCCGAGCTCGAGCGGCTCGGGGGCTCGCTGGAGGCGGCCGGCTTCGCGGTGGACTGGGCCGAGCGGCACACCTTCCCGGCCTACCAGCGCTTCCACACCCGCGACGCCCACGGCAACCGCGTGGAGGTGCTCGCGCCGGCGTAACCCCGTCCGGGGCTGCGGCGTTGTCCAGTCACCGGCGGGCGAACCCCCGCCTGCCCGGGGCGGGGGCTCGGCCCCGGCGACCCTGCACCGCACCCGTGGAAGGCCTCGTCGTGAACGACCTCGACCGCCGGGGCGAGCCGTACGCCGGCTCGTCCTCGTCCTCGTCCCCGTCGCCGTCCCCGTCGCCCGAGCCGGGCGTCGCGCTCGTGCCCGCCGTGCAGGAGGTGGACCTGACCCCCGTGGTCAACCGGGTCAAGCGCGCCCAGGGCCAGCTCGGCGGCGTGCTCCGGATGATCGAGGAGGGCCGCGACGTCGAGGCGGTCGTCCACCAGCTCAAGGCGGTCTCCCGCGCCGTGGACCGCGCCGGCTTCGCTCTCGTCGCGGCCGAGCTGCGCCAGAGCGTCGTCGACGGCGCCGACGTCGGCGAGCCGGAGCTGGCCAAGCTGGAGAAGTTCTTCCTCTCGCTGGCCTGATCCGCCGGCCTCCGCGCGGCCCGGCCGCCCTTGTAACGGACCGTTCGCCGCTCCATCTGCACGCTGCAACGTGCAGGAAGAGCGGCGAACGTTGCGTTACATGCCCCGCGGCCAACCCGAGTTACCGTCCGGTAACGTCGGCCCCATGAGCCGAGTGCTGACGATGTGGCGTACGACGACGGGCCTGCCGCTGGTGGGGGCGAGCCTGGGGGCGCGGACGTTCTCGGCGCTGTTCGCGCGGCAGGCGCCGTACTTCGCGACGATCCGGCCGCGGTTCACCGAGATCGGGCCGAACCGGGCCGCGCTGGTCATCCCGAAGCGGAAGCGGGTGCACAACCACCTCGGGACCGTCCACGCGATCGCGCTGTGCAACGGCCTCGAGGCGGCGATGGGGGCGCTCGCGGAGGCGACCGTGCCGGCCGACAAGCGGTGGATCCCGAAGGGGATGGACGTCAGCTACACCGCCAAGGCCACCAGCGACATCACCTGCGTCGCCGAGACCGACCCCGAGCAGTGGACCGGGCTGCCGGACGAGGGCGCTGACCTGCCCGTCCGCGTCCGCGGCACCCGCGACGACGGCACGGTCGTCATCGAGGGCGTGATCCGGCTCTGGGTCTCGCCGCGGCGCCGGGACTGATCCCGGCGCCGGGACTGACCCCGGCGCCGCCTGCCGGCGCCGCCTGCAGGGACGGGCCCGGCGTCAGCGGTCGGGTTTGGCCTCGCCGACCATCGGGACGTCCAGGACCTTCTTCTCCCCGACGAACCGCTTCTGCACGAGGGTCGCGATCCAGGTCAGCACCAGGTTGAGCAGGATGTAGATCGTGCCGATCACGATCAGCGTGGGGACGTGGTTGGCGAAGCCTTGGAAGATCGACTTGCCGACCGCGGTGAGGCCGGGCGCGCCGACGGCGTACCCGAGGCTGGTGTCCTTGAGCGCCACCACGCACTGGCTGATGATGGCCGGCAGCATGATCTTCACGGCCTGCGGGAGCAGCACGACGGTCATCACCTGGGTCTTGCGCATGCCGAGGGCGTACGCCGCCTCGGCCTGCCCCTTCGGCACCGCATTGACGCCGGCGCGGAAGACCTCCGCGAGCACGGCCCCGTTGTAGAGCGTGAGCGCGAAGACCACGCTCCAGTACGACCCGGAGTCGCCGCGGGTGATGCCGTAGCTGAAGTAGATCAGGATCATCAGCAGCAGCACCGGCACGGCCCGGAAGAACTCGACCGCGGCCCAGGCCGGCCAGCGGACCCACCCGTGGTCGGAGAGCTTCGCGACGCCGAGCACGACTCCAAGGACGACGGCGCCGATGATCGCGCTGAAGGCCATCTTCAGGGTCTCGGTGACCCCGTTGACGAGGAGCGCCTCGACGTAGCGGGGGGTCAGGAAGACCTCCCACTTCTCATAGGCGAACTGCCCGGTGTCGTAGAGGCGCCAGAGCGCGAAGGCGACGAGCGCGAGGACCGCGGCCGAGCCGAGGACGGAGTAGATCCGGTGCCGCGCGATCGTGCGCGGGCCGGGATCGTCGAAGAGCACGCTCGCGGGCATCAGGCGATCCTCCAGCGTCGCTCGAGCCGGCTGGCGAAGAACGACACGATCTCGACCAGCACGACGAAGATGAGGGCGAAGGCGACGAAGATGCCGAAGCGCTCGCTCGAGAAGTTGTTGGTGAAGGCCCGCATCTGGTTGAAGGCCTCGGCGACGCCGAAGACGCCGGCGACGGTGGTGTTCTTCAGCAGGGCGATCTGGACGCTGGCCAGGGGCGGCACCGACGCGCGGAGCGCCTGCGGCAGCACCACCTCGCGCATCACGTCGGCGAACGGCAGCCCGATGGATCGGGCCGCCTCGGCCTGGCCCAGCGGTACGGCGTTGACGCCGGAGCGCAGCGCCTCGCAGACGAAGGCGGAGGTGTAGAGCGTCAGGGAGACGACCGCGGCGGCGAAGAACGAGGTCATCGAGATCTCGCCCCACTCGACCCTGATGAAGTTGAACGTGATGCCGATCTTGGGAGCGGCGAACTGGAAGAACATCAGCACGATCAGCAGCGGCGTGTTGCGCACGAGCGCGACGTAGACGGCCGCGGCCCGGCGCAGCACGGCGACCGGCCCCACCCGCATCGCCACGAGGACGGTGCCGAGCAGCATCGAGAGGACGCCGGAGAAGACGAAGAGCAGCACGGTGTGGGCGAAGGCCCACCCCACGAGATCGAGGTTGTCGAGGACGACGTTCACCGGCGGTCCCCTCTCAGGTGCAAGGACCGGGGCGGCTCTGGGAGCCGCCCCGGTCACGGACGTGCAGGATCAGGCGCACTCGTCGAGCACAGGCGGCTCCGGGGTCTCGGAGCCGGACTTGCCGAGGGTGACCTCGAAGGCCTCGGCCCACGAGCCGTCCTCGAAGGACTCGGTCAGGACCTCGTTGATCCACTCGCACATCTCGGGGGAGTCCTTGGAGTACCCCACGCCGATCCGCTCCTCGGAGAACTCGTCGCCGACGACCTTGAGCTGGCCCTCGTTCGCGGCGGCGTAGCCCATCAGGATCGAGCCGTCGGTCGACATCGCCTCGACGGTGCCGTCCAGGACCTTCTCGACGCACTCGGAGTAGCTGTCGAAGCCGACGCCCTTCATGCCCGCGGCGTTGATGTTGTCGATCGAGGTCGAGCCCGTCACCGAGCAGACCTCCTTGCCCTGGAGGTCCTCGGGACCCTCCACGTTGCTGTCCGCGGGGACGAGCAGCTGCTGGCCGGTGACCATGTAGGGGCCGGTCTGGCCGACGACCTTGCGGCGGTCGTCGGTGATCGAGTACGACGCCAGGACCAGGTCGACCTTGCCGTTCTCCAGGAAGGGCTCGCGGTTGTCGGAGACGGTCTCGACGTACTTCACCTTGGAGGTGTCGTTGGGGTCGATGCCGAGGTCGGCGACGAGCAGCTTGGCGATCTCCACGTCGAAGCCGGAGGGCATGTCGGCCGCGGCGTCCATGAACCCGAGCCCAGGCTGGTCGTACTTCACCCCGACGTTGATGGTGCCCGCCTCGGCGAGCTCCTTCATCCGGGTGCCGTCCTCGAACTTGTCGGCGGCGTTCTCCTCGGCCTGGACGTCGCGTCCGTCGGAATCGCTCCCGGCGTCGCCGCACGCGGCGAGCGACAGCGCGAGGCCGATGGCTGCGACCGCAGCCTTGGTTCGGGTCATGCGCATGTTCTCTCCTTCTGCCGAGCCGGGGGTCCGGCTCGTGGTCCGTGGATGGATCAGTGCTTGAGGATCTTGCCGAGGAAGTCCTTGGCCCGATCGCTCTGCGGGTTGGTGAAGAACTGCTCGGGCGCTGCTTCCTCGACGATCGCGCCGTCGGACATGAAGACCACCCGGTCACCAGCGGTGCGGGCGAAGCCCATCTCGTGGGTGACCACGACCATCGTCATGCCCCGCTGGGCCAGGTCGACCATCACCTCGAGGACCTCCGAGATCATCTCGGGGTCCAGGGCCGACGTCGGCTCGTCGAAGAGCATGACCTTGGGCTCCATCGCCAGGGCGCGGGCGATCGCGACGCGCTGCTGCTGGCCGCCGGAGAGCTGGGCGGGGTACTTCGCGGCCTGGTGGGCGACGCCGACCCGGTCGAGCAGCTCGAGGGCCCGCTTCTCGGCGGCGTCCTTCTTCTGGCCGCGGACCTTGATCGGGCCGAGGGTGACGTTCTCGAGGATCGTCTTGTGGGCGAAGAGGTTGAAGCTCTGGAAGACCATGCCGACCTCCGCGCGCAGGTTCGCCAGGGCCTTGCCCTCCTGCGGCAGCGGCTCGCCGTCGAGGCTGATCGTGCCCTTGTCGATCGTCTCGAGGCGGTTGATCGTGCGGCACAGGGTCGACTTGCCCGACCCGGAGGGGCCGATGACGACGACGACCTCACCCCGGTGGATGGTCAGGTCGATGTCGCGGAGCACGTGCAGGTCGCCGAACCACTTGTCCACGTGGCTCAGCACGACCAGCGGCTCGGCGGAACCCTCCGTCGTACGGCGTGTCGTCATGTCGCTGGAGACTACTCACTCCTGCCACGACCGGGCCATGTCTGGCGCTGGGGCGCCTCCGACCGGAACCCGATCGTGACCTCGGCCGACGCGGGATTCCGCGGCGCCGCGCGCCGCGCCGTACCCTGGGAGACGCTATGTCGACGCCCCGCACCTACGAGGTCCGCACCTACGGGTGCCAGATGAACGTCCACGACTCCGAGCGGCTCACCGGCCTGCTCGAGGGTGCCGGGTACGCCGCCGCGCCGACGGGCGAGCAGGCCGACGTCGTCGTCTTCAACACCTGCGCGGTCCGGGAGAACGCCGACAACAAGCTCTACGGCAACCTCGGCCACCTCGCGCCGGTCAAGGCCGCCAAGCCCGGCATGCAGATCGCCGTCGGCGGCTGCCTGGCGCAGAAGGACCGCACCACGATCACCGAGCGCGCGCCGTGGGTCGACGTCGTCTTCGGCACCCACAACATCGGCTCGCTGCCGGTGCTGCTGGAGCGGGCGCGGGTCCAGCAGGAGGCCCAGGTCGAGATCCTGGAGAGCCTCGACGTCTTCCCGAGCACGCTGCCCACCAAGCGCGAGTCGGCGTACGCCGCGTGGGTCTCGGTCTCGGTCGGGTGCAACAACACCTGCACCTTCTGCATCGTCCCGGCGCTGCGCGGCAAGGAGAAGGACCGCCGCCCCGGCGACATCCTCGCCGAGGTCCGCGCGCTCGTCGCCGAGGGCGTCACCGAGGTGACCCTGCTGGGCCAGAACGTCAACGCCTACGGCGTGGAGTTCGGCGACCGGCAGGCCTTCTCCAAGCTGCTGCGCGCCTGCGGGGAGATCGAGGGCCTCGAGCGGGTCCGGTTCACCAGCCCGCACCCCGCGGAGTTCACCGACGACGTCATCGAGGCGAT
This sequence comes from Nocardioides marmotae, assembly GCF_013177455.1. Taxonomy (NCBI): domain Bacteria; kingdom Bacillati; phylum Actinomycetota; class Actinomycetes; order Propionibacteriales; family Nocardioidaceae; genus Nocardioides; species Nocardioides marmotae. The sequence goes on from NZ_CP053660.1 coordinate 747,337, forward strand.
GGCCGAGACCCCGAACGTGATGCCGAGCCTGCACATGCCGCTGCAGTCCGGCTCGGACCGGGTGCTGCGCGCGATGCGCCGCTCCTACCGGTCCTCGAAGTTCCTGGGGATCATCGACCGGGTCCGTGCCGCGATCCCGGAGGCCGCGATCACCACCGACATCATCGTCGGCTTCCCCGGTGAGACCGAGGAGGACTTCCTCGAGACGCTGCGGGTGGTCCGCGAGTCGCGGTTCGCCAGCGCCTTCACCTTCCAGTACTCCAAGCGCCCCGGCACCCCGGCCGCTGTCCTCGACGACCAGGTCCCGCCCGACGTGGTCAAGGACCGGTACGGCCGGCTGGCCGACCTGGTCAACGAGATCGCCTGGGAGGAGAACAAGGCGATCGTCGGTCGCACCGTCGAGCTGATGGTCGCCGAGGGCGAGGGCCGCAAGGACGCCGAGACGCTGCGCCTCTCCGGCCGCGCGCCCGACAACCGGCTGGTGCACTTCGCCGCCCCGGACCCCCGGCTGGGCACGCCGCGACCCGGGGACATGGTCACCGCCGAGGTCACCTACGCCGCGCCCCACCACCTGGTCGCCGACCGCGTGCTGGCCGTGCGGCGTACCCGCTCCGGCGACGCCTGGGAGGCTCGCACCGCCGCCCCGGCCGCGCCCTCCGGGGTCTCGCTGGGCATGCCGTCGCTCGGCGTGCCTGCGCCGCTGCCGGCGGCGCCCGCCTGCGGCTGAGGCCGCCCGGGCCGGCGGGTCTCAGGAGCCTGCCGCGGCCCAGGAGTGGTAGGCCCCGGCGATGCCGGTGACGATCCGCTCCATCCGCGAGTAGGGGACGTCCGCGCGCTCGTCCGGCACGCCGAAGGTGACCGCGGTGACCTCGACCTCGAGCACCGTGCCCGTCCCCACCCGGGTCAGCCCGGTGACGTAGCGGTCGCCGAGCGCGACCCCGCGGTGCACCAGCACCTGCCCGCCGGGGAGGTCCACCCACCGGCCGTCCTCCTCGTAGACCGTGGCGACACGCACCTCGTCGGCCCAGGAGCCGAACAGCGGCCGGGCCCGCCACTCGACGGCGTGCGGGTCCTCGTAGTCGCGCACCCCGTTGCAGCGGAAGTCCTCCGCGGTCCCGTCGCCGGCGGGGACGTCGATGTCGGTGCCGGTCCACCCGGACAGCGCGGCGGAGGTGATGACGAAGCACGGGTCGTCGGCAGGGTCCGGCGCCCGGTCCTCCGCCGGGTCCTCCGCCGACGTCGGGCCGGGGCGGGTCGGGCCGGGCAGGACCCGGGCGTCGCCCTCGGTCACCGCCCACCACACCACCGAGGCGGTGAGGAGCGCGAGGACGCTGATGATCCAGGGGCCGACGCCCTCGCGGAGGCGGCTGCGCATGGCCGGTGTCTACCCGCCCGTGACGCGGCCGAACCTCCCGGCGGACGCCGGGAGGTTCGGTCAGCGGTCGGTCAGCGGTCGGTCAGCGGGCGGTCAGAGGGCGGTCAGAGGTCGGGCTTGGCGTCGAAGGGGTGGTCCGCCGAGCGCGGGTCCTTCGAGGGGTAGCCGGCCTTGGGCCGTACGGGGTCGGGGTTGGCCTCCGGGCCGCCCGCTGACTGCTCGGGAGGTACGTCGTCCGCGTCCGCCTCGTTGCCCGTCTCGTCCCCGGGCTCCGCGACGGAGTTGTCGCGGACGCCGTCGGTGCTGGTCTGGCCGGGGCCGGCGTGGCCGACCCGCTCGGAGCTGACGCCCATCCCGCCCGCGGCGCCCTGCGGCCCGGTGGCGTTGGGATTCGAGGCGCGCAGCGGCTCGGCGAGGTCGGGGTCGACCGGGGGCTCCCCGGGCAGGTCGCTCACTCCGCCTTCCCCTGCTCGGCGGCGCCCTCGTCCTGCGCGCCGGCCTCGGCCGGGCTGGCCTCGGTCGCCTCGGTGGAGGTGTCCTCGGAGCCCGACATCTGCTCCTGGAGCGTGTCGGGCGTGCTGTCGTCGATGGCCGGGTTCTCGGCCGGGGTCAGGTCCGGGATCGTCCGCTCGTCGGCGGCCGCGACCGGCTCCTCGACCGCGTCGGCGCCGCCCGGGTTGGGCTCGCCGGGCTCGATCTGGGGGTCGGGCATGGGAGCGAGCTCCCCCGTCCCGGTGTCGGTCTGGTCGGACATCAGTCCTCCTCGTCGAAGCCGAAGGTCGAGTACGGCGTGCTGGTACCCGACCGGATGCCCCGCAACACGGCCGCCTCGTGCGGCACGACGGGGTCGGGCAGGGCGTCGAGCGGCCACCACCGCAGGTCGGCGGCCTTGTCCTGCTCGACCACCCGGGGCTCACCGGTCCAGGTGCGGGCGGTGAAGAAGAAGTCGACCCGCTCGTCGATCGGCAGGTCGTGGGCGGTGCGCTGCATGGCCGTCACGAAGGTCAGGTCGAGCCCGTCGATGCCGAGCTCCTCGCGCGCCTCGCGGTGGGCGGCGGCGTACGCCGTCTCGCCGCGCTCGACGTGGCCGGCGGCCGCGGCGGCCCAGTGGTCGTCCATGTAGCCGGTCCCGCGGCGCAGCTGGAGCAGCACCTCGGTGCCGCGGGAGCCGTCGCGGAGCAGGAAGACGTACGCCGCGGGGACCACGACGAACCGGCCGTGCAACGGGTCGGGCTCGTGCGCGCTCGGCTCACTCAGGGCGGTCACCGTGCCGGTGGTCGGCCTCGGAGCCGGCGACCGGCTCCTCGAGGTGGGCCTCGTCGACCTCGCCGCGGGGCTCGCGGTCGGCGTCGGTGGGGGCCGCCGGCTGGTCCTCGCGCAGCGGCGTGCCGGGCGCGCTGTCGGCCACGCCCTCGGGGGTCTGGTCGCTCACGCCGGCTCCTCCTCGTCGGGGGTCTCGTCGTTCGGGGTGGCGGCGGGCTCGCCGGTCGCGCCCTCGTAGACGGTGCCCGTGTCGGGCGACTCCGGCTCCTCGGGGGCGTACTCGTCGGCCTCGTTCTCGACCTGCTCGGGGTTGGTCTCGCTCATGCGCCGGCTCCTGTCGCTCGCTGATCGGGATCGGTCACTGGCTGGGCTCGGGGAACGACGTCTCGGCGTTCTCCTCGCGGACGTCCTCCTCGGCGGGCGACGGCTCCTGGCCGTCGGGCAGCTCGCTGCCGTGCTCGCCGGGCGGCTGCTGATCGGCGTCGAGCAGGGGCTCGTCGCGCTCCTCGGGGATCGGGGCGGTCATCGGTGCCCTCCATCGTCTCGGCTGCGGTTCCTTGTCACACTAGCCACATGCGGTCGACCTCAATCCCGGCCGTCGACGAGACCCCCGACGAGACCGCCGCCGAGACCGCCGACACCGCGGAGACGGCCGCGACGCCGATCGTCGCCGTGGTCGGCGCGACCGCCAGCGGCAAGACCGCGCTCTCCCTCGACCTCGCCGAGCGGCTCGGCGGCGAGGTGGTCAACACCGACGCGATGCAGCTCTACCGCGGCATGGACATCGGCACCGCCAAGGTGCCGCCGGCCGAGCGCCGCGGCATCCGCCACCACCTGCTCGACCTGCTCTCGGTGCGCGAGCCGGCCTCGGTCGCGCAGTTCCAGGGCTGGGCGCGCGCGACGATCGCGGACCTGCGGGCCGCCGGCCGGGTGCCGGTGCTGGTCGGCGGTTCGGCGCTCTACACCCGCGCGGTGCTCGACCGCTTCGAGTTCCCCGGCACCGACGACGCGGTCCGCGCCCGGCTCGAGGCCGAGCTCGCGGAGGTCGGCCCGGCCGCGCTGCACGCCCGCCTCGCCGAGGTCGACCCCGAGGCGGCCGCACGGATCCTGGTCGAGAACGGCCGCCGTACCGTCCGCGCGCTGGAGGTCGTCGAGATCACCGGGCGCCCGTTCAGCGCGTCGCTGCCGCAGCTGGAGTACGTCGACCCTGCCACCGTGCAGATCGGCGTGGACATCGACCGGCCGGCCCTCGACGCCCGGATCGAGCAGCGGGTCGACGCGATGTTCGCCGCCGGCCTCGTCGAGGAGGTCGCCCGCCTGCTCGACGAGGGGCTCGCCGAGGGGAGGACCGCGAGCCGCGCCATCGGGTACGTCGAGGTGATGGCCCACCTCGCCGGCGAGCTGACCCTGGCCGAGGCGCGCGAGCGGACCGTGATCGCCACGCGCCGCTTCGCCCGCCGGCAGGACGCGTGGTTCCGCAAGGACCCGCGGGTGGTGTGGGTCCGCCACGACGACCTCGACCGGGTCGAGCGCGCGCTGGAGGCGATCGGCAGGGTGGGGGCATGAGCCGCACCCGAGCGACCCCGTCCGTCGAGGAGCTGCTGGCCCGGCGCCGGGACGACGGCGCCGGCGTCGTCGTCGCGATCCGCACGCCCGCCGGGACGAGCTACCACGCCCGCGGCGAGCTGCCCGACGGCCGCGCCTCGCTGCTCGAGATCGGTTCGGTCACCAAGACGATGACCGCGCTGCTGCTCGCCGACCTGGCCCGCCAGGGCGTCGTCGGCCTCGACGACCCCGTCGCCGACCACCTGCCGGTCGCACCACCGGTCAAGGGTCGGCCGATCACGCTCCGCGACCTGGCCACCCACCACTCCGGCCTGCCGCGGCTGCCCCGCGGTGCGCTGGTGCCCGGGCTCACCACCCACCGGCACGACCCGTATGCGCGCTACGACGAGGCGACCCTGTCCGCGGCCGTCCTCGCCACGTGGCCGAGGGTCGAGCCGGGTCGCCGCTTCGGCTACTCCAACCTCGGCGGCGGCCTCCTCGGCTGGGCGCTGGCGAGGGCGGCCGGCACCGACTACGCCACGCTGCTGGCCGACCGGGTGACCGGCCCGCTCGGGCTCGTCGACACCGGCGTCGACCTGCCGCCCGGCCAGGAGCGCCGGCTCGCACCCGGGCACGGCTGGCGCGGCCGGCCCGCCGGGCGGTGGGACCTCGCGCTGCTCGCCGGCGCCGGGGGCGTGGTCTCGACCGCCGCGGACATGCAGCGCTACGTCGGCGCGTTCGACACCTCGTACGACGGGCCGCTCGCCGCGGCCGCCGCCGACACCCGCGCCGCGCAGCACCCCGCCGGCCGGGTCGGACCGGTGCAGGTCGGCCTGGGCTGGCTGCTCGCGCCCGACGGGATGCTCTTCCACGACGGCGGGACCGGCGGCTACCGGTCCTTCGTCGGCTCGCGCCCCGACCTCGGCGTGTCCGTGGTCGTCCTCTCCGCGCGGGCCCGCGGGCTCACCGGCTTCGGCCTGCTGCTCCTGCGCGCCGCCGTAGCGGGCTGAGCCGCCGCGCGCGGGTCGTGTGCCCCGTGACGCGGTCGGGCGCGTCCTCGGGCACACGACCCGTCTCGGCTGACGCGTGCGGAAGCTTCATCGGCCGGCCGATGAACCTCCCGGTTGGACGATGAAGTTCCATCGGCCCACCGCCAGTTCCATCGGCCGGCCGACAAACCTTCCGGCCGAGCGGCCGACCCCGTCGCGGGCTGAGCCGCCGGGCGCGGGTCGGGGGCAGACTGGCCCGGAGCGAGGAGGCCCCCGATGACCCGCACCGTCTACTACGCCGCCACGACCCTGGACGGCTTCCTGGCCGACGAGCACGACTCGCTGGACTGGTTGCTGACCCAGCCGCTCGAGGAGGGCGGGATGCTCGACTACGGCTCGTTCATCGGCGGCATCGGCGCGCTGCTCATGGGCCGGACGACCTACGAGTGGGTGCTCGCCCACGGCGCCGAGACCGGCGAGGCGTGGTCCTACACCCAGCCGACCTGGGTGATGACGCACCGCGAGGACCTGCCTGCCGCGAGCGAGCAGGTGCGGTTCGCGGCCGGCGACGTGCGTGAGGTCCATGGCGCGATGGTGGCGGCCGCCGGGGACAAGGACGTCTGGGTCGTCGGCGGGGGAGACCTCGCCGGCCAGCTCGCCGACGCGGGCCTGCTCGACGAGGTGCTGCTCTCGATCGCGCCGGTGACCCTCGGGGCGGGGCGCCCGCTGCTGCCGCGCCGCCTGGACCTGCGGCTGACCTCGCACGGGCGCAACGGCGCGTTCCTCTGCGCGACGTACGACGTCGTCGGCCCGCGCGCCGGGCCTGGCTGAGCAGGGGCCCGAGCGGGCACCTCGACAACTGTCGGTGGTCGGGGCCACAGTGGCCGGACCGCCTCGTCGCGGATCTCTCGGGAGGAACCCATGCGCCGTCTCGCCGCCGTCCCCGTCCTGGCCCTGCTCGCGCCCGCCCTCGTGGCGCTGCCGGGCGCTCCGCCCGCCGCGGCCGAGCCGGGGCCGCCCAAGGTGCCCACCGCGGTCGGCACCGGCGGCGCGGTCAGCTCGGTCGACCCGGAGGCGACGCGGGTCGGCCTCGCGGTGCTCCGCTCCGGTGGCAACGCCGCCGACGCGGCCGTGGCGACCGCCGCGGCGCTGGGGGTGACCGAGCCCTACAGCGCGGGCATCGGCGGCGGTGGCTACTTCGTCCACTACGACGCCTCGACCGGCAAGGTCGCCACGATCGACGGCCGGGAGACCGCGCCCGCCGGCATCGAGCCCGACGCGTTCGTCGACCCGGCGACCGGCGAGCCGTACCGGTTCACCCCCGAGCTGGTCACCAGCGGCGTGAGCGTCGGCGTGCCGGGCACGCCCGCGACGTGGCAGCGCGCGCTGGACCGCTGGGGCACCCGCTCGCTGAAGCAGGTCCTGGGCCGGCCGGCCGCGCTGGCCCGCCGCGGGTTCGTGGTCGACGCGACCTTCCGGCAGCAGACGGCGGACAACCGCGCGCGGTTCCGCGCGTTCACCTCGACCAAGCGGCTCTTCCTGCGCGACGGCCGGCTGCCGGCCGTCGGCGAGCGGTTCCGCAACCCGGCCCTCGCCCGCACCTACGACCTGCTGCGCCGCGACGGGCTCGAGCCGTTCTACCGCGGCGCGATCGGCGCCGACGTCGTCCGCGCGGTCCGCCGGCCCCCGGTGACCGCTGGCACCGACCTGCCCGTCCCGCCGGGCACGATGACCCGCCGCGACCTGCGCGACTACCGCCTGCGCGAGCGGGCCGCCACCCGCACGACCTACCGCGGCCTCGACGTGCACGGCATGCCGCCGTCCTCCAGCGGCGGCTCGACGGTCGGCGAGGCACTGGAGATCCTCGAGCGCCACGACCTCGCCGCGATGGACGACGCCCAGGCGCTCCACCTCTACCTCGAGGCCAGCGCCCGGGCCTTCGCCGACCGGGCGGCGTACGTCGGCGACCCGGCGTTCGTCGACGTCCCGCTGGCCGACCTGCTCTCGCCCACCTTCGCGGCCGAGCGGGACTGCACGATCGACCCCGAGCGGGCCGCCGAGAAGCCGGTCGAGCCGGGCGACGTGACCTCCTACGACGGGGAGTGCGCGACCGACGCCCCGGCCGCGCCGGTCGAGGCGCCCGACACCGAGAACGTCGAGACCACCCACCTGGTCGTCGCCGATCGCTGGGGCGACGTCGTCTCCTACACGCTGACCATCGAGCAGACCGGCGGCTCGGGCATCGTGGTGCCCGGCCGCGGCTTCCTGCTCAACAACGAGCTCACCGACTTCACGACCGTGTACGACGCCGCCGACCCGAACCGGATCCAGCCCGGCAAGCGCCCGCGCAGCTCGATGTCGCCCACGATCGTGCTCCGCGACGGCAAGCCGGTGCTGGCCCTCGGCTCGCCCGGCGGCTCGACGATCATCACCACGGTGCTCCAGCTGCTGGTCGAGCGCTTCGACCGGGGCCGCACGATCGCCGAGGCGATGGCCGCGCCGCGCGCCTCCCAGCGCAACACCGCGACCGTGACCGCCGAGCCGGGCTTCATCGACGCCTACGGGCCGCTGCTCGAGGCCTACGGGCACCGGCTCGTCCCGGCCGGCGACGCGCTCACCAGCGCCGCCGAGATCGGCGCGGCCGCGGCGGTCGAGATCGGCCCGGGCGGGCTGCTGACCGCCGTGGCCGAGCCGGCCCGGCGCGGCGGCGGCTCGGCGGGCGTCGTCCGCCCGCAGCGATCGCCGTGAGGTGAGGGGGCGGCGCGGACTACCGTGGGATCGTGACCGAGACCGCCGCCCCCGCCGCCAGCGAGATCAGCAGCGTCGCGGAGCTCGTCGCGCTGCTGGGCGAGCCGAACCAGCGGGCCCGGGACAAGTCGCGACCGGCGCTGCTGCCGGTCGATCGCGCCTGGCTGGCGGCCTCCCCGTTCTGCGTGATGGCCACCAGCGACGCCGAGGGGCGCTGCGACGCCTCGCCGAAGGGCGACCCGCCCGGCCAGCTGGTGCACGTCATCGACGACCGGACCATCGCGCTCGCCGAGCGGCCGGGCAACCGGCGCGCCGACGGCTACCGCAACATCCTGGTCAACCCCCACGTCGGGCTCACCTTCTTCATCCCCGGTCGCGGCGACACCCTGCGGATCAACGGCCGCGCCCGGCTGGTGCGCGACGCGCCGTGGTTCGACGAGCTGGTCGTCAAGGGCCACCGGCCGCTGCTGGCGGTCGTGGTGGACATCGAGGACCTGTTCTTCCACTGCGCGAAGGCGTTCCTGCGCAGCGGGCTGTGGCAGCCGGAGACCTGGGACCCCGAGGCGAAGGTCCCGCGCCGGGCGCTCATCGCCAAGGAGGTCGAGGCGAACGGCATGGACATCGCCCAGCTCGACGACTACTACCGGCCCGAGAACTACGGGAAGAGCCTCTATGAGTGAGCCGATGCCCTACCCGTTCCTCAAGGGGCACGGCACCGAGAACGACTTCGTGCTGCTGCCCGACCACGACGGCACGCTGCACGGCGACCTCGACCCCGCGCGGGTCGCGCGGCTGTGCGACCGGCGCGCGGGCATCGGCGGCGACGGCGTGCTCCGGGTCGTCCGCACGGCGGCGTACGCCGCGGCGCGCGAGCACGTGGACCCCGCCGAGGCGGAGTGGTTCATGGACTACCGCAACAGCGACGGCTCGCTCTCGGAGATGTGCGGCAACGGCGTGCGGGTCTTCGCCCGGCACCTGCTGGAGGAGGGGCTCGTCGATCCGGGCCGGCCGATCCCGGTCGGCACCCGGGCCGGGGTGAAGGTGATCGAGGTCGAGGGCGACCGGATCACCGTCGACATGGGCCGCCCCGGCCTGCACGGCGCCACCGAGGTCGCCGTCGGGGCGACCCGCTGGCCGGCCGCGCACGTCGACATGGGCAACCCGCACGCGGTCGCCTTCCTCTCCGCGGGCCAGACGCTCGCCGCCGACGGGCCGGTCGGGTCGCTGACCGCGGAGCCGGCCTACGACCGGGCGGTCTACCCGCACGGGGTGAACGTGGAGTTCGTCGAGCGCCGCGGGCCGGGCCACGTGGCGATGCGCGTCCACGAGCGGGGGTCGGGGGAGACCCGCTCCTGCGGCACCGGCGCGTGCGCGGTCGCGGTCGCGGTCGCCCTGGCCGACGGCCGCGGTCCGGGCGCTGCGGTGGACGACGGCGCCGGCGGGGCCGGCCCGGCGACGTACCGGGTGGACCTGCCGGGCGGCACGCTGGAGATCACCTGGACCGCCGAGGACCGGGTGTTGATGAGCGGTCCGGCGGTCGTGGTGGCGCGCGGAACCACCGCCCTGTAGGGCTCGGCGGGCCACTACAGTCCGCTGCATGGAACTCAACGGAGCCAGTGCCATCGTCACGGGCGGAGCGTCGGGCATCGGCGCTGCCTGCGCCCGCCAGCTCGCCGCCCGCGGGGCCGTCGTGGTCGTCGCGGACCTCCAGGCCGACAAGGGTGAGGCGCTCGCCTCGGAGATCGGCGGTGTCTTCGCCCAGGTCGACGTGACCGACAGCGAGCAGATCGCCGGCGCCGTGCGCGCCGCCGCCGAGATCGCGCCGCTGCGCGCGGTCGTCAACTCCGCCGGCATCGGCTGGGCCGCGCGCACCATCGGCCGCGACGGCACGCTGGAGTCGGCCCACGACCTCGACGCCTTCAAGAAGGTCGTCGCGATCAACCTGGTCGGCACCTTCGACATGGTCCGCCAGGCCGCGACCGTGATGAGCACCCAGGAGCCGACCGCGACCGGCGAGCGCGGCGCGATCGTCAACCTCGCCTCGGTCGCGGCGTTCGACGGCCAGATCGGCCAGGCGTCGTACTCCGCCTCCAAGGGCGGCGTCGTCGGCATGACCCTCCCGGTCGCCCGCGACCTCTCCGCCGCCGCGATCCGCCTCAACACCGTCGCCCCGGGCCTGATCGAGACCCCGATCTACGGCGAGGGCGAGGGCGCCGAGGCGTTCAAGGCCAAGCTGGGCGAGAGCGTGCTGTTCCCCAAGCGCCTCGGCACCCCCGACGAGCTGGCCTCGATGGTGCTGGAGTGCCTGACCAACTCCTACATGAACGCCGAGACCATCCGCGTCGACGGCGGCATCCGGATGCCCCCGAAGTGATCCCCGCCTGACCGACGCCTCACCACGAGACGCCTCGTGATGCCCACCGTGCGCCCTGGCGCACTCCTGGCATCACGAGGCGTTCGTCGTCCCGGTGAGGTCGACGACGCGGTCGGCCCGGGAGGCGGCCGCCTCGACCAGCCGCGCGTTCGGCTCGTCGACCCGCGCGACCCACGCCCGGGCCTCCTCGGGGGTCTTGCCGTGCCGCACGTGCCGCGCGACCAGCCGTTCGCGGCGCAGGTCGTCGTCGAGACGGAGGTGCCAGACCTCGTCGAGCTCGGCCCGCACCGCACGCCACCGGGGCTCGTCGAGCAGCAGGTAGTTGCCCTCGGTCACCACGACGCCGGCCGCGGGCACCGCGATCGCCCCGGCGAGCGGCTGCTCCAGGTCGCGGTCGAACGCGGGGGCGACCACCGCCGGCTCGCACCCGCGCACCCGGCGCAGCAACGCGGCGTACCCCTCGGCGTCGAAGGTCTCCGGCGCGCCCTTGCGGTCGCGCAGCCCGCGCCTGGCCAGCTCGACGTCGGCGTAGTGGAAGCCGTCCATCGGGACCACCGCCAGGCCGTGGGCCGCGGCGAGCGCGGCGGCGGCGGTGCTCTTGCCTGCGCCGGGCGCGCCGGTGAGGCCGAGCAGGCGGATGCCGGAGGGCAGCGCGGGGAAAGGGTTGTCCACGGGCCCAGTCAACCGGGCATAGTGGAGGTGCCGGGAGCGTTGAGGCTCCCGAGATGACGCTGAGCACCACACCTGGCAAGACACGGAGGCACATGACCAACGCGGACGCACGGGACTTCTCGCTCGACACCGAGCTGGAGGAGACCCGCGGCTGGGACGAGGACGACACGGACCTGCTCGAGACCGAGGACGACTTCGAGTCCGGGTACGCCGACGAGCCCGACCCCGACGAGCCCGACCCCGAGGAGCTGACCACCGGTCAGCTCGACCTCGCCGAGCGCCACGAGCTGCGCCGGGTCGCGGGGCTGCGGACCGACCTCGAGGACATCACCGAGGTCGAGTACCGCCAACTGCGCCTCGAGCGCGTCGTGCTGGTGGGCGTGTGGACCGACGGCACCGTCCAGGACGCCGAGAACTCCATGACCGAGCTCGCGCTGCTCGCGGAGACGGCCGGCTCGGAGGTGCTCGACGCGATCTACCAGCGCCGGCAGAAGCCCGACCCGGCGACGTACATCGGCCGCGGCAAGGTCGAGGGGCTCAAGGAGATCGTCGCCGCCACCGGCGCCGACACCGTGATCTGCGACGGCGAGCTCGCGCCCAGCCAGCTGAGGAACCTCGAGGACCGGCTCAAGGTCAAGGTCGTCGACCGGACCGCGCTGATCCTCGACATCTTCGCCCAGCACGCGAAGTCCAAGGAGGGCCAGGCGCAGGTCGAGCTGGCCCAGCTGACCTACCTCAAGCAGCGGCTGCGTGGTTGGGGTGGCAACCTGTCGCGCCAGGTCGGTGGCCGCGCCGCCGGCGGTGTCGGCATCGGTGGCCGTGGCCCCGGTGAGACCAAGATCGAGACCGACCGGCGCCGGATCAACACCCGGATCGCCAAGCTGCGTCGCGAGCTGCGCGAGATGAAGGGCACCCGCGACACCAAGCGGCAGGAGCGGCGCCGCCACCAGATCCCGGCGGTCGCGATCGCCGGCTACACCAACGCCGGCAAGTCCTCGCTGCTCAACCGGCTCACCGACGCCGGGGTGCTGGTCGAGGACGCGCTGTTCGCGACGCTGGACCCCACCACGCGGCGTACGACGACGGCCGACGGCCGGGTCTACACGATGTCGGACACCGTCGGCTTCGTGCGGCACCTGCCCCACCAGCTCGTCGAGGCGTTCCGCTCCACGCTGGAGGAGGTGGCCGACGCCGACCTGATCCTCCACGTCGTCGACGGCTCCCACCCCGACCCCGAGGGGCAGATCGCCGCGGTGCGCGAGGTCTTCGCCGAGATCGGCGCGGACCAGGTGCCCGAGCTGGTCGTCATCAACAAGGCCGACGCGGCCGACCCGATGGTGCTGGCCCGGCTCCAGCAGCGCGAGCCGCACTGCGTGGTCGTCAGCGCCAAGACCGGCGAGGGCATCACCGAGGCGCGGAGCGTCGTCGAGGGCGAGCTGCCCCGGCCGGGCGTCGAGTTCTCCGCGCTGCTGCCTTATGAGCGCGGCGACCTGATCAACCGGCTCCACCAGCACGGCGAGATCGACTCCGTCGAGCACACCGCCGACGGCACGATCGTCCGCGGCCGCGCCAACGAGGACCTCGCCGGCGAGCTGGCGGCGTACGCGCTGGTCTGACCGACGGGCCGCTGTGGGGGCGCCTCGCGCCCCCACAGCGGCCGCCCTCACTCGAGGTCGTCCGGCTCGTCGAGCGCGGGCACGGTGGCGACCCGCCGAGCAGCCCGCCCCGGTCCCGCGGCATCGGCCCGCCCGGCGGAGGTCGGGTCCGGCGGGCGGACCAGGTGGAAGGTGGTCTCCGCCTGGAAGGCGGCGGCGACGGAGAGCAACCGCTGCTCGCCGAAGGGTGCCGCGCCGAGGGTGACGCCGCGCGGCACCGTGTACCCGGTCGTCGGGTCGGGGCTGAAGCCCGTCGGCATGCACAGCAACGGGAAGCCCACCGAGTCGAAGGCGCCGGTGGAGGTCGTGAACAGCACGTCGCAGGAGCTGAAGACCTGCGCCATCATCCGCTGGGCCAGCAGCAACCGCGCCTGCTGGACCCGGATGTAGGTGTCACCCGACTGCAGCATGCCGTTGAGCATCCGCGGCAGCCGCTGGGCGAAGGGGCGCACGTCCTCGCGCAGCTTGTCGATGAACGCCGGCGTCGGCTCGGCGTACGAGCCGCCCAGCGGGTTGGCCGTCAGCGCGTCCCAGTCGTCGGGGATGGTGACCTCCCCGATGACCGAGCAGTTGTGCATCCGCTCCAGCGTGCGCAGGGTGGCTGCGCGCATCTTGTTGGTGGCCTCGTCACTCGTGGTCAGGTAGCCCGGCCAGTAGCCGATCCGGGTCTTCCACCGCAGCGCGGTGCGCTTCCCCCGGACGACCGGGGTGGCGGCCCGGATGTAGTCCGGAGCGGCGGGGAGTCCCTGGGTCCGCGGGTCCTTCGGGTCCGGCGCGGCCAGGACCTGGAGCAGCATCGCCGCGTCCATCGCGTCCCGGCACATCGGGCCGACGTGGTCACGGGTGAACGTCAACGGGATGACCCCGTGCAGCGACGTCCGCCCGAAGGTCGGCTTCACCGCCGTCAATCCTTCCGCGACCGCCGGCCCCATGATCGACCCACCGGTCTGGGTGCCGATGCCGGCCGTGGCGATGCGGGCGGCGACCGCCGCGCCCGGCCCCGAGGACGAGCCGGCCGGGCTGTACCGCACGTCGTCGGGGGTCCAGGCGTTCCTCGTCGTGGGGATCTCGGTGCCGTAGACGGTCGCTCGGCCTCCCGCCAACGGGCCCATGCTCGCCTTCCCGAGCACCAGGCCGCCCGCCCTCCGCAGCAGCTTGATCGCCGTCGCGTTGTAGGTGGGCCGGAAGCCCTGGTAGACCAGCGAGCCACCCTCGGTGAGCAGGTCGCGGGTGTAGAAGTTGTCCTTCGGCGCCAGCCCGATCCCCGCGAGGGGACCGACCCGCGAGACCCGCCGCTCGGCCAGCGCGACCAGCGCCTTCCGCGACGGGCGGTCGACGTAGGCCTGGTAGACGTCGTCGTGCTCCTCGATCCGGTCGACGTAGGCATGCACCATGTCCGCCGCGGTCAGCCGGCCCTTCCGGATGTAGCCCACGATCTGCGCCGCCGTGAGCTCGGTCAGGTCGCCCTTCGGCTTCCCCTTCACCTCCGGCAGCGGGCTCGAGGGCCCCGCGGGGCCGGTCCTGGCCAGCGCGGGTGCGGCCGGCAGCACGGCGCCCGCGGTCGCGGCTGCTGACGTCCAGGCGATCCGGTTCACCACCCAGCGCCGCGAGACACCGACGTCCTGGGGCTCGTCGTCGTGGTGAAGGGACGGGCTCGGCGTGTCAGCCACGGGAGTCCTCCGTCCAGGCCTCGAGGAACGGGGCCGGGTAGAGCGCCGGGGCATGGAACTGGGGGTCGAGGGGGAAGTTCGCCGCGACGACATCGTCACGGACCGTCCTGCGAGCGTCCTCGAGCACCCGCCGCTGGTCCATGACGGCAGTCGGGTCGTCGGCGGGAAGGACCGAGATGTCGATCCCCATGAGGGCGTACCGGGTCAGGATGTAGGTGTTCAGAGCAGCGTCGTCGGGTGGCGTGGGGGCAGCCATCGGGAGCCTTTCGAGCGGCGGTCGTGGGGTGGCGCAGACTGTTCCGCCGCCCGCGACCGGCCCGGTTTCCGCGCGGAAACATCTCGGTGTCGGCCGAGGGCCGGACGTAAAATCCGCCACCCGTCCCTGAGGTGCTCCGCGGCCCTGTCGTGCGTCGTGGCCGGAGGATGTGCGGGATCTCCACAACGGTCGTGCAACAAACCTCGCGCACGGGCGGGGAGTGGCGCACGATCGGTGGGTGCTCCTCGCCCGTCGTCCGTCCGGACGCACCGTCGCGCTGGCGGTCTGCCTGCTGCTGCTCGTCGGCATGCTGCTGGTGCAGCTCGCCGAGCGTGCGCGCGGTGACGGCGCGACCCGGTGCGAGCGGTTCGCCGCCGACTCCGCCGCGCGCGCGGAGCTCATCAGCGGCGAGGGTCCCGACGTCGTCGTGATCGGCGACTCGTGGTCGGCCGGGCTGGGGCTGGAGGAGAGCGGTACGTCGTGGCCCTCGCGGCTCGCGGGCCGGGTGCGGGTCGCGGGGTTCTCCGGCTCGGGGTTCAGCGCCGACGCGAGCGGCTGCGGCCCGGAGGTCGCGTTCGCCGCCCGCGCCGCCGGCGCCCTGGGTGGCGGGGCCGACCTGGTGGTGATCGAGGGCGGCCTCAACGACGTCGACCAGCCCGACGCGGCGATCCGCCTCGGCTTCGAGCGGCTGCTCACCCGGGTCGAGGCGCACGCGGGCGGGGCGCCGGTCGTGGTGGTCGGCCCGGCGGCCGCGCCGTCGCGCGCCGGGCGGGTGCCGCGGGTGGACCGGCTGCTCGCCGACCTCGCTGAGCAGCACGCGGCGACGTACGTCCCCACCAGCGGGCTGTCGCTGGACTACCTCGACGACCGGCTCCACCTGACGCCGGAGGGCCACGCGGCCTTCGGCGACGCCGTGGCCGACGCGATCGCCGCCGCCGGCCTCTGAGCGCGACGCGGGACCGGCCCCACGCGGGTCGCCCGCGTGCCATCATGCGCGGGTGCGTCACTCCCTGGCCGGTCGGGCCGAGAGCCCGATGCAGGCCCGGCTGCTCGCCCGCCTGCGCGACGACGGCCCGCTGTCCAAGGCCCAGCTGGCCGACCGGCTCCAGGTCTCCCGCACGACCGTCGCCGCCGAGGTCGGTCGCCTGGTCGAGCTCGGCCTGGCGCAGGAGGCCGGGCCCGCCGCGTCCCGGGGCGGGCGCCGCTCGACGATGGTGGACCTGGCCGGCGACATCCGCTTCGTCGGCATCGTCATCGGCGCCACCGGCCTCTCGGTCGGCGTCACCGACGGCCGGCTGGCGGTGCTCGCCACCCGGCACCTCGCCTGCGACATCCGGCAGGGCCCCGAGGTCGTGCTCGGCGCCGCGCTCGCGGCGGTCCGGGAGGTGCTCGACGAGCTCGGCGTGGACCACCCGATGGGGGCCGGGATCGCCGTGCCGGGGCCGGTGGACTTCCACCGCGGCGTCCCGGTGGCGCCGCCGATCATGCCCGGGTGGGACGGCTACCCGGTGCGCGACGCGGTCTCGCGCACCCTCGGCTGCCCGGTGCTGCTGGACAACGACGTGAACGTGCTCGCCATCGGCGAGCAGCACGCGGGCGTCGCGCGCAGCGTCCGCGACTTCCTCTTCGTCAAGATCGGCACCGGCATCGGGTGCGGCATCGTCATCGACGGCGAGCTCTACCGCGGGGTCGACGGCTGCGCCGGCGACATCGGCCACATCCGCGTCGACGACTTCGGGCCGGCCTGCGCCTGCGGCAACACCGGCTGTCTGGAGGCCTTCTCCGGCGGCGCGGCCCTCGCCCGCGACGCCACCGCCGTCGCCCGCGGCGGCCGCTCGCCCTTCCTCGCCGACCTGCTGGAGGAGAACGGCGCGCTCACCGCCGCCGACGTCGGGCTGGCCGTGCAGCGCGGGGACGCCCAGGCCGTCCAGCTGATCCGGGAGAGCGGACGGCGGGTCGGGCAGGTGCTCGCCACGCTCGTGTCGTTCCTCAACCCCGGCATGATCGTCATCGGCGGTGGGGTGACCGGGGTCGGCCACGCGCTGCTCGCGGAGATCCGCGGGGTGACCTACGGCCGCTCGCTGCCGCTCGCCACCGGCAGCCTCCCCATCGTGCTGAGCGAGCTCGGCGACGAGGGCGGCGTGGTCGGTGCGGCCCGCCTGATCAGCGGCTCGGTGTACGCCCCGCTCGCCAGCCGCCGCGACTGAGCTCCGTCCGCCGCCGACGCCGACCGACCTGGGTTCGCGCGGTCGGGCGGGCCGCGCGCCGTCCGGTATCCGGTGACACCCACCTACTTTGTCCAGTCGGTTCGCAAAGTCGTACCTGAATCTGCGGAACTTTCGCCCGAAGTGCTTGTGCAGGCGACGCGCAGCCACCTAGTTTGTCGCGCACCAGCACAAATGTGTGGCATGGGTCACACAAGCGGGAGGGTCGGCGATGACGTCCAGCGCCCCGGTCGCTCCCCGGCCCGCCACCACCGCCCCGCCCACCAACCCGACCACCGCGACGACCGCCGCCGGCCGGCCCACGGTGGTCAGCGACCAGGTGGCCCTGCGCCGCGACCGGCTCTCCGCCGTGCTCCACCGGCTGCGCGACGCCGGCCCCCGTTCGCGGGCCCGACTCGCGGGTGACCTCGGGCTGACCCGCTCCGCCGCCTCCAGCCTGGTCGCCGAGCTGGAGGAGCGCGGCCTGGTCCGCCGCGCCGGCGTCGAGCGCCGCAGGGTCGGTCGCCCCGGCACGACCGTCGAGCTCGACGGCCGGCGGGTGGTCGGGCTGGGCGCCGAGATCTCCGCCGCCCACGTCAGTGCGATCGCCGTCGACCTCTCGGGCGGGGTCGTCGCCGAGCACCGCTGCCCGGTCGACGTCGCCCGGCTCGGCCCCCTCGGTGCGGTCGACCTGCTCGCCGGGCTGGTCCGCGAGGCCGAGCGGGGCGTCGGCGCCGCAGGTGGCACGGTCGTGGGCCTGGCCGTCGGGGTGGCCGGCCTGCTCGACACCGCCCGCGAGGAGCTCGTCGTCGCGCCGAACCTCGGCTGGCGCGACGTACCGCTCGGAGCCCTGCTGCGCGACCGGCTGCCGGTGTCCTACCCGGTCGCCGTGGACAACGACGCCAACCTGGCGGCGACCGCCGAGGCGGTGGCCGGCGACCCGGCCCGCCGGGACGTCGTCGTGATCTACGCCGAGGGCGGGGTCGGCGGCGGCATCGTCGCCGGCGGCCGGCTGCTGCGCGGCCGGCACGGGTACGCCGGCGAGTTCGGCCACATCACCGTCGACCCGCAGGGCCGCCGGTGCGCGTGCGGCCGGATCGGCTGCTGGGAGACCGTCGTGGGGCTGCGCGCGCTCCTCGACGCCGCCGCCGATCCCGACGACCGCGTGCACGACCCGGCGGTGCCGGTCGAGGAACGGCTCGCCGAGATCGAGCGCCGCGCCGACCTGGGCGACGCCCGCACCCTCGCGGCGCTGGACCAGGTCGCCACCGGCCTCGGCGTCGGCGCCGCGGTCCTCGTCAACGCCCTCAACCCCGCCGCGGTGGTCCTCAGCGGCTACTTCGCCACGCTCGGCCGGCACCTGCGCCCGGCCGTGGAGGCCCAGCTCGCCGCGGGCGTCCTCGCGCCCGACTCCGGCGGCACCCACGTCTCGATCTCCTCCCTGGGCCGCCGGGCCGCCGTCCGCGGGGGCGCGGACGTGGCGCTGGCGGCCGTCTACGCCGACCCCACCCTCGTCCCGCGCCGCGCCGGCGCCCCGGAAGGAGCCCGATGAGCGAGCCGACGCCGCCCGCGGCCGGCCAGGACCGCCGAGCCGAGGCCCCGCTGCTGCAGATGAGCGGCATCGTCAAGGAGTTCCCCGGAGTGCGCGCGCTCGGCGGGGTCGACCTCGACGTACGACCCGGGGAGGTGCACTGCCTGGTCGGCCAGAACGGCGCGGGCAAGTCCACCCTGATCAAGGTGCTGGCCGGCGCCTACCAGCCCGACGAGGGCGTCATCTCCTGGGACGGCGCCGAGACCCAGCTGCCGACCCCGCAGTCGGCGATGCGGCTGGGCATCTCCACGATCTACCAGGAGCTGGACCTGGTCCCCGACCTCTCGGTCGCCGAGAACATCTACCTCGGTCACGAGCTCTCCCGCGGCGGCTTCAGCCAGCGCGCCCGCACCATCGCCGCCACCCGCGACCTGCTCGCGCGGCTCGGCCACGGCGAGATCTCGGCCACCCGCGCGGTCGGCAGCCTCTCCCCGGCGGCGCAGCAGGTGGTCAGCATGGCCCGGGCGCTCTCGCAGAACACCCGCCTGCTCGTCCTCGACGAGCCCTCCGCGGTGCTCGACCAGGGCGAGGTCGACAACCTGTTCCGCGTCGTCCGCGGGCTCACGGCCGAGGGCGTCGCGGTCGTCTACATCTCCCACCGGCTCGAGGAGATCCGCCGCATCGGCGACCGGATCACCGTCCTCAAGGACGGCAGCACCGTGGCGACCGGCCTGCCCGTGGAGGGCACCCCGACCTCGGAGCTGATCCGGCTGATGACCGGCCGCTCGATCGAGTACGTCTTCCCGCCGCGCCCGGAGACCCCGCCCACGCGCGGCGAGCCGGTCCTCGAGGTCGAGGGCCTCGCGCTGGCCGGCACCTTCACCGGGGTCGACCTCACCGTCCACGCCGGCGAGATCGTCGGCCTGGCCGGCCTGGTGGGTGCGGGCCGCTCGGAGATCCTCGAGACCGTGTACGGCGCCCGCCGGGCCACCGCCGGGACCGTGCGCGTCGACGGCCGGACGCTGCGGCGCGGCTCGGTCCCCGCCGCGGTCCGGGCCGGCATCGGCCTGGCCCCCGAGGAGCGCAAGAGCCAGGCGCTGCTGCTGGACCAGGCGGTCTACCGCAACATCACGGTCTCGAGCATGACCCGGTTCGCGCGCGCCGGGTTCCTGCGCGGGGACGCCGAGCGGCGCCGCGCCGAGGAGCTGACCCGCTCCCTCGACGTACGACCCACCGGCGTCGAGCGCGCCGTGCGCACCCTGTCCGGCGGCAACCAGCAGAAGGTCGTGCTGGCCCGCTGGCTGCTGCGCGAGTGCCGCGTGCTGCTGCTCGACGAGCCCACCCGCGGCGTCGACGTCGGCGCCCGCAGCGAGATCTACCAGCTGGTCCGCACCCTCGCGGACTCCGGCGTCGCCGTCCTCGTGGTCTCCAGCGAGGTGGAGGAGGTCCTCGGCCTCGCGGACCGCGTCCTCGTCGTCCGCGAGGGCGTGGTGGTGCACGAGTCCGAGGCCGGCCAGATCGATGAGTCCCGGGTCCTGGACCTGGTCATGGAAGGACGAGTGGCATGAGCGAGAGCCCGATCCAGGTCTCCGACCCCCGCGGCGGCGCCGACCGCGCCGCGACCGAGCGCGCCGAGCGCGAGGCGGCCGAGGCCGGCCGACCGCGGGGGAGGGGGCGGGCGCTGCTGGGCTCGGGCCTCGGCCGCAACCTGGGCCTCGTCGTCGCGCTGGTGCTGCTGTGCATCGTCGGCGCGGTGTCGGCCGGCGACCGCTTCACCTCGACGGACAACGCGCTGACGATCCTGCGCCTGGCCGCGACGCTGGGCGTGGTCAGCATCGGCATGACCTTCGTGATCACCGGCGGCGGCATCGACCTGTCGGTCGGCGCGATCCTGGCGCTCTCCTCGGTGTGGGCGACCACGCTGGCGACCCAGCAGATGGCCAACGACACCCACTGGCTGGTGATGGTGGGCGCGGCCCTCGGGGTCGGCGCCGGGTGCGGGCTGATCAACGGGCTGCTGATCGCCTACGGCGGGGTCGTGCCGTTCATCGCGACGCTCGCGATGCTGGCCAGCGCGCGCGGCCTGGCCGAGATCATCTCCAACCGGCGTACCCAGATCGTCGACGTGCCCGCGTTCCGCGACTTCTTCGGCGCCGAGGTGATCGGCGTGCCGGTCATCGTGCTGCTCTTCGTGCTCGTCGCGATCGGCGGCTGGGTGTTGCTGAACCGCACGACGTTCGGCCGGCGGACCCTGGCGGTCGGCGGCAACCCCGAGGCGGCGCGCCTGGCCGGCATCAACGTCCAGCGCCACACCGTCTACCTCTACGTGCTGCTCGGGGTCTGCTGCGGCATCGCGGCGCTGATCCTCATCTCCCGCACCAGCACCGGCAGCTCGACCCACGGCACGCTGCTCGAGCTCGACGCGATCGCGGCCGTCGTCATCGGCGGCACCCTGCTCTCCGGCGGCCGCGGCACCATCGCCGGCACCGTCCTCGGGGTGGTCATCTTCACCACCCTGACCAACGTCTTCACCCTCAACAACCGCTCCATCTCCGAGCAGTCGCTGCTCAAGGGAGCGATCATCGTCGCCGCCGTCCTGCTCCAGCAGCGCCTGGCGTCGCGCAGCACCAGCACCTGACCGCCGGCGCCGCCGCCCGGCGTCGCCTGCACCGACCTCCGGGTCCTGCACCTCCCGTCACCACCACCAAGGAGCAGCACGATGACGTCCCTCCCGTACCCCAAGAAGCTCGGCACCGGTCTCGTCGCCGGCGTCGCGGTCCTGTCCCTGGCCGCCTGCACCAGCAACGACACCGGCGACTCCGAGGAGGACCTCGGCGGCGGCTCCTCGCAGGCGGAGGCCGGCTCCAACGACGAGGCGGGCGAGGAGGTCGTCATCGGCTTCTCCGCCCCCGCGGCCGACCACGGCTGGATGGGCTCGATCACCGAGTCCGCCCGCAAGGTCGCCGACCAGTACGACGACGTGGAGCTGCGGGTCGCCGAGGGCACCAACGACGTCAACCTGCAGATCAGCCAGGTCGAGACCTTCATCAACGAGGGCGTGGACGCGATCGTGCTGCTGCCCTTCGACGGCGCCGCGATGACCCCGGTGGCGCTCAAGGCGATGGAGGCCGGCATCCCGGTGATCAACGTCGACCGCGAGTTCGACGATCCGAACGCCGCCCGCGTCACCGTCCTCGGCGACAACTACGGCATGGGCGTCTCCGCCGGGCAGTACATCTGCGAGCAGGTGGGCGAGGGCGACGCCGTCATCGCCGAGATCGCCGGCATCGACTCCCTGCCGCTGACCCAGGACCGCAGCCAGGGCTTCAAGGACGCCCTGGCCGAGTGCGGGCAGAAGGTCGACAACCGGGTCGCCGCCAACTTCACCGTCGAGGGCGGTGAGGCGGCCGCCTCGAACCTGCTGCAGGCCGCGCCGGAGATCGACGCCATCTGGAACCACGACGACGACCAGGGCGTCGGCGTGCTCGCGGCGATCGAGAACGCCGGCCGCGACGAGTTCTTCATGGTCGGCGGCGCCGGCTCGTCGAACGCGATGCAGTCGATCAAGGCCGGCGACGGCGTCCTCCAGGCGACCGTCGTCTACCCCTCGACGCAGGCGGCGGACGGCGTGAAGCTGGCGCGCCTGCTGGTCCAGCAGAAGGCCCTCGGCGACCTGGTGGAGGTGGAGGTGCCGCGCATGGTGCAGCTCTACGCCCCGGTCGTGACCGCCGACAACGTCGACCAGTTCATCGACACCGCGTTCCAGTCCTGAGCCGCACCGTCGACTCCCCGCGCACCCGTCCGGGCCGGGCCGCCACCCGGCTCCGGCCCCGGACGGGCCGCGGGGAGGCCGTCGCCCCCACCGCTGAAACGAGACGACGATGACCCACCCCACCGCCCGGCCGCGGCTCTCGGTCGCCATGATCGGGCACGCCTTCATGGGCGCCGCGCACTCCCAGGCCTGGCGCAGCGCCCCCCGCTTCTTCGACCTCCCGATGGACCCGGTCATGCAGGTGGTGTGCGGCCGCGACGCGGCCCGCGCCGCCGAGGCGGCCGAGCGGCTGGGCTGGGCCGGGTCGAGCGACGACTGGCGCTCGGTGCTCGAGCGCGACGACGTCGACCTGGTCGACGTCTGCACCCCCGGTGACACCCACGCCGAGATCGCGGTCGCCGCGCTGGAGGCCGGCAAGCACGTCTTGTGCGAGAAGCCGCTGGCCAACACCGTCGCCGAGGCCGAGCAGATGGTCGCCGCCGCGGAGCGTGCGGCCGCGCACGGCGTACGCGCGATGGTCGGCTTCACCTACCGCCGGGTGCCGGCGGTGGCCCTGGCCCGGCGCCTGGTCGAGCAGGGGCGGATCGGCGAGGTCCGCCACGTCCGCGCGCAGTACCTCCAGGACTGGATCGCCGACCCGGAGGCCCCGCTGTCGTGGCGCCTGGACCGGGAGCGGGCCGGCTCCGGGGCCCTGGGCGACATCGGCGCGCACATCATCGACCTGGCCCAGCACATCACCGGCGACCGGATCCAGGAGGTCTCCGGACAGCTGGAGACCTTCGTCAAGGAGCGGCCGCTCGCCGCGGAGCACTCCGGCCTCTCCGGCACCGCCTCCGCCGAGCGGGGACCGGTGACCGTGGACGACGCGGCCGTCTTCATCGCCCGCTTCGCCGGCGGCGCGCTCGGGACCTTCGAGGCCACCCGCTTCGCCACCGGCCGGAAGAACGCGATCCGGGTCGAGGTCAACGGCTCCGCCGGCAGCCTGGCCTTCGACTTCGAGGACATGAACGTCCTGGAGCTCTTCGATGCCACCGAGCCGGCCGAGACCGCCGGCTTCCGCCGGATCCTGGTCACCGAGGCGACCCACCCCTACGTGGCCGCCTGGTGGCCCGCCGGCCACGGGCTGGGCTACGAGCACGCCTTCACCCACCAGGTCGTCGACCTGGTGGACGCCATCGCCGCCGGCACCGACCCCGCGCCCGGCTTCGCCGAGGGCCTGCAGGTCCAACGCGTCCTCGCCGCGGTCGAGACCAGCTCCGACACCCGCGCCTGGCAGACCATCCCCGCCTGACCCGCGCCTGACCCGCCCCGCGACGTACGCCCGACCGAGAGGACCTCCGATGCCCCGCCCGATCACCTTGTTCACCGGCCAGTGGGCCGACCTGCCCTTCGAGGAGGTGGCCCGCCTGGCCGCCGAGTGGGGCTACGACGGCCTGGAGATCGCCTGTTGGGGCGACCACCTCGACCCGTGGCAGGCCGCCGAGGACGACGCGTACGTGCAGGCCAAGCTCGACGTGCTGGAGAAGCACCGGCTCCAGGTCTTCGCCATCTCCAACCACCTCAAGGGCCAGGCGGTCTGCGACGACCCCATCGACGCCCGGCACGAGGCGATCCTCCCCGCGCGGATCTGGGGCGACGGGGACGCCGAGGGCGTGCGGCAGCGGGCGGCGGAGGAGATGAAGATGACGGCCCGCGCGGCGCAGCGGCTGGGGGTCAAGACGGTCGTCGGCTTCACCGGCTCCTCGATCTGGAAGTACGTCGCGATGTTCCCGCCCGCCACCGAGGAGATGGTCGCCGCCGGCTACCGCGACTTCGCCGACCGGTGGAACCCGATCCTCGACGTCTTCGACGAGTGCGGGGTCCGCTTCGCCCACGAGGTGCACCCCTCGGAGATCGCCTACGACTACTGGACGACCAAGGCCGCGATGGAGGCGATCGGCCACCGCGAGGCGTTCGGGCTGAACTGGGACCCCAGCCACTTCGTGTGGCAGGACCTCGACCCGGTCGGCTTCCTGTGGGACTTCCAGGACCGGATCTACCACGTCGACTGCAAGGACGCGAAGCGCCTGACCGGCAACGGCCGCAACGGCCGGCTCGGCTCGCACCTGCCGTGGGCCGACCCGCGCCGCGGCTGGGACTTCGTCTCGACCGGGCACGGCGACGTGCCGTGGGAGCAGTGCTTCCGGATGCTCAACACGATCGGGTACGACGGCCCGATCTCGGTGGAGTGGGAGGACGCCGGCATGGACCGGCTGGTCGGCGCCCCGGAGGCGCTGGAGCTCGTGCGCCGGCTCGCCTTCGACGCCCCGACCGCGGCCTTCGACGCCGCCTTCGCCACGCAGGACTAGTGCTTCCCGTGTCGTACGGGCTCGGGACTGATCGACCGACGGAAGGATGAGGACATGTGTTTCGGACATGACGGCGAGGCGGCGCTGCGGCGCTCCCTGGCCGAGAAGGGCGCCAGTCGGCGCTCGTTGTTCCGCGGCGCCGCCGCGGGTGCGGCCGGGGCGGCGGTGCTCGGCGCGACCGCGGCCGCTCCCGCGCAGGCGGGAAGCCGCGGGCCGAAGGGCGGGCCGCACGGCGGACCGCACGGCGGTCACGGCGGCGGCCGGCACCGGGTGCCGCACGACCGGATCAGCATCCAGCTCTACACGCTGCGCGACGCGCTCGGCGGCGAGCCCGGCTTCGACACCGTGCTCAGGCGGTTGGCGCAGTACGGCTACGAGCGCGTCGAGCTCGCCGGCTACTACGGCCGCACGGCGGCGGAGCTGCGGACGTTCCTCGACGGCCTCGGGATCCGGGCCAGCTCGAGCCACGACGGCATCAGCGAGACCCGCGCGGCGCTGCGGACCAAGCTGGAGAACGCCGCCACGCTGGGCCAGACGTACGTCGTCGTGCCCTACCTCGCCTCGAACGTGCTGGCGGACTGGCAGCGCTGGGCCGACCAGATGAACGCCGAGGCGGCGGTCGCCAAGCGCTACGGACTGCGCTACGGCTACCACAACCACGCCCACGAGTTCACGACCGACCTGGGCGGGGGACTCACGCCCTGGGAGGTGCTCACCGACCGGCTCGACCCACGGCTGGTGCACCTGGAGGTGGACCTGTACTGGGCCTACACCGGCGGGGTGAACCTCGGCGTGGCCGATCCCGACCGGTTCGCGATCAAGGTCGTCCGCGACGCGCCGCAGCGGGTGCGGCAGTTCCACGTCAAGGACCGCGACGCCACGACCGGCGACATGGCCGACCTCGGCACCGGGGTGGTCGACTTCCCGCGGATCTTCCGCACCCACAAGGTGGAGGAGTACATCGTCGAGAACGACACCCCCGACGTCACCCCGCTGACCAGCGCGGCCGTCGGTCACCTCTACCTCGACCACCTGGAGTACTGAGCCTGAGCCCGGGCCCGGTCCCGGGCCACCGCGCGGCGCGCGTCACCCGTCCACAGGTCCGGTCACCGACCGGGCCGGGTCTGTCGGCGCGCGCCGTTAGGGTGCTCGGGTGCCGCCGACCTCCGCCCCGACGACCTCGCCGACGACCCGCGTCAGCGAGGTGCTCGCCTCCGCCGTGCGGGCGCTCGGTGGCGCCGAGCGGGCCGGCCAGGTGCGGATGGCCGAGGCCGTCTCCCGCGCGCTGGCCGACGAGGAGCACCTGCTCGTCCAGGCCGGCACCGGCACCGGCAAGTCGCTGGCCTACCTCGTGCCCGCGCTGCTCCACCCCGACCGCGTGGTCGTCGCGACCGCCACCCTCGCCCTCCAGCACCAGCTGGTCGAGCGTGACCTGCCGCGACTGGTCGAGGCGGTCGCCAAGGACGACTCGGTCCGCGACGTCGACACCTCCTACGCCGTGCTCAAGGGCCGCTCCAACTACGCCTGCCTCCACCGCGTCCGCGAGGGCGTCCCCGACGACCAGGGCGCGCTCGTGCAGATGCCCGAGGGGTCGATGGGCCAGAAGGTCCTCGAGCTGCGCGCCTGGGCCGAGGAGCAGGCCGAGGAGAGCGGCAGCGGCGAGCGCGACAACGCCCCGCGGCACACCGACCGCGAGTGGCGCCAGGTCTCGGTCAGCCACCGCGAGTGCCTCGGCGCGACCAAGTGCCCCTTCGGCCAGGAGTGCTTCGCGGAGCTCGCCAAGGAGAAGGCGCAGCGCTCGCACCTGATCATCACCAACCACAGCCTGCTCGCGATCGACGCGATCGAGGGCGTGCCGATGATCCCGGAGTACGACGCGGTCGTCATCGACGAGGCCCACGAGCTGACCGCGCGGGTCACCCAGGCCGCGACCGACGAGCTGTGGGCCGCCGAGGTCGAGCGGGCCGCCCGGCGCAGCCAGCGCCACGTCGAGGGCTCGCAGGCCGACGACCTCGCCGACGCCGCGGAGGCGCTGCGCTCGGCGATGACCGACGCGCGGCCCGGCCGGTTCGAGCGGATGCCGCAGGAGCTCGGCGACGCCCTCGTGCTGGTCCGCGACGCGGCGCGCGCCTGCCTGTCGGCGTACCCCAAGGGGGAGGACAAGAGCGACAAGTCCGCCGACCCCGGCCTGACCCAGGCCAAGGGGTCGGTCCAGGAGGTCTTCGCCACCGCCGAGCGGATGGCCGCCGACCTCGACTCCGACGTGCTGTGGCTGACCGAGGGCACCGAGCGGATGCCGCCGCGGCTGTGCGTGGCGCCGCTGCAGGTGTGGGGGCCGATGCGCGACAAGCTGCTGCGCGAGAAGAGCGTGGTCTTCACCAGCGCCACCCTCATGCTCGGCGGCGACTTCGGCTCGGTCGCCACCAGCGTCGGCCTCAAGCCCTCCGAGCGGGTCGTGGAGGAGACCGCCGACGCCCAGCGCACCGACACCGTGCTGCCCTGGCGCGGCATCGACGTGGGCTCGCCGTTCGACTACGGCCAGCAGGGGATCCTGTACGTCGCCCGGCACCTGCCGCCGCCGGGCCGCGACGGCCTGGTGGCCGCCCAGCTCGACGAGATCGTCGAGCTCATCGACGCCGCCGACGGGCGGGCGCTCGGGCTGTTCTCCTCGCGCCGCGCCGCGGAGACCGCCGCCGAGGCGGTCCGCGAGCGGCTGCCGCACCTGACCACCCTCGCGCAGGGTGACGCCCAGCTGCCCGAGCTGGCCAAGCAGTTCGTCGAGGACCCGCACACCGTGCTGTTCGGGACCCTCTCGCTGTGGCAGGGGCTCGACGTCCCCGGCGACACCTGCCAGCTGGTGCTCATCGACCGGATCCCGTTCCCGCGGCCCGACGACCCGCTGATGTCGGCGCGGCAGAAGGCCGCCGACCAGGCCGGTGGCAACGGCTTCATGCAGATCGCGGCCACCCACGCCGCCCTGCTGATGGCCCAGGGCGCCGGCCGGCTGATCCGCACCACCACCGACCGCGGCGTGGTCGCCGTCCTCGACCCGCGGCTGGCGACCGCCCGCTACGGCGGCTTCCTCAAGGCCAGCCTGCCGCCGATGTGGACCACCACCGACCCCTCGATCGTCCGCAAGGCGCTCGCCCGGCTCTCCGCCTCCGCCAAGGACTGAGCCCCCTCGGGTCCGCCGCCTCAGATCCGCGAGCGGCCGTCCCACCCTCCCCGCGGCGCGCCGCGGAGTCCGAAGAACTCCGCGATCGTCGGCGCGACGTCGACGGTGGCCGCGAGCGAGGAGGAGACGGCCTTGGCCGCGGCCGGGTGCCCGCCGCCGACGAAGAACGGGATCGGGCGCGTGGCCGGGTGGCCGTGGTTGCCGGGGATCGGGTTGGACACGACCATCGGGTCGCTGAACCGCCACCCCGCGCGGCAGTAGGCGACGACGTCGCCGGCGTCCGGGCCCAGGCGCAGCCAGGAGCTGCGGGCCCGGTCGTGCGCGGAGAGCACGCCGGCGGTCCCGCGGGCCACCTCGAGCATCCGCGCCACCCCGCGGTCGCGCTGCTTGGCCGGGCCGGTCCAGTAGAGGAGGTCGGCCCCGCCGTTCTGGGCGACCGCGACGTTGCCGGCCAGCAGCGGGTCCGCGGCCAGCGGCGAGGTCAGGGAGACCACGCGGTCGGGCCGCGACCAGTCCATCGAGTGGTCGGCGAGGACCACGACGATCGAGCGCTTCCACCGGCCGGTCGACCTCAGCATCTCCACGAACCGGCCGACCTGCAGGTCGGTCGAGGCCAGCGCCGCGCGGCGCAGCGCCTGCAGGCTGCCGCCGGTGAGGTCGCTGTGCCCGACCCGGTCGACGTCGCCGAGGTTGACGAAGACCAGGTGCGGGTCGAGCTCCTCGACCATCCCGAGCGCGGCCTCCATGGTGAACACGTCGGGCGCGTGGTCGGTCACCGGCAGCAGCGGGAACGGTTCCCACCGGTGCGTGGCCCGCTCGCCGAAGACGCCGTAGAGGTAGTCCTTGCTCAGTACCGTCCCGGTCCGGAAACCCCGCCGGCCGAGCCGCTCGATGACGGTCGTGGTGCGGATGTCGCGCGGCCGGTCCATCGTGCGGGTCTCGCCGAGACCGCGGTCGTAGATCTCGTTGGCAGGCACGCCGCCGCGGTCGGGCCGGACGCCGGTCATCATCATCACGTGGTTCGGCAGGGTCTCCATGACCGGCAGCGAGTGCGCCCGCGGGAAGTGCCGGCCGTCGGCCCGCAGCGCCGCGAGGTTCGGCATCAGGCCGCTGTCGATCTCGTCGGGCCGGCACCCGTCGACCACCAGCACGTAGGCGCGGCGGCGGTCACGGTTCCCGGCGGCGTACGCGGGGGAGCCGGCTCCGAGCGCGGTGGAGAAGGTGAGCGCGAGGCCACCGGCGCCCGCGACCTTGAGGACCGTACGCCGCTCGGTCGCGGCGGGCGGACGGGCGGCGGCGCCGGTGGTGGCGCCGGCCTGTTGCTGCGGGGCGCACATCAGCGCACCGGCCTATCGACGGCGACGACCGTGTTGGTGCCGGCGCGGGTGGCGAAGGAGCGCGACCAGGTGGCGGTGGTGCGGCGGTCGAGGCGCGAGCCGATGACGTACCAGTCCATCTGCACGCGCGCGGGGGTCACGTCGAGCACGCAGTAGCCGTGGGAGTCGAAGTCGAGGTACTTGATGTGCGGGTTGGCGGTGCGGATGACCTGCTCCACGGCCCGGCTCGCCGTCCGGGGCGGCACCCCGAGGATGTCCTTGAGGTTGTCGGAGGTGACCGAGGAGCAGACGAACTCCACGCCGGCGGTCTCGCCGGCGAGCGGGTAGAGCCCGCGGTCGAAGGGGAGGTCGGATGCCCAGCCGGAGTGGATGTCGCCGGTGAGGAAGACGGTGTCCCTGATCCCGCGGTCGCGGATGTGGGCGAACAGCTCGCGGCGGTCGTCGGTGTAGCCGTCCCACTGGTCGACGTTGTAGGGCAGGCCGTCCTGGGGGAGCAGCCCGGTCACGTCGTTGACCGGCGTGAGGAGGTCCGCCGGCAGTGCCGCGAAGGTGACCGGCGCGATCATCACGGGGTTGCCGACGAGCTTCCACTGGGCGGCGTCGCGGGCCAGGGAGTCCTTGAGCCAGCGCATCTGCTGCCGGCCGGTGATGGTCCGGTCCGGCTCGCTGACCGCCGGGTCGAGGACGGGGAGGGCGACCTGCTCGCTGCGGTGGGTGCGCAGGTCGAGCATGCTGAGCTCGGCGAGCGTGCCGAACCGGAGGCGGCGGTAGAGGCGGGTCCCGTCGCCGAGGCGCGCGGTGCCGTCGAGGCGGACCGGCATCCACTCGTCGTAGGCGCGCAGCGCGCGGGCGCGGCGCCGTCGCCAGCCGCCCTCGCCGCCCGGCCCGGAGCCGGGCGTGTGGTTCTCCGCGCCCTCCAGCCAGGCGTCGTTCGCGGTCTCGTGGTCGTCCCAGACGGTGATGAACGGGGCCTTCGCGTGGAGGTCCTGGAGGTCGGGGTCGGTCTTGTACTGCGCGTGCCGCTGCCGGTAGTCGTCGAGGGAGACGATCTCCCCGGCCGGCTCGTGGCGGCGCACGATCACCTCGCCGGCGCCGTAGCGGCCCGCCTCGTACTCGTAGAGGTAGTCGCCCAGGTGCAGCACCGCGTGCAGGTCGTCGCGGCGGGCCAGGTGGCGGTAGGCGGCGAAGTAGCCGGCCTGGTAGTTGGCGCAGGAGACGACCCCGAAGCGCAGGTTGCGCGGGCTCGCGCCGGGGGCCGGCGCCGTGCGGGTGCGGCCGACGCGGCTGCGCTGGCCGGCCGCGGTGAAGCGGTAGTGGTACCAGGTCGCGGGGCGCAGGCCGGTGACGTCGAGCTTGACGGTGTGGTCGCGGCCGGCGCTGGTGACGAACGTGCCGCGGCGCACGACGTCGCGGAAGGAGCGGTCGGTGGCGACCTCCCACCCGACCTCGGTGCGCGGCCCGCGGCCCGACCCGGCAGTGGCCGCCCGGGTGGGGGTGACGCGGGTCCAGATCACCACCGCACCCGGCAGGGGGTCGCCCGAGGCGATGCCGTGCTGGAAGACGCGGTGGCGGCGGGAGGTCGAGGCGGGGCTGGTGGCGGGGCCATCGGCGGCGGCGGGGGCGAGCGTCGCGACGCCGAGGCCCACGGCCCCGGTGGCGACGACGGTGCGGCGGCCGACGGAGCCCGCGGGGCTCGGCCGGTCGGGCTGGGTCGTGGTCACGCTTGCCCCAACGACGCGGCCGCCCGGACGTGATGCCTCCAGCGGCCCGGACGCCGCCTGTTCAGACCGGGTACGCCGCCCGGTCACCGGGGAGGGGTGGGCCTCAGCCGACCGAGGTCGAGCTGTGCTGCCTCGACTCCGACACGACCACTTCCGGGTCGTTCGCCTCGTCGGCGGGCGCCCGCCGGTCCAGCCGGCGCCCGAGCCGAGCGGCGACGAGGAAGCCCAGGCCGATCACCAGCCATCCGGCGATCGCGTCGAGGACCCAGTGGTTGCCGGTGCCCACGATGACCACGGCGGTGATCAGCGCGTAGGTCCAGCCGAGCGCGCGCACCCAGGAAGTGCGCGCGTTCATCTGCACGATGATCGCAACCCACAGGGCCCAGCCGGCGTGCAGCGAGGGGAACGCGGCGAGCTGGTTGGTCAGCCCGCCGAGCCCCTTCGGCGCCGAGGCGTCCGAGCCCCACCAGCCGTCGGCGGCGTGGAGGGAGAGCACGTCGACGTACCCCTCGACGAAGCGCGGCGGCGCGGTCGGCAGCAGCAGGTAGAGCGCCAGGCCGATCAGGGTCGCGGCGACGAGCGCCCGGCGGGCGGGCACGTAGTGACGGGCGCCGAGGCGGTAGAGCCAGAGCAGGGCCACGGCGGTCACGACGTAGTGGGCGGTGGCGTACCAGTAGCTGGAGAGGAGCCCGAGGATCTTGGTCTCGACGAAGACCTGGTTGAGGGAGGCCTCGAAGTGCAGCCCCACCAGGCTCTCGACGTGCAGCAGCTCTTGGGCGCGCACGAGCGCCGGCGCCAGCGAGTCGTCGGCGAAGAGCCGCGAGCCGCTGTAGAGCACGTAGAGGGTCAGGACCAGGGCCAGCTCGACGACCCCACGCCGCAGGCGTGGGTACCTCGTGGGGCTGGCGACGTCGC
This sequence comes from Nocardioides marmotae, assembly GCF_013177455.1. Lineage (NCBI taxonomy): Bacteria > Bacillati > Actinomycetota > Actinomycetes > Propionibacteriales > Nocardioidaceae > Nocardioides > Nocardioides marmotae. Next base: position 778,887 of record NZ_CP053660.1, read on the forward strand.
TCACAGGTCCAAGATTGCCGTATGCCGGCGGTGATGAGCATCCGGCTTACCCCTGATTCGCCCCCGGATCGACCCGGGGACGCCGTCGGAGCCTGTCTCTCGGGCCTCTCGGCCACCGGTGTGCACTCGCGGCCGGACCGACGTCACATCCGGCGCAGGACCGCGGTGACCTTGCCGAGGATGGTCGCGTGCGTGCCGTCGATGGGCTCGTACGCCGCGTTGTGCGGCAGCAGCCACACCTTGCCGTCCTTGCGCTGGAAGGTCTTGACCGTCGCCTCGCCGTCGATCATCGCCGCGACGATCTCGCCGTTGTCGGCGGTCGGCTGCTGCCGGATGACGACGTAGTCGCCGTTGCAGATCGCCGCCTCGACCATCGAGTCGCCGGCGACCTCCAGCAGGAACAGCTGACCGTCGCCCACGAGCTGCTTGGGCAGCGGGAAGACGTCCTCCACGCGCTCCTCGGCCAGGATCGGGCCACCGGCCGCGATCCGGCCGACCATCGGGACGTACTGCGCCTCGGGCAGCATGTCGCCCACGCCCGTCTCGTCGACCGCCCCGTCATCGGCGCTCGCCATGGCCCGCCGCGCGGCCATCACCTCGGGCAGGAACACCTCGAGGGCGCGCGGGCGATGCGGGTCGCGCTTGAGGAAGCCCTTCTCCTCGAGCACCTTCAGCTGGTGGGCCACGCTCGAGGAGCTGGTCAGCCCGACCGCGTCCCCGATCTCGCGCATGCTCGGCGGGTAGCCACGGCCCTCGATGCTGTCGCGGATGTGGGCGAGGATCCGGGTCTGGCGCGGGGTCAGGCCGGTGACGTCGGGCGCGCCGTCGGGCATCTCGGTGACCTTGGAGCCGGGGTTCTTCGCCATGGGGAGGTGCCTTCCGGGGTAGCGCGGTGACGGGCGAGCGGTGGTGCGGGGCCTTGACAGCACCGTAGAGCCTTCCGCGCCCGTGTTCAAACACCTGTTCGAAGGTGTGTCGCGCGGGCGTCGGTCGGCTCGGTCGGCTCGGCGGGCGAGGAGGGTGGCGCGGGGCCGGCGCTGGTTGGATCGGGCCATGGAGAACACCAGCTGTGTCGTCACCGGGGCGGCCCGCGGCATCGGCCGCGGCATCGCCGAGCTCATGGTCGCCCGCGGTCACCGCGTCGTGGTCACCGACGTGGACGGGGAGGGGGCGGCCCGCACCGCCCGCGAGATCGGCGCGGCCGAGGGGGTGGCCCAGGACGTGCGCGACCCCGCCTCGCACGCCGAGGTCGCCCGGGTGGCGGCGGGCCACGGCGACGTCGTCGCCTGGTTCTCCAACGCCGGCGTCGGCGACGACGGGACGCTCGTGGACCTGACCGAGGAGCAGGTACGCCGCCTGGTCGAGGTCAACCTGCTCGGCGCGGTCTGGAGCACCCGCGCCGCGCTGGCGGCGTTCGGCCCCCGCGGCGGGGACCTCGTGCTCACCGCCTCGCTCTCGGGCCTCGGCCCCGTCCCGGGGCTCTCCCTGTACGCCGCGACGAAGGCCGCGGTCGTCTCGCTCGCATCCTCGGTCTCCCTCGAGGCGCCGCGCGGGGTCCGCGTGCACGCGCTGTGCCCCGACGGCGTGGACACCACGCTGGTCGCCGAGATGCGCCCCGACGGCCTGGCCAAGCGGCTGGTCAGCTCCGGTGGCCACCTGCTGTCGGTGGAGGAGACGGCCCAGGCGGCGGTCGACCTCGTCGGCTCGCGGCGCGTCGTGCGCACCCTGCCCGGGTGGCGCGGCGCCGCGATGCGGGTGGGCCAGCTCGCGCCGTCGCTCTCCGGCCCGGCGCTGGCGGTGTTCGCGGCCCAGGGGAGGCGCCGCCTGCGCTGAGAAGCGTTCGAACATTCGTTCGCACAGGTCCTTGATCTGTTCGAACAAGTGCTCTACGGTCGTACATACGTTCGATCGAACGTCTGCTCGATGACTGGCTCGCCGACCACTGTCGGTGGTCGCGGTTAGACATCGGTGCAGACCGAGATCGACACGACCCGAGGCTGACCGCCGCTTCCCCAGGAGGTCCCGCATGAGCACCATCACCGCCACCCGCGCCCCGTACGCCACCTCGTTCGACCGCCCCACCCGTGGGGCGACCGTGCGGCTGACCCGACGCGGCCGGCTCGTGGTCTTCCTGCTCGCGCTGGCCTTCGTGCTCGGCGTCGGCCTGTTCATCGCCGCCGGCTCGGTCGCGACCGACGAGGCCGGCACCCCCGAGCCCACCCGCGTCGTGATGGTCGGCACCGGCGAGACCCTGTGGGGGATCGCCGCCGACCTCGCCGAGGACGGCGACGTCCGCGGCATGATGAACCAGATCGAGCGGCTCAACGCCCTCGACACCGCCGCGCTCGACGCCGGCCAGCGCCTGGTCGTGCCCGCGGCCTGACCACTCGGCTGCTCGGTCGCCCGACCTGCGGGCGGCCACCACGCACGTCGCCGACCGCTTCGACCCCGGCCGGCGATCAGGGGAAGACAGGGGCGGGGCCGTTCGCGGCCCCGCCCCTGCGGCGTGTCCGGCCCTGGCCGACCGGGACGACGGGGCCGGCCCAGGCTCGGAGGCGCCGCCGGGCGATGCCAAGGAGTCCATCATCCGGATGCTCGCCGCGGGCAAGGCATTCTCACCGTCCGCCCGCCCCCTCCCGCCCCCTCCCGTCGCCGAGTAGTCACCTTTGGCGGGCCGAGTGCTCACTTCCGGCACGGCGAGTGCTCACTTCCGGCGGGCCGAGTGGGCACTTCCAGCGCGGCGAGTGCTCACTTCCGGCGGGCCGAGCAAGCACTTCTGGCCAGGGCAGCTGCCGGGGTAGTCGGAAGTACCGACTCGGCCGGTCAGAAGTGCCGACTCGGCGGGGCAGAAGTGCCGACTCGGCGGGGCAGAAGTGCCGACTCGGCGGGGCAGAAGTGCCGACTCGGCGGGGCAGAAGTGCCGACTCGGCGGGGCAGAAGTGCCGACTCGGCGGGGCAGAAGTGCCGACTCGGCCGGTCGGAAGTGCCGACTCGGCCGGTTAGAAGTGCCGACTCGGCGGGTCAGCGAGCGGCGCGGCGGCCGCCGGGGGCGACCGAGGGCGGCTGCGGGCCGGGGTCGCGCGGCGGGGGCGGGGAGGTGATGCCGAGCTCGCGGAGGAGTCGGACGATGAGCATCAGCCCCGCGAAGAGGCAGGCGACCGCGCCGAGGGAGGCCAGTGCGAGGAAGGCCCACGCGGCGGACTCGCCGCCGCGGGCGGTCGCGCCGAAGTCGATGGCGGCGTACACGAGGTAGCCCCAGGCCACGACCAGCGCTGTGACCCCGAGGGCGAGCAGGGCCAGCCGCGGCTGGAACGCCGGGCGGCGCTTCGCGCCCCGCCTCGACCCCGCCCGCTTGCCCGCCGCCACGGGGCTCATCATCCCTGATCGCGGGCCGTCGCGCTGCCCCGACCCGCGGCGGCGATGCGCTCGGCCGTGCCACGGTGGTCCGGCCGCGGCGTGATCGCCCCGAGCCGGATCGCCCCGAAGGCTTTACGCTGTCATTTGTGCATGGCGAAGTGGGGACCTCGTCGGTGCCGGGCGGAGGCCTCGGCGCGTCGACCGGACCCATGCCGATGCTCGATCCGTTCCTGCGGGACGCCCACGACGTCGACCAGGTCGTGCGGGCGGTCCTCGCGGTGGTGGCCGGGGGGCCCGCGGTGGTGCGGGCCGCGCTCGCGCTGAGCGAGGGTGGCGGTCGACGGCTCCGGTTCGTCGACAGCGCCGCGGCCGTGGGCCAGGACGATCTCGACTGGTCCCACATCGACGCCTACGACGACGTACCGCTGACGACGGTGGTCCGCACCGGCGAGGTGGTTCACGGCGGGCTCGACGACTTCGGGGGGCGCTACGCCTCCTTCCTGCAGGGCCAGGGCGAGCGGGGCGTCGCCGCGGTCGCCGCGCTGCCGCTGCCGGGGACCGGCTCGCCGATCGGCGGGCTGCTGGTCTACCTCTCCGACCCGGCCGCCCTCGACGAGCGCCGGATCGCGACGTTCCGCTCGATCGCGCGCCGCGCCTCCGACGCCGTACGTCGCGTGCGACTCGCCTCGGGCCGCCGGGGCTCCGACGCGGTCCCGCAGGAGCCGGTCGTGCCGGAGGGCGCGCTGACCACCAGCGTGCTGCTCGAGAGCAGTCCGCGGGCGACCGGTGCGGCGCGGCGGTTCCTGCGCGAGCACCTGCGGGCGTGGGCGGTCGACGACGAGGCGGTCGACGACGCCCAGCTGTGCCTCTCCGAGCTGGTCACCAACGCGGTCGTCCACGCCGGCACCGCCTCGGAGCTGCGCGTCGTCCTCGACGCCGGCGTGCTGACGGTGACCGTCCGCGACCTCGGCGGGCTCGGCAAGCCGACCGCCGCGGGCGAGCCGCACCCCTCGGAGGATCCCGACCCGCTGCGCGTCTACGGCCGCGGCCTCCAGCTGGTCGACGCCCTCTCCACCCGCTGGGGCTCCGAGCGGGACGTCACCGGCACGACCGTCTGGTTCGCCCTCGAGCTGGCCGACGCGCCCGCGACCGACGGCGACCCCGTGGCGGCCGGCTAGGTCCCGATCCCGATCACCAGCCCGGCGATCGCGGCGTTCGCGAGGTTGGCCAGGCTGCCGGCGAGCAGCGCCCGCAGGCCGAGCTCGGCGACGACCGCGCGCCGCTCGGGCACCAGTGAGCCGAGGGTGCCGATCTGGATGGCGATCGAGGAGAAGTTCGCGAAGCCGGCCAGCGCGAAGGTCACCACCGCGACGGTCACCGGCGTGAGCGAGTCGACCTGGGGGCCGAAGTCGGCGTACGCCACGAACTCGTTGAGCACGGTCTTCTGCCCGATCCACGACCCGGCGTCGACGGCCTCCGACCACGGCACCCCGAGCAGCCAGGCCAGCGGGGCGAGCGCCCAGCCGAGGATCTTCTCGAAGGTCAGCCCGTCGGCGCCGAACCACCCGCCGACCGCGCCGAGGATGCCGTTGGCCAGGGCAATGAGCGCGATGAAGGCGATCAGCAGCGCGCCGACGGTCACCGCGATCCGGCCGCCGGCGATCGCGCCGCGGCCGATGGCGTCGATGACGTTGCGTGACTCGTGGTCGCGCACGTTGCGCACGTCGAGCTCGGGCGCGCCGTCCTCCGGTTCGTCGAGCGGGCCGTCGCCGGGACCCTCCGGGGTGGAGTCGGGCCACATGATCTTGGCCATGAGCAGGGAGGCGGGGGCGTTCATGACGGTGGCGGCGAGCAGGTAGTCCAGCGGCGCGCCGAGCAGCGAGTAGCCCACCAGCGTCGATCCGGCCGCCGCGGCGAACCCGGCGGCCATCACGGTGAACAGCTGGCTCCTGCGCAGTGAGCGGAGGTACGGGCCGATCATCAACGGCGCCTCGGACTGGCCGAGGAAGATCACCGTGCCGGCGTAGAGCGACTCCACCTTGCTCACGCCCAGCAGCCGCGCGAGCGCGCCGCCGACGACGTACGTCGCCCACTGGATGACGCGCAGGTAGAACAGCAGGCCGACCAGTGCGCCGAGGAAGATAATCACCGGCAGCACCGACAGCGCGAAGATCGTCCCGCCCTCCTCGCCCACCTCGGTCAGCGGCCCGAAGACGAAGACCGTGCCCTGGTCGGCGTACCCGATCAGGGTCGCGACCCGGTCCGAGACCCACCGGAGGCCCCGTTCGCCGGGGCCCCAGCGCAGCACCAGAGCGGCGAAGGCGACCTGCAGAGCCAGGGCGACCCCGACGGTGCGCCACGAGATGCCGCGCCGGTGCCGGGAGACCGCGACCGCCACCAGCAGCAGCACGGCCAGGCCGACCAGTCCGCGCAGTGCGTCCATGCCGGCCCCGGTGCCCCGTGGGGGTCCGGGGCGTACGTGTGGCCGCGCGCCGCGGCGGTCACCGGCGGCTGGTGATGGTCCTGCCTCCGATCGTGGCGCCGGAGCCGGTCGTGGTGTTCTGCGGGCTCGCCGGCGCGGCCAGCACCAAGCACCGCGACCACTACTACGAGGGCCCGGGCAACAGCTTCTGGTCCTCCTTGCACCAAGCCGGCTTCACCGCCCGCGAGCTCGCCCCGCACGAGGACCGGCTCCTCGCCGGGCCGATCGACGGCGTCGCGCTCGGCCTGACCGACCTCGTCGGGCACTGGGACCCCCGGTGGGTCGAGATCGACCTGCTCGTCGAGCAGATGGAGCAGTGGCAGCCCGAGTGGCTCGCGATCACCGGCAAGGGCGCCGCGCACGAGGCCGCGAAGGCGCTCGGCCGCCGCGGGCGCCCGCACCTCGGCGTGCAGGACTGGTACGTCGGCCCCGCCCAGGTCTTCGTGCTCCCCGGCCCGTCGGGCGCCAACCAGCGCCGCGACTACGACGGCCGCCCGAACCGGCTCTCCTGGTGGCGCGACCTCGCGATGATCTGCGGCCTCGGCACTGGCTGAGGGGACCCCGCGAGGCGCTGACCTGCGGGTTTGCCGACCGGCCGGCGAGGTGGTCGAGACCGGTGCCGAAGGACTTCGGGGGAGACTCGCCGTTCGGCTTGCACCCTGCTCGACCCCGGCGTACGGTTCCACCACATCTAGTACTTACACAGATGTAGTTATCCACATCTAGTGCACAGTGCGGATGTGGAAGCCCCACAGAAAGCCCGTTGTTCTACACAGTGACGGGCGAGATATCCCCAGATCATCCACAGGTACGACGCCCTCCCGAGGGCGTCTCCAGGCGTGCCCGGAAGGAGGCCCCGACATGCACTGCCCCTACTGCCGTGGCACCGACACCCGGGTCCTCGACTCCCGCGTCGCCGACGACGGCGGCTCGATCCGCCGGCGGCGTACCTGCTCCTCGTGCTCGAAGCGGTTCACCACCATCGAGCAGATGCAGCTGACCGTGCTCAAGCGCAGCGGCGCGACCGAGCCGTTCGCCCGCGAGAAGGCCGTCGCCGGCGTCCGGAAGGCCTGCAAGGGCCGCCCGGTCTCCGAGGACCAGCTCGCCTGCCTCGGCCAAGCGGTCGAGGACGCCCTGCGTCTCTCCGGCGCCGCGGAGATCCCGGCCCACGAGGTCGGCCTGGCCATCCTCGGCCCGCTCCGGGAGCTCGACGAGGTCGCCTACCTGCGGTTCGCCAGCGTCTACCGCGCCTTCGAGAGCGCGGATGACTTCGAGGACGAGATCGCCAAGCTTCGCGCGGACCGCGTGCCCACCGAGCTCGCCCCCCAGCCCACGGGCTGACCCAGACCGCCCGGCACGCAGTGGGGAAGCTGCGTGTCGGGCGCACCACCTAGCAGGACCCTGATGCAGGACCCGATGCAGGACCCGAAGCAAGACCAGCAGCACGACCAGCCGCCGAACCCGGCGCAGCACCACCTGTCACCCCGACCACTGTCGGTGGTGGCAGCAAGGATGAACCAGACACCGAGAGACGGGACCAGAGCATGACGGAGACGGTGAGCGGCGCGTCCACCAGCGGCGCAGCGACAGGCGGGCACGGCAAGGGCCTCACGCTCGAGCGCGTGTTCAGCACGCCGGGCGTGCACCCCTACGACGAGATCACCTGGGAGCGCCGCGACGTCGTCCAGACGAACTGGAAGACCGGCGCGGCCGTCTTCGAGCAGCGCGGCGTGGAGTTCCCCGACTTCTGGTCGGTCAACGCCTCGACGATCGTCACCACCAAGTACTTCCGTGGCGCCGTCGGCAGCGACGCCCGCGAGTGGAGCCTCAAGCAGCTCGTCGACCGCGTGGTGAAGACCTACACCAAGGCCGGCCGCGAGCACGGCTACTTCGCCACCGACGCCGACGCCGAGGTCTTCGAGCACGAGCTGACCTGGCTCCTGGTCCACCAGTACTTCTCGTTCAACAGCCCCGTCTGGTTCAACGTCGGCACCCCGTCGCCGCAGCAGGTCTCCGCTTGCTTCATCCTCTCCGTCGACGACTCGATGGACTCGATCCTCAACTGGTACAAGGAGGAGGGCTTCATCTTCAAGGGCGGCTCCGGCGCCGGCCTGAACCTCTCCCGCATCCGCTCCTCCAAGGAGCTGCTCTCCTCCGGCGGCACCGCCTCGGGCCCCGTCTCCTTCATGCGCGGCGCCGACGCCTCCGCCGGCACCATCAAGTCCGGCGGCGCCACCCGACGCGCGGCGAAGATGGTCGTCCTCGACGTCGACCACCCCGACATCGAGGAGTTCGTGCAGACCAAGGCGCGCGAGGAGGACAAGATCCGCGCCCTGCGCGACGCCGGGTTCGACATGGACCTCGGCGGCGCCGACATCACCTCGGTGCAGTACCAGAACGCCAACAACTCCGTCCGCGTCTCCGATGAGTTCATGCGAGCGGTCGAGGACGGCACCGAGTTCGGCCTGCGTGCCCGGATGACCGGCGAGGTCATCGAGAAGGTCGACGCCCGCGGCCTGTTCCGCAAGATCGCCACCGCCGCGTGGGAGTGCGCCGACCCGGGTCTGCAGTACGACGACACGATCAACGACTGGCACACCAACCCCGAGACCGGCCGGATCACCGCGTCCAACCCGTGCTCGGAGTACATGTCGCTCGACAACTCCTCGTGCAACCTCGCCTCGCTGAACCTGCTGAAGTTCCTCAAGGACGACGACACCTTCGACGCGGAGCTGTTCGCGAAGGCGGTGGAGTTCATCATCACCGCGATGGACATCTCCATCTGCTTCGCCGACTTCCCGACCGAGGCGATCGGCCAGACCACCATCGACTACCGCCAGCTCGGCATCGGCTACGCCAACCTCGGCGCCCTGCTGATGGCGATGGGTCTCGGCTACGACTCCGAGGGTGGCCGCTCGATGGCCGCGACCATCACCTCGCTGATGACCGGCACGTCCTACAAGCGCTCCGCCGAGCTCGCCGCGATCGTGGGCCCCTACAACGGCTACGCCCGCAACGCCGAGGCCCACAAGCGGGTCATGCGCAAGCACCAGGCGGCCAACGACACCGTCCGGACGATGCACACCAACGACCAGGCCGTCCACCGCCTGGCCACCAAGGCGTGGGCCGACGTCATCGCCCTGGGTGAGACCAACGGCTTCCGCAACGCCCAGGCCTCGGTGCTCGCGCCCACCGGCACCATCGGCTTCATGATGGACTGCGACACCACCGGCATCGAGCCCGACTTCTCCCTGGTGAAGTTCAAGAAGCTCGTCGGCGGCGGCTCGATGCAGATCGTCAACCAGACCGTGCCGCGCGCGCTGAAGAAGATGGGCTACCAGCCCGAGCAGATCGAGGCGATCGTCGCCTACATCGCCGAGCACGGCCACGTGGTCGACGCCCCGGGCCTGAAGACCGAGCACTACGAGGTCTTCGACTGCGCGATGGGCGCCCGCGCCCTCAAGCCGATGGGCCACGTGCGGATGATGGCCGCGGCCCAGCCGTTCCTCTCCGGCGCCATCTCCAAGACCGTCAACCTCCCCGAGACCGCCACGGTCGAGGAGATCGAGGAGATCTACCTCCAGTCGTGGAAGCTCGGTCTCAAGGCGACCGCTTGCTACCGCGACAATTGCAAGGTCGGCCAGCCGCTGGCCGACGGCGGCGGCAAGGCCAAGAAGGACGCCGCGGACGCGGCGGCCGCCACCGAGGCCGCGGCGACCAAGGTCGTGGAGAAGGTCGTCTACGCCCCGACCCGCAAGCGCCTGCCGAAGTCCCGCATCTCGCGGACCACCTCCTTCACCGTGGGTGGCGCCGAGGGCTACATGACCTCGGGTGCGCACGACGACGGCGAGCTCGGCGAGATCTTCCTCAAGCTCGGCAAGCAGGGCTCGACCCTGGCCGGCGTGATGGACGCCTTCTCGATCGCGGTCTCGATCGGCCTGCAGTACGGCGTCCCGCTGGAGACCTACGTCTCGAAGTTCACCAACCTGCGCTTCGAGCCGGCCGGCCTCACCGACGACGCGGACGTCCGGATGGCGCAGTCGATCATGGACTACATCTTCCGCCGCCTCGCCCTGGACTACCTGTCCTTCGACCAGCGCTCCGCGCTGGGCATCTACTCCGCAGAGGAGCGCCAGCGCCACCTCGAGACCGGCTCGTACGAGCCGGTGGAGGAGACCGGCGGCGCCGCCGAGCTCATCGAGTCCGGCCCGTCGTCCCAGGCCGTCGTCGACGCCGAGGTGGCCGACGACATCGAGGTCGAGACCAAGGACACCCGTGGTGCCGAGGCCCGCGAGGTCCCGGCCAAGCCCGCCAGCGAGGCCCACACCACGGCCGAGCTCCTGGAGAAGATCAGCGGCACCGCCATCGACTCCCCGCTCTGCTTCACGTGCGGAACCAAGATGCGCCCCGCCGGCTCCTGCTACGTCTGCGAGGGCTGCGGCAGCACCTCCGGCTGCAGCTGACAGGTAGCCGCTCGCCGAAGGCCCCGACACCGCAAGGTGTCGGGGCCGTTCGCGTCGCCCCCTAGGCCGCTCGGCATCGAGCAGCCGCGCCTGGGGGTCGGAACGAGCGAACCGTCAGTGGCGGCTAGACGAGTCCAGCACTTTCGACGGTGCCTTCGACCAACTCACGCACGGAGGAGCGGCGGGGACCGTGGTCGCACCTCGTTACTCGTCAACCGACGAGATGTCTTGAGTTCGGGGCTTCCGTGCTTGGTTCGCGCGACGTCGGTGGCATCACCTAAGCTTCTCACCGTGTTCGACTTCGTTGACCTCTTCGCAGGTGTGGGCGGATTTCATGCTGCTCTGTCGCGTGTCGGTGGGCGGGCCGTCCAGGCGTCCGAGATCGACAAGAGGCCAGCGTCTGTCTACGCCTCGAATTGGGGATTGCGCCCGGACGGCGACGTCCGCGAACTCGCTGCGGACCCCAGCCGTCTGGTCCGCGATCACGCGGTGCTGACCGGGGGGTTTCCGTGCCAGCCATTCAGCAAGTCGGGGCGGCAACTCGGGATCGAGGAGGACCGAGGGACTCTTTTCCACGACATCCTTACCATCCTCGAGGCCAAGACTCCACCCGTTGTGATGCTCGAGAACGTCCGAAATATCGCCGGTCCTCGTCAGCGCGAGGCCTGGGCCGGGGTGGTCGCTGGGCTGCGGAACGCCGGCTACCGGGTGCCGAGCGCGCCTTGCGTCTTCTCGCCGCACCTCCTGAGCCCAGCGGATGGCGGTGCAGCTCAAGTCCGCGAGCGCGTGTACATCCTAGGCGTGCACGTTGGACGGGAGCGTGCCCTGATGGAGACTAACGTGGCCCCGGTCGTCGAGAACGTCCCGCAGAACAACTGGGATCCGAGAGACTGGCGCGTGTCTGAACACGTTCTGCTTCCTGACCCACCTGGTGAGCAGCGCCAACGCTATGTCGTGGACGGCCCGGAGATCGACTTCATCGACACCTGGAATGAGTTGCTTGCGCGCCTTGGGCCCGAGGTCAAGTTGCCGGGTTTCCCGTTGTGGGAGCCTGTATGGCGGGCGCGTCGCCCAGTGCTGCGGGGACTTCCGCCGTGGAAGCAAGCGTTCGTCCGCTCGAACCACGACTTCTATCTGGCGAACCGAGGAGAGATTGACGCGTGGCGCCGTGCTCCCCGGAAGATTCCGATTAGCCAATTTCCTCTGAGTAGGCGCAAGTTGGAGTGGCAGGCGCAGGATGGCGAACGAGATCTTTGGCAGCATCTACTGCACATGCGACCGTCGGGAATCCGGGTGAAGCAGGCGACCTGGACGCCGGCGCTTGTCGCGATGAACCAAATTCCTATCTACGGACCGGCTCGTCGGCGTCTGACGCCTTTAGAGACGGCGCGGCTGCAGGGTTTTGACCCGGCCACGTTTAATTTCGGCGGGCAGGCCGATTCCCTCAGTTACAAGCAGATGGGGAATGCGGTCAACGTTGGAGCGGCCGCATACGTTTTTCGCCGCTTCGTCGAAGCGAATGTGAGGGACATCGAGGCCTACGGCCCGAGGGGCGAGGAGATCGTCGCGGCGGTGATGGGGCAGTCCCCGTTGGCTGTCGAAGGTGCTGCCTAGAGGCTGAAGGTCTCGTCGATGATCTTGCGGAGCATCAAAGCGCTGGCGCGATCCAGTTGTAGCGTCTGGCTGACCTTCGCCTCGCTTCGCCGGTTGTCGGATCCATACGTACTGAGTTGGAGGAGCCGCTCGCCTCCTGCGGCGACCACCTGCCAGCTGCAATCGACCTCAGTCGGGTGGACCCGGCTATTGCCGAAGGACTCCGTCAACGTCCGCACTCGCGCCATGCCGCACACGTTAGGGCTCGGATCCTTCGGCTGGGCCGCTATCGAGAATCCTGCTTCGGGTGTTCTCGACAAGGTCGGCAGCGTCGGGGACCGGGGCGTGCTCCCAGACGCGCAGGACCTGCCACCCGGCCTGCATCAACTCGCGATTCGTGTCCCTGTCGCGCGCCTGGTTTCGTTCTATCTTCCATCTCCACCACTCAGGGTTCGACCGCGGCTGGTGGTGATGCTGAGGGCACCCGTGCCAAAAGCACCCGTCCACGTAGACAGCGAGGCGAGCGCGGGTGAAGGCAATGTCAATCGTTCGACGGTTATTTCCGGGCACTTTCATCTGTACGCGGAACCGCAAGCCCCGCCGGTGGAGCTCACGGCGAAGGGCCATCTCGGGCGCCGTGTCCTGACGGGCGAGCGTAGACATCTTTGCTGACAGCGCTCCGCTGGGCGGACGGCGGGGTGGCTCTGGTGTTGACACGCCCCCGACTCTGCCGTAACCGTCCACGGGGTAGACATTCACACGTAAGGTCCTACCTGCCGCAGCCCCGGGCGAGAGGAGTGGCGTGGTACACGACCAAATCAGCATCCGACCAGGTGTCGGCATGCTCGGTCTCTTTCCGCACATGAAGTACCAGCCTTGGTACGCCTTAGGCGAGCTCGTGGACAACGCGATCCAGAGCCATCTAAGCAACATCGACGCTCTGCGCGAGATCGACCCTGGCCACGTGCTGGAGGTCTCGATCGAGATCGACCGTGCTGAAAACGGCCGCATCACTGTCTCGGACAACGCGGCAGGGATCTCCGCTGCGGATTGGGGCCGGGCCTTCAAGGTGGCGGAGCCCCCGAGCGATGCCTCAGGACTGTCTCAGTTCGGCGTGGGGATGAAGGCGGCTTGCTGCTGGTTTGCCCGGCGATGGAGCGTGGACACCATCGCCCTTGGTGCCGCAGAGGCACGTGCGGTCACGTTCGACGTGCCCCGGATCATCGAGAGCCGGGACGAGCAGCTCGAGGTTGAGGTGCGCTACGCGGACGTCAGGGCTCACGGCACGCGTGTCGAAATGACCGACCTGTACCGCCCCGTGGCCGCGCGAACCCTCGGCAAGATCAAGGAGTATCTCGGCGGCATCTACCGTCAGTTCCTCAGGAGGGGTGATCTCGTGCTCACCGTTAATGGTGAGCCACTGCTGTATGACGAGCCTCCGATCCTTAAGGCGCCGCTCTACAACGATCGCGGTGGGGAGGCGCATCGGTGGCGCCAAGACGTCGATTTGGTACTCGACTCGGGTCGGCGGGTCCACGGATTCGTCGGTATCCGCGAGACCGGCGCTTCGAAGTCCGCCGGACTTGCTCTATTCTACCGGGGCAAGGTTGTGACGGGATCGGGGGAGGAGTTCTACAAGCCGGTCGAAATCTTCGGTGGTGGCAACACGTTTGCGTCGCAGCGGGTCTTCGGGGAACTCCACATGGACGATTTCAGCGTCACGTATACGAAGGACGCGCTCGTTTGGTATGACGAGGAGGAAGAGTTCGTCGCGGCGCTGCGTGACGCTTTGGACCGCGAGCCATGGCCGCTCCTGCGCCAAGCAAACAACTTCCGCAAACGGGATCCGGAGCTGGCAGGCGGGGAGTCTGTCTCGAGCGCCCTCGCCAATATCGTGTCCGCATTCACCGATGTCGAGTTCGAACTCGACCCGGCTACTAGTGACGACACGTGGTCGGAGGCGCCGGCTGGGTTCGCGCACCTCGTCGAGCCACTGCCGCTTGCTCCCCCCGAGGGGCGCGCCTCTGCGTCACCTCCGGTTGACCGGTCTATCGAGGTGTCGGTACGTGGGACAACTTGGAAGGTCGACCTCCGGCTGGTGGCGGACGACAAAGTATCGCGCTGGCTGACTGTTTTCCGCACGAAGGACGACCAACTGACGCTCACTGTGAACCAGTCACATCCATTCATGCGCGCCTGGTGCGAGTTGCCGGGCCAGGAACTTGAGCCGGTGTGGCGGGTAGCCATTGCGCTCGGGCTCGGTCAAGAGATGGCCCGGATGCAGGGTGCGCACCAACCAGGGCTGGTGACTCAGAACGTCAACGAGGTGCTCCGCACCGTGATGTCTCGCAAGAATTGAGGGAGTGCATGTCGCAACAACACGCCGAGGTTGTCGCAACAAAGGCGGGGAACGCCCAGGTTCGGTGGTCGCCCGTCATCGGGCCGGAAACGACCCGGCTCCTCGATGGGGCCGCTCTCGAAGAAGAGGGCCAGGCCATAATTCGACGCGAGTCGGCGCAGGTCCTGAGTAGGTGCGCCGACCCAGCCATGCCAGAGTCGAGAACCGGTTTGGTGGTTGGATACGTGCAGAGCGGCAAGACTCTGTCCTTCACCACGGTTATGGCGCTGGCAAGGGACAACAACATCCCCCTGATGGTGCTGCTGGCTGGCACGAAGCAGAACCTGCACGAGCAAACCGCTAAGCGTCTGGCCGACGATCTCGCAGTGGAGCGCGACGACGGTCTGTCTCCCTGGGAACTCTTCGAGAACCCGAGGGACACGGCCGCCGCTGATGTGGCCGACAACATCAGGTCGATGCAGGCCGAGGGAACCCCGGAGCAGTTTCGGAAGGCCACTGTCGTCACTGTGATGAAGAACCCATCGCGCCTCGATGCTGTTCGTTCGCTGCTCGACAAACTCTCACAGTACGGCGTGGACCTTGCGGCCACGCCGGTGCTTGTCGTCGATGACGAGGCCGATCAGGCGGGCCTTAACGCGGCAGTGCAGAACGATGAGCAGACTGCGACCTACCGCGCCATTCTCGCACTGAGGAACTCGGTCCCTCGGCACACCTACTTGATGTACACGGCGACGCCGCAGGCCAACCTCCTGGTCAACCTCGCTGACGTCCTTTCACCTGACTTTGTCAGTGTGTTGACGCCGGGGCGCGGTTATACCGGGGGCAAGTACTTCTTCCAGCGCCACCGCGATCGTTTCGTTCGCCGGCTCAAGCCGACGGAGGTAACGGAGGCTCTCAACGCAACGACGCAGCCTCCGACCACCCTTTTGAGGGCACTCGCCAGTTACCTCCTGGCCCGGGCACAGAAGACGTCCGGGCGCATGTCGATGCTCGTGCATCCCAGCCACACCAAAGATCTCCAGGGCATATATGGGGGCTTCGTGACCGAGGTGACCGCCGCTTGGCAGGAAGTGTTGACCGACCAAGGCCCGGACCGCAAAGAACTCGTAGACCACGTGTTCTCGCCCGCCTATCAGGACCTCGTCGACGGCGGTGCGTCCATGAGTCCGCTCGAGGATCTCTTGGAAACAGTGCCGCACTGGATCCAGCACACCCGAGTGCGAGTGGTGAACAGCCAAGCCGACGTGAATGCGGGGGTCAACTGGGCCGCCGCAGCTAGTTGGATTTTGGTGGGCGGCAACAAACTCGACCGCGGATTCACGGTCGAAGGCCTCACCACGACCTACATGCCGCGCAAAATCGGTGCCGGCCAGGTAGACACTGTCCAGCAACGGGCACGGTTTTTTGGTTACAAACGATCCTACGCTGACCTGTGCCGCGCCTGGCTCAATGGGGACACAGCACTGGTCTTCGAGCACTACGTGGAACACGAGGAGGTGCTGCGTGCGGAACTGGTGAAGGCCGACACCGACGGCATCAGCCTGAAAGCCTGGAAGCGCAAGATGCTGCTCGACCCGTCGTTCAAGCCGACCCGCAAGGCCGTTATCGACATCGACTACTTCCACGACCGAATCCGAGGGGACAGGTGGATGTCCATGGACCGGGTCCCTTACGCAGGTGCGTCGGTGGGCGGGCCACTCGAGGAGTTGTGGGACTCGCTGGCTGGCGCCGCAGTGATCGACGACCGCGACGGGCGCGGCGGCAACCACAACCTGCGGGTGGCCGCTCCCATGGCGGACGTGGTGAAAGCCGTACTTGACTGGGTAACGCCCGAGGACGGAGGCCCAACACGACCCGCGCCCGAGGACGTGGCGCTGCTCAATCAGATCGCGCTTCTGCTTCAGGCCCGGCTTGACGACGCCCCTGCGCTCACCGTCGACCTCTACCTCATGGACGGGGGGGAGCAGCGATCGCGCACATCTCGGTCCGGTGCCGTCGACCTGCCTACTGGCCGCAGCAACAACTACAAGGGCGACGACCATTTCTTCACCGAGGCAGTTACCTCGTTTCAGTTGCACCGCGTGATGGTGAAGGACGGGGGCCCAGAGATGCTCGGCGTACGGGTCCGCGTCCCGCAGGCACTGGCCGGCGGCGTGCTGGTGCAGGCGTGACCAGCCCGCCGCTAGGAGTCACGGCGAGCGATCTGCTGCGCGAACTGCGGCAGGTCGTCGCGCCCGCAGCAGCCGGGTTCTCGGTTCGCGACGTGCCGTCGGCACCCGGTTACAAGGTTGGCCGGGGGGTCGAGGGCGCCGTAGCCCTGTTCACGCCGCCGGACGACGCCCCAGAGCCTCCTACGCGGCTCAGGACGCTGCAGCTCGACCCTCGCGTCTTGCTGGCGTTCGAGGACGCTGACGGCAGCAGCGTCGAGGCCGAGCACGGCCTTGTTCAGTTATGGCTGCAGAGCGACGAACTCCTCGAGCCGTTCCTAGGCGTCGCCGCGGTCATCATCCGGCTCCTGGGGTCGGATCCCAGTCCAGGTGAGGTGAGCGCAGGGCTCCGTAGATTGGTCCGGATCTTTGACCCGGCCCAGCCTCCTCGCGGCAGCGTCCTCGGTCTTTGGGCCGAACTGTTAGTAATCCATGAAGCGTCCGACGTGGCAGCGATGGTGGACGCCTGGCACGCGTACGTCGACGCACGCTTCGACTTCTCCGCCGAGGGCAGCCGCCTCGAGGTCAAGGCCACCACCCGGGACTCTCGGATCCACGAGTTCAACCTTCGCCAACTGCAACCGGTCGAGGGCGCTGAGGTCGTCGTGGCGTCGCTGATGACGACCGAGACGCGGGCCGGTAGGTCGGTCGCGTCCATGGTGGAGCGCATCGAGCAACGTCTGGTGGGCGACACAGCGAGACAGGCGATAGTGCACGAACTCGTCTCCGAGACGCTCGGTACCGACTGGGCGCGCCACGTCGGCCGACGCTTCGACGAGCGACAGGCCGTCGACTCCTTGGCCTTCCTCGACCCGGCTCAGATCCCTCAGGTGGTGGACGTCCCGACCGAGGTGCTCGAGGTGCACATCATGGTCGATTGCACAGGTGTCAAGCAGGTCTCCCCCGTGGGGTTGGCGGAGCTGCTGCAACGTTGATCGCCGAGGCCGGACCTCAAACATGAAGTTGACCGGAAGACCGAGGTCGCGCCCCCGGGTCACACGCACGAAGATGACGGGGGCCATTACATGCGCGAGTACGGCGCAGAGGCCGCGGTAATGCGGCATCCAGCGCTGTGGGGCTACTTTTGCCGGACGGACCGATCGCGCGACGGTGGCCCGCCACGAGGGCGCGACGGTGTCGATGAACGTCGCCCCGCCGACCCGCACCCCCTCGGTGGTCAAGAACCGCGCCCCCGCCGTGGTTCGCACGCACCCGACTTGTGACGTTCGACCGGATCCGCCCTCGTTCGTCGGTCGAGGCTGGTTGGCTGGCGTCCCCCGCCGGTGTAAGCCGGCGCTCATGGACCGGAGGGCCTCATGTTCCTGCTGGACGACCGTCTCGTGTGGAGCGCGACGGACCTGACAGCGGCCGCGGAGTGCGAGTTCGCGGTGCTCTCGGGGCTGGACCGCGTGTTGGGGCGCGCGCCCGTGGTTGCCGTGTCCGACGACCCGCTCGGTGACCAGGTCGCCAAGCTGGGCGAATTGCACGAGGCGGCCGAGTTCGAACGGCTCCGCCTGTTGCACGGCGACCACGACCCCGTAGCAGGGATCGGGATGCTCGCGCTCAGTCGGGCTAGCGGTCGTGACCTCGCCTCACTCAGCGCCGTCGCGGAGCGGACGCTTAAGGCACTGAGTGCCGGTGCTGACGTGCTCTACCAGCCGGCATTCTTCGATGGGGACTTCCTCGGTTACGCCGACTTCGTCCGGTGCAGCACAGTTGGTTGGGTCGTCTGCGACACGAAGCTGGCGCGGCACGCCAAGCCGACCGCCCTGCTTCAGCTCGCGGCCTACGCCGCCCAGCTAGTGGCGCTCGATGTGCCTGTCGCCCCGACCGTCGAGTTGCTCCTGGGCAATGGCCGGCGGGAGGAGTTTCGTCGAGCCGACCTTGAGCCGCTCTTCCGCGAGCGGCGCAGTCGATTGCTTCAGCTACTCGAGCAGCACGGCGCCGAGGCGGACCCAGTGACCTGGGGACAGCCTGGCGTTGCGGCCTGCGGCCGGTGTGCTGACTGTGAGCGCGCCGCGATGGCGGGCGAGGATCTAGTGCTGGTCGCCGGTCTGCGGATGGAGCAGCGACGCAAGCTGAACGAAGGCGGCGTACGGACGGTCTCGGACCTTGCCAAAGCCGAGGACCCTCCGCCGGGGATGGCACGGTCAACTTTCGAGCGCCTTCGCGCTCAGGCCGAGATGCAGCTGCTTCAGAAGGAGCCGGACCCTGGCGAGCCGCTCGTGGTGCACCACCGCGTCATTGACGAGAAGCCGCTGCGGAGCCTGCCGCCCAAGTCGCCCGGTGACCTGTTCTTCGACTTCGAGGGCGACCCCTTACACAACGAAGGTGACCTTGGGGACTGGGGCCTCGAGTATCTCTGGGGTGTGTTGACCGCGCCCGACCACCCCACCGAGCCGCACGATTTCCTCCCCCTCTGGGCCGACGACCACCAGGAGGAGCGGGCCTGCCTCATGCAGTTCCTCGACGACCTCACCGCTCGGCTCGAAGTGCACCCGGAGCTGCACGTCTACCACTACGCGCCGTACGAGGTGACCGCCCTCAAGCGGCTGACCGCCAAGCACAAGACGCACGAAGCGGTCCTCGACGATCTTTTGCGCGGGGGGATCTTCGTCGACCTCTACGCAGTGGTCCGGGCGGCGCTGCTCATCTCCCAGCCGTCGTACAGCATCAAGAAGCTCGAGCCGCTCTACATGGAGGAGGCGCGCTCCGGCGATGTGATGGCCGGTGACGTCTCGATCGCGGAGTACCACTCCTACCGCCTCCACCTCGAGCGTGGCGAGGCCGAGCCGGCCGGGCAGGCCAGACGGGCGCTGCTCGACTACAACCAGTACGACTGCGAGTCCACCCTGCGACTACGCGACTGGCTATGGGGCCTCGTCGACCACCCCGAGGCGCCGCTCACGGAGCATCACGGCGCCGGCGCAACGGGAGAGACCGACGAGGAGCACGACCCGCTCGCCCAGTCGCTGGTTGCGCGAAGTGGGCCGGTGCACCGCAGTGAGCGGACTGCCGAGGAGCAGGCCTGGGCGATGCTGGCCTCAGCTCTGGGCTACCACCGACGGGAGCGACTGCCGGCTGCCTGGGAGTACTTTCACCGGCTCTTCAACCCGGTGGCGGAGTGGGAGTCCGGCTCCGAGGTGCTCGTGTTCACCGAGCCGCCAGCCGTGGAGCAGGACTGGGACAAGCAGCGCGGCAAACAGACCTACAGCCGGATCCTGACCGCCACCGCCCACGTCGGCCCCGGCAACACCGTGCGTCCTGGCGACATGAGTGCGCTGTACGCCGATCCGCTGCCCGATTCCTGCACGCCGCACGAGGGAGCCACTCACGCGATCGGGTGCGGAGCCTCGCTCCTCGAGCTGGAGCGCATCGCCGACGACCTGGTGGAGGTCCGGTTCGAGGAGCGGGTGAGGAAGGGAGTCGCGGGCCACCCTCAGCTGCCCGCCGCGCTCGTCCCGGGCTACGGCGTGAATGACAAGCCCCTGGAGGATGCGATCCGCGAGGTTGCGTCTGCGGCCGACGCGGCCGGCGCCCTTCCCGAGAGCCCGGCCATCGACGTCCTCGTGCGGCGGTCCCCACGACTGGGCAGCGACGCCTCGTTGCCGCAGACGGGGGACTCGTGCCCCGACCTGGTCCGCGCCTTGCTGGACCTCGACCGCTCGTACTTGGCGGTCCAGGGCCCTCCCGGGACCGGAAAGACCTACACCGGCTCCCACGTCATTCGCGAGCTCGTCGAGACGCATGGATGGCGCATCGGGATCGTCGGGCCTTCGCACGCGGTGGTGGAGAACTTCCTCGGCGCAGTGGTGAAGACGGGGCTCGATCCAGCGCTGGTCGGCAAGAAGGCGACTAAGACCCCCAATGCGCCGTGGCAGAGCGTCAAGGACCCGGCAGCTTTCGTGGGCAAGGCTGAGCGCGGATGCGTCGTCGGCGGCACTGCCTGGAACTTCGTCGGCACTTCCTTCGAGCGCGAGTGCCTCGACCTCCTGGTCGTCGACGAGGCGGGGCAGTTCTCGTTGGCTAACACGCTCGCCGTCTCCATCGCCGCCAAGCGGTTGCTGCTGCTCGGCGACCCGCAGCAGCTGCCTCAGGTCAGTCAGGGCACGCACGGCGAGCCGGTGAACCACTCCGCGCTCGGCTGGCTGATGGACGGCCACGCGGCGCTTCCTCCTGAGCTGGGTTACTTCCTCCCGCTTAGTTACCGGATGCATCCGTCGGTCTGCGCGCCCGTCTCGACATTGTCGTACGCGGAGGAGCTGCGCTCCGCCGAACCAGCTTCTCGGCGACGGCTCGACGGCGTGGACCCCGGGGTGCGCGTGGTGCGCTTGACGCATGAGGGCAACAGCGTGGCCAGCCCTGAGGAGGCTGACGAGGTCGTCAGGCAGATCACCGAGGTGCTCGGAGCGGTGTGGACCGACCCGGAGCGCACGCCCGCCTCGCGCCCGCTGACTGAGGACGACGTGGTGGTTGTGGCGCCGTACAACGCGCAGCGCCTGCTGATCAGCTCCCGCTTGGCCGCCGCGGGACTCGACGGGGTGCGCGTCGGGACTGTCGACAAGTTCCAGGGTCAGGAGGCGCCGGTCGTCGTCCTGTCCATGACGGCGTCCTCTGCGGTCGACGTGCCCCGTGGCATCGGGTTCCTGCTCAACCGGAACCGCGTCAACGTAGGCGTTTCGCGCGCCCAGTACCTGAGCATCGTGGTGCGCTCGGAATCGCTGACGAGCTTCATGCCGGCGACGGTAGGAGGACTGCTGGAACTGGGGGCGTTCGTGGGGTTGTGCGAATCAGGCGAAGCGAGGAGCGAGTCGACAAGCGGCGGTGGAGTGCGGTGACCGCGCGCTGCATCCCCGAACAGCCGACGTTCACCACCGCCTCGGAGCGCGAGGTGTGGGAGCGGCTGCGGGCCGGGCTGGGACCGAGCGACGTCCTGCTGGCGAACGTCCGCCTGACCGACCAGGACAAGGACCACGAGGCCGACCTGGTCGTGCTGATGCCCGAGCTCGGGATCCTCGTGCTCGAGGTCAAGGGCGGCGCGGTGTGGCACGACGAGGGTGGCTGGTGGGTGCGCCGCGGCGAGAAGGACGAGCGCTGCTGGCCCGTCGACCAGGCGCGCGACGCGAAGTACGCCTTGCGCCGCTACGTCGAGCACGACCCCCGCTGGGGCGGCCGGGGCCACGTGGCGTGGGCGCACGGGGTGGTGACGCCGCACGCGCAGTTCGGCAACGACTTCGCCGTGCCGGAGCTCCCGCGGTGGGCGCTCCATGACCGCGATGAGCAGGAGGCGCTGGCCGAGCGGGTCCGTGACAACAGTTGGGGCCTGGCGCACGGCCACCCGCCGCCGAACCACGACGACATCGAGCTCATCGCGGAGATCCTCGCCGGCCGCCACCACACGTCGTACGACGTGAACGCCGAGGCCGCCGAGCGCGCCGCCGAGGCGGACCGGCTCACCCAGGAGCAGGCGGCGATCCTGCAGGTGACCCGCCTGCTGCGTCGCGTGGAGGTGCGGGGCGGCGCCGGCAGCGGCAAGACGGTGCTCGCGCTGCAGCAGGCGAAGGAACTCACCCGCGGCCGGACCGGTGAGCGGTCGCCCGAGCGGGTGGCGCTGCTGTGCTACTCGATCGGGCTGGCGGAGCACTTCAAGCGCCAGGTCGCGACCTGGCACCGCAAGCACCGGCCGGCGTTCGTGGGGACGTTCGAGGAGTTCGGCCGGCAGTGGGGCGCACCGAGCGGCAGCCGGGAGGACAGCGACTTCTGGGAGCACGAGCTGCCGGCGCGCATGGCGGAGCTGGCGGCTGAGCTGCCGCCGGGAAAGCGCTACGACTCCGTCATTGTCGACGAGGCGCAGGACTTCGCCGACGAGTGGTGGGTGCCCGTGCTCACCTCGCTCAAGGACGAGGAGAGCGGCGGCCTCTACGTCTACTCCGACGAGAACCAGCGCATCTTCGCCCGCTTCGGTCGCCCGCCGGTCCAGCTCGTGCCGCTGGTCCTCGACCACAACCTCCGTAACACCAAGCAGATCCACCAGGCCTTCGGCCCGCTGGCTCCGAGCCGGATGTACGCCCGGGGTGGCGAGGGTCCGGCGGTCCGCTTCGTCGCTGCGGCGACCGACGGGGCGCTCGACGTCGCCGACGACCAGGTCGAGGCGCTGCTGGAGGAGGGCTGGGACCCCGGGGCGATCGCGCTGCTCACGACCGGTCACCGCCACCCGGAGCAGACCGCGCAGACCGAGCGGCACGGGCAGGCCGGGTACTGGAAGCACTTCTGGGAGGGCGAGGACGTCTTCTACGGGCACGTGCTGGGCTGCAAGGGCCTCGAGCGCCGGGTCGTCGTGCTGTGCCTCAACGAGGACGGGGAGCGCGACCGCGCCCGCGAACGGTTGTACGTCGGCATGTCGCGCGCGACCGACGTGCTCGTCGTGGTCGGCGACCCCGACGTCGTACGGCGTGTCGGCGGCGAGGACGTGGCGCGTCGGCTCGGCATCGACCTCACCTGAGAGGACGCGTAGGACGCGTCACCACAGATCGTCGTCTGAGTCCTCGATCGGGGCGGGCGGTGCAATGCCCCGGCGCTGCAGCCTGGCCCAGGGGACGCGCCACTCGTCGATGCCGGGGTTCTCGAGCCGCAGCAGGTCGACCATCATTTCGTGTGAGCGGACAGCGTGAGCCCTTGCCAGGTCATGGAGCGCGACGCCGTGGCGGGAGTAGAGATCGCCGATCTCCTTGGGCGCCTCGTACATGCCGGCGAACGGGTTGAGCTCCGTCGCGCCCGCAGCGGCCACCATGCCGATGAGGTGGCTGAGGACGGGGCGGAGACGGGAAGGATCCGTCGGCGGCAGGAAGGCTGTCAGGACGTCCCGCACCGCTGCCCAGTAGGGGTCAGTGGCGGCGCGCATCGTCGCGTGCGCAAGCTCGTCCACTCCAACATGGCCCTCGTGCCATACGTGTCCGGACGGCTCGCTCTCGAGAGCCTGGACGGTCAACGACGCCAGCGACAAGGCGATCGGTGGGGCGAGGGCGTCGACCTTCACGCGGACGTAGGTGACCCCTCCGCACTTCGCCCGCAGGGTTCCCGGCTCAGGGAACGACGATGCCCAGGCGCTCGGCGAAGCAATGACGACCGCCTCCGCCGAGACGTACATGCCGACCGCCGAGCGCTCCGTCAGCCGCAGCGCGAGCTCACTTGGCAGGCCGCGGCGCTCGACGACCGGGGCGATCGCGTCAGCCACGAGCAACGTCAGCTCGACCGTCGCCTCGCCGCAGCCGAGGCGCGCGAGCTCGGCACGGAGAGAGCCGCTCACCGCAGCCTCCAGGCGTCGACGTACGCCGTGAGCTCGGCCAGCGCCTCGGCCAGCTGGCGCGTCGTGACCAGCTCGTCCACCTTTCGGTAGCGGTACACGAAATCCGGCGCGAAGCGCTGCCAGTGCCCCGTCGGGAAGTGCTTGGGCAGCAGGAGGTCGCCGAGCACCTGCTCAGCAGGGTCGAAGTCCACGAAGTCGGCGTACTCCGCCTCGGCCACCCTGGCCCGAGCGGCGGCGCGGTCGGGACCCGGGCCCGCCAGCTCCGCGTCGCGGACGAGGACGAACAGGCGGAGCTGTCCCTCCTGGAGCTGCCAGCCGATCGACCTGGTGGCGCTGAGTCGTCGCTCGTAGGTGATCAGACCCATCGCCCGTGTGATGTCGACGTGCAGCGGGACCGGAGTGCCGTACTCCTCCGTCGTCATCTGGGCGAGGCCGGTGAACCGCATCCGTTGGAGAGGCCCGACGAATCCCTTGTGACCGAGTCCGGCGAGTGCCGCCCTGACGGAGAACGGCTCGTCCGGGTTCTCCCGCGGGTCGACTGCACCCTTCAGCTGCACGAGCCGTCGGACCAGTGCGCGGTAGCGGGTGACGAGGTCGGCGTCGCGTCCGAGCTCCTCGACGTCGATCGCGTCGAGTGCTGTCAGCACCTGCTCGTAGCTGAGCCTGCGCCAAGGGGAGGGCAGGTCGAAAGTCGGATCCATGAGGGTGAGCAGGAAGTAGGACGTATCGGTGGCCCCGCATGACCCGTGTCCAGCGGACCAGGGAAGGTCCACCTCCGCGTACCTGGTGAGCTGTTCGGGGTAGGGGATGGAGTACAGCTTGTTCTCGACCACGAATCGCCCGGCCCCCTGCCCACGACGTGCAACGAGGTCGATGTGCCGGTATTCCCGCCACACCTCGAGGGCGCCAGCCCCGGCCGGATCGAAGACAGCCGCGAGCGAAGCCGCGGCGTCGGGGTGCTCCGAGAGGAGCCAGCTCAGGGTGTTGCTGTGGAAGAGCTCCTGGGCCGCTCGGGACATCGACCACAGCAGGTCGCCCTCCAGCGCGTCGAGCAGCGGCTCGACCCGCTCGACGAAGTCGGGCTCCGTGCCGCGGCCTGCGGGGGGTGACTCGGTGCCAGTCGCAGCGGGCCGGCCAGTCGGGTCCGGCCCGTCGAGATCCACGAGCGTCACGTACCGGACGGGGTTCTGGGAGCCCTGGGGGAAGACCGACGACACGTCCCGGCCGATCCACCGGTCGCGGTCGGACGCGACAACACCCTCGAACCCGATGCGGTGTTCCTCTCCCGGCTCGGGCGACGGCACCCACGACACCGGCTCGTATACCTCCCGCACGATTCCCCGGGCGACGGCGAACGCCCTGGTGATCGTCTCGGCCTTGCTCAGCGACATCGCCCAATAGCCACGCGTCGCGTCGTACAGCTCCTCGGGCGTCATGTCGTCGTGCCAGGTCCTCCTCAGGCGGAGGAGGACGCACGTCGGCGCGGTCGCCGAAGCCTCGCCCGTCGGGTGGACGACGCTGGGCACGGTGCTCGGTGTGACACCGGTGAGTGCCGCCACGGTCGTGTACCGGACGGGATTCGCTGCGCCCTTCGGGTAGAGGTGGGCCACGGACGCGCCGACCAGGTGCGCTGCCTCGGGTGCTGCGTCGCCACGGAAGGCGACCCGTCCGGCCGTGCCCGGTTCCACGGACACCGTCCAGGCCGTGGGGGCCCAGGCGCTGACGATCGCGTTGTCGGCCACCCCGACCACGAGCCGGGTCGTCTGCACCTGGGCGGGGCTCGCCTTCCACCAGGAGCGGGCCAGCTCGTAGAGCTGGTCCGGGTCGCCGGCGGCCTGTTCGACCGCGCTGCCGATCTTGAGCATCAGCACCCGGTCGTCGGGGCGCAGCCCGCCGCCCATGCTGTGGTGGTCGTGCTCCATGAGTCCTCCGTACGTCGTGTGGTCCCACCCTGACGAACGGAGGTCCGGGGCGAGGGTTACCCGGGTGACTGCTTCCTCCCGATGTCACACCTCACGTCGGTGGACGCTTGTACCGTCAGGGACGTGGAGGACGAGCTACAGGGCCGAGTGCAGTTGCGGCTGGCGGATCGCAAGCACCCATGGCAAGCGCTGCCGCAGTGGGACGCGGTGTCCGCAGGCCGCACACCGGGCTACGGCCTGTACCTCCCGAACAGCTGGATGCCCCGGCGGCTGTGCCGGTTCGTCCCGCACGAGCGGGGTTGGCTCGTCCAGGTCGGGCCCCGGGCACGGATGCAGGTCGAGGACCGCTATGTCGGCAAGCACGTCTTTGCGCGCAGAGCGATGGTCGCCCTGCAGGCCGGCCGGACAAAGCTGTCGTTCCCCGAGCTGGACGACTGGTGCCAGATCGGCATCGTCATCGGGGTCGGTGAAGCGGGTGCGCTGCCGGTCCTGAGCGACACGGTGCTGCCGGAGGGGCCGATGCCCGGCACGGCGTACGCCGTCGAACGGGTGACGCTCACCCCCGCCCAGCGCATCACGGTGGCGGTGGCTTTCCGGCACCTGCTCGAGCACACACCCGCGCCGACCAACTACTCCGAGGAAGCGGCGCTGCTCCTGGGGACGAGCAAAGCCATGGTGCTCAAGCGGCTGGACCAGGTGCGCCGGAAGATCAACCAGGAGCGCTGGGGTCCGAAGCTCGACTCCCACGAGCTGGTGGCGCACTACCTGATGCGCACTACCCGCACGATCACGTGGGGCGACCTGCCGCCGGAGCTGCGGGAGGGGTGACCTGGGTGACCCCCTGATCCGGGACCTGTCAGCCACCGTCCTGTCCGTCGAAAGACGACGAGAACAGGAGGTGGCGCCATGAGGCTCCACATCGGACAGGGGACGACCGTCGGGTCGCTGACGGTCTTCCCCGTGTGGCACGACCGGGTCGCGACGAAGCGACGGTACGAGACGTCGGCCGAGACGCTCAGCATCGCCGAGCTCGGGGGTGGGCCCAGCGTCCCGCAGTTGTCGGTGACGAACACGGGCCAGCAGGACGTGCTGGTCCTCGACGGCCAGCTCTTCGAGGGCGGGTGGCAGCACCGGATGGCCACGCGGTCGGTGATGGTGGCGGCCGGCCAGGAGCGGGTCATCGACGTGGCGTGCGTCGAGCAGCAGCGCTGGGGCGGAGAGCACCGACAGGTGTCCCGCGGCCGCCGCGCCTCGTCGTACGTCCGCGACGGGTTCGAGCAGCCGGGCCGGCAGCAGGAGGTGTGGCGGCGCATCGAGCGGTACGGCGCCGCGTCGGCGACTCGCTCGCACACCGCGCACCTGGACGCCGTCGAGGAGCAGACGCGTCTGGTCCGGACCCAGTGCCGGCCGCTCGCCGGTCAGTGCGGCGTCCTGGTCGGTGTCGCCGGCCAGCCGCTCGTGCTGGAGGTCTTCGACCACCCGCAGACGTTGCGGGAGCAGCTGCCCGCGATCCTGCGGTCCGCCGCGCTGGACGGCTACGGCCGGGCCTGCCTGCCGACCCCGGGGCGGCGCGCCCGCCGGATGCTCGAGCGGCACGCCCGCACTGGTCTGGACTGGGAGCCGGACGTCGGTCAGGCCTCGCGGCTCGGTCGCGCCACGACGGACGACCTCGACGTGATGGCGCTGCGCCAGTCCCTCCGGACGGTGCACCTGCGGGCGACGTACCGCCGGCACCCGGTGCTGCAGGGTTGACCGCCCGACGCGGCCGTGCCGCGGCTCGCGTGCGGAGGACCTCGCGGGCCGTGAGCAGGGGCTCCGGAGGTCCGCAGCACTGTCGGTGGTCGCCCCTAGCGTGGCGGTCCAGGGTCGAGGAAGAGGTGGGGATGCGCGAAGGACGTGGGACCGGTCTGGAGGCGGAGGTCGACGCCGCCTGGGCGACGTACCGGCGGCGGTTGGCCGATCGGTTGGAGCAGGTGGCCGACGACGACCTCCTGCTGCTCGAGGTCGAGAGCGGGACGCCGGAGGACGAGCTGGACGGCTGTGCGCCGTACGTGCAGTTCTGCGGATGGGGGGACGGCATGATCCGGGCCGAGGTGGCGAGCGACCACTACCTCGACGCGCGGTACGAGCTGGGGCCGGCGGGCGACACCTCGCTCCGCGAGCTCGGCTGGGAGCCGCCCGACGACGAGGACGAGATGCTCGGCGACCTGAACTACTGGGTCGACCTGCACCACGACGACGTCGAGCAGCTGGCGGTGATGGTCGTCCGGGCGCTGCGCGAGGTCTACGGGTGCCCGCATCCCGCCTTCGTCGGGTCCGACGACTTCGACGGTGTGGCCGGCCGCCCGGTCGTGGACCAGGCCGCCGCCGTCACCGCGTCGCGCGCGGCTGAGCTGCCGGCGGTCCAGCCCCAGTCCGTCGCCGAGCTCCAGGCACTCGTGGACGCGGCCCTCGAGGCGGTCTTCGAAGGGCCGGCCGAGCACGACGCGGACGGCGACATCGCCATCACCTGCGGACACTCGCAGGCGTTCGTGCGGGTGGCGCAGGACATGCCGGCGATCGACCTCTTCGCCCACCTGGTGCTCGACGTCGAGGAGATCCCCGCCGCGGTGGCGCTGGTCAACGAGCTCAACGCCGGGGCGGTGGGTCGCCAGCTGAGCGTGGTCGACGGCAGGGTGCAGGCCCGCACGCGGGTGCTCGCCACGCCGTTCGTGCCCGCCCAGCTGCGCGCGGCCGTCCACCTCTTCTGCGAGGGCCTGGACGAGGTCGCGGAGCGGGTGGCCGACGAGGTCGGCGGTCGCCGGTTCCTCGCGACGACGCCCGTGCCGGCCCGGGCCCGCCCCGCGGCCCGGGTCGAGGCCCGGGTCGAGGCCCGGGTCGAGGACGACGGCCTCACGGCACTCCTGGAGGTGCTGCACGACGGCGCCCCGGTGGACCCGGCGACGGCGGCGGTGCTCCTCGGCGGCGACCGGCGGGCGATCGTGGCCCTCATCGTCGCCGTCCGCAACGGGGTGCGAGCGCTCGACGGGCTGGAGGAGGACCTGGTCCTCGGTCACCTCCGGCGTGCCCTGCGACACCTGGCCCTGCGTCGCGTCCACCAGGACCGGGCGTCCACGGGCGGGCGCCGCCGGAGCCGGCAGCTGACGTTGCTGCCGGACGAGGGCTCCCTCGACGGCGGCGCATGGGACGCCGACCTCGCGTGAGCGGCCGACATCGACAGACAAGGGACGGGACAGTGGCGCGGATGAAGTTGACGACGGAGCAGGCGGACCGAGCCGCGGGCGTGCTGCTCGGACAGGCCTGCGGGGACGCCCTGGGCGTGCCGTACGAGTTCGCGACCCCGCCCGGACCGGCGGAGCCCGCCCAGATGCGGGGCGGAGGGCTGGGCGGCTTCGCGCCAGGTGAGTGGAGCGACGACACCGCGATGGCGGTGGCGGTGGCGGAGGTGCTCGCGGGAGGCGCGGACGTCGCGGTGGACGCAGCAGCCGACGACGTCGCGAACGGGTTCCTGCGGTGGTACGCCGACGGGCCGGCCGACATCGGCGTGCAGACCAGCCGGGTCCTCGGCTGGACCGGGCGGCACGATGCCGACGGCAGATCGGTCTCCCGCGTGATGCGCGAGCAAGCGATGGTCTACGCGCGCAGCAACCCGCGGTCCGCCGGCAACGGCGCCCTGATGCGGACCTCCCCGGTCGCCCTCCGCCACCTCGACGATCGTGAGCGGGCCGCCGATGCCGCACGGCTCGTCGCGGCGCTCACGCACGCCGACCCGCTTGCCGGCGACTCGTGCGTGCTGTGGACGGAGGCGATCCGGGTGGCCGTCACCGCCGGCGAGATCGACCCCCGCGCCGGCCTCGACCTGGTGCCCGGCTCGAGGCGCGGCCGGTGGGCGGAGTGGCTCGACGACGCGACGGACGTCGAGCGGAACCGCTCGGAGCGCGTGCCCGGTGCGCGGTTCGTGCCCAACGGCTTCACCGTCACGGCCCTGCAGGCCGCCGTTGCCGCCGTCGTGACGACGCCCGTGCCCGCGGACCTGCCCTGCCGGCACCTCCAGGACGCGCTCCACGCCGCCGTCCGGATCGGCGACGACACCGACACCGTCGCCGCCATCGCCGGCGGGCTGCTCGGAGCGCGGTGGGGCGCCAGCGCGGTGCCCTGGCGGTGGCGGCGCGCGGTCCACGGATGGCCTGGCGCGGGCGCCGCACGCCTCGTCGAGCTGGCGACGCTGGCGACCCGCGGCGGCCGTCCGGACCGCCGGGGATGGCCCGGTGCGAAGGAGGTGGCCTACGCCGAGGCCGCGGACGCCGTCGCCGTGCCTCACCCGTACGACGACGGGCTCCTGCTCGGCACGCACGCGTCCCGCGGCCACGAGGTCGACGCTGTCGTCTCGCTGTGCCGGGTCGGCCAGGGACAGCCGTGCTTCGAGGGCGCGACCGAGGTGGTCGAGTCCCGGCTCGTCGACAGCGACCACCCGTCGAAGAACCCGAACCTGCTCTTCGCGCTCCACGACGCCGCCGACGCGGTGCGCGGGCTGCGGGCCGAGGGCAAGCGGGTGCTGCTGCACTGCGTCGCCGCGCACCAGCGCACCCCGAGCGTCGCCGTCGCGTACGCCGTGCTGCTCGGACACGACCCCGACGAGGCGCGCGCTGCCGTCCGGGCGGTGCTGCCGGGTGCCCGTGCAAACGGCGCGCTCTGGGACGCCGCCGCGGACGTCGCCCTCGCTGAACGCGGGGCCTAGCGGCATCAGGCGAGGCGGAGGTGCCGACGGAGGCCGGTCGCCGCGTCGGGGTCCGGCCGCGGCCGGCAGGTGTGCTCGGCCGTGAGCCGGCGGGCCTCGTCGAGGGACCCCGCCAGGTGTGCCGAGAGGCACGCGGGGCACACGACGCCGTACCGGGCGGGATCGGTGCCGGCCTCGCCGACGACGTACGTGGTGGTCGCGAGGCGCCAGGTGAGCAGGTCGCGGTGACCGGTGGTGCTCACAACGTCGAGACCGTCGGGCATGACGAGCCCGCACGAGCACGCGGTGCCGTCGAGCCGCGCCGCGACCGCCTGGTGCACCCGGTCGGCCCGGCTCTCCACGACCAGTTCGAGGTCGCCCAGCAGCACGGCCTCCAGACCGACCGGCCCGCCGGTGCCCGAGCGGCGCCGGGTGGTGGCGAGAAAGGCCAGGTACTCCAGCGGGTTCGCGAGCACGCGCGCGTCGTAGGTGTGGCCGTCGAGCCGGATGTCGGGGACGTTCATGAGACCTCCTGTCGGAGGGCGCACCTCGGGGTGCGGCCCGTGCTTGACCGCTCTCGCGGCCCGGGTCTTCTCCGGAGGGCACCGTGTCGGGGACGCGGTTGCCGGTCGGCCACGTCCGGAGGCGTGCGGCCGACGAACCGTCACGCTCGCGCGCGACGCTCTGGACCCGTTCGGCACCGGGTGGCGCCGACCTGACCGACCATAGGGGGCGGCGCCGACAGGGGTGGTCGCCCGCGGGTGGCGAGATGCGTCGTCAGGCTGCTGAGCCGCGACCGGACGCGCTCAGAGGGTCAGTAGCCGAGCGGGAAAGCCTTCTTGGCTGCCGCACCGACGGCTCGGGTCAGGGACGCGTCGACGGCTCCGCCGACGACGCCACCGATCCCCGGAACGGCCTTGCTCAAGGTGACCAGCGAACGCTGGGTGCCGTACTTGGCGACGAGGTAGGTGCCCGCCTTGCGGTTGATGGCCTTCACAACCTTCACGGGCAGCTTCTCGATGGCCTGCATCGCCATCTTCTGCCCGACCTTGACCCCCAGCTCGGAGGCCGCCGCTTGCGCGCTCGAGCCCGCGACCGTGAGCATCAGCACCGCCTGGGTGTGGGGATTGTCCAGGTCGTAGCCGCGCAGATGGGCGATGGTCCCGACCATGCGGGCGTTGATGACCAGGCTCCCGGTGATGCTCGCTGGGAGGGTGACCGGAAGAGTGACCAGGCCCCCGAGGCCCGTGATGAAGCCCGCCGCGCCCGCTGCGGCGACCGACTCGCGGACGACGCGCCGGACTGCCTCCTCGACGTCGCCGTCGGCATGGGTCAGCCGGTCCGCCGCGTAGGACCGGGATCCCGTGACCGGCCCGATGCCCCTGTCGACGCTGGCGAGGGTGAGCCTCTGCAGCTGTTCGGCGGCTCGGTCGGTCGCCTTGGTGAGCTTCGAACTCGTGGGCGTCTCGGAGTGTTCCGTCATGCCGTGTCCCATACCCAGCCGCGGGGGCTGTGCACGAGTCCGGCCAGGTGCCGGAGCGTGCCCCCGAGGGGCAGGATGGCGGGCATGGCCGACGAGCAGCACGGACTGGTGTTCCCGAGCGACGACGAAGGTCGCCGCAGCACGACGGCGGTGGGCCGCGCGGTGGTGGCGGACGCGCTGCGGCCGGTCGACCCGGTGGGGGCGGGTGCGGCGGAGCGGGAGACGGCGTGGCGGGGGGAGTACCTGCTGTACTTCCGTCGCCTCGTCGAGGCCGGCCTCGACCAGCCCGAGGATGCGCTGAGCATCGCGCGGGCCGGGCTGGCGTCGGTGCACGAGCGGATGCGGGTGCTCGGCGACGACGGCGAGGGGACGCTGGCGCAGTGGCCGGGCGGGACCGACGGGTTCACCCAGGTCGAGGTGCCGGGGACGGCCGAGCCGGTGGAGGAGCTGGTGCTGCCCTACCGGGGCGACCGGCTCCGAGGGGACGAGATCAGGCGACAGGTGGACCGCTGGGTCGAGGCGGGCGTGGTCGAGCCGTCGGTCGCGCAGGCGGTCGGCGAGGTGCTGGCCAACCCCGCGTGGCTCCGGCTCGAGGGGCACACCGTCGCGGTGATCGGCGCCGCCTCGGAGATGGGCCCGCTCCAGGCGCTGACCCGGTGGGGTGCCCGGGTGGCGGCGGTCGACCTGCCGAGGTCCGGCCTGTGGGACCGGGTCGGCGAGGCCGCTCGCGCCGGCGCGGGCACCGTGGTCGCGCCGATGGCCCTCGCCGGGGAGAGCGGCGTGCCGGGAGCCGACCTGCTGGCCGACGTACCCGCGCTGGAGCAGTGGCTGGCCGAGCAGCCGGGCACGCTGGTGCTCGGCAACTACGTCTACGCCGACGGCGCCACCAACGTCCGGGTCAGCGCCGCCGTGGACGAGCTGAGTCGCCGGCTCCTGGCGAGCCGGGACGACGTGGCGCTGGCGTTCCTGGCCACGCCGACCGACGTGTTCGGGGTGCCGAGCGACGCGGTGGCCCAGGCGACCGAGCGGTACGAGACCCGCTCCCGGGCGTCGAGGACGATCGGCCGACCGCTGCGCGCCGCGTCGGGCGGCCGGCTGCTGCGCCGCCCCTACGCGCCGGGCTCCGAGCCGGGCGTCAACGACTCGCTCGTGCCGCAGCAAGGCCCCAACTACGCGCTGGCCAAGCGGCTCCAGCGCTGGCGCGCGACGGTGGCCCGCCACGAGGGCGCGACCGTGTCGATGAACGTCGCCCCGCCGACCCGCACCCGCTCGGTGGTCAAGAACCGCGCCCTCGCCGCGGCGTACGCCGGCGCCCACCGCTTCGGCGTCGAGGTCTTCGACCCCGCGACCTCCAACGTGCTGATGGCCGCGCTGCTGGTCCACGACCTGCACACCGACGGCGGCCCGCGCCATGAGCACCCCTGGCAGGACGAGGCGTACGCCGCGGCGCACGGCGGCCTGTGGCGCGCGGCGTACGCCCCGCGCAGCGCGCTCGGGCTGGCCGCGCTGCTCGGGGTGGGCGCCGCCCGGGGCTGACTCCGCCCCAACCGACCCGAGCCCGGTGACCGCAACGTTCACACAGCGGGGCGGCCCCGGCGCCCTCCTGTAACAAGCAGGCAACCTCCGGAGTCCTGCTCCTGGGTTTGCTCCTCCTCATCCGGCGACCGCGCCGGTCAGGTGACCCGGCCGACCCCCACCGGCCGGTGTGAGGAGCGAGCATGACGAACATCAACAAGGCGAGGTCCGCCCGGCGCTGGACGGCGCGTCGCGCGATCCCGTCCCTCGCCGCGGCCGCCCTGGCCGCCGGCACGCTGGCGACGGTCTCCCCGGCGGCGGCATACAACTACGTCCCCGCCGGCGAGGGCGACCGCTGGGGCGTGCACGACGCCGCCAACCCGGGCCTCGACACCGGCAGCGTCCGCGACACCACCGGCAACGCGCTCCAGGGGTACGGCGGCCTGCGCGTGGAGGTCGAGGGCGGGAAGAGCCGCCTCAACGGCATCCTGCTGCGCGGCTTCGGCCTGACCTACGACGGCCGCGAGACGTTCACCTCGACCCGCGGCGTCGACGTCGACGGCGTCGTGGTCCGCCGCGAGCTGGTCGTCCCCGCGGGCCAGTCCTACGGCCGGTTCTTCGACACCTTCACCAACACCACCCGCAAGCCGGTGACCGTGCGGGTCGCCTTCGGCGGCCAGGTCGGCTACGCCACCGGCGAGAACCAGAGCGAGCTCAGCGCCACCGGCGACGGCGACGACGCGATCACCGCCGCCGACGGCTGGGCCTCCTGGCACACCCCGACCACCGCGGCCGGCGGCCCCAGCCAGAACGGCCCGTCGGCCACCGTCTTCGGCACCCCCGGCGAGGCCGACGCGCTGGAGAAGGTCGGCACCTTCCTGCTCGACCCCTTCGACAACCCGCTCCCGGCCGACGGCGACGCGGCCAACCACCCCGGCTTCGTCACCACGCTCACGATCGAGCCGGGCGACACCGAGTCGCTGCTGCGGTACGTCGTCACCGGGATGCCCGAGGGCCGCGCCGTCGGCGGCTCGACCCGCCCGGCGGGCAGCGAGGTCGCGAAGGTCGAGAGCCTCGCCGCCACCCTCGCGGGCCTGCCCGCCGTCGAGGGGCTGACCCTCTCCGAGCTGTGCTCGGTGGAGAACTTCGACCCCGCCGCCCTCGGCCTGGCCGGCGCGGACTGCGCGAAGGCGCCGCAGGTGCCCTTCGCGGGCAGCGCCGCCGGGTCGGTGAGCGCGAAGACCGCCGCGACCACCTCGTCGTACGACGTGGTCGGCAAGACCCTCACCGAGCTCGCCGCGGACCTGAAGGCCGGGCGGACGACCTCCCAGCAGATCGTGCGCGCCTACCTCGACCGGATCGCGGCCTACGACCAGGGCCCCTTCGGCCTGCACTCGGTCATCACCGTCGCCCCCGACGCGATGGCGCAGGCCCGCGCGGCCGACAAGGCCCGCAAGGCCGGCGACAAGCGCCCGCTGCTCGGCATCCCGGTGCTGGCCAAGGACATCATCGACACCAAGGACATGCCGACCACCGGCGGCTCGCTGGTCTTCGACGGCTACCAGCCGAAGGAGGACGCCTTCCAGGTCGAGCTGATGCGCGAGGCCGGCGCGATCATCCTCGGCAAGGCCAACCTCGCGGAGTTCGCCAACGACGGGCACTACAGCCCCAACGCCTTCGGCGCGACCTGGAACGCCTTCGACCCCTCCCGCAGCCCGATCGGCTCCAGCGGCGGGTCGGCCGTCGCGGTGGCCTCGAGCTTCGCGGCAGCCGCCTGGGGCACCCAGACCGGCGACTCGCTGTGGGGCCCGGCCGGCGCGGCCAGCCTCTACTCCCTGCGCGGCACCGACGGCATGCAGTCCAGCGCGGGCACCATGCCGCTCACGCTCATCCAGGACTACGTCGGCTGGATCGGCCAGTCGATCGAGGACCTCGCGACGCTGCTCGACGTCACGGCCGTCGACAACCCCGACGACGTGCTCGACGACGTCGCCAACGGTCACCGCCCGACCGACTGGAGCGCCACGCTCAAGCCCGGGGCGCTGAAGGGCAAGGTCATCGGCGTGCCGGAGACGGCCTTCGACGACCCGTTCGGCACCAGCGAGGTCAGCGACGCGCTGAAGGCGCAGTTCGCCAACTTCGAGAAGGCCGGCGCCACGATCAAGGTCGTCCCGGACTTCACGGACGTCCCGACCCGCGGCGACTACGGCGACACCGGCTACGAGGGCTGGGCGCAGTGGATCGACGCGCACCCCGACAACCCCTACACGCTGCCCGAGCAGATCACCCACAACGAGCTGCGGGTGCCCTACCAGCGCCGGGCGGGGGAGTACACCGGCACCGGCCGGATGACCGAGCAGCAGCAGCGTGACTTCGAGGCCTACCGGGCGACGTACCGCGAGAACATCGCCGCCTGGATGGACGAGCACGGCGCCGACGCGATCCTCTACCCGGCCGAGCTGAGCGAGATCCACCTCAACGACTCGATCAACCCCAGCTTCGGCCGCAAGGACCCGCAGTCCTCCGCCGCGGGCGTGCCGACGGTCATCTTCCCGGCCGGCACGACCGAGAACGGCAACCCCGTCGGCTTCCAGCTCCAGGGCAAGGCGTTCCAGGACGCCGAGCTGATGGGCTTCGCCTACGCCTTCGACAAGGTCGCCCAGGGCCGGGTGCTGCCCGCCTGGACCCCGCCGCTGCGGTACGACGCCGACGCGGTGCCGCCGCCGGTCGTCGACGTCGACCCGCTGCCCGAGCCGCAGCCCACGAAGCTGCGCCTCACGGTGCTCGACCGCTCGGTCAAGGCGACGCTGCCCCGGCGCGGCAAGGCCCGGGTCACGCTGGCCGTCGGTTGCGCCAGCGTCGGCGCCGCCTGCACCGGCACCGTCAAGGTGACCCTCGGTGGGAAGCGGATCGCCACCTCGAAGGTGCGCGTCGCCGCGGGCGGCCAGCGGACGATCACCATCGCCCTGCCGGCCAAGGCCACCACGAAGGTCCGCAAGGGGAAGAAGGTGACCCTCAAGGTCGCCTTCACCGGCACCGGCCGGACCGTCAGCAGCACGCCGGTGAAGGTCACCGTGCGCCGCTGACCTGACCCACTCCCGGCACGGCTCCACCGGCACCAGGACGGCGCCGCCCTCGACCGAGGGCGGCGCCGTTCGCCGTTCCCGGGCGGGCGGGGCTCAGCCGGCGCGGACGTCCTCGACGACCGCCTCGCTGCGCGCCGCTCGCACGCAGGCGGCGACCAGGCGGGGGAGGGCGGTCGGGGCCGGGTCGACGCGAGCCGCGAGCGCGGCGAGGGCGGCCGGCGCGGTCGGCAGCCCGAGCCGGGCTGCGCCCCGGGCGGCCAGACCGTCGACGTACGGCGCGACCTCGGGGCGGACGCCCTGCACCTCGCGGACGTAGATCGCCGCGCCGGCGGGCCCGATGCCGGTGAACCGCTGCAGCGCCGCCTCCAGGGCGGGTACGTCGGCGCAGGCCTCGTGCATCCGGCGCAGGTCGCCGCCGTGCTCGTCGAGCACCACGCGGGCGAGCTCGGCCAGCTGGTTCGCGGTGCGCTCGTCGTAGCGGCGGTAGCCGCCGCGGCCGAGCGCCACGACGATCCGGCCGCGCGACAGGCCGCGGGTGGCCTCCGGCGTGGTGCAGCCGGCGGCGAGGAGCTCGCGGGTGGCCGCGACGGCGGTGGCGGAGCGGATCCGCGCCGAGAGCAGCAGGGTCAGCACGAGCAGCTGCCACAGCGGAGCCGGCTCGTCGGCGAGCGGGATCCCGGCCTCCTCGGCGTACGTCGTGCCGTGCCGCTCGAGCAGCCGGGCGACCAGGTCCCGCTCGGAGGTCACAGGGCCACCGGGGTCACAGCGTCACCGGCGTCACCGGCGTCACGGGGTCGTCGTCGGGCTCGGCGCCGGGGCGCTCGGCTCGGCGGACGGCGTCGGCGCCTCGGGGGTCGGCTCGGGCGAGGGCGACTGCTCCGGCTCCTCGTCCCGGGGGTCCATCTCGGGGGTCTCGGAGGAGGTGCCGCCCGACGGCCCGTCCGTCGGCTGGCCCGACGGCGTCGTGCCGTCGCTGGGCCGGGTGCCGTCGGAGGGCTCGCCCTGCTTCGGGCCGCGGTCCTTGTCGCCGTCCTCGTCGGACGACCCGCCCCCGGTGATCCGGGTGATCGAGGTGCCGCCGTCGGAGTCCGAGCCGCCGGTGTAGGAGGAGACCGGCTTGCCGGTGAGCGCCTCGAACGCGCTGATCACCACCATGACCAGCACGAAGAGGCCCGCGGCGACGAGCGCGATCCGCTTCCAGGGCAGCACGGCGAGCCGCTCGCGCCAGGTGGGGGCCGGGCCGGCGAGCTCGTCGCCGGGCGCGCCCTCGACGGAGGGGTCGAGCATGTCGGCGGCCTCGGCGAGGTGCTCCTCGGCCTGCGGCAGCCGTGAGGTGTCCCCGCGCCTGGCGGAGCGGCGTACCTCCGCCTGGGCGACGCCGACCTTGCCCAGCGCCTGCTCCTGGACCGCGGCGAGCCGTGCCTTCGACCGGGCCAGCCCCTGGCTGTAGACGGCGGTGCCGACCGTCGCCGCGATCGACCCCAGCGCGGCGCCGAGCAGGGTGCCGGCGGCGCCGAGGGTCGAGAGCAGGACGGCCGTCGTGATCGCGGCGAGCGCGCCGGCGATGGTCCTCAGCCAGTCGATGTCGAGCCCGGATCCGGACTTCTCGGTGTCTTCGGTGGTGTTCTCGTCAGCCATCGCACTCGACGGTACCGATCTCTCGGCGCCGACCCCCCGGTCCCGCCGGGTGAGTGACGTCACGGCTCTGTGGGCTAGGTGAGAGGCGTCTTGGGTGTGACCGTGATATGGCCGACCGGTGGTCTAGCCCGGTCCGGCGGCATCACGATCCTGGACCGCGCCGAAGCCCGTCACGTCGCCAGGAACCATCACACAGGAAGCAGAGACGGGCGCGGGAGACCCGAGCAGGACGCCCACCACCGCCGCGGCGGGGAGGGGCTTGGGGTGAAGCCGAGCAGCGCTCGGCCGGGCACGGCGCCCGAATCCGACAGGACCACTTCCGCAGGCGATCGCCGAGGAACGACCCGTGAACCACGCTTTCACCGGTGCGCTGCTGCGCACCCGCCCGCTGTTCATCGCCCTGACCGCCGCGCTGGTGCTGAGCCTGGGTGCCGGCTTCAGCCCGGCCGGCCCCGCCGCGAACGCCGCCCCGGCCAACGCGCCCACCAACGCCTCGAACACCGAGGGCGCGAAGATCGAGGGCCGCACCCTCGCGCGCAAGCGCAAGCACCGCGTCAGCCGCGGCGAGCGCGTCCTGCGTGTCGTCCGCCGCCAGAACGGCGACCCGTACGCCTGGGGCGCCGCCGGCCCGCACCGCTTCGACTGCTCCGGCCTGACCCAGTTCGCCTACCGCGTCGCGCTCGGCAAGCGGCTCCCGCACTCCTCGCGCGCGCAGGTCGGCCACACCAAGCGGGTCAGCCGCAAGGGCGCCCGCCCCGGCGACCTGGTGTTCTTCCACAACCGCGGTGGCGTCTACCACGTCGCGGTGTACGCCGGCGGGAACCGCATCTGGCACGCCCCCGGCACCGGCAAGCGCGTCACCCGCGCCACGATCTGGACCCGCAGCCACTTCTACGGCCGGGTCCGCTGATCTGGTCCTGGCTCTGGTCCCGGCTCTGGTCCTGGCTCTGGTCCCGGTCCTGATCGGTCGGTGGTCGATGCAACGCCGGCCGCCGCTCGCGACAGGTAGCGATCGCACCACCTGCCGGAACGCCCTCCGGCCAGGTCCCCTGTGGGGCCGGACGGCGTTCCTCACGGAGCTCGTCGGCCCGCCCTCGTTCCCCCCATCGGAGGGCGGGCCGACAGCAGCTCCTCGCCGGTCGGGTCAGGCAGCCGCTGAGCAGCACCCCGGGAACAACCGGCCCGCCAGGGCGTTGTGCGTGGGTACGCCGACATCCGGCCGCCGTCGTCTCCCGCGGCTGTCCACAGGGACGGGTCGCCGATCCGGTGGTTGTCGGCGCCGCGCGGCATGATCGTCGCGCACGAAGCCGATCACGACGCCAACAGGAGGGGCCGTGTCCCAGACGCCACTGCCGGACCTGGACGAGGCGTCGGTCCTGCGCTCCTACGACCGCGGGACGGTCGAGCGGGCCCGGGCCTACGCGGCCGAGGACCGCGTCGACGACATCGTGCTGCGCACCGCCGACCCCGAGGAGGTCGTGCTCACCGCGAGCGTGGCCGGCACGGCGCAGCGCCCCTACGAGGTCGAGCTGGCCGCGGTCCGGATGGCCGGCCGGTGGGAGCTCTACAGCGACTGCACCTGCCCCGTCGGGGTGGGATGCAAGCACGGCGCCGCGCTGGCGCTGGTCCTCAGCCGGCACCAGGAGACCGCGGCGACGCCCGAGGCGCCGCTGTGGACCGCGCGGCTGGAGCGCGTCCTCGACGACCTCGACGCCGGCCCCACCGGCGGGCGGGCCCAGCGGCTCGCGCTCGAGGTGTCCCTCGACCGTCCGGGCGCCGCGGACGACGCCGCCCGGGACGCCGGTCACCGGCGGGCGCCCTCCTGGCAGGTCCAGGCGAGCCGTCCCTCGCTGCGGCTGCGTCCGCTCGCGGCCGGCGCCCGCGGCACCTGGATCCGCCGCGGCGTCGGGTGGGGCGACCTGACCAAGGTGTCCTACTCCCGGACCTACGAGCCCGAGCAGCTCGCCCCGCTGCTGGAGCTGTCCGGGGCCCGCCGGTCGCCCACCTACTACAGCTCCGGGGACTCGCCCCTCGACGACTTCGGGCCGGGCCTGTGGGCCATGCTCGAGCGGGCCCGCGCGGCGGGCGTCCAGCTCGTCGGCGGCGCCGGCGTGCGCTCGGTGACGCTGCTGGACCGGCCGCTGTCCCTGACCGCGGAGCTGCGCTCCGACGGCGGTTCCGAGGGCGGTCCCGACGGCGCTCCCGACAACGCTCCCGACAGCCCTGCCCGGCTGACCGTCGGCGTCTGGCACGACCAGCGCTGGTGGAGCGGCGAGGAGCTGCTCATCGTCGGTCAGCGCGGGCACGGCATCGGCCTGCTCGACCCGGTCACCGAGGACCTCGTGCTCGCCCAGCTCGACCGGCTCGTGCCCGAGCCGGTGCGGCGGCTCGTCGAGACCCCCGACCCGCTGCTCATCCCGCCGGACCAGGCCGACCTCTTCCTCACGACCCACCTCCCGCGGCTGCGGCGCCACCTGCCGGTCTCCTCGACCGACGGCTCCGTCGCGGTGCCGGAGGAGCAGCCGCCGGCCCTCGTGCTCACCATCGCCTGGAAGGGCCCCGGCGCCGCCGAGATCGGCTGGGGCTGGCGCTACCGCACCGGCGAGCACGAGGTGCGTACCGAGCTCGACCCGGCCGCGGCGTCGCCCGCCGGCGTACGCCGCCACGACCGCGAGCGCGCCCACCTGGCCCGCCTCGACCTCGGCCCCACCGGCGACGAGCTGCTCCGCGGCGAGGACGGTGCGCTCGCCGGGCGGCGCGTGCTGCGCGGCGACCGCCTGCTCACCCTGGTCGGGGAGGTCCTTCCGGCGCTGCGCGAGGACCCGCTCGTCGAGGTCGAGGACGTCGGCGTCCAGCCCGACCACCGGGCTGCCGAGGGCGAGCCGGAGATCCGCTTCGAGCTCGACGAGGGCGCCGCCGAGGGCCGCGTGGACTGGCTCAACCTCCGCGTGGTCATCGACGTCGACGGCGAGCAGGTCGCCCTCTCGGCCCTGATCGAGGCGCTCACCGAGGCCGCCCGTCACGGCGAGGAGC
Organism: Nocardioides marmotae; assembly: GCF_013177455.1. NCBI lineage: Bacteria > Bacillati > Actinomycetota > Actinomycetes > Propionibacteriales > Nocardioidaceae > Nocardioides > Nocardioides marmotae. Next base: position 820,048 of record NZ_CP053660.1, read on the forward strand.
GCGTCTTCCTGCCCAGCGGTCGCCATCTTCCGGCCGCCCACCCCGCCCTGGCCCGGCTCGCGGACGCCGTCCGCGCCGCCGAGGAGCTCGTCGAGCGCACCGACGACGACCGGATCGGCGTCGGCGCGGGCGACCTCGGCCTGTGGGGCGAGCTCGCCGAGATCGGCGTGGTCGACCACCAGGCCCGGCAGTGGGTCGAGGCGGCCCAGGCCCTGCGCGGGCTCACCACGCTGCCCAAGGTCGACCCGCCCGGGATGGCGAGCACACTGCGGGAGTACCAGCTCGACGGGTTCCGCTGGCTGGCCTTCCTCCACGACTCCGGCCTCGGCGGGATCCTCGCCGACGACATGGGCCTGGGCAAGACGCTCCAGACCCTCGCGCTGATCAGCCACGCGCGCAGCCGCGGCTCCGAGCCGTTCCTCGTCGTCGCGCCGACCAGCGTGGTGCCGGGCTGGGTGCGCGAGGCCGCCGCCCACGCGCCGGGGCTCGACGTCCGGGCGGTCACCGCCGGGCGCCGTCGCCGCGGGGAGGAGCTCAAGGAGGTCGTCGCCGGCGCGGACGTCGTGGTGACGACGTACACGCTGCTGCGCCTCGAGGCCGACGACTACGCCGCGATGCCGTGGGGCGGGCTGGTGCTCGACGAGGCCCAGCAGGTCAAGAACCACCAGGGCAAGACCTACCAGGCGGTCCGGCTGATCGAGGCGCCGTTCCGGCTGGCGCTGACCGGCACGCCGTTCGAGAACCGGCTGATGGAGCTGTGGTCGCTGCTCTCGATCGTCGCGCCCGGCCTCTACCCGCACCCCAAGCGGTTCGGGGAGCTGGTCGCCGGCCCGGTCGAGAAGCACGGCGACGAGGCGGCGCTGCGCCGCTTCCGCACGCGGATCCGCCCGTTCCTCCTGCGGCGCACCAAGGAGCTGGTCGCGGCCGACCTCCCGCCCAAGCAGGAGCAGGTGCTCGACGTGGCGCTGGGCGCCAAGCACCGCAAGGTGTACGACGCGCACCTCCAGCGCGAGCGGCAGCACATCCTCGGCCTGATCGCCGAGGACTTCAACGCCAACCGGGTCGCGATCTTCCGCTCGCTCACCAAGCTGCGCCAGCTCAGCCTGGACCCGGCGCTGGTCGACCCCGAGCTGGACTCGGTCGGCTCGGCCAAGATCGACCTGCTCGTCGACCACCTGCGCGAGCTGGCCGAGGAAGGCCACCGGGCGCTGGTCTTCAGCCAGTTCACCAGCTTCCTCGCCCGGGTGCGCGCCCGCCTGGACGCCGAGGGGCTCTCGCACTCCTACCTCGACGGGCGCACCCGCGACCGGGAGGCGGTCATCGAGGGGTTCCGCGGTGGCGAGGACACCGCGTTCCTCATCAGCCTCAAGGCCGGCGGGGTCGGCCTGACGCTGACCGAGGCGACCTACGTCTTCGTCCTCGACCCGTGGTGGAACCCCGCCACCGAGGCGCAGGCCGTCGACCGCGCGCACCGGATCGGGCAGCACTCGCCGGTGACCGTCTACCGCCTGGTCGCGACCGACACCATCGAGGAGAAGGTCATGGAGCTCAAGGCCCGCAAGGCCGCGCTCTTCGCGCAGGTGGTCGACGGCGACGGCGCCATGTCCGGCGCGGTCACCGCCGCCGACGTCCGCGCGCTCTTCGACGACTGACCGGCCGCGGCCGAGGTTCGGTCCGCGGTCAGCTGGGTCCGCCGAGGTCCGCTCCGGTGGGCCGGTGGGCCGGTGGGCCGGTGGGCCGGTGGGGCCGCTGGGACCGCCGCCGGGGTAGTCCGCCACAGGAGCGCCCTTTCTGAGCGGCGAAAGGGCGCGCAGGTGGCGGACTATCCCGCCACGGGAACGCCCACCCGCCATCCAGGGGAAAGGACAGGGGCGCGGGCTCAGCGCTCGACGACCTGGCGCCGGTCGTCGGGCAGCCGCCGAGTGCGGCCGGTCCGGTCGAGGTGCTCGAGGAGCGGCAGGACCACCCGCCGGGAGGTGCCCAGCGCCTGGCGGGCCTCGCTCGTGGTGAACGGCTGCGGCAGCGAGCGGAGCAGCTCGACCGCGCGGGCGTCGGCCCCGGGCAGCAGCACCACGGCCGGGGCGAGCCGGAGCAGCCGGCCGGCCTTCGCGGCGGCGGCGGTGCGCCGGGCGTCGAGACCGAGGTCGGCGAGCCGGTCGGCGGGCGGCGCGGCGAAGGGCTGGTCGGCCAGGTCGGCGGCCAGTGCCTCGAGCGCCCGCTCGAGGTCCGGGGGGAGCGCGGGGGTGGCCTCGCCGAGGACGACCCGCCCGCCGGCGACCCGCGGCGCGACGGCCGCCACGACGGCGGCCGGTACGCCGAGCCGGTCGGCCACCGCGGTCACCGGCACGCCGCGGTCGAGGGGCTGGTCGGCGTCGTGGCGTCGTACCAGCTCGACGACCTGGCGGGCCAGGGCGGCGGCCCGGGCCGCCGAGACCAGCGTGCCGTCGGCCTCCAGTGCGCCGTCGGGCAGCGGCCCGGTCGGTACGCCGAGGCGGTGCAGCAGCGCCGCGGCGACCAGGCCGCGGCGGTCGAGCTCGCCGGCCAGGTCGGGCTCCGGCCGCACGTCGGCGAGCACGCGGGCGCGGGCGGCGGCCGCCCCGCGGCGGCCCAGCCCGGGTGGCTCGGGGTCGAGCACGCGCACGCCCCAGACCCGGCGTGATCCCGGGTCGCGCAGCAGGGCCCGGTCGCCGACCCGAAAGGGCACCGCGCGCGGCAGGGCGATCCGCACGAGGTCGCCCTCGTCGCCGGCGAGCGGCCGCGCCCGGACCGCGAACGACGCGGCGCCGACGTGCAGCACCGGTCGCTCCGGCATCCGCCCCTCGCCGGCCACCCGCACGTCCACGGAGGTCGCCGGGTGGAATGCCCCCGGGGTCACCAGCACGCTGTCGCGGTCGATCCGGTCCAGGCCGTCGCCGGTGAGGTTGAGCGCCACCCGGGCGACGCCGGTCGCGGCGTCCACGCCGGCCCCGAGCGCCTGCACCCCGCGCACCCGGACCGTCGTCGGCGGGCCCCCGGCCCACAGCTCGAGGGTGTCGCCGCGGCGTACCGTCCCCGCCGGCAGCGTCCCCGTCACCACGGTCCCCGCGCCGGTGATGCTGAAGCGCCGATCCACCCACAGCCGTACGTCGCCGCCCGGGTCGGGCCGCGGCAGGCCGGCCACCAGCGCCGCCAGGTGGTGGCGCAGCTCGTCGAGGCCCTGACCGGTCCGCGCACTGACCGGCACCACGGGCGCGCCGGCCAGCGAGGTCCGGTCGACCTCGGCGCGGGCCCGGGCGACCGAGGCCGCGGGGTCGGCCAGGTCCGCGCGGGTGACGGCGACCACGCCGTGGGCCACCCCGAGCGCGTCCAGCGCCGCGAGGTGCTCGGCGGCCTGCGGCATCCACGGGTCGTCGGCGGCGACCACCAGCAGCGCGGCCGGGACCGGCCCGATGCCGGCGAGCATCGTGCTGACGAACCGCTCGTGGCCGGGCACGTCGACGAAGGCGACCTGGTCGCCGCCGATCTCGGCCCAGGCGTAGCCGAGCTGGATCGAGAGCCCGCGCGCCCGCTCCTCGGCGAGCCGGTCGGGCTCCATCCCGGTGAGGGCGTGGACCAGCGTGGACTTGCCGTGGTCGACGTGACCGGCCGTGGCGACGACGTGCACGCTCAGCCCGCCGGACGGTCGGCGCAGCGGTCGGCGCAGCGGGTGGCGCAGCGGCGGACGGCCTCGACGAGGTGCGCGTCGTCGGCGGGGTCGACCGCGACCAGGTCGAGCAGCAGCCGCCCGCGCTCCACGCGACCGACCACCGGCAGCCGGTCGTCGAGGCGCAGCGCCTCGGCGAGCGGCGCGGGCAGCGCGACCGCGGCCGAGGGCAGCTCGACGCCGGGTGCGCCGCCGCCACCGACGGCCGCGGTCGAGTCCACCGCCTCGGCGACGCCGCCGGGCACCTCCCCGATCGCGGCCGCGATCGTCTCGGCGCGTGCCCGCAGGGCGGCGGGGTCGGCGGCCAGCGCCGCCGCGACCGGCGGCACGGGCCCGGTCAGCGTGGCCTCGAGGGCGGCCAGGGTCAGCTTGTCGACGCGCAGCGCCCGCGCGAACGGGTGCCGCCGCAGGGACTCCACCAGCTCGGCCGTCCCGAGCAGCAGGCCGCACTGCGGCCCGCCGAGCAGCTTGTCGCCGGAGGCGGTGACCAGGTCGGCGCCGTCGCGGAGCACAGCGGACGCGCTCGGCTCGTCGGGCAGCCGGGGGTGGGGCGCGAGCAGGCCCGAGCCGATGTCGACGACGACCGGGACGGGCAGCGTGGCCAGCTCGCGGACGCCGACCGAGGAGGTGAACCCGGAGACCAGGAAGTTCGAGGGGTGCACCTTGAGCACGAAGGCCACGTCGTCGTCGACGGCCGCCTCGTAGTCGGCCAGCCGCACCCGGTTCGTCGTGCCGACCTCGCGCAGCCGCGCGCCGACCGACTCCAGCAGCTCGGGGATGCGGAACCCGTCGCCGATCTCGACCAGCTCGCCGCGGGCGATGACCACGTCGCGGCGCCCGGATCGGCCGGCGGCGAGCGCGCAGGTGACCAGCGCCAGCGCGGCCGCCCCGTTGTTGACGACGTGCACGCCGCCCGCGTCCGGCACGGCCGCGGCGAGCGCTGCCATCGCCGAGCGGCCGCGCCGGCCCCGGCGGCCGGTGGCGAGGTCGAGCTCGACGTCGGTGGCGCCGGCCGCGACGGTCAGCGCCTCGACGGCCGCGGGGGAGAGCGGCGCCCGCCCGAGGTTCGTGTGGACCACGACGCCGGTCGCGTTGACCACGCGCCGCAGGGAGGCGGCGTACGCCGGCAGCGCGGCGTGCGCAGCGGCCGGGACGTCCTCGGGCGTCACCTCGCCGGCGCGGCACCGCTCGAGCGCCCGGCTCACGGCCTGCTTGACGATCGCGTCGCCCAGACGGGCCCGCGGCTCGGCCAGCAGCGGGTCGGCCAGGACGACGTCGGTGCGCGGCGTCCGCCGCCTCGGGTCCTCGCGGTGCACCCGCTCAGCATGCCCGAGCCCCCCGCACCACCGCCCGGCGCCGGTCCCAGAGCCGGTCCCAGAGCCGGTCCCCCAGCCGGTCCCCAACTTCGATGACCCTCCGGCCGACCCGGCGCCGACCGGGCGGAGCGGGCGCACGCTGGGCGGTTCCCCCACACAGAAGGCAGGCCCTCCATGAGACGTGGAATCCTCGCCGCCGCCGCCGCACTCTCCCTCGGGTGCGGCCTCCTCGGCGCCTCCCAGCTCGCCACCGCCGACGTCCCCGGCGGGACCGTCGTCCGCACCACGCCCGTCGCCGGGACCCCGCACATCCTCGACGGCCGCGTCTTCGCCGTCACGAGGGTGGGCGACACCGTCATCCTCGGCGGCAGCTTCACCCGCGTGCGCAACGAGGGCAGCACCACCGAGGTCGTCCGCAACGGCCTGGTCGCCCTCGACGCCAACACCGGCCAGCTCCGCACGGGGTTCAACCCCAACCCCGGCACGAGCGTGACCTCCCTGCTGCCGGCAGGCGACGGCACGAGCGTGTACGTCGGGGGCGGCTTCACCTCCATCAGCGGCGCCACCCGCGCCCGGGTCGCGCGGATCCGCGTCGCCGACGGGTCGGTCGTCTCGACGTTCAACGCCGGCACCGTCAACGGCAACGTCCGCGACATGGCGCTGCGCGGCGGCCGCCTGTGGATCGCCGGCGCGTTCACCCACGTCGCCGGCCGGTCGCAGCCGGCCCTCGCGACGCTCGATCCCGCGACCGGCGCCTTCTCGCCGTACATGGGCCTGCGCGTCGCCGGCACCCACCGCGGCTCAGGCGTCACCCAGGTGCTCAAGATCGACACCACCACCGACGGGTCGCGGCTGGTCGCCGTCGGCAACTTCGACACCCTCCAGGGCGTCCAGAACCACCAGCTGCTCATGCTCGACACCTCGGGCGCGACGGCGCAGCCCGCGACGTTCCGCACCGGCTACTACCTGACCCCCTGCTCCTCGGCGTTCGACACCTACATGCGCGACGTGGCGTTCTCCGGCGACGACTCGTTCTTCGTGGTGACCACGACGGGGGCCTACGGCGGCTCGACCGGCGCCTGCGACACCACCGCGCGGTTCGAGACCCGCACCGCCTCCACCGACGCCCGGCCGTCGTGGATCAACCACACCGGCGGCGACACGACGTACGGCGTGGAGATCACCCCGGCCGCGGTGTACGTCGGCGGGCACCAGCGCTGGCAGAACAACCCGTTCGCCGGCGACCGGGCCGGTCCCGGCGCGGTCGCCCGGGAGGGCATCGCGGCCCTCGACCCGGTCAACGGCCTGCCGCTGAGCTGGAACCCCGGCCGGGACAAGGGCGTCGGCGTCTTCGACTTCCTTGTCGACGACCGGGGCCTGTGGGTCGCCTCCGACACCACCCGGATCGCGGGCCAGCTGCGCAGCCGGATCGCGCTGCTGCTCAAGGACGGCGCGACCCGGCCGACGATCCGGACGCCGCTGCTGCCCAACGACGTCTACACCGGCGCCTCCACGGCCGCGCCGACCGGCCTGCTGCGGCGGCGCTACGACGGCGCCGTCGCCGGCACGGTGCAGGACCCGCCCGACGGCGGCCTGGACTGGTCGACGGTCCGCGGGGCGTTCATGGTCAACGGCTGGCTCTACCTCGGCCGGTCCGACGGGTCCTTCACCCGGCGCACCTTCACCGGCTCGACGTACGGCACCGCGCAGGCCGTCGACACCTCCGACCGGATCGTGCGGCTCGCGGCCTGGCACGACGAGATCGCGGTGATGACCGGGATGTTCCTCGACGACAACCGGGTCTACTTCACCCTCGCCGGCGACCCGACCCTCTACTACCGCTACTTCACCCCGGAGAGCGGAGTCGTCGGGGCGCAGCGGTACGTCGCGAGCACCGGCGTGAGCGGGCTCGACCTGCGGCAGGCCCGCGGGATGTTCCTCGCCGGCTCCCAGGTGTACGTCGCCACCACCACCGGCGACCTCGTCCGGGTCGGCTGGGAGCGCGGCGGCCCCTCGGGGCGGCTGGTCCCGGGCACGGCCGCCACGGTCTCCGGGCCGGTGCGCGACGGGCGGACCTGGGGCGGCCGGGCGATGTTCCTGTTCCAGTCCACCTCCGGCGGCGGGGCCTGACCGGGGCCTGACCGGCCCCGTCTGACCGGCGCCGTCCGTCTCGGACGCGCGAACGCCCGGCCGGGTGACCCCGGCCGGGCGTTCGTGGTGGTGCGGGTGGTGCGGTGCTGCTGGTGCGTGTTGCTGGGGGAGCCTCAGCTCACTTGACGACCTTGATGGTGACCTTGGTCGTCGCGGCCTTCAGGGCCGGGCTGCCGACGAGCTTGACGGTGACCTTGTGGGTGCCGACCGGGAGCTTGCCGAGCTTGATCTTGGCCTTGCCGTTCTTCAGCGTGGCCTGGCCGAGCTTCTTGGAGCCCTTCGCCGCGGTGACCTTGCCGAGCGTCGGGGCGGCGTTCGAGGTCACGGAGACCGGGACGACGGCCTTCTTGCCCTTCTTCACCTTGATCGTCTTCTTGGTGACCGTCACCTTGGTGGCGGTCTGCTTGAGGAAGCTGATCGTGTCGACCGACGCCGGGGTGGTGCCGCTGGCGACGGCGCAGCTGAGCTCGGCGGAGTCCTCGTCGCCCTGCTTGGTGGTCAGCTTGAAGGCGTTCGGCAGGACGACGCCGACCGGCGCGCTGGTCGGGTTCGGGGTGACGAACGTGGCGTTCGAGCCCTCGCCGTTCCAGGTGGTGACGCCACCGTCGGTGGTGAAGGCGCCGGACAGCGGGACGCGAGCGGTGGCGGAGCCGACCTTGAAGGCGAAGTCGCGCGACTCGGCACCGGTCACGCCGGCAGCGGAGAGGAGGCCCGCGGCGTCGGCCGGGACGGTGGCGGCGGCCTGCACGTTCAGCAGGCCGGCGGGGACGGCGGCGCCGGCCCAGTAGGCGTCGACCGGCAGGTCGCCGGTGACGGTCAGCGGGAACGTGCCCGAGTACAGGTTGCCGAGGCTGCACGTGTAGTCGGTCGTCACGGTCGCGGCGTGCGCGGTGCCGGAGGTGGCCCCGACGAGCGCGGTGCCGGCGACGGCGGCGGAGGTGGCGGCGACGGCGACGCGACGAGCGGTACGGCTGAGGTTGATCACAGGTTGTCCCTCCCAGAACATGGTCCGGGCCTACTGCCCGGTAAGAGCGTGTCCGGATCGTAGCGGTCTTTTCGTGAGACACGTCACTGACGCGTTCATCACCCTCGCCCGTCGCCGCCCGCAGCCGTCCGCCCGCCGCTCGATCAGCCCTGGGCGATCAGCTCCCGGGTCGCGGCCGCGCCGGCCTCGGCGCCGTACGCCGGCTTGTCCCGGTCGAAGCGACGCCCCTCGGCCAGCGGGCCGGCGTCGACCGGGTCGAAGCCGAAGGAGTCGATGAGGCCGGCGACGACCTGCTTGGCCTCGGCGTCGTCGCCCGCGATCGGGATCGCCCGGCGCTCGGCGTCGCCGGCGGGCCGGGCCGCGTCGACGATGTGGGCGGCCTGGATGGCGTTGAACGCCTTGACGACCCGCGAGCCCGGCAGGTGCGCGGCGAGCCGCTCGCTGGGGGAGTCCTCGCCGCGGTCGATCGCCGCGTCGTGGCCGTCGCGCTCGAAGTAGTAGTTGTTGGTGTCGATGACGACCTTGCCGGCGAGCGGCTCGACCGGCACCTGGTCGACGGCGTGGAACGGGATCGTCACCACGACGACCTCGCCGGCCTCGGCCGCCTCCTGGGCGGTCGCGGCGCGCGCCCGCGGGCCGAGCTCGGCGACCAGGTCGGCCAGCGTCTCGGGGCCGCGGGAGTTGCTCAGCACCACGTCGTGCCCCTGGGCGACCGCCTGCCTGGCGATCGCCGTGCCGATGTTGCCGCTGCCGATGAGTCCGATGGTGGTCATGTCCGGCCCAGCGTGCTCGGGGGCCGGTCTGTTCCCCGGGTCTGTTGCACGGGGCTGTTGCACGGGGCTGTTCCCCGGGCGGGGCCGGGAGGCTTGGCGGAGGCGGACGGGAATCGAACCCGCCTGACCGAGATGCTCGGCCACTACGGTTTTGAGGACCGCGCCCGTCACCAGACGAGGAACGCCTCCACCGGTGATCCTAGGGCCCCGTCCGGTGGTCGGCGGCGTTCCCGGGCCGGCACTTCTCAGGGGAGTCCTGCACATATCGGGGCAGATTTGCCGTGGTATGTGCAGGGGTCACCGGTTAACCGGTGACCCCGACGCCCCGCCCACCCCCCACCCCCACGCCCGCCGGGCTAGGTTCGAGGCCATGACGACGCCTGCGACGACGACCCTCCGGCTGACCCAGTTCGCGTCGGGCGGGGGCTGTGCGTGCAAGGTGCCGCCGGGGGAGCTGGAGCGGGTGCTCGGCGGCCTGCTGAGCGGGCGGGCCGACCAGGACGCGTCGGGCGACCTGCTGGTCGGGCTCGACTCCGGTGACGATGCCGCGGCGGTGCGGATCGACGGGGAGCGGGCGATCATCGCGACGACCGACTTCTTCACCCCGGTCGTCGACGACCCCTACGACTTCGGGCGGATCGCCGCGGCCAACGCGCTCTCCGACGTCTACGCGATGGGCGGCGAGCCGCTGGTCGCGCTCAACCTGCTGGCCTGGCCCCGCGACCGCATCCCGTTCGAGCTGGCGGCCGAGGTGCTGCGGGGCGGCGCGGACGTGTGCCGCGTGGCCGGCGCGCACCTCGCGGGCGGGCACAGCATCGACGACCCCGAGCCCAAGTACGGCCTGGCCGTCACCGGGCTCGCCCACCCCGACAAGCTGCTGCGCAACGACGCCGCGCCCGCCGGCGTACCCCTCACCCTCACCAAGCCGCTCGGCCTCGGGGTGCTCAACAACCGGCACAAGGCCACCGGTGAGGTCTTCGAGCAGGCGATCGCGGTGATGACCACCCTCAACCGCGACGCCTCCCGCGCGGCCGTCGCCGCAGGTCTGAAGGCCGCGACCGACGTGACCGGCTTCGGCCTGCTCGGCCACCTGCACAAGATGGCGCGCGCCAGCGGCGTGACGGCGATCGTCGACGCCAGCGCGGTGCCGTACGTCGAGGGGGCCCGGCAGGCGCTGCGCGACGGGTTCGTGCCCGGCGGCAGCCGGCGCAACCTCGACTGGGTCCGCCCGTTCCTGGAAGCCGGGGTCGACGAGGACGAGCTGGTCCTGCTCGCGGACGCCCAGACCTCCGGCGGCCTGCTCGTCGCCGGCGAGCTGCCCGGCCACCCGGTCATCGGCGAGCTGGTGCCGGCGCGCGACGGCGTCACCGTGCAGGTGCGCTGACGGGTCAGGAGCCGCCGAGGATGGCGGTCAGCGCCTTGCGGTGCCGGGCGTACGCCGCCTTGCCGGCGCGCGTGATCCGGTACGACGTCGTCGCACCCCGGCCGCGGCCGGTCTTGGCCACGCTGACGTAGCCGGCCTTCTCCAGCGCAGCCATCTGCTTGGACAGGTCGGAGTCGCTGATCTGCAGGTGGTCGCGGAGGAACGGGAACGTCGCGCTGCTGGCGTTCGACAGCAGCGCCATCGCCGCGAGCCGCTTGGGGGCGTGGATGACCGGGTCGAGCTCGTCGAGCCCGCCGGTCACGACAGCCGGTCCCGGATGCGCGCCGCGGCCGCGCCGTAGGACCGCTCGTGGAGGATCAGCCCGCCGGTCGCGAGGACGAACATCACCCCCGAGGCGGCCGGCCAGCCGGCGGCCGACGCCGTCCACCAGACGATTCCGAAGACCAGGGCCACCCCGACGAAGTAGACGAGGAACGTGCGGCGCATCTCCCGCGGCGTGCGGCTGAACATCGAGGGCATCACGCCGCGGTAGCGGGTGTACCACCCGCAGAACACGCCGAGCGCCACGAGCAGCACCACGAGCAGGGCGATCGCGAGCGGGAGGTGGTCGTCGGTCAGGCCCTGGATGCCGGTCGTGCCGGCGAACCAGGCACCGGCGGCGGGGAAGTACCACCACGGTGTCGGCGGGTAGTCGACGTACGGCGCGGCCTCGGCGCGCTCCAGCTCGCGGAAGAGCTCGGGGTCCGGGATGCTTTCCATATTGGAAAGTTAACCCATCACTTTCCGGTCTGGCAAGTGGTCGGTGGGATGGGGATGACCGTCGGGGGAGCGGGGTACTCTCGCCGCACCGAGGGAGGTGACCGTGGCGAAGGTGAACCTGGGCTGGCCGGTGCTCCGGCAGCTGCTGGGCAAGGACGTGCTCGGTCGCGGCGTCGCCGCGCGGTCCAAGCAGACCGACGCCACCACCGCCCGCACCGAGACCGCCGACCGGGTCGCCAAGAGCGTCTGCCCCTACTGCGCGGTGGGTTGCGCGCAGCAGGTCTTCGTCAAGGACGAGCAGGTCATCCAGATCGAGGGCGACCCCGACAGCCCGGTCAACCGCGGCCGCCTGTGCCCCAAGGGCGCGGCGAGCAAGAACCTCGTGACCAGTGAGCTGCGCCAGACCAAGGTCCGCTACCGCCGGCCGTACGGCACCGAGTGGGAGGACCTCGACCTCGACGTCGCGATGGAGATGATCGCCGACCGGGTCGTCAAGGCGCGCAACGACACCTGGCAGGACCTCGACGAGCGGGACCGCAAGGTCCGGCGCACGATGGGCATCGCCAGCCTCGGAGGGGCGACCCTCGACAACGAGGAGAACTACCTCATCAAGAAGCTCTTCACCGCGATGGGTGCCATCCAGATCGAGAACCAGGCGCGGATATGACACTCCGCCACGGTCCCCGGTCTGGGGACCTCGTTCGGGCGCGGCGGCGCCACAGGCTTCCTGCAGGACCTGTCCAACGCTGACTGCATCGTCATCCAGGGCTCCAACATGGCCGAGGCCCACCCCGTGGGCTTCCAGTGGGTCATGGAGGCGAAGGCCCGCGGGGCGAAGGTCATCCACGTCGACCCGCGCTTCACGCGGACCAGCGCGCTCGCGGACCAGTTCGTCCCGCTGCGCGTCGGCACCGACATCGCGTTCCTCGGCGGGATCATCAACTACGTCCTGAGCAACGAGCTCGACTTCCGCGAGTACGTCGTGAACTACACCAACGCCGCGACGATCGTCAGCGAGCAGTACGTCGACCTCGACGACCTCGACGGGCTCTTCTCCGGCTTCGACCCCGAGACGCGGACCTACGACCCCGAGTCCTGGCAGTACGCCTCCCAGGAGGGTGAGGCCGACGACCGGCAGGACCACCAGACGCAGCGGGAGACCGCGTCCGGCATGCAGCACGAGACGCACGGCATGAGCGTCGACGGCGAGGTCCAGCGCGACGAGACCCTCCAGCACCCGAACTGCGTCTACCAGGTGCTCAAGCGGCACTTCGCCCGGTACACCCCCGAGATGGTCTCGAGCACGTGCGGCGTGAGCGAGGAGGCGTTCCTCGAGGTCTGCCGCGCCTGGACAGACAACTCCAAGCGGGACCGGACCACCGCGCTCGTCTACAGCGTCGGCTGGACCCAGCACAGCGTCGGCGTGCAGTACATCCGCACCGGCGCGATCCTCCAGCTGCTGCTGGGCAACATGGGTCGCCCCGGTGGCGGGATCATGGCGCTGCGCGGGCACGCGAGCATCCAGGGCTCCACCGACATCCCGACGCTGTTCAACCTCCTGCCGGGCTACCTGCCGATGCCGAACGCCGAGGACCACCAGTCCTTCGACCAGTGGATCGACGCCGTCCGCAACCCCGGTGCCAAGGGCTTCTGGTCCAAGGCCGGGGCCTACGCCACGAGCATGCTCAAGGCGTGGTGGGGCGAGCACGCGACCGCGGAGAACGGCTACTGCTTCGACTACCTGCCGCGGATCACGGGCGACCACGGGACCTACCGGACCGTGCTCGACATGATCGACGGCAAGGTCAAGGGCTACTTCCTGCTCGGGCAGAACCCCGCCGTCGGCTCCGCCCACGGCAAGGCCCAGCGCCTGGGCATGGCCAACCTCGACTGGCTGGTCGTGCGCGACCTGTTCGAGATCGAGAGCGCGTCGTTCTGGAAGGACGCGCCCGAGATCGAGACCGGCGAGATCGTCACCGAGGAGTGCCGCACCGAGGTCTTCCTCATGCCCGCCGCCTCCCACGTGGAGAAGGAGGGCACCTTCACCCAGACCCACCGGATGCTCCAGTGGCGCGAGAAGGCCGTCGAGCCGCCGGGCGACTGCCGCTCGGAGCTGTGGTTCTTCTTCCACCTCGGCCGGATGATCCGCGAGCGGCTCGCCGGCTCGACCGACGAGCGCGACCGCCCGCTGCTCGACCTGACCTGGGACTACCCGCTGCTCGGGGAGACCCAGGACCCCGACGCCGAGGCCGTGCTCGCCGAGATCAACGGCTTCGAGGTGGCGACCGGCCGCCCGCTGTCGACCTTCACCGAGATGGCCGACGACGGGTCCACGGCCGGCGGCTGCTGGATCTACACCGGGGTCATGAAGGACGGCGTCAACCAGGCCGCCCGCCGCAAGCCCGGCAACGAGCAGGACTGGGTCGCCGCCGAGTGGGGCTGGACCTGGCCCGCCAACCGCCGCACGCTCTACAACCGCGCGTCGGCCGACCCCGAGGGCCGCCCGTGGAGCGAGCGGAAGGCCTACGTCTGGTGGGACGAGGAGCAGGAGCGGTGGACCGGCCACGACGTGCCGGACTTCGAGGTGACCAAGCCGCCGACGTACCGCCCCGAGCAGGGGGAGGACGGCATCAAGGGCATCGCCGGCGACGACCCGTTCATCATGCAGGGCGACGGGAAGGGCAGCCTGTTCGTGCCGCAGGGGCTCATCGACGGGCCGCTGCCGGCGCACTACGAGCCCGTCGAGTCGCCGTTCCGCAACCCGATCTACGGCCAGCAGGCCAACCCCACGCGCAAGGAGTACCCCCGCCAGGACAACCGGATGAACCCCAGCCCGCCCGAGGACGGGCACGGGGTCTTCCCGTTCGTCTTCACCACCAGCCGGCTGACCGAGCACCACACGGCCGGCGGGATGAGCCGGTACGTCGCCCGGCTGGCCGAGCTCCAGCCGGAGATGTTCATCGAGGTCAGCCCGGAGCTGGCCACCGAGCGCGGGCTGGAGAACGGCGGCTGGTGCCACGTGGTGACCGCCCGCGCGGCCGTCGAGGGACGGGTGCTCGTGACCGAGCGGCTCACCCCGCTGCGGGTCGAGGGGCGGACCGTCCACCAGGTGTGGCTGCCCTACCACTGGGGCACGGGTGGCCTGGTGACCGGCGACTCCGCCAACGACCTGTTCGGCATCTCGCTGGACCCCAACGTGCTGATCCAGGAGACCAAGGTGGGCACCTGTGACGTCCTCCCGGGCCGACGGCCGACGGGCCGCGCGATGGTCGACCTCGTGACGGCCTACCAGAAGCGCGCCGGGGTCTTCGACGACCGCACCGTCCCGATCGTCACCACCGGCCCGGGCGCGGCCGGCGACGACGAGGGCGACCCGACCGGCGGCGGAGGTGGCGCGTCGTGAGCTGGACGATCAGCGAGAACTCCTTCTGGGGCCCCCTCGACCCCGCGGCCGACGCCGGCTACGACGAGGACCGGCCCAAGCGGAAGGGGTTCTTCACCGACACCTCGATCTGCATCGGCTGCAAGGCCTGCGAGGTGGCCTGCAAGGAGTGGAACGACGTCCCGGCGGACCACTTCGACATGACCGCGACGTCCTACGACAACAGCCACTCGCTCAACGCCAACCAGTGGCGCCACGTGGCCTTCATCGAGCAGCCCAAGCGGCTCGGCCAGCAGGACTCCGGCCTGCGGGCGACCGCGGGATCGGTCGACCTCGGGATGCCCGCGATGCCGGCCGCCTTCACCGAGGGGGCCGGGGAGGGCGCGGCCGAGCGGCTGGCCAACGGCGCCGACGGCCGGCCCGACTTCCGCTGGCTGATGTCCTCGGACGTGTGCAAGCACTGCACCCACGCGGCCTGCCTCGACGTCTGCCCGACCGGCTCGCTGTTCCGCACCGAGTTCGGCACCGTGGTGGTGCAGGACGACATCTGCAACGGCTGCGGGTACTGCGTGCCGGCCTGCCCCTACGGCGTGATCGAGCGGCGCAAGGGCCCCGACGGCGCCAAGAACGTCGGCATCGCCCAGAAGTGCACGCTCTGCTACGACCGGCTCGACGCGGGCAAGACGCCCGCCTGCGCGCAGGCCTGCCCGACCCAGTCGATCCAGTACGGCGACGTCGAGGAGCTCCGCGAACGGGCCAACCAGCGGGTCGAGCAGCTGCACGAGGCCGGCATCATGGATGCCCGGCTCTACGGCAACGACCCCGCGGACGGCGTCGGCGGCACGGGCGCGTTCTTCCTGCTGCTCGACGAGCCGGAGGTCTACGGCTTCCCGCCGGACCCGGTGGTCACCACCAAGGACCTCCCGCAGATGTTCAACCGGGCGACCGCCGCCGCCGCCACCCTGCTGGCCGGCGCCGCCCTGGCGTTCCTGGGGAGGCGCGGATGAGCCCCGACCCCACGAGCGACCCGCAGACCGGCGCGGGAACCGGCCCGGAGACCGTCCACCGGCCCGGGGCCGGGGTCGGCGCCGTCCCCGGCGCGGCCGGTGGCGGCCGTCGCCGGCGCCGAGGCGGTGGCGGTCGCGGCGGGGACCGGTCGATGGTCCCCGAGGCGGAGTTCACCTCCTACTACGGCCGGCCGATCGTCAAGCCCTCGCCGTGGGAGGCCGACATCCCGGCGTACCTCTTCGCCGGCGGGCTCGCGGCCGGGTCCTCCCTGCTCGCCGCGGGCGCCGACCTGACCGGCCGCCCGGCGATGCGTCGCTCGGGCCGGATCACCGCGCTGGGGGCGCTCGGCGTCTCGATGGTCGCCCTCGTGCACGACCTCGGCACACCGAGCCGGTTCTACAACATGCTCCGGGTCGCGAAGCTGACCTCGCCGATGTCGGTCGGCACCTGGATCCTCTCCGCCTACGGTCCCTTCGCGGTGGCCGCGGCGGGCGCCGAGGTCGTCGGCATGCTGCCGCCGCGCTGGCGCACCCGCGGTCCGCTGGGGCTGGTGCCGTACGTCGAGCGGCCCTCCGGCGTGGTGGCCGCGCTCCTCGCGCCGGCGGTCGCGTCGTACACCGCGGTCCTGCTCTCCGACACCGCCACCCCGTCGTGGCACTCCGCCTACCGTGAGCTGCCGTTCGTCTTCGTCGGCTCGGCCGCGGCCGCGTCCGCGGGGATGGCGATGATCACCGCGCCGGTCGCGGAGACCGGCCCGGCCCGCCGCTTCGCGGTCGCCGGCGCCACGTTGGAGCTGGTCATGGAGCACCGCATGGAGCAGTCCATGGGGATCACCGCCGAGCCGCTCCACGAGGGCAAGGCCGGCCGGCTGATGCGTGCGGCCAAGGCGCTCACCGTCGCCGGCGCCGTCGGGTCCCTGCTCGCCGGTCGCAGCCGGGCCGTCGCCGCGCTCTCCGGGGCCGCGCTCATGGCGGGCTCGGCGTGCACCCGGTTCGGGGTGTTCGAGGCCGGCCAGGAGTCGGCGAAGGACCCGAAGTACACCGTCGTCCCGCAGCGCCAGCGGCTCGCCGAGCAGGGGCCCGTCCGGCACGACGCACCCTCCTGATGGCCGCCGCGCGGACCGAGGACCAGGTGTCGGGTGACGCACGTCAAGGTCAAATGTCGACCCTGCGGATGTACGTCGACCGGGGATCGGGCACCGTAGGTCCATGACGGTGACTCGGGACGACCTCACGACGGCCCCTCCCGCTGTGGCGCACGAGCCCGGCGGCCGGTCGGTCACGCAGGTCACGCAGGTCGAGAAGCGCTACCCCGGCGGGCTGACCGCCGAGCAGGTCGAGGAGATCGGGCGGGAGCTCGACGCGATCCGCCAGGAGGTCCTCGACGACCGCGGCGAGATCGACGCGGCGTACATCCGCCGGGTCATCCGCGTGCAGCGCGCCCTCGAGCTCGGCAGCCGGGTGGCGCTCATCGCCGCCGGCCGCAACAAGCTCGTCTGGGTGCTCGGCACGGTCGGGCTGACCACGGCCAAGGCGCTGGACAACATGGAGATCGGCCACAACGTCCTGCACGGGCAGTGGGACTGGATGCGCGACCCGAAGATCCACTCCTCGACCTGGGACTGGGACCACGCCTCCCCGGCCGCGCAGTGGAAGCGGGCGCACAACGAGGTCCACCACCGCTACACCAACATCCTGGGCCGCGACAACGACCTGGGCTACGGGATCCTGCGCGTCGACGAGGCGCAGCCCTGGCGCCCGCGCCACCTGATCCAGCCGGCCTGGAACTTCGTCACCGCCTGCATCTTCGAGTACGGCATCGCGATGTACGACCTCGACTTCGGTGAGCACCTGCGCGAGAAGAAGAAGATGTCGCCGGAGAAGCGTGCGGAGGTCCGGGCCGCGCTGCACAAGGTGCGCAAGCAGGTCACCAAGGACTTCGTGGTCCACCCGCTGCTCAGCGGGCCCGGCTGGCGCGCGACGCTCGCCGCCAACGCCGTCGCGGTCCTCGGCCGCAACGTCTGGAGCCACTCCGTCATCATGTGCGGCCACTTCCCCGAGGGCGTGGAGACCTTCGAGGAGTCCGAGCTCGACGAGAACGAGACGCGCGCCCAGTGGTACCTGCGCCAGATGCTCGGCTCGGCGAACATCTCCGGCTCCAAGTTCATGCACCTGATGACCGGCAACCTGTCCCACCAGATCGAGCACCACTGCTTCCCGGACCTGCCCAGCCGGCGGTACGGCGAGATCGCCCCCCGGATGCGCGCGATCTTCGACCGGTACGGCCTCTCCTACAACGCCCGCCCGCTCCCGCAGCAGGTCGCCAGCGCCTGGCACAAGGTCGTCCGGCTCTCCCTCCCGAACGGCTGGCTCGCCGAGACCAACCGCCGCAACCTCGGCCGGCAGCTGCGCAAGCTCGCCCGCCCGGAGCCCGCCCCCGCCTGAGCCCCCAGCCTCCACCCCCGAGCCCGCCGAGTCGGCACTTCCGGCGGGCCGAGTCGGCACTTGTGGCGCCCCGAGTCGGCACTTGCGACGTACGAAGTGCTGACTCGACCTGTCACAAGTGCGGTTTCGGCGCGCGACAGGTGCTGTTTCGGCGCGCCAGAAGTGCGGTCTCGGCGGGCTAGAAGTGCGGACTCGGCGTGACGGTGCCGGGCACGACGACCTCGGCGTCGACGCCGAGGAGGAGGTCGCCGGTCGCCCCGCGGGGTCGGTACGTCGCCAGCGCGGCGAGCACGCCGCCGCCCCGCTCGCCGGTGACCGGGTCGAGGTCGACCACGGCGCAGCGCGGCACGCGGGAGGTGACCCGCACGCGGGCCGGCCCCAGGTCGACCTCCGCGCCGACCCACGCGTCCTCGGCGTGCGGCTCGTCGGCCTCGACCACGAAGGTCGGCCGGAAGCGGGCGGCGAGGTCGTCGACCGCGAGGCCGGTCCGCGACGCGAGCGCGTGCAGCGTGCCGGTGGAGACGAGGGTGACCGCGCCGGCGTACACGACCCCGCCCGGGGGCGCCGCCGCGAGTCGCACCGACGTCCCGAGGTGGGCCGAGAGGAGCGCCGCGTGCGGCCCGTCGAGCAGGTCGAGCGCGACCGGGCGGCCCCAGTAGTCGCAGGTGAGCGGGGCGCCCGAGGGCACGACCGGACCGGCGGCGACCGCGCCGGACGGCAGGGTGAGGGTCAGCCCGTCCGGGGACGTGACCGCAGCGACGGCGACGAGCGACGGGTGCTGCACGGTGCGCAGCACCCGCCGCCGGTCGACGTCCACGAGGCACCAGGCCCGGTCGCCCACCGGCCCGAGCCGGGAGAGCGTGACCGCGTCGTACGCCTGGTGCCGGGTGCCCTTGACCGGCGCGAAGCCGGCCCGGACCACCCGAGGGGTGGGCCGGGCCGGGGCGCCGACGGTGCTCAGGGCAGCGGGTCGACTTCCGCGTGGTCGCCCACCGTCGCGGCGAGCGCGCGCAGGTGGAACGTCGCGTCGCCGAGGAGGTGGTCGAGGAAGGTCAGCCGGCTGGTGTAGGCGCCGATGGAGTACTCCGCGGTCATGCCGATGCCGCCGTGGAGCTGGATCGCCTCCTGGCCGATGTGCCGGCCGGCCCGCGCGACCTGCAGTGACGCGCGCCGCGCCGCCTCGGCGATCTCCGCCGGCGAGCCGGAGGCGACCACCATCGTCGCCCAGACGGCGAGCGACTTGGCGAGCTCCAGGGAGATGTACATGTCCGCCGCGCGGAACGTCAGCGCCTGGAAGGTGTTGAGCGTGACGCCGAACTGCTTGCGCGAGGTGAGGTACGCCGAGGTGGTGCGCAGCGCGGTCTCCATCGCGCCGACGGCCTCGTTGCACGCCATGATCCGCGCCAGGTCGGTGACGGTGGCGATCGAGGCCGCCACGTCCGCGCCGGGCTCCCCGAGCGGGGTCGCGGGCGTGGCCTCGAAGGTCACCTTCGCCGCGCGGCCGCCGTCGTGCGTGGCGTACCCGGTGCGGGTCAGGCCCGCGGCGTCGCCGGGCACCAGGAACAGCCCGGTGCCGCCGGAGGGCAGCATCGCGCTGACCACCAGCACGTCGGCGCGGGCGCCCTGCGGCACCGGCTCCTTGGTGCCGGTCAGCGTCCACGCCCCGCCGTCCTCGCCGGCGGTGACCTCGGTGGCGTCGTCGGTCCAGCGGCGGCCGGGCTCGGCCAGCGCCGGGGCGAGCACGCTCTGCCCGGCGCTCAGCGCGCCGAGCACCTCGGCCCGCTGCTCGGCGGTGCCGACCGCGCTGACCAGCCCGCCGGCCCACACCACGGAGGTGAGGTACGGCTCGGGGGCGACCACGCGACCGAGCTCCTCGGCCACGACCGAGATCTCGACCGGGCCGGCGCCGACGCCGCCGTCGTCCTCGCTGAAGGGCAGGCCGAGCAGGCCCATCTCGGCCATCCGCCCCCACTGCGCCTCGTCGAAGCCGGGGTCGGCAGCGACGGTCTGGCGCCGCTGCTCGTAGTCGGAGTAGGCCTTGCCGACCAGGCCGCGGACGGCCTCGCGCAGCGCCTGCTGCTCCTCGTCGTAGGTGAAGTCCATGAGAGTCCCTTCCCGTCCCGTCAGAGGCCGAGGATCGTCTTGGCGATGATCTGGCGCTGCACCTCGTTGGAGCCGCCGTAGATCGAGGCCTTGCGGAGGTTGAGGTACGCCGGGGTGGCGCGGCGCGACCACCAGGGCAGGTCGGAGTCGTCCCCGGCGCCGGAGGCGAGCGAGGCCGGGCCGGCGAGGTCGACGACCAGCTCGGAGACCGCCTGCTGCAGCTCGGTGCCCTTGAGCTTGAGCACCGAGGAGGCCGGGTGCGGCTTGCCGTCGGCGGAGTGCGCGACCACGCGCAGCGCGGTCAGCTCGAGGGCGAGCAGCTCGTTCTCCAGCTCGGCGATCCGGCTCGCGGTGAGCACGTCGTCGAGCTGGCCGGTCTCCCGCGCCCAGTCCTTGGCCTGGGCCAGGACCCGCTTGGTGCCGCCCACAGGGGCGACGCCGACGCGCTCGTTGCCGAGGAGGAACTTGGCCTGGGTCCAGCCGGAGTTCAGCTCACCGACCATGTTCTCGGCCGGGACGCGGACGTCCTCGAACCACACCTCGTTGACCTCGTGGCCGCCGTCGATGAGCTCGATCGGGCGGACGGTCAGGCCGGGGGACGTCATGTCGATGAGCAGCATCGAGATGCCCGCCTGCTTCTTCACCTCCGGGTCGGTGCGGACCAGGGTGAAGATCCAGTCGCCGTACTGGCCCAGCGTCGTCCACGTCTTCTGGCCGTTGACGACGAACTCGTCGCCGTCGCGGACCGCGGTCGTGCGCAGGGAGGCCAGGTCGGAGCCGGCGTCGGGCTCGGAGAAGCCCTGGGACCACCAGATGTCGAGGTTCGCCGTCGCCGGCAGGAACCGCTCCTTGATCTCCTGGGAGCCGAAGTGGGCGATCACCGGCCCGATCATCGAGGCGTTGAACGGCAGCGGAGCGGGCACGTCGGCGCGCTGCATCTCCTCGTGCCAGATGTGGCGCCGCAGCGGGGACCAGTCCTTGCCTCCCCACTCCACCGGCCAGTTCGGCACGGCGAGGCCGTGGGCGTTGAGCACCCGCTGGCTCTCGATGATCTGGTCCTTGGTCAGCTCGCGGCGGTTCGCGACGGCGTCGCGGATCTCCTGCGGGACCTCGGTGGTGAAGAACGCCCGCATCTCGTCGCGGAACGCGGCATCCTCGGCGGACAGCTCCAGCTGCATCGGCAACCTCCCGGCTCGCACCGCACGGCCGGCCGGCCGCGCGGGTGCCACCGTAGTCGGGTGGACCGAGCGGGCGCTCTGTGCCGGGCGCCCAACGACGGTGGTCGGCTGGTCAGCCGACGTCGACCATCCACTGCACGCCGTACCGGTCCTTGAGCTGGCCGAACAGGTCGCCCCACATCTGCTTCTCCAGCGGCACGTGCACCTCGCCGCCCTCGGCCAGCGCGTGGAACCAGCCGGACAGCCGTGCCTCGTCGTCGCCGCTCAGGGTGATCGAGACCGTCGCGTCGCCGGGGCTCAGGGTGGTCCCGGGCGGCAGATCGGAGGCCATGAACATCAGGCCGTCCTCGGTGCGGAGCATCGAGTGCATGACCCCGTCCGAGCCGGGCCCGTCCATCCCGTGGTCGGCGAAGGTGTCGACGGTGAGGTCCCCGCCGAGCACCGAGTGGTAGAAGCTCATCGCCTCGCGCGTGGTGCCGTCGAAGTGCAGGTAGGGGCTGAGCTGGACGGGCATGGTCGCCTCCGGGTGTGGGGTGGGTTCACCGGCTCCGACCGACCCCGGGTCGCCGACTCATCGGCCGCCGCCCGGCCGTTTCGCCCGGTCGGGGAGGATGAGGCCCATGGACGCACGCACCCTCGGACGCACCGGCCGCGACGTCTCGGTCGTGGGCCTGGGCACCTGGCAGCTCGGCGCGGACTGGGGCGAGGTCAGCGAGGCCGACGCCCGCGCGGTGCTGGAGGCCTCGGTCGCCTCGGGCGTGACCTTCCTCGACACCGCCGACGTGTACGGCGACGGCCGCAGCGAGCAGGTCATCGGCGCGTTCCTGCGCGACCACGACGGCCTCACGGTGGCCACGAAGATGGGCCGCCGCGTCGACCAGGTCCCGGAGAACTACCGCCTCGACGCCTTCCGCGAGTGGACCGACCGGTCCCGCCGCAACCTCGGCGTCGACACCCTCGACCTGGTGCAGCTGCACTGCCCGCCGAGCGCGACGATCGCCGACGACGCGACGTACGACGCCCTCGACACGCTCGTCGCCGACGGCGCCGTCGCGGCGTACGGCGTCTCGGTCGAGACCGCCGACCAGGCGCTCGCCGCGATCGCGCGCCCGCACGTCGCCAGCGTCCAGATCATCCTCAACGCCTTCCGGCTCAAGCCGCTGGACCGCGTCCTGCCCGCCGCGCAGGAGGCCGGCGTCGGGATCATCGCGCGCGTCCCGCTCGCCTCGGGCCTGCTCTCGGGGCGCTACGACGAGCAGACCACCTTCGCCGCCGACGACCACCGCACCTACAACCGCGACGGCAGCGCCTTCGACAAGGGCGAGACCTTCTCCGGCGTCGACTTCGCCACCGGCGTCGCCGCCGCGCGGGAGTTCTCCCGGCTCGCCGCGGAGCACGGCCCGGAGGGCGCCACCCCCGCCCAGGTCGCGCTGGCCTGGGTCTGGCAGCAGCCCGGCGTCACCACGGTCATCCCCGGCGCCCGCAACCCCGAGCAGGCGCGCGCCAACGCGGCCGCCGGCTCGCTGCCGCCCCTGTCCGCGGAGCTGCTCTCCGGCGTCCGCGGGCTCTACGACAGCTACTTCCGAGAGGCGGTGCACGGCCAGTGGTGAGGATCCTGCTGCTCCCGTTCCTCCTCGTCGGCCTGCTCGGCCTCGGCGCGTGCGCCGAGGACACCAGCGAGATCGAGCGGCTGATCGACCGCGGGGCGACCGTGCTCGACGTGCGCACCCCCGAGGAGTACGCCGCCGGGCACATCGACGGCGCGGCCAACCTCGACCTCGGGGCCGAGGACTTCCGCGACCGCGTCGACGAGCTGCCGCGCGACACCTACTACGTCGTCTACTGCGCGTCCGGCGCCCGCGCGACCCGCGCGATCGAGGTGATGCGCGGCCTGGGGTTCGGCAGCGTCGTCAACGGCGGCGGCTACGACGCCCTCGCCGACCTCGGCCTCCCGACGACGGAGTGACCCGGAGTGCCCCGGCCAGTGACCCGCCCAGTGACCCGTCCGAGATGGAGCTGACCCGGTCGGTGGCCGTCCGGTGCGACTACTTCGACACCGGACGGTGCCGGTCGTGCACCCTGCTCGACCAGCCCTACCCGACCCAGCTCGCCGAGAAGCAGCGCGAGGTCGCCGCGCTGCTGCCGACCCCCGCGGCCGGGTGGTCCGAGCCGGTCGCCTCCGCACCCGCCGGCTTCCGCAACAAGGCCAAGATGGTCGTCGGCGGGACGGCCGCGGCCCCGACCCTCGGCATCCTCGACCGGGACCTCGCCGGCGTCGACCTGCGCGAGTGCCGGCTCCACACGCCGGGCCTCCACGACGCGCTGCCGGTGCTCGCCGACTTCATCGCCCGCGCCGACCTGGCGCCGTACGACGTCGCGCAGCGGCGCGGGGAGCTCAAGCACCTGCTGGTCACGGAGTCGCCGGCCGGTGAGCTGATGGTGCGGTTCGTCTGCCGCTCCCAGGAGCCGGTGGCGCGGCTGCGCAAGCACCTGCCCTGGCTGCTCGAGCGACTCCCGGTCGCGGTCGCGACGGTCAACCTCCAGCCCGACCACAAGGCCGTGCTCGAGGGGGAGCGCGAGCTGGTGCTGACCCCGTCCTCGACGCTCGCGATGCCGCTCGGGGCGGTCACCCTGCACCTGCGCCCGCGCAGCTTCTTCCAGACCAACACCGCGATGGCGGTCGCGCTGTACGCCGAGGCGTCGGCCTGGGTCGCCGAGCTCGCGCCTGCCTCGGTGTGGGACCTCTACTGCGGGGTCGGCGGGTTCGCGCTGCACCTCGCGGCGCCCGGCCGGGCCGTCACTGGCGTGGAGATCTCCGCGGAGGCGGTGCGCTCCGCGGAGCACAGCGCCGCGGCGGCCGGCCTGTCGGACGCGCGGTTCGTGGCCGGCGACGCGACGGCGTACGCGCTCGACGCGGCGGGGGACACGCGGCCCGACCTCGTCGTCGTCAACCCGCCCCGGCGCGGCATCGGCGACCAGCTCGCCGGGTGGCTGGAGGGCTCCGGGGTCCCGCACGTGCTCTACTCCAGCTGCAACGCCCGGACGCTCGCGGCCGACCTGGCGGCCATGCCGTCCTACGCCCCGGTCCGCGGGCGGCTGCTCGACATGTTCCCCAACACCCGCCACTACGAGGTGCTGGTCCTGCTGCGCAGGCGGTGACGCACGACTCGCTGCCGGGCGGGTCGGCGGACCCGCGCGCGAGCGCTGGACAGGGGTCCGTAGATTGGGTCGACGTGGCCGAGGACTACTGCGAGCTGTGCGACCTCCCGCTGAGCCAGTGCGTGCACGGGCGCCCCGAGCCGGTGCCGGTGCCGGCCGAGAAGGCCGCCCCCGTCCGCACCCGGACCCCGGCGCGCGTGCCCGGCACCCCGGTGAAGAAGGCCCCGCCGCGCAAGTGGACCTCGCCCGACGAGCTCAAGGCGCCCATCGTCGCGCTGCTCCAGGAGCACGGCGGCGAGCTGCCGGCCGACGAGGTCTTCCCCGCGCTCGACGAGCTGCTCGGCGAGGCCCTGCGCCCCGGTGACCGCGACCCCTCGCCCACCGGCGAGCCGCGCTGGCAGCTCGCGGCCCGCAAGGCGCGCCGCGCGCTTCAGGACGAGGGCGTCATCGAGCCCGGTACGCCGGGCGTGTGGCGCCTGCGCTGAGCCTGCTGGGTCGGCCGGGCCGTCTGGGCCGGAGAGCGGTCAACCGAGCGAGCTGAGGTCGGGCGGCACGTCGACGGCGTGCTCCTCGAGCAGCTCGATCCGGACCACCTCCAGCGCCCGCTCGTTGGTCGCGGCCAGCACGACCGGCGCGGCGGCGCCGGCCTGGTAGGACTGCAGCCACCGACCCGCCACCACGCACCACGGGTCACCCGGGTGCAGCCCGGGGAAGTGCCACTCGGGCCGCGGCGTCGTCAGGTCGTTGCCGACCGAGCGCTGGTGCTCGAGGAAGTCGGCGGTCATCACCGCGCACACCGCGTGCAGCCCGACGTCGTCGGAGCCGCACGAGCAGCTCCCGTCGCGGTAGAAGCCGGTCAGCGGGTCGGTGCCACAGGGCACCAGCTCCCCGCCCAGCACGTTGCGCTCGCCCATGGCCGCCAGCGTAGGACCAGCCCCGGCCCGCGCGGTGCCGAAAACACCTCGACAGCCCTCGGCACGTCCCGCCACGATGGCGCCATGTACGCCGCCACGCGCCCCCGGCCGCGAGGGTCCTGGCGCGCGTTGAGCCGGGAGCAGAAGCAGGCCCGCCTCCAGCGGCTCCGGGAGCGCCAGCGGCGCGAGGTCGAGCTCGAGATCCGTCGGCTCGGCCCGCTGGACTGAGGTCCGCCTGAGGTCCGCCGCGGGTACCGTGCGCCGGTGAGCCAGCCCCGTCTCGTCGCCACCCGCACGCCGCCCCGGGCGGAGGCGGTCGTGCTCGTGCTGCACGGCGGCGACCAGCGGCCCGAGGACCCGCTCGTCAGCCCGTGGCAGCTCTCGGTGCTGCGGATGGTGCCCGTCGCGGCGCGCATCGCCCGCGCCGGTCGCGGGCGGCTGGCGGTGCACCGCGTCCTCAACGCCCGGCGCGGGTGGGGGACGGGCCGCACCCCGGTCGACGACGCCCGCTGGGCGATGGACCGGGTGGGGGAGCGGTACGGCGACCTGCCGGTCGGCCTCGTCGGCCACTCGCTCGGCGGGCGGGCCGCGCTGCTGGCCGGCCAGGACCCGCGGGTGGCCGCGGTCGTGGCGCTCAACCCGTGGCTGCACCGCGCCGACGACGCCGACCTCGCGGGACGGCGGGTGCTCCTCGTGCACGGCACCGAGGACCGGGTGGCCGCGCCCGAGCGAGCGCGGGCGGTCGCCGATCGGCTGCGCCGCCGGGCCGACGTCGAGTGGCGCGAGGTCCCGGGGGCCGGGCACGCGATGCTCCGGCACCGGCCGGTCTTCGAGCGGGCGGCGGCCGACTTCCTCACCGAGACGCTGCTGCCGCCCGGCGTACGGTGACGCGCATGGGCCACCTGCTCGTCGTCATGGGCGTCTCGGGGTCGGGCAAGTCGACGGTGGGGGCCGCGCTCGCGCGGCGACTGGGGGTGCCGTTCGCGGACGCCGACGACCTCCACCCGGCGGCCAACATCGCGAAGATGTCGCGCGGTGAGCCCCTCGACGACGGCGATCGCCGACCCTGGCTGGAGGAGGTCGGCCGGTGGCTGGCCCGCCACCTCGACGGCGGGGTGATGAGCTGCTCGGCGCTGAAGCGGGCCTACCGCGACCAGCTGCGCCACCACGCCCCCGCTACCACCTTCGTGCTGCTCGACGGCGACCCTGACGTGATCGCCCGCCGGCAGTCCGTGCGCGCCGGGCACTTCATGCCCGCGTCGCTGTTGACCTCGCAGCTCGCGACGCTCGAGCCGTTGGAGCCCGACGAGGGCGGCATCGTGCTCGACGTCGACCAGGGCGTGGACGCGATCGTGCAGGCGTACCTGGACGCCGTCGAGGCACGGGGCCGCGGCCGCCGGGGCGGGGCCCGAAGCTGATCGCATTCGCGTCTCAACATGCGGTCTGACCTGGGGAAACAGCGCTTCGACTGTCGGTGGTCGGTGCTTGAGTAGACCCATGGCCAAGGACGCCCGACACCACGCACACACCGTGTGCCGGGCTGTCGCGAAGTCCCGGAAGAAGACCCGCGCAGCCGCCACAGCGGACCTGTGGTCGATGTCGGACGAGGACGTCGAGGCCACCCTCCTGGAGGCCGAGAAGCTCCGCGCGCAGGCCGATGCCCTCGCACTCCGCCTGGTCGCGGAGGCCGACCGGCGGCATGCCGGCGAACGCGCCGGTGCAACCGACACCGCCTCGTGGTGGGCCCACCGGACCCGGCAGGAGCGGCGGGTGGCCAAGGGCCGGGCCCGGCTCGCGGAGTCCCTCAACCGGCACGAGCCCACCTCGGCCGCGCTGGTCGAGGGCGCGATCTCCATCGACCACGCCCGGGTGATCACCTCCTGTGTCGATCGGCTGCCCGAGGACCTGGAGGACCCCACCGTCCCGGCCCGTGCCGAGCAGCACCTCCTCGACGAGGCGGCGCATCTCGACCCGAAGACGCTGGCGGTGCTCGCCAAGCACGTCCTCACCGTGGTCGCTCCCGAGGTCGGTGAGGCCCGGGACGCCCGTGCCTTGGAGCGGGAGGAACGGGAGGCCCGCGCGAACGCGTGGCTGACCATGTGCCCCGACGGGAAGGGCTCGGTCCGCGGGAAGTTCTCGATCCCCGAGCTGCACGCCGCGATGCTCCACAAGACCCTGCTCGCGTACGCCGCACCGAAGCATCAAGCCGCGACCCGCACCGAAGATCCCGACGCGGCCGAGGAGATCGAGCGCCGGCCATCACCGGAACGGATGGGGGATGCGTTCTGCGAGCTCCTCGAACGGCTCCCCACCGACACGCTCCCCAGGCTCGGCGGCCTCAACGCCACCGTCGTCGTCACCCTCGATCACGAGTCCCTCGGCGGTGGGCTCGCGCCGGGGGGTGCTCGACGACGGCGGCGTCATCTCTGCCGCCACCGCCAGACGCCTCGCATGCGAAGCCGGACTCATCCCGGCCGTCCTTGGCACCAGGTCTGAGCTGCTCGACCTCGGCCGGAAGACGCGGCTGTTCTCCGGGGCTCAGCGGCGGGGGCTGAACCTGACCCAGCCGACCTGCACCGCGGAAGGTTGCGACTGGCCGGCCCATCTGTGCCACGCCCACCACGACCAGCCCTGGTCCAGTGGCGGCACGACGGATCTCGCCAACGCCCGCAACCTCTGCCCGCGTCACCACGCCCGGATCCACGACCCGGCCTTCGAGACCAGCCACCTCCCCGACGGCAAGGTCGCCTTCCACCGGCGGACATAGGCCGACCAGCCGACGGACCAGGTCCGCCCCGCAGTCAGATCCCTCGACCACCGCAACCACGGCGGTCGACCCCCGCCCACCGCGAGCCGAGAAGCAGCCGCGCCCAAGCACCCGCACCCCAGCGGCGCGCAACCACGTCCTTCTCAAACTCCTTCAACAACGCACCACCCGCGGCCGGACGACCACCCCGAGGCCCTGCGCACCTCACCGGGCCTCGACACGCTCGCCAGGGCTCGCTGCTCGACCAGCGGAGGCAGGGCGCATCCCTCGACCGCCTCAACCACAACGGTCGACCCCCGCCCACCGCGAGCCGACAGGCAGCCGCGCCCAGGTGCCTCGACCACCCCGATGCCCTGCGCACCTCACCGGGCCTCGACACGCTCGCCAGGGCTCGCTGCTCGACCAGCGGGTGGCCGCCAGGGCTCGCTGCTCGACCAGCGGGGGTGGCCGCCAGGGCTCGCTGCTCGACCAGCGGGGGTGGCCGCCAGGGCTCGCTGCTCGACCAGCGGGTGGCCGCCAGGGCTCGCTGGTCGACCATCGAGGGTGGCCGCTACGGATCGCTGCTCGATCAGCGGAGCAATTAGGCCTGCCGTCCGCGCTCGATCCGGTCGAGACCAGCCGTCGGGAGGAGTGTCCGCGACAAGCTGTCCGGGTACCGCCTGCGCATGTCGATCCTCACCCTCGCCACCCGGACCGCGTCGGTCATCCGACCGCTGTCGGTCCCCGTGCGCGGGCGCCTCTACCGCCGCGGGCTGGACCAGCCTGTCGGGCACGCGTACTTCGACCGCGCCGGCACCGACGACGT
Organism: Nocardioides marmotae; assembly: GCF_013177455.1. Classification (NCBI taxonomy): domain Bacteria; kingdom Bacillati; phylum Actinomycetota; class Actinomycetes; order Propionibacteriales; family Nocardioidaceae; genus Nocardioides; species Nocardioides marmotae. The sequence goes on from NZ_CP053660.1 coordinate 848,858, forward strand.
GGTCGTGACCGAGTCCCGCGAGGCGAGCCTCCTCGGGCCGCAGGCGCCGGTGCGCGGCCTGACCGTGCATGTCGAGCGCGGCGCGGGCGAGGCGGACCTGACCTTCGTCCTGGCCGCCACCACGTGGAGCCGGGTCAGCCGACGCGTGCGCCCGGAGGTGCCGGGGCTGGAGTGGACGATGACCGGCGTGCTGGCCGACCCGGAGGCGGCCGACGGGGCCGACGGGGGAGAGCCGCTGCTCGTCGCCGCCCGGATGGTCGGCGGGCACACCGCGGAGCTGGCCGTGGCCCGGCAGGGCCAGCCGTGGCAGGAGTTCGGGTGCCTGCTCATCAGCGCCCAGGCGACGGCCTGACCGGCGACGCCGCCGACCACGCCGACGGCGACCACGCCGAGGCCGAGGAGCGGCTGCGGGCCGAGCACGCCCTGGTCAGCCGCCGGCTCGTGGCCCTGCGCGGCGACTACACCGGCATGGTCGAGGCCTCGCGCGACACCAACGCCGACGACGAGCACGACCCCGAGGGCGCGACCATCGCCTTCGAGCGCTCCCAGCTCGACACCCTCGTGCAGCAGGCGGTGCGCCGCCTGGCCGAGATCGAGGCGGCGCTGGACCGGCTGGCGGCCGGCACGTACGGCGTGTGCGAGCGCTGCGGCCGCCCGATCCCGGCCGAGCGCCTCGAGGTCCGCCCCGAGGCCCGCCGCTGCGTCGCCTGCGGATGACCCGGTGACAACCCGGTGACAGCCCGACGCACATCCACGACGACCCGAGCACCCCGCCGACGCTGGGGGAGGAGGCCCGAGGACCGATGGACCTGGTGATCATGGCCGACACCCACCTGCCCAAGCGGGCCAAGGACCTGCCCGCCGCGCTGTGGGCGGCGGTCGAGGCGGCCGACGTCGTCGTCCACGCCGGCGACTGGGTCGACGAGGCCACCCTGGACCGGCTCGAGGAACGCTCCCGGCGGCTCGTGGCCTGCTGGGGCAACAACGACGGCCCGGGCCTGCGGGCGCGGCTGCCCGAGGTCGCCCGGGTGGAGCTCGACGGCGTACGCCTCGGGGTCGTCCACGAGACCGGCGGCCGGCAGGGGCGCGAGGCCCGCGCCGACGCGGCGTACCCCGACCTCGACGTGCTCGTCTTCGGGCACAGCCACATCCCCTGGGACACCACCACGCCCCGAGGCCTGCGGCTGCTGAACCCGGGGTCGCCCACCGACCGTCGGCAGCAGCCGCACTGCACCTACCTGACCGCCCGGGTCGCCGACGGCGTCCTCGGCGACGTCGCCCTGCACCGGCTCCCGCCCCGCACCGCCACCGCCCCTCGGAGGACGTCGTGAGATCCACCAACACCCTGTCCGCCCTGCCCGCCCGGGTCGGCGGCGCCGTCATCGCCACCGCCGTCCGCGGCCTCGCGGCCGCCCGGCCGGCGGAGAAGCCGATGCACCCGGTCGGCCGGGTGCTGCGCGGGCGCCTGGAGCGGCGCGGGGTCGAGCCCGGCACGGGGGTGCGGTTCCTCGACGAGCCCGGGATCGACGAGGTGGTCGCCCGGGAGTCCAAGGGGATCGGCCTCCCCGAGGGCCTGCCCGACATCCACGGCCTCGCGATCAAGGTGCCGCTCGGCGGGGCGAGCCCCGCCGAGGCCGCCGAGGAGTCGGTCGAGCACGGCCGCCGGCACGCCGACGTGCTGCTCTCGACCAACGGCTGGGGTCCGGTGAGCCGGTTCCTCGTCGTGCCGTCCGCGGGGATGACCACGCGTCCACTCACCACGCTGTTCCCCTACCGGGGTCCGCAGGGCGCGGTGCTCCTCGGTGCGCGGTACGTCGCCGAGCACCACGTCGAGCTCGCCGTCGCCGGCCTCCGCTCGGGCTGGCGGGTCTTCGCCGACCTCCACCTCGAGTCGGTGGACCCGGACAGCGCCGCCGAGGACGACCCGGCGCTGGAGTTCGACGCGATCCTCAACGAGCTGCCGGGCCTGCCGAACTACCCCTGGGTGCGCCGCGTCCGGGCGCCGTCGTACGCGATCGCGCGTCGCTCCCGCCGCTCCAGCGACCAGCAGTAGCGGCTGGTCGGCGCCAGGTCGAGGCCGCGGTCGGCCCCGAACCGGGAGACGCTGGCCATCATCTGCTCCATCCGCGAGCGCAGCTCGGCGTCGTCGCCGCCGGTGCCGTAGAACGCGTGCAGGTCGGTGGTGGCCGCCATCGGGAACAGCTCCTCCACGATCGCGCTGACGTACGGCGCGTCCGCGGTCACCGGCGCGACCACGACGTTCTGCAGGTAGCCGAAGGTGCCCTGCGTCGCGATCGCCACGGGGGTGTGGTCGACCAGCCAGCGGTGCCGCCACTCGGCCTCGTCCAGCTCGGCCGGGCGGCGCAGCACCGCCACGTTGGCCAGGGCGTCCGCGCGCACCCCGTCCGGCACCGCGGGCGGCTCCAGCGGCCGGCGCTGCTCGACCTCGTAGCCCGCCAGCCTCGCGCCGGACCCGGCGACCGCGCCGGCGAGCGCGTCGGTGACCGCCCCGATGACCGCCCCGGTGGCCGTGTCGCCGGTCCACACCGACACGACCGCGCGGACCGGCCCGTCGGGGGAGGCGATCCGCATCGCGTCGGCGACCGGGTCGTCGTCGAGGTTGACCTGGAGCCGGCCGGCCCCGAGAGCGGCGAGCCGGTCCCGGAGGCCGCCCGCGAGGAGGGCGTCGCGCAGCGGTCCGCTGCCGCCGAGGAGGAGGTACACCAGGGTGGTCACCGGCGGACCGTAGCCACTCCTAGGTGGTCGCGGGAAGGGTCGCCTCCTCCATGGGGACCGCGACCACGTCCTCGTCGGTCGCCAGGTGCACGACCTCGGCGGGCATGCCGGCGGTGCGGGCGGCGGCGTAGAGGGTCGCGGCCCAGGCGCGGTCGTCGTCCTCGATGCCGTGCACGCCGGGCCGGGAGCGGAGGAAGGCGACCCGGACGCCGGCCGGGAGCGGCCCGTCGCGCAGGTGGCCGAGCAGCCGGCCCAGCTGAGCGGCCACGTCGGCGGGCGGCGGCCCCTCGCAGTCGTCGATCTCCGTCAGGTGGGCGAAGGGCCGGCCGTCGGGGCCGACGAACATCAGCCAGGTGCTCGCGCGCGTCCAGCCGAGCGGGCGCATCAGCGCGCGCCAGGCTCGCTCGACGTCGGTCTGGGTCTCGATCACGGGTGCGAAGGTCATGGCGCGAGCCTGCGCCGATCGCCCCGGGCGTGCTCGCCCGTGACCGTCGCCTGGGGAGGAGCACGCCGAGGCGCGCACCTGTGGACGACAGGTGGCCAGGAGACGGCTCAGATGACGGAGCGGTAGACCTCGACCGTGCGCTCGGCGATGGTGTCCCAGTCGAAGGCCGACCGGGCCCGCACGCGGCCCGCGCGGCCCATCTCGGCGGCGCGGGCGGGGTCGGTGGCGAGCTCGGTCAGCGCGGCCGCGAGGTCCGCGACGTACCGGTCGGGGTCCACGGGCGTGCCCGTGCCGTCGGTGGCCTGCTCGATCGGCACCAGCAGGCCGGTCTCCCCGTCGACCACGACCTCGGGGATGCCGCCGGTGGCGGTGGCGACGACGGCGGTCTCGCACGCCATCGCCTCGAGGTTGACGATGCCGAGCGGCTCGTAGACCGACGGGCAGGCGAAGACCGTGGCCGCCGACAGCAGCGCGACCACGTCGGCGCGGGGCAGCATGTCGCGGATCCACACCACGCCGGTGCGGGTCGCCTGCAGCTCGGCGACCAGCGCGACGACCTCGGCCTCGATCTCGGGGGTGTCCGGCGCGCCGGCGCACAGCACCACCTGCACCTCGGGCGGCAGCGCGGCGACGGCGCGCAGGAACCACGGCAGCCCCTTCTGCCGGGTGATCCGCCCGACGAAGACCACCGAGGGCCGGTCCGGGTCGAGGCCGTGGCCGCGGACCCGGTCGGGGTCGGTGACCGGCGACCACAGGTCGGTGTCGATGCCGTTGTGGACGACGTGGACGCGGGCCGGGTCCACGGCGGGGTACGCCGCCAGCACGTCGTCGCGCATGGCGTGGGAGACCGCGACGACCGCGGCAGCCGCCTCGTAGGCCGTCCGCTCGGCCCAGCCCGACACGGCGTACCCGCCGCCGAGCTGCTCGGCCTTCCACGGCCGCAGCGGCTCCAGCGAGTGGGCGGTGACGACGTGCGGGACGCCGTGCAGCAGGCCGGCGAGGTGACCGGCGAGGTTGGCGTACCAGGTGTGGGAGTGCACCAGGTCGGCCCCCGCGCAGGCGTCGGCCATGGCGAGGTCGACCCCGAGCGTGCGCAGTGCCGGGTTGGCCCCGGTGAGCTCGGCCGGCTCGGCGTACGAGGAGGTCCCCGGCTCCTCCCGCGGCGCGCCGAAGGCGCGGACCCGGGTGGTCAGGTCCTCGCGGCGGCGCAGCGCCCGGACGAGCTCGGCGACGTGCACGCCGGCCCCACCGTAGATCTCGGGCGGGTACTCCTTGGTCAGCACATCGACTCGCACGGGCTCGAACCTACTGCGGGGGTCTACGCTCGCCGCATGCGCGCCACGTCACGCAAGAAGGTCCTGGCCATCGTGCTCGCGGGCGGGGAGGGCAAGCGGCTGATGCCGCTGACGGCCGACCGCGCCAAGCCGGCCGTGCCGTTCGCCGGGATCTACCGGCTCATCGACTTCGCGCTCTCCAACGTCGTCAACTCCGGCTACCTCAAGGTCGTGGTGCTGACGCAGTACAAGTCCCACAGCCTCGACCGGCACATCTCGCAGACCTGGCGGATGTCGACGATGCTCGGCAACTACGTCACCCCGGTGCCGGCGCAGCAGCGGCTCGGCAAGCACTGGTATCTCGGCAGCGGCGATGCGATCTTCCAGTCGCTCAACCTGATCCGCGACGAGCGGCCCGACACCGTCGTGGTGGTGGGCGCCGACCACGTCTACCGGATGGACTTCGCCCAGATGGTCGCCCAGCACTGCGAGAGCGGTGCGGCGTGCACGGTCGCGGCCATCCGGCAGCCGATCGGGATCGCCGACCAGTTCGGCGTCATCGACGTGCACCCCGAGGACCCCACCCGCATCCGCGACTTCCTGGAGAAGCCGGCCGACCCGGTCGGCCTGCCCGACAGCCCGCACGAGGTGCTGGCCTCGATGGGCAACTACGTCTTCGAGGCCGACGCGCTCGTGGAGGCCGTGACCCGCGACGCCACCACCACCGGCTCCAAGCACGACATGGGCGCCGACATCGTCCCGGCGTTCGTCCGGCGCTCCCAGGCCGCGGTCTACGACTACCGCGACAACGTCGTGCCGGGCGCCACCGACCGCGACCGCGGCTACTGGCGCGACGTCGGCACCATCGGCACCTTCTACGCCGCGCACATGGACGTCGTCTCGCCGCTCCCGGTCTTCAACCTCTACAACTTCGACTGGCCGATCTACACCTCGTACGGTCCGCAGCCTCCGGCCAAGGTCGTCCAGGGCGCCGACGGCGCACCGGCCCGCGTCGACGAGGCGGTCCTCTCACCCGGCTCGGTCGTCAGTGGCGGCACGGTCCTCCGCTCGGTGATCTCCCCGGCCGTCGGCGTGGCCGCCGGGGCGGTGGTCGAGGGGTCGGTGCTGATGCAGGGCGTGCGGATCGGGCCGGGCGCGGTGGTGCACAACGCGATCCTGGACAAGAACGTGGTCGTCCCGGCCGGCGCGCGGGTCGGCGTCGACCACGAGGAGGACCGCGCCCGCGGCTTCCACGTCGAGGACGGGCTCGTGGTCCTCGGCAAGGACCAGCCCTTCCCCGACCCGCAGGGCTGAGCCGGGGTCAGCGCTCCGGGAGGATGCCCGCGGCGCGTGCGGGGGCGGCGTACGCCTCGGCGAGCGAGGCGACGGTCTCGTGGGCGTTGAGGCCGCTGGGGTTCGGCACGACCCACAGCTCCGCGCCGGCCAGCGGCTCGGGCTGCCGGCCGGGGACCGCCTTGGGCAGGGAGAAGGCGGCGCGGTACGCCGTGATGCCGGCGACGGCGACCACGTGCGGGCGGGTGCGGCGGACGGTCTCGACGAGCGCGAGCCCGCCGGCGCGGTACTCCTCGGCGGAGAGCTCGGAGGCCTTCGCGGTCGCGCGGCGGACGACGTTGGTGATCCCGATGCCGCGGGAGCGCAGGTGCTCGCGGTCCTCGTCGGTCATCCCCGCGGCGGGGTCGATGCGGCGCTCGACGATGCCGGCCGCCAGCAGCGCGGGGTAGAAGCGGTTGCCGGGGTGGGCGAAGTGGGTCTGGGTGGCCGCGGTCCACAGGCCGGGGTTGATCCCGACGAAGAGCAGCCGCAGCTCCGGGCCCTCCGGCCCGGGCAGCAGGTCGGGCACCTCCCGGTCGCGGAAGGACTCCAGCTCCGCGCGGGTGAAGGACGAGGGCACGCCCCGAGCATGCCAGCGGCGGGTGGAACGCCCGCGGCGCGGGTACCGTCCCAGCGGTATGCGACGTCATCTCGGAACCCTCGCCCTGTCCGCCGTCCTCGCCCTCGCCGTGGGCTCGACCGCCGCCTGCGGGGAGGCCGACGGCGATCCGTCGGAGAGCGCCGTCGCCGGCATTCCCAGCCCCACGCAGGAGACGGTCGACCCCCTCGACGCCGACGGCGTCGAGAGCGTCGAGATCAAGCTGGTGCGCGGCACCGACGTCGGCGGGATCGTCACCGCCGAGGCCGTCCCGGTGACCGAGGAGGCGGACCTCGAGGCCTTCCTCGAGCAGTTCGACCCCGCCTTCGCCGAGCAGGTCCGCACCCGGGTGGGCCAGGTGGTGCTCGGGGAGGAGCAGGGCATCCTCGCGCAGGTCGTGGCGGTGGGCTGCGAGTCGCCGACCTCGGCCACGCTGCGCGGCAACGCCATCCAGACCGACGTGCCGAAGTCCTCCGAGGAGTGCCGCGCGCCGGTCACCACCGTCGCGCTCGCCGTCGCCTGACCGGTCTCCCGACGGCCCGTCGCCCGGCGCGGCAGCCCGGGGGTCAGGCGGGGGCTCAGCCGCCCGGCGGGCGGTAGCGCACCTGGAGGCCGTTGGCGACCTTGCGCAGGCTGCCGTCGGAGGGGGCGTTGACCACGCCGAGGCGACCGTCGGCGCCGCGGGTGATCATCGTCGTCGAGCCGCCGCCGTCGAGGTTGAGCGCCTCGTCGGCACCGAGGTCGGCCATCGTCGCGGCGAGCTCGACCATCGTCGCGCCGCGGCTCCACGTCCAGCGCCCATCGACGACCAGGACCAGCACCTCGCCGGTGTCGCGGTCGATGCCGATCGCGGTCCGCGGGTGCATCACCCGGTCGTCGACCACCTCCACCAGGCCCTCGCGGATGAGCACCTTGTTGCCGCTGATCGCCATCCGCGGCCCGCCCTGGAGCCCCCACGTCACGTCGAGCCGGGCCCCCTTGCGCAGCGTGCCGAGCGCCTTGGCTCCCGGGCCGCGCCCGACGAGCAGCACGCCGCGGATCGGCTGGCCGCTGGGGAGCTTCGCCCGGGTGCGCACGACCTTGCCGCCGCGCACCAGCACCATCCGCACCCCGCGCTTCTGCCCGCTGGTGACCCGGTAGCCCGAGGTGGTGCCCCACGCGGCGGTGTAGATCCCGATCCCGCCGGGCTCCACGAACGGCGAGTTGAGGTTGGTGATCCGCAGGCCGGGGCGTTGCTTGACGCTCGCCCGCAGCGGCACCTCGCCGATCCAGGGCCGGCCCTGCCGGTCGACGGCGAAGGAGGAGGTCCAGCCGGACAGCCGGGCGTGGAGCACGCCGCGCTCGACGTCGCGGCCGGTGCCGAGCGGAGCGCCGGTGTCGCCGATGTCGAAAAAGTCGCCGTTGACCCCGGCGACGGTGCCGGGACCGTTGTACGCCGGGGAGAGCAGGGTCGGGAGGGTGGCGGTGCCGGAGACCCGCCGCGGGCCGGCGTAGTCGAGGGAGACGCCGGGGACCGACGGGTCGACGGTCAGCAGCGAGAACCGTTGCGCTCCGCGCGGGTCGGCCTCGTCCCAGCGGGTGAGCGTCACGCCGGGCGAGACCGTCGAGCGGACCGGGTCGGTGCTGGTGGCGGCGCCCTGCCGGAGCAGCCGCGGGAGGACCGGCGCCAGCAGGCCCGGCTGGCCGTCGGAGGTGTGCGCGGGGCCGCGCTCGGCGCGGAGGTCCGGCCCGCTGCCCGGCGTACTCCCGGGGTCGCGGCGGAGGTCGCTGGGGAGGTCGTTGCGGGCGTGGTCGGGGGCGCTCCCGGGGCCGGCCGCGGCGGCCGCGGTCACCAGGCTGAGGGCAGCGGCCAGGGCGCCGGCGGTCAGGGAGAGTCGGGCGCGCACCCGCGCAAGGCTAGGCCGATCACCGGCCGACCACCGGGAGATGGACGACTGTGTCCTCGATCGTGACCACCCCGGGCAGTCGCGACCCCATGACGAGGAAGGTGTCGGAGACCGGCGTGACCATGAGGTAGAGGTTCTGCCCCTTCGGCACGTCGACGGCCACCGACGGCAGCGCGACGCGACGGCGCTCCCCGAGGACGGGGGCCGGCTCGTCGATGGGCAGCACGTTGTTCTGCACCAGGCGGGCGTCCAGTGGGCTGGTGCCGACGGCGAGGCCGTAGAAGGCGCGGTTCTGCACGCCGAGGGCGGTCATCTGGCCGGTGAGGTACGGCGTGCCGGCGACGCGGATCGGGCCGGCGGCGACCGGGTAGGACAGCGGGGTGCCGACGCCGGTGAGGGTGGCGACGGTGCCGACCTTCCGGGTGGTGTTCGCGGCGGGGGAGGTGATCGTCGTGCAGCGGTCGCCGGGAGTGGCCAGGTGCATCCGCCCGAAGCCGCGCAGCGAGGTGGGCCGGCCCCGGAGGACGTGGTCGAGGAAGCGGACGGAGAGCTTCTCGAAGTCGCCGCCGGCGAGCTTGCGGCTGCACGGGTCGGTGTCGGCGCTCGTGCCGGCCGGGAGGATCGCGGGCAGGACGTGGCCGCCGTTGTAGCCGACGAAGATGCTGCGCTCGCGGGCGCGGGCGGTCATCGCGCTGCGCCAGTTCCGGAAGCCCTGCTCGAGCGGGAAGAGGCCGTCGGTGGTGCCCTGGCCCAGCAGCATCGGGATGTCGAGGCGGCGTCCGCGGTCGACGTGCCACTTCGGACCGTTCTTGCGGAAGAACCGCACCATGTCCTCGGTGCCCGGGATCGAGCCGTCGGGCCACACGCCGAGCGCCGCGCCCTCGATCAGCGCCTTGTAGACCGTCGGCGGAAGCGCGTCGCTGAGCAGGGACGCGGCGCTGAGCGCGAGCGCCCACTCGGTGCGCACGACACCGTTCGGGGCCAGGCTCTGGCTCAGGTCGTGCCAGGTGATCTGCGGGACGAGGGCGTCGAAGACCGGGGTGCCGCGGGTGCGGAGCAGCTCGAAGGCACCGAGGTACTGGTAGCCACCGCCGTAGCTGCCGCCGACCGCGCCGAGCCGGGGGTCGCCGGGGCCGTCCTGGCGCACCCACGGCAGTCGGGCGACGACGCCGACCAGGGCGCGGACGTCGCGGCCCTCGAGGGCGGGGTTCTCGACGTGGGCGTGGCCACCGGACTCCCCGAAGCCGCGCTGGTCGAAGGTGAGCACGCCGTAGCCGGCGTCGAGGTAGGCCTGTACCTCCGCCTGCTCGGCCCGCTGGCCGCCCCAGCCGTGGCTGTGCATCACCATCGGGACCGGGCGCCGGGCGGAGGCGCGCGCCGGCTTGAAGATCGTGTAGCAGATCTCGACCGGGGCCGTCCCGCCCGGATCGGGCACGCTCGCCAGGCACGCGTCGCGGGCGGTCACCCCGCCCCCGGCCGGGGCGGCGGCCGCCGCTGGGGTGCTCGCCGCCGGGGCGGTCGGGGCGACGGCGACCCCGCCGGCCAGCAGGGCGAGGGAGGCGGCGAGGGATGCGGCGAGGGTGACGGCGGTACGGCGCATGGGAGCCCTGTCGGTCGGCGGCGGGTCGGAGGGGTGCGGCGCCTCGTCAACGCTCGATGGGCCCGCCGGGTCACGGCCGGTCGGTGGGCGGTGGGGTGCGGTGCGTCAGGAGCAGGGGGCGGCGCCGAGCAGGGCGAGGCCCTGGAGGTCGCCGGTGCCGAAGGAGGTGCGGCCGACGTTGTCGGCGTACATCAGCTCCTCGCGGCTGTCGACGTGCCCGAGCCCCACGACGTGGCCGAGCTCGTGGTCGAGGATCGCGGCCTGCAGGTCGAGCTCCCGCGGGTCGGACCCCGGGGGCAGGTCGACGAAGACGTCGGTGTCGAGGACGACCATGCCGGTGGTGTAGGTCCACCGGCCCGTGGACTCCAGGTACGCCGCGCCGCCCACGCCCGCGACGTCCCCGGCGAGCTCCTCGACCTCCTCGGCGTCCGCCCACCCGATGAGCACCGGCGCCGAGCGCCCCAGGGCGCCGATCCGGGAGGTGAAGTTGCGGTCGTCGGTCTCCCCGCCGTAGACGAAGCGGAAGCCGGTCGCCTCGGACAGGGTCGCGATGCTGCGCTCGACCAGCTGCGGCCAGTGCGCGGGGGCGCCGGCCGGGTTGACGACGTACTCGATGTCGCGGCAGGGGTTCCAGCTGACCGGCTCCTCGGAGCCGGGCTGGGTCGCGGCGAACTCGTACTCACCGGCGCCGGCCGGCAGGGCGACGACCTCCGCGCGGCGCTCCTGGGTGCCGAACAGCTCGCGCAGCCGGTCGCCGCTCGCGCCGGGGTCGCGCAGCAGGACCAGCCCGGCGAGCACGCACGCGACGAGGAGGCCCGGCAGTGCCGGGCCGTGCCGGCGCCGCTCCCGGTGGTCCACGAACCCATCGTGTCCCGGCAGGGCTCCCCCCAACCACACCCCGCCGGACCTAGGGTCGGGCGGGTGCGGCCGTGGAACACCTTCGTCGAGGGCGACAACCTCGCCGTGATGCGGGCGATGGCGGCCGCCGGTGAGCAGGTCGACCTGGTGTGCACCGACCCGCCGTACAACACCGGGCACGACTTCGCCTACCGCGACGACTTCCGCGACGCCGGCGGCCGGCCCGGCAGCCGGCACGAGGCCTGGGCGGCGATGATGGCGCCGCGCCTCGAGGCCTGCCGCGACCTGCTGCGCGAGACGGGGGCGCTGTTCGTCAGCATCGACGACAACGAGGCGGCGCGGCTGCGGCTGCTGCTGGACGAGGTGATGGGGGAGCAGAACTTCCTCGCCCAGGTCGTGGTCAACCTCAACCCCAAGGGCCGGCAGCTGGGCCGCGGGTTCGCGACGAGCCACGAGTACCTCCTCGTCTACGCCCGCGACGCCCGCCGGACCGTCCTGGACGCCAGCAGCGCCGAGACCGTCGACGAGCGCGACTTCCCGCTCCTCGACGAGGCGACCGGCCGGCGCCACCGGCACCTGCCGCTGCGCAACACCAACAAGAAGTTCAACCCGATCACCTCCCCGACGCTGCACTTCCCCCTGTGGGGCGACCCGGAGGGCGGGCGGGTCGCGACCGCGCCCTTCCCCGGCGCCGTCGAGGTCACGCCGGTCTTCGGCGACGGGCGCCCGGCGGTGTGGCGGTGGAGCCGCCCGCTCATCGAGGAGCGCCCCGGCGACCTGGTCTGCCGGGTGGTCCGGGGTCGCGCCGGCGAGCGGGTCGACGTCTTCCAGCGCGACTGGCTCGACCGGGAGGGCGGCCGCCGCAAGAAGCTGCCCACCATCTGGCTGGCCGAGGAGATCGGCTCCACCGACACCGCCGTCGCCGAGCTCAAGGACCTCGTCGGGCACGTCTTCGAGTCACCCAAGCCGACCGGGCTGGTCCGCCGCGTGCTCGGCACCATGCCGCCCGACGCCGTCGTCCTGGACCCCTTCGCCGGCAGCGGCACCACCGGCCACGCGGTCGCGCTGGCCAACGCCGCCGACGGCGGCGCCCGGACCTGCGTCTCGGTCAACTCCGCCGAGCCGACCCGGCCGGGCTCCAACGCCCACGCCGCCGGGCTGCTCACCGTCGCCGACATCACCCGCGCCCGGCTGCGCGCCGTCGACCGCCTGCTCGGCGGGGGCCTGGAGGAGCGGGTGGGCTGGGAGCCGTCCGCCGACCGGCCGGCTGACCTGGTGGGCTGACCTGGTGGGCTGACCTGGGGGGGCCGCTCAGGCGACCCCCGCGGCCTTCTCCAGCGCGGCGACCTCGTCGTCGAGGTGGACGAGCAGTCGCTGGAGGTGCGGGACGGTGCGGCGGCAGCCGGTCACGCCGAAGGCCAGCTTGTCGTCGTACGACGTGCACGTGATGTTGAGGGCCATCCCGTCGATGGGGATCGAGAGCGGGTAGGTGCCGTCGAGGCGCGCGCCGTTCCAGTAGCGCGGCGAGCGCGGGCCGGGGACGTTGCTGATGATCACGTTGTACGGCGGCCGGACCAGCCCCTGCATCCGCAGCGCCGGGGTGAGGATGGCCGGCGCCTGCCCGAGCGCGCTCATCGCGACGATCTGCATCGGCGTCATCGACGAGAGCGCCTGCTTGCCGTCGCGCATCGAGGTGTGGATGAGGTCGAGGCGGCGCGCGGGGTCGTCGTGGTTGGTGGCGAGCTGGACCATCACCGCGCCGACCGCGTTGCCGCCGTCGGGATTGGCGATCTGCGACTGCTTGGCGTTGAGGCCGACCGGCACCATCGCGACGAGGGAGGAGGGTGGCAGCGCGTCGAGCTCGCGCAGGTAGGCCCGCAGCGCGCCGCTGCACATCGCGAGGACCACGTCGTTGAGGGTCGTGCCGGTCGCCGCGCCGACCGCGCGCAGCCGCGAGATGGGCCAGTCCTGGGCGGCGAAGCGCCGCGAGCCGGTGATCCGCTGGTTGAACATGGTGCGCGGCGCGTAGAGCGAGAGCGCGGAGGTCTCGTTGCGCAGGCCCTTGGTGAGGGTGCGGACCAGGGCCGCCGGCAGGCCGGCCGCCTCGGCGGTGAGACCGACCGCGCTCCGCAGCGCCTGCACCGGGATCTCGGCGAGGTCGACCGAGCGGTCCCGCGTGCGCGCATCGGTGCCGGCGCGGGGGTGGGCGTCCCAGGGGGCGCGCATGCCGCGCTCGTCGGGGTCCTCGCTCAGCACGCTCTGGATCAGCCGCATCGCGGAGACGCCGTCCACGAGCGCGTGGTGGACCTTGGTGTAGAGCGCCACCCGGCCGTCGCGGAGCCCCTCGATGACGTGCGCCTCCCACAGCGGGCGCTCGTGGGCGAGGCGGGTCGCGTGGAGCCGGCCGCACAGGTCGAGCAGCTCGCGGATCCGGCCGGGATAGGGGAGCGCGCTGTGCCGGACGTGGTGGTCGATGTCGAAGTGCTCGTCCTGCGTCCACACCAGCTGCCCCGCGGTGCGCAGGGAGCGGTGCGGGTGCTTGAGGAACAACGGCGACATCTCGTCGATGTCGCGCATGCACTCATACATCTGCCGGGTGTAGTGCGGGCCGGCGTCCACCGGGTTCTCGAAGAGCTGGAGACCGCCGACGTGCATCGGCATGCTGCGGTTCTCGGCCATGAGGAACGCCAGCGAGGTGGGGTCGATCGGAGTGACCACGGAGGGCCTTTCGTCGCGAGGGTGCCGGCGTGCCGGCGCGGCGGTCAGGGGCGAGTGTGTCCCTCCGTGACGGTTGCCACAAGAGCGGTCGTCCACGTCTGGCCGCGGCCCGGCTCGCGTGCACAGGTCGCCGCCCGGCGTCGGTCTCCACAGCCCGGGCCCGAGGCCGGCCGGACCGTCCCTCGGCGCTCCTAGCGTCCTGCTCGCACCGGAACTCGCCGGTGCCTGAGCTCGGGAGACAGACATGGGCAAGCAGAACACGACGGGTACGACGGGCAGGACGGCTGCCGGGGCGGTCGCCGGGGTGGTGGCCGGGCTGGTGCTCGGCGGGTTCGCCGGCGGGGCGGCGCTGGCGGCCGCGGGGACGGGCGCGGCGCTGGGACCGGAGGCCGACAAGACCTACAAGCCGCTGCCGAGCACCATCGTCAGCGTGACGGGGGACAAGGCGAACGGCTTCGAGATCCGGCGCTACGACGGCTCCGAGCAGTTCCCGCCGACCGACTCCGAGGCGCGGGCGGAGTGCAACGAGTACGACACCGAGGTGGCCCGCGTCCGCTGCCGCAGCGAGGTGCGGACCTGGTACCGCGACCTGGCCGAGATCAAGCGGGCGATCAACTACGCCCGGTCGCAGGCCGAGGGGTCCTGAGGCCCGCGGCCCGGGGAGGGACGGGGGCGGCGGCCGGGGCCCGGCGCGCACGGGCGGGGCGTGTCGCGGTCTGGCACGATCGGCGGCATGCACGAACCCGGGCCGGTCGACCGACTCCGGACCCGGAGCCGCACCTCGGTGCGTGCGCGGCTGGCCCGGCTCTCGGCCAAGCGCTGGCAGATCGGGCAGTGCGCGATCGCGGCCGGGGTCGCCTGGTTCGTCGCCGCCGACCTCCTCGGCCACCCGACCCCGTTCTTCGCGCCGGTCGCCGCGGTGGTGAGCCTGGGCACGTCCTACGGCCAGCGCCTGCGCCGGGTCGCGGAGGTCACCGTCGGCGTGGCCGTCGGCGTCCTGGTCGGGGACCTGCTCACCCTCCAGATCGGCACGGGCGCGTGGCAGCTGGTGCTCGTGGTGACGCTGGCGATGTCGACGGCCTTCCTCCTCGACGGGGGTCAGCTGGTGGTGACCCAGGCAGCGGTGCAGTCGATCGTCGTGTCCACGCTGGTCCCCGACCCGGGGGTGGGCCTGGTCCGCTGGACCGACGCGCTGATCGGCGGCGCCGTCGCCCTCGTGGCGGCCACGGTGGTGCCGTCGGCGCCGCTGCGCCGGCCCCGGGAGCAGGCGGGATTGGTGGTCCGCAAGATCGCAGAGCTGACCCGCGCGGCGGCCCAGGTGATGGATGAGGGGGCCTCGGAGCAGGGCCTCGCGCTGCTGTCCGACGCGCGCTCGACCGACCGGTTGATCCGCGAGCTCCAGGCCGCCGCCGAGGAGGGCCGCTCGGTCGTGGCGTCCTCGCCGTTCCGGGTCCGGCACCGCGCCGGCCTGCGCCGGATGAGCGAGCTGGTCGAGCCGCTGGACCGCGCCCTGCGCAGCACCCGGGTGCTGGTGCGGCAGGTGGCGGTGCTGGCCTACCACCGGCGGCCCGTGCCCTCCTCCTACGCCCTGCTGGCCCGCGACGTCGCCGACGCCGCCGACCGGGTGGCCGACGAGCTCGAGGCGGACCGGACCCCGGAGGCGGCACGCTCCGTGCTGCTGGCGGTCGGCGACGCCTCGGGCCGGGTCGAGCGGGCCACGGAGATGAACGCCGAGGTGGTGCTGGTGCAGCTGCGGTCGGTGGTGGTCGACCTGCTGCTCATCACCGGCATGGACCAGATGGAGTCCACCAACGCCCTGCCGCCCCCACCGCGATGACCGGGGCCCGCGACCCGCGGTCGGGGTGGGTGCTCCACGTCGACCTGGACCAGTTCATCGCGGCGGTGGAGGTGCTGCGTCGCCCCGAGCTCGCCGGTCGGCCCGTGGTCGTCGGCGGCCGCGGCGACCCGACCGAGCGCGGGGTGGTGTCCACGGCGTCGTACGAGGCGCGGGCGCACGGCGTCGGCTCGGGCATGCCGCTGCGGGTGGCGGCGCGGAAGTGCCCGGAGGCGGTGTTCCTGCCGGTCGACAAGCCGGCGTACGACGCGGCCTCGGCGGAGGTGATGGCGACCCTGCGCGCCGTCACCTGGGACGGCGCTCCGGTGGTGGTGGAGGTGCTCGGCTGGGACGAGGCGTTCCTCGCGGTCGACCCGGCCGCCGTCTCGGACACCGACCGCGGCGTGGAGGGGGTGGGGGGAGGGACCCCCACCAGCACCGGGCCGGAGGAGCTGGCCCAGCAGGTGCGGGCGGCGGTGCTGGAGGCGACCGGCCTGCACTGCTCGGTGGGGATCGGCGACAACAAGCTGCGGGCGAAGATCGCGACCGACCTCGGCAAGCCGCGGGGGACCTTCCGGCTGACCGAGGAGACCTGGTTCGAGGTGATGGGCGACCGGCCGACCGACGCGCTGTGGGGCGTGGGCCGCCGGACCGCGAAGAAGCTGGCGGAGCTCGGCATCGAGACCGTCGCGGAGCTGGCGGCCGCCGACGCGGGCGCGCTGGCCGCCGAGCTCGGGCCGACGATGGGGCCGTGGTACCGCCGGCTGGGGCGCGGCGTGGACACCAGCCCGGTCGACCCGACGCCGTACGTCCCCCGTGGGCACGGGCGGGAGGAGACCTTCCAGGCCGACCTGGAGGACTGGGCCGAGGTCGAGGCGGCCGTCCGCCGGCTCGCCCGGGCCGCGAGCGCCGACATCGCGGCCGAGGGCAGGCCGGCGGCCCGGGTGGGGCTGAAGGTGCGCTACCGGCCGTTCACCACGGTGACCCGCAGCTTCACGCTGCCGGCGCCGACCGCCGACCCCGCGGCCCTCGCCGACGCCGCGGCCGGGCTGCTGGACCGGGTCGAGCGGGATCGGCCGGTCCGGCTGCTCGGCGTACGGCTGGAGATGGTGCCGCCCGCCGACGGCTCCTGACCGGCTCCTGACGGGGTCCTGGCCGGCGGACCTGGCTAGCGCCCGAGGCCGTCACGCAGCTCGGTGACGACGGAGTCCACGACCGCGACGAGGTCCCCCGAGGACTCCTCGGCGACCGCGCGCTGGCGCTGGTAGGAGGCGCCGCGGCGCGGGATGTCGGCCACGGAGGCCAGCTCGGCGGCGCAGCCGAGCCGCTCGGCGGTCGGCTCGAGCCGGACCAGCAGGTCGGCGAGGTCGTCGGTGACCAGCCGCTCGTCCCCCTCGGCGTCGAGGATCACGATCGCGTCGAGGCCGTAGCGGGCGGCGCGCCACTTGTTCTCCTGCACGTGCCAGGGCGGCATCGTCGGCAGCCGCTCCCCGGCCGCGGCGCGGGTGTCGAGGTCGACCACCAGGCAGTGGCACAGGGCGACGATCGCGGCGAGGTCGTCGAAGGAGGAGATGCCGTCGCAGACCCGGTTCTCCAGCGTGCCCAGGTGGGCAGCGGGCCGCACGTCCCACCGGATCTCGCTGAGGTCGTCGATCACGCCGGTGCGCAGCTGGTCGGAGGCGAAGGACTCGAACTCCGCCCAGGTCTGGAACTGGAACGGCAGTCCGGCGGTGGGGAGCTGCTGGAACATCAAGGCGCGGTTCGAGGCGTACCCGGTGTCCACCCCCGCCCAGATCGGCGAGGACGCCGAGAGCGCCTGCAGGTGCGGGTAGTGGTTGAGCAGCGAGGACAGCACCGGCATCACCCGGCTCTGCTCGGGCAGCCCGACGTGGACGTGCACGCCCCAGATGAGCATCTGCCGCCCCCACCACTGGGTGCGGTTGATCAGCTCCTCGTAGCGGTGGCCCTCGGTCAGCTGCTGCGCGGTCCACGACGCGAACGGGTGCGTCCCGCCGCCGTACAGGTCGACGCCGAGCTCGTCGGCGACCGGCACCACGACCTCGAGGGCGCGACGCAGCTCCTCGACGGCCTCGCCGACGGTGTGGCAGACGCCGGTGACGACCTCGATGGTGTTGCGCAGCAGCTCCTTGTGCAGCTGGCCGGGGTCGGGCAGCCGGGCCTGGGCGGCCCCCAGGAGCTCCGAGGCGGCGTTGGCCAGGTCGCGGGAGCCGCGGTCGACCAGCGCGAGCTCCCACTCGACGCCGAGCGTGGGCTCGGCCGAGGGCTTGAAGTCGATCCGCACGGCCCCAGCGAAGCACATCCGGGGGATCCGGCCGCGTCCGCGGTCCGGGCCGGGTCGGGCAGGGGCGGGCTAGAGCCGGGCGAGCCAGGCGCGGGCGCTGCCGTCGTACGGCGCCTGGCCGGCCTCGACGATCGCCCGGACCCGCGCGCAGGAGGCCACGGCGAGCTCGCACAGCTCCGGCGGGTAGCCCAGGGTCACCCGGTGCTCGGCGAACTCGTCCTCGTCGTCGACCCAGACCCGCCCGGTCAGCCCGCGCAGCACGTCGAGGTCGAGGTCGACCGCGTGCAGCGTCGCGCCGTCCCACACCGGCGGGGTGGTGATGTCGACGTAGGCCTGGAGCGGCCCGCCCTCGCCGTGGAAGGTCGTGACCCACGCGCGCTCGGCGTCGGGGGCGGCCGCCGGGACCAGCACGACCTGGTCGGTGGGGGCGACGTAGGAGGCCCCCGGACGGGTCATCGAGGTGCCCGCGGGGAGGCCCAGCCAGTCGCCGTGGACGTCGGATCCGAGCGCCACCGCGGCGAAGGACCAGTGCGGCCGGTCGCGCCACTTGGCCATCCGGACGAGGACCCGGGAGCCCGCCGGGGGAGCCGGGGAGGGGGACATGCGCCCTGTCTAGCATCGAAGGTATGTCGGCGTCGGAAGTCTCCTCGGTCCGGACCCAGACCCAGACCCTCGATCTGTGCCTGCGCATCGGCGAGGTCCTCCTCGCCTCCGGTGCCGGTGCCGCCGACGTGACCGCGACGATGCAGGCGGTCGCGCGCTCCCTGGGCCTGCGCAGCGTCGACGTCGACATCACCTTCACCTCGATGTCGATGAGCTACCAGCCGGTCGCCGATGAGCCGGCGATCGTGCAGCTGCGCTACGTCAAGCACCGCACGATCGACTACGACCACCTCACCCGGGTCGACCACCTCGTCCGCTCGGTGCTGCGCCAGGACCTCGACCTCAGGGAGGCCCGCTCCGAGCTGGGGCGGATCACCTCCTCGGGCCACGACCGCCCGCGGTGGGCGATCACCATCGGCTGGGGTCTCATGTGCGGCGGCGTCGGCCTCCAGCTGGGCGGTGACCTGGCGGTCGTCCTCATCGCGCTGATCGCGGCGATGACCATCGACCGGCTCCAGCTGCGGATGTCGCGGCGTCGCTACCCGGCTTTCTACCAGCAGATCGCGGGCGGCGGGGTGGCGACGATGATCGCGCTGGCGGTCGCCGCGACGCCGCTGGCGCTCGACCCGTCGGTGGTCGTGACCGCGAACATCGTGATGCTGCTGGCGGGGATCGGCTTCTTCGGCGCCCTCCAGGACGCCTTGACCGGGTTCTACATCACCGCGGGCGCCCGGCTCACCGAGGCGATCCTCGCGACCGCCGGCATCATCGCCGGGGTCAGCGGCGGCATCAGCCTGGCCTACGCGTTCGGCGTCGAGGTGCCCCAGCTCGACCCCGGCAGCGGCAGCCTCACCGGCGTCGGCCTGACGATCCTCGGCTCGGCGATCGCGGCGGGCTCCTTCGCCTACGCCTCCTACGCCCCGCGGCGCAGCCTCGCGCCGATCGCCTTGGTGGCCGCGGTGGCGATGGGGATCACCCAGTCGGTGTCGGTGCCCGGCATCGGGCGGGCCTGGTCGGTGGCGCTCGCCGCGCTCTTCGTCGGCCTGGTCGGCTACACCGTCGGTGGCCGGCTGCGCGTGCCGCCGCTGGTCGTGGTCGTCTCCGCGGTCGTGCCGATGCTCCCCGGCCTCTCGATCTACCGCGGGCTCACCCTGCTCGCCGAGGGCGGCGGCTCGACCAGCGCCGGGCTGCTGGCGATGGTCACGGCCGGCTCGGTCGCGATGGCGCTCTCGGCCGGCGTGATCCTCGGTGAGTACGTCGCCCAGCCGGTCAGGCGCGAGGCGGCCCGGCTCGAGAGCCGGCTGGCCGGCCCCCGGCTCGTCGGGCCGCTGCGCACCCGCCCCGACGGGTCGCAGCGCACCCGACCCCGCCGCAGCCGGCGCACCCGCCGCACCCGCCGCACCCGCCGCAGCAGGCGGGACCGGGCGCCGCACGCCGAGCACGACGCCTGATCCCGCCGGGCGGCTCCTCGGGTGGCTCGGCCGGGGGTCAGACGACGGTCGTCTTGGCCGGCATGACCTTCTTCGAGACCCGCGCGACGACGTTCTGGTAGCGCGCACCGGCGAGCTTGCCGAACCAGTGCAGCGCGTGCGCGTCGCTGCCGACGAGCACGCGGGACTTGTCGGCCAGCACGCCGGCGACGATCACCTCGGCGGCCTTCTCCGGCGTGGTCTTGGCCAGCTTCTTGTCGAAGAACGACGCGGTGCTGGCCTGGTCCTCGCGGGAGGAGACCCGGGCGTTGCGGGCGATGGCGGTCTTGATGCCGCCGGGGTGGACGACGGTGACGCCCACCTGGTGGCCGCCGGCCAGCATCTCGATCCGCAGCGCCTCGGACATGCCGCGCACGGCGTACTTGGTCGCGTTGTAGATCGACTGGCCCGGCATCGAGACCAGGCCGAACAGCGAGGACAGGTTGACGACGTGGCCGTCCCCGGAGGCGATGAGGTGCGGCAGGAATGCCTTGGTGCCGTGCAGCACGCCGAGGAAGTTGATGCCGATGATCCAGTCGATGTCGGGGTAGTCGAGGTCGACCAGGTCGCCGGCCAGGGCGACCCCGGCGTTGTTGACCACGACGTTGACCCGGCCGAACTGGTCGGCGACCGAGGCGGCGTACGCCGTCATCGCGTCGCGGTCGGCGACGTCGAGGCGGTCGGTGCGCAGCTCGCGGACCCCCGTGGCGCGGACGAGCGCGGCGGTCTCCGCCAGGCCGGTCTCGTCGACGTCGGAGAGCGCGAGCAGCGAGCCGCGGCGGGCGCAGTCCAGGGCGAGGGCGCGGCCGATGCCGGACCCGGCTCCGGTGATCACGACCACCTTGTTCTCGAGCGTCTTCATGCGGGCACGTCCTCCGTCTGCTGGTGGGTGGTGGGGGTGGCTGGGGTGCTGCTCGGGGGAGCGGGCTCGCCGCGCACGGCGTACGCGGCGGTGTCGAAGGCGCGCAGCGCGGCGCGGAAGCCGAACGTGGTGCGCGGCCACAGGGTGGTGTTGCGGCCGTGCTCGTCGAGGTACCAGCTCGAGCAGCCGCCGCGCTGCCAGACGGTGCGCTTCATCCGCTGCTGGAGCCGGTCGTTCCAGCCCGCGGCGACGTCCTCGCGCGGCTCGACGGCGGCGTACCGGTTCAGGCGCATCGTGCGCAGCGCCTGGCGCAGGTACTGCACCTGCGACTCGATCATGAAGACCATCGAGGAGTGGCCCAGGCCGGTGTTGGGGCCGACGAGCAGGAAGAGGTTGGGGAACTCCGGCACGGTCGTGCCCTTGTACGCCGCCATGCCCGACTCCCGCCAGCGGTCGGCGAGCGTGCGGCCGCGGCGGCCGACGACGTGCTCGGTGATCGGCAGCTCGGTGGTGTGGAAGCCGGTCGCCACGATGATCACGTCGACCTCGCGCTCGGTGCCGTCGGCGGTGACCACCGAGGTGGGCGTGACGCGCGCGATCCGGTCGGTCACCAGGTCGACGTTGTCGGCGGCGAGCGCGGGGTAGTAGGCGTTGCTGATGAGCACCCGCTTGCAGCCGAGCGCGAACTGAGGGGTCACCTTGGCGCGCAGCTCGGGGTCGCGGATGCCGCGGGCGATGTTGGCCTCGGCGAGCTTGCGGGCGGGGAAGGCGATGGCGGGCTCGAAGGTGAAGGCCGGCACGTAGGTCTCGCGGCCCCAGTAGGTCGCGGTCCGGTAGGCCTTCTGCACGCCCGGCACGTGGCGCAGGGCGGCGCGCTCGATCCTCGAGTAGCGGCGGTCGTTGCGAGGGATCACCCACGGCGCGGTGCGCTGGTAGACGTCGAGGCGGCCCGCGACGCGCTGGACCTCCGGCACGATCTGGATCGCCGAGGCGCCGGTGCCGATGACGGCGACCCGCTTGCCGGCGAGGTCGACGTCGTGGTCCCAGCGGGCGGAGTGGAACAGGTGCCCCGCGAACGTCTCGATGCCCTCGATGTCGGGCAGCTTCGGCTCCGAGAGGCCGCCGGCGCCGACGACGAGGGTGCGCGCCGACCAGGTGCCTGCCGACGTACGCACCGTCCAGCGGGCGGCCTCGTCGTCCCACGTCGCGTCCTCGACCCGGGTGCCGAAGCGGAACCGGTCGAGCGTGCCGGACTCGCGGGCGACGCGGCGCAGGTAGGCCTGGATCTCCGGCTGCGGGGAGAAGGAGGAGGTCCACTCGGGGTTGGGGGCGAAGGAGAAGGAGTAGAGCTGGCTGGGCACGTCGCACGCGGCGCCTGGGTAGGTGTTGTCACGCCAGGTGCCGCCCACCTCCTCGCCCTTCTCGATGACGACGAAGTCGCGCTCGCCGTCCTCCTGGAGCTTGATCGCGGCGCAGAGGCCGGCGAACCCGGCGCCCACGACGAGGTGGTCGACGTGGTGGTCGACGTGGTGGTCGACGTGGTGGTCGACGTGGCGCACGGCGGGGGTCGCATCGACGGCGGTCATGGTCCGGCACGGTATTGCCACTATTGAACGAGCGTCAATAGAATGGGGGGCGTGAGGCCACCCACACGCACCCGGCTCGCGCCCGAGGCGCGCAGGACCCAGCTGCTCGACCTCGGCGTCCGGTTGCTCGCGACCCGGTCGCTGGAGGAGCTGTCGATCGATGTGCTGGCCGAGGAGGCCGGCATCAGCCGGGGGCTGCTCTACCACTACTTCGGCGGCAAGCAGGCCTTCCACGAGGCCGTCGTGCGGCACGCCGCCGACGACCTGATCGCCCAGACCGCCCCGCCCGAGGGCGGCGAGCCGCTCGAGCGGCTGCTCGCGTCGGTCACGGCGTACGTCGACTACGTCATCGCCAACCACGCCGGCTACCAGTCGCTGGTCAAGGCGGCCGCGAGCGGCAACGACGTGCTGCGCGAGATCTACGAGGACGCCCGGTCCGCGCTGACCGGGCGGATCTTCACCGAGGACCCGTGGGGCGACCTGATCCCCGACACCCCGGTCAACCGGCTCATCGTCCGCGGCTGGTCGGCGATGGTCGAGGAGCTCGTCCTCGCCTGGGTCGCCGACCCCGCCGACGTACCCCGCGACCGGCTGCTCGAGCTGGCCGCCGGGTCGTTGCCGGCGTTGGTGGAGTCGGCCGCCGGCCCCTTGTAACGCATCGTCCGCCACTGTTCCTGCACGCTGCAGCGTGCAGGTAGTGCAGCGAACGATCCGTTACATGCCCGGGCGCGGCCGGCCGCCGGCCCCGGGTCAGGCGCCGAGCGGGCCCGAGGAGACGACGGCGGCGAGCTGGTCGAGGCCCCACTCGAGGTCCTCGCGGCTTATGACCAGCGGCGGGGCGAGGCGGATCGTGGAGCCGTGGGTGTCCTTGGCGAGCACGCCGCGGGCCATCAGCGCCTCGCAGACCTCGCGGCCGGTGCCGATGGTCGGGTCGATGTCGATCCCGGCCCACAGGCCGCGGACGCGTACGCCGACGACGCCGTGGCCGACGAGGGCCTCGAGCCGCTCGCGGAGCACGACGCCGAGCTCGGTGGCCCGCGCCTGGTGCTCACCGGTGGCGAGCAGCTGCACGACGGCGTGCCCGACCGCGCAGGCCAGCGGGTTGCCGCCGAAGGTCGAGCCGTGCTGGCCGGGGCGCAGCACGCCGAGGACGTCGCGGTCGGCGACGACGGCGGAGACGGGGACGATGCCGGCGCCCAGCGCCTTGCCGAGCACGTACATGTCGGGGACGACGTCCTCGTGGTCGCAGGCGAAGGTCCGGCCGGTGCGGCCGAGGCCGGCCTGGATCTCGTCGGCGGCGAGGAGCACGTTGGTGCGGGTGCACAGCTCGCGCAGTCCGCGGAGGAACCCCTCGGGCGGCAGCACGACTCCGCCCTCGCCCTGGATCGGCTCGACGAGCACCGCGACGGTGTCCTCGTCGATCGCGGCCTCGACCGCGGCGAGGTCGCCGTACGGCACCTGGACGAAGCCGGGTGCGAACGGCCCGAAGCCGTCGTGGGCGTCGGGGTCGTCGGAGAAGCCGACGATGGTGGTGGTCCGGCCGTGGAAGTTGCCGGTGAAGACGATGATCTTCGCCTGGTTCGGCGTGACGCCCTTGACCTCGTAGCCCCACTTGCGGGCCACCTTGATCGCGGTCTCCACGGCCTCGGCGCCGGTGTTCATCGGCAGCACCAGCTCCTTGCCGCACAGGTCGCCCAGGGCGGCGCAGAAGTCGGCGAAGCGATCGTGGACGAACGCGCGGCTGGTGAGGGTGAGCCGGTCGAGCTGCTCGTGGGCGACCTGCACCAGGGCGGGGTGGCTGTGGCCGAAGTTCAGCGCGGAGTAGCCGGCGAGCAGGTCGAGGTAGCGCGTGCCGTCGACGTCGGTCATCCACGCCCCCGAGGCGTGCTCGATCACCACCGGGAGGGGGTGGTAGTTGTGGGCGGTCCGCTCCTCGGCACGCTGGAAGGGCGTGCGGGTGTCGGTGAGGGTCATCGAGCCTCCTTCGGGTCGCCACCAGGTTGTCAGACAATCTGGCAGACGACCGCATCGTCGCGCCTACGGCGCAGGCAAGGTCACCTCGATCGTGGTGTGACCCGGCCGACTCGCCAAACCGACGGTGCCGCCGTGGGCCGCGACGATGGCCGCGACCAGCGCCAGGCCCAACCCCGTGCCGCCTCCGGCGCCGCCGCCGCTGCCGCCGGACCCGTCGCCGCGGGTGCGGGAGGCGTCCCCGCGGACGAACCGCTCGAAGGCGGTGTCGGCCAGCTCGGGCGGGAAGCCCGGCCCGTCGTCGGAGACCGCGAACCCGTGCGCCGTGCCGCGCACCGTCACCGTCGTCCCGGGCGGGGTGTGCGTGCGGGCGTTGGTCAGCAGGTTGGTGACCACCTGGTGCAGCCGCAGCTCGTCGCCGATCACCTCCACCGACTCCTCGGGCAGCTCGAGGCGCCAGTGGTGGTCCGGCGCCAGCACCCGGGCGTCCTCGGTGGCCTCGAGCAGCAGCCGGGTCAGGTCCACCGGCTCGCGGGCGAGCGGCCGCCCGGCGTCGAGCCGGGCGAGCAGCAGCAGGTCCTCGACCAGCGCCGTCATCCGCGCGGCCTCCTCCTCGACCTTGTCCAGGGCGGTCGCGGCCGCGGCAGGGTCGTCCGGCCGGCGGCGGGCCAGCTCGGTGTAGCCGGCGATGGTGGCCAGCGGCGTGCGCAGCTCGTGGGAGGCGTCGGCGACGAAGCGGCGCACCTGCTGCTCGCTGCGGTGCCGGGCGCGCAGCGCGGTCTCGACGTGGGCGAGCAGGGCATCGAGGGCCGCACCGACCTGGCCGACCTCGGTCCGCTCGTCGGTGAGGTGGGCGGGCACCCGCTCGGCGAGCCGGATGTCGCCGCTCGCGAGCGGGAGGTCGGCGACGGTGTGCGCGGTCGCGGCCACCTCGCGCAGCGGGCGCAGCTGGCGACGTACGACGACCAGGGCGGCGCCGCCGCCGGCCAGCAGGGCGGCGAGGGCGAGGACGGCCTCCCAGGCGAGGAGGTTCGCGACGGCGTCGTCGACGTCGGACGTGGGCAGCCCGGCCGCGACGGTGCCCTCCGCCGAGACCGCCACCCGGTAGCGGCCGAGCCCGGCGAGGTCCACCTCGTGCGGCTCGCCGTCGGAGGGGAGCCCGTCGAGCTGGTCGCTGACCTCGTCGGTGACCGCGACCTGCTCGACCAGGCCGCGGGGGCCCTGGGTGAGCACCGTGCCGACCCACGCGGGCTCGGTGTCGTCGTAGCGGCCGGCGCTGAGCGTGCCGACCTCGTCGCCCGGCCCGCGGTCCGGGCCGCCGTGCCCCGGCCCGGGGCCGTCGGGGAAACCGAGGTCCCGGCCCCGCTCGGAGCGCTCCAGGGCCCGGGCGACGTCCTGGTCGAGCTGGCCGGTCAGGTAGGAGCGCACCGCGAAGGTCGTCGCGGTGCCGACCAGCAGGGAGACCAGCAGCGCGATCGCGGTGGTGGTGAGCACCAGCCGCGCGGTCAGCGACCGCGGGAGGGACATCAGGCGGCCGGCTTCAGCACGTACCCCGCGCCGCGCACGGTGTGGATCATCGGCGCGCGGCCGGCGTCGATCTTCTTGCGCAGGTAGGAGATGTAGAGCTCCACGACGTTGGCCTGCCCGCCGAAGTCGTAGTTCCAGACCCGGTCGAGGATCTGGGCCTTGCTCAGCACCCGGCGCGGGTTGCGCATGAGGAAGCGCAGCAGCTCGAACTCGGTGTTGGTCAGCGTGATCTCCTCACCACCGCGGAAGACCTCGTGGCTGTCCTCGTCGAGGGTCAGGTCGCCGACGGTGAGGACCGAGGAGGCCGCGGCCTGCTGGGCGCCCGCGCGGCGCATCAGCCCGCGCAGCCGGGCGACGACCTCCTCGAGGGAGAACGGCTTGGTCACGTAGTCGTCGCCGCCGGCGGTCAGGCCGGCGATCCGGTCCTCCACGGCGTCGCGGGCGGTGAGGAAGACGACCGGCAGGTCCGGGTCGGTCGCGCGCATCCGACGCAGCACCTCGAGGCCGTCGAGGTCGGGCAGCATGATGTCGAGGACCACCGCGTCCGGCCGCTGCTCGCGCGCCAGCGTCACCGCCCTGGCGCCGGTGTGGGCGACCTCGACCTGCCAGCCCTCGTAGCGCAGCGCCATCGCGATCAGCTCGGCCAGGTTGACCTCGTCGTCCACGACGAGCACCCGCAGGGGCGAGCCGTCCGGCCGGGTGAGGGCCGGGCCGGGAGGGCGGGCAGCGTCCATGGGAGCCACCGTCCCGAAACTACCTGTGCGCCGGCTGTGAGCCCGCGCAGCGAGGGATGTGGCCGCGGCGGGCCGGGTATCGGTGCGCCATGACCAAGCCACGTCCGGGGGACGTCGTCGTGATCACCGGGGCATCGAGCGGCATCGGCCGGGCCACCGCCCTGGCCGCGGCCGCCGCGGGCGCCCACCTCGTGCTCGCCGCCCGCGGGGTCGGCTCGCTGGACCTGGTCGCCGCGGAGTGCGACGACGCCGGCGCCGCCTCGACCACGGTGGTGCCGACCGACGTGGGTGACGACGCCGCGGTCCGCGCGCTCGTGGAGACCGTCCTGGACCGGCACGGCCGCATCGACGCCTTCGTCAACTCCGCGGGCGTCGTCGCCTACGGGCGCACCGAGGAGGTCCCGCAGGAGGTCTTCGACGGGGTGCTGCGCACCAACCTGGTCGGCTCGGCCAACGTCGCGCGCCACGTCGTACCCGTCCTGCGTGACCAGGACGCCGGCACGCTCACGCTCGTGGGCTCGGTGATCGGCCACATCGCGGTGCCGGGGATGACGGCGTACGCCGTGAGCAAGTGGGGCGTGCGCTCCCTCGCCCGCCACCTCGCGCTCGAGAACGCCGACAAGCGCGGCGTCACGATCTCCTACGTCGCCCCGGGCGGCGTGGACACCCCGATCTACCGCCAGGCCGCCAACTACGACGGCTTCCAGGGCCGTCCGCCGCCGCCGGTGGCCAGCCCCGAGCGGGTCGCGCGGCAGATCCTGTCGCGGTTGGGGCGCGAGAACGCCTGGTCGCAGCTGCTGGTGAGCAACGAGGTGATCCGCTTCGGGTTCAACGCGGTGCCCTTCGTCTACGACGCGGTCATCGGCCCCTTCTTCCGCCACGGTGCGATCGACCTGCTCCAGCCGGTCGAACCGACCACCGGCAACGTGCTCGCCTCCAGGCAGAGCGGCAACACGCTCCACGGCGAGCAGGGCAGCGCGCTGACCGGCATCGCCCGCAACGTCCTCGCCACGCTGCGCGGGTGAGCGGCATGGACACGACGTACGACGCCGTCATCATCGGTGCGGGCCCCAACGGCCTGGTCGCCGCCAACCACCTGCTCGACCGCGGCTGGTCGGTGCTGGTCCTCGAGGCGCAGCCGGACGTGGGCGGCGCGGTCCGCAGCGACCGCGAGCTGCACCCCGACTACGTCCACGACACGTTCAGCGCGTTCTACCCGCTGGCCGCGGCCTCGCCCACGATCCAGTCCTTCGGCCTCGAGGAGCACGGCCTGCGCTGGGTGCACAGCCCCGGCGTGCTCGGCCACTGCCTGCCGTCGGGGGAGTGGGCCATGCTGCACCGCGACCGCGCGGTGACCGCGGCGCTGATGGACGCCCAGCACCCCGGCGACGGGGACGCCTGGCTGCGGCTGTGCGAGACCTGGGACGCCATCGGCGACCAGATCGTCGGCGCGCTGCTCACGCCGTTCCCGCCGGTGCGTCCCGCGGTCGGGGCGCTGGCGCGGCTGCCGAAGGTCGGCGGGCTGCAGTTCGTCAAGGAGATGCTCACCCCGGTCGTCGACCTCGGCCGGCACCGCTTCGGCGGCGTCGCCCCGCGGATCCTGCTCGCCGGCAACGCCGGCCACTCCGACATCCCGCTCGGCGCGCCCGGCTCGGGGCTGATGGGCCTGCTGCTGACCATGCTCGGCCAGACGGTGGGCTACCCCGTGCCGGAGGGCGGCGCGGGCATGCTCACCCAGGCGATGGCCTCGCGGGTCCGCGCGCTGGGCGGCACGATCCGCTGCGAGGCCGAGGCGACCCGGATCGAGGTCGAGCGCGGCCGGGCCGTCGCCGTCCGCACCCGTGACGGGGAGCGGTACGCCGCCACGCACGCCGTCGTCGCCGACGTCGCCGCCCCGCACCTCTACGGCGGCCTGGTCGCCGCCGAGGACCTCCCGGCCAGCACGATGCGGAAGATGGAGTCCTTCGAGCTCGACCCCGGGACCGTCAAGGTCGACTGGGCCCTCGACGGGCCCGTCCCGTGGAAGAGCGAGCCGCCGCGCGCGCCGGGCACCTTCCACGTCGCCGACTCCGTGGAGCAGATGGCCGAGGCGCTGCACCACGTCAACGGCCGCACCGTGCCGGCCCGGCCGTTCCTGCTGGCCGGCCAGATGACCACCTCCGACCCGACCCGGTCGCCGGCGGGCACCGAGTCGTTGTGGGCCTACACCCACGTGCCGCAGGAGGTCGCCCGCGACCTGGGCGAGGACCCGGTGACCGGGCGGTGGGACCGCGACGAGTGCGAGCGCTTCGCCGACCGGATGCAGGCGCGGATCGAGGAGCTCGCGCCCGGGTTCGGCTCGACGGTGGTCGCCCGGCGCGTGCTCGGCCCGCACGAGATGCAGGCCCGCAACGCCAACCTGATCGGCGGCGCCATCAACGGCGGCACCTCCCAGCTCCACCAGGAGCTGGTCTTCCGGCCCGTGCCCGGCCTCGGCCGCTCCGAGACGCCGGTCAAGGGGCTCTACCTCGGCTCGGCCTCGGCCCACCCGGGCGGCGGCGTGCACGGGGCCTGCGGGATGAACGCCGCGCGCGCGGCCGTCGCCCACCGGCGCGTGCGCCGCGTCGTGCGCGGTCGCTGACGGCGTACGTCCGCGGCTGCGGCCCGGGCTGATCCCCGCTCGGCGACGACGACGGGGTCGTGTGCCCCTCGACGCGTGGTGGCGCGTCCGCAGGCACACGACCCCGTGGTCGCGCGGGCCCGGGGAACCCCCGGGCCGGTGAGGATCAGCCCTGGGAGAGGCCGGTCTCCTCGCCGGAGCCGGCCTCGGCGGCGAGCCCGTCGCCGTCGGACTGCTCATCGAGCTCCTCCTGCACGTCGGCGATCTCCTGCTGCTCCGGGTCGCGCTCGTGGCTGCTCTCGCTCATCTGGACCTCCTGGTCGTTCGGGTCGCCCGGCGTGGTGCGCGGACGGGTGCGGACGGGTGCGGACGCACGGAACGGCGGTACCCGGAGGGCACCGCCGCTCGCGCTGGTGGAGGAGCCTCGTCAGCCCTGCGCGTCGGACTTGACCGACTCCGCGGAGGACTGACCCTCCTCCTTGACCTTCTGGGCGGACTCCGTGGCGGAGTCCTTGACCTCCTGGGCGGCCTGCGTGGCCTGCTCCTTGACGTCCTGGGCCAGGGACTGGCCCGCCTCGCGCGCCTCGTCGAGCAGCGGCTGGCCCTTGTCCTTGGCCGTCTCGATCGTCTGGTGCGCGAGGTCGGCCTCGGCCTTGCTCGCCGGGATCAGCGAGGCGATGACCAGGCCGGTGCCGAAGGCGACCAGGCCCGCCGCCAGCGGCGAGCCCTGCACCTGCGAGCCGGCGCTGCCGACGGCCGAGGAGGCCGCGCCGCGGACGTCCGGGGACGAGGAGTCGGAGGTGCTCGGCATCGCGTTCGACACCGCCCCGCCGGCGCTGCTCGCCTTGTCCACGACGCTGTCGCGAACGCCGGTGGCGGTGCCCATGATCCGGTCGCGGAAGCCCGAGACCCGGCTGCGGGCCGCAGCCTTGCGCCGGTCCACGATCGCGGAGGGGCTCACCCGGTCCTGCAGTGCGTCGAGGTCGCCGGCCATCCGGGCCCGGGTGTCCTCGATCTGGCTGTTCAGCTCTTCTGTGCTCTGGCCCATGCTGCATCCTCCTTGAGGGTCTGCTGCGTCTTCGGCAGCTGCGGGTTGCTCTCCTTGAGGGCCTTGCGGCCGGTCAGGGCGAGGACGGCTGCGACGACGGCCCACACCCCGGTGATGATCAGTGCGGCGACCTCGATCGGCATCCAGTTGTCGAGGAGGAACAGGAGCGTCCAGGACAGGAAGAAGATGGTGAAGTAGCCGGCCAGGCCGGCACCGCCGAGGAGCCCGGCGCCCTTGCCGGCCTTGGCGAACTCCTCCTTCATCTCGACCTTCGCGAGGTCCATCTCCTGCTTGATCAGCGTCGACAGGTCGGTGGTGACGGCGCTGACGATCTCGCCGAGGCTCCGGTCGTCGGCTGCCTGGCCCGGGGCGCGGGTCGGGGTGGCGCCCGACGGCTGGCCCAGGGGCTGGGCGGCTGGGTCGTACAGGGGCTGGTGCGGGGGCTGGGTCACGGCCGGTCCTCCGCGCTCAGGCCACCACCGCTGTAGCCGGTCTCGTCGCCCGACAGCGCCTCACGCGGCGGCTGGGTCGGCTGACCCGGCGTCGAGCCCGGCATCGGCGGGTTCGTCGTCGCGCCCGGCGGCTGCGTGGTGGTCGTCCCGGTGACGCCGGTGTCGGCCCCGTAGGAGCTGCCCGAGGTGCCGGTGGTGCTGGTCGGGCCGCCCGCGAGGGGGCCGGCCGGGGCGGCGTACGTCGGTGTCGTGCCGGTGCCGGTCGTGGTGCCGGCCGGCGGGGTGCTCGGCGTGGCGGCAGCGGCGCCGGCGATGCCGTCGCCCGCCCCGCGCAGGAGCCGGCCCGTGACCACGCCGGCGGCGAGCGCGCCGAGGAGGAAGGTGCCCGGCCGCTGGCGCGCGAAGGCGCGTACGTCGTCGAGCAGCTCGGCCGGCTCGCGGCCGTCGAGGCGGCTGCTGAAGGAGCGGACCTGCTCGGCCGCCTGCCGGGTGAGGTCGGTGGCCAGGCCGTCGGGCGCCTGCTCCGCCATGCCGTCGAGGTCGTCACCGAGGGTGCTGAGAGTGGTGACCAGACGGTCGCGCTGGGTGCGCGCCTGGTCCTGGGCCTGGGTGCTCGCCTGCCCGAGGGCATCGGTGACCACGCTTCTGGCCTGGGCGGCCGCCTGTCCGGCGACCTGCTTGGCTTCGCCGGCAGCCGTGCCGGCGACGTGGCGCCCCTCCTCGGCGGCGGTCGACGCGGCCTGCTGGGCGCGGTCCTTCGCGCTGGTGTCGGTCGTCATGCGTGTCCTCCCGGATCGGGTTGGTGTGCCCCCACCGGTTTCCGAGGACCCTGCACTTGATCCTCACCCCTGGGTAGGGGCATTGGGCCCGAGCCGTTGGGGCACCGGACCGGCCTCAACCGAGCCGACGCAGCCGCGGCCAGAGTGCCGACCAGCCTCCGACCGGGCCGCGACAGACGTGCACGGGCCGGCCCTGCTCCTCGTTGTCGACGTCGAGCCCGTTGTCGACCCGGGTCACCTCGACCACCGAGGAGCACCACCGCTCGAGGTCCGCGAGCGGCTGCCCCACGACCACGGCCGGCGCGTCGTCGTCGGCCGGCGGCCCGAGGTCCCACAGCGAGTTGTGGCCCGAGTGCACGGGCACGTCCGGGAGCCAGCGGGCCACGGCGCCGGCCTCCCCGTAGTTGCCGGTCACCACCACCGCGCCCGGCCCCGCCTCGGCGAGGCCCTCCTCGACCGCAGCCACGAAGGCCGGCCAGCCCACCGTCTCCCCGGCGTCGTCGTTGACCGCGAGCACGGGTGTGCGGTGCAGGTCCTCGGCGGGCACCACCGGGAGGAACAGCACGACCCCCACCACGGCGCCGAGCGCCACCCCGGCACCGAGCACCCCCTGCCGCACCCGCTGCACCCGGCCCGCCCCGCGGCGCACCCAGGCGACGACGCCGATCGCGCCCGCGGCGATGAGCGGCACGTACGCCGGCGCCAGGTAGTAGGGCTTGCCGCCGGTCACGGTCACCACCGCGGCGAGGACCGCCCAGGTCACCAGCAGGAACCGCCACTGCGCCGAGCGCGCCAGCCGGACCGCACCGACGACGGCCAGCACCACCCCGACCGGCGGACCGACCAGGCCGGGCTGGGTGGCCCACAGCTCCACGAGCCCGGCGCTGGTGCCCGACCCGCCGGCCGCGATCGACTCGGCGAGGTCGAGCTGGGGCCAGCCGTGCGCCTGCTGCCAGAGCAGGTTCGGCGCCCACAGCACCGCGGCGACCAGCCCGCCGGCGTACAGGTGCGGTGAGCGGAGCGGGTGCCGCGGCCCCACCAGCGCCAGCGCGAGCACCAGCGAGCCGGCGAGGAGGACCGGCAGCGTCTTGACCTGCAGGCCCAGGCCGAGCAGCAGGCCCGCCGCCCACCACCAGCGCGGGTCCTCGAGCGCGCGCAGCACGAGGAGCAGCAGGCCCACCTGGACGAGCAGGTCGTACGCCGAGGTCGACACCAGGTGCCCGACGGCCAGGGTGACCGGGGCGAGCCCGACGGCCACGGCGGCCAGCACCTGCGCGGCCGGGCCCGCTCCGAGGCGGCGCGCGATCAGCCCGGCCAGCCAGGCGGTCGCTCCGGCCGCGACCGCGGAGGGCGCGCGGAAGAGCCACAGCTGCCCGCCGGTGACGGCGTCCCAGGCGTGAGCCAGCACCGGCACGAGCGGCGGCTGGTCGACGTACCCCCACGCCGGGTGGCCGCCCACCAGCACGAAGTACATCTCGTCGCGGTGCGGTCCGTAGCCGCCGGCGGTGGCCAGCAGCAGCGCGGTGACACCGGCCGCCACGAGGGCGAGCGGCCGGGTGGCCGGCGGGGCGGTGGGCGGTGCCACGACGCGACCCTAGGCCCCCGACCGGGGTCCAGCGCGACTCATCCGTGGCGCTGAGCGGGGTCACAGCCTCCGCACAGGATCCCGACCGACCGTGGGAGCCATGAACGAGCAGAACCAGACCCCCGACCAGAACCAGACCCCCGCCCCCGACCAGGCCCAGGCCACCGACCAGGCTCCCGAGCAGGCGGCGGCTCCCGGCCAGGAGCAGCCCGAGCCGGCCGCCGCCGGCGGCCGCGGCGGCTCCCTGCGCAGGCGGCTGTCGTCCGCCCGCGGCGGCAGCCTCGGGTGGAAGGGCGTCACCGCCGTCGCGCTGGCCAGCCTCGTCCTCGGCGGAGCGGGCGGCGCGCTGGTGACCGCGGCGGTCGACGGCCCCGACGGGCCGGGCCGGCCGGACTTCTCCTCCGGTCGCTTCGGCCCCGACGGTGACCGCCACGGCGGCCCGCACGGCGGACCCGGCTTCGGCCACGACCACGACCACGAGGGTGAGCACGACGGCGAGCGCGGCGGCGCGCCGAAGGACTTCGGCACGCCGCCGGAGGGCTTCCCGGAGGACAGCGCCCCCGACGACACCAACCCCGACGACACCGACCCCGACGACGCCGCCCCGGAGGAGGGCGACGGGTCCGAGGCGTTCGACCTGGGCGGCTACGTCCTGGGCGGCGCCGCGGCCTGAGCCCTGTCCGGGCTCAGCCGAGCATGTCGCGGACCGCGAGCGAGGCGAAGACCATCGCCGAGCCGAGCGGCGCCCCCGGGCCGGGGTAGACCCGGCCGAACAGCGACGCGGCGGTGTTCCCCGTGGCGTACAGGCCGGGCAGCGGCGAACCGTCGGTGCGCAGCACGCGGCCGGCGGCGTCGGTGACCAGCCCGCCCTTGGTGCCGAGGTCGGAGAGCACGAAGCGGGCCGCGAGGTAGGGCGGGCGGTCGCACGGCGTGAGCGCGGCGTTCGGCCCCTCGCCGCCGGCGAAGAACGTGTCGTACTCGTCCTCGCCGCGGCCGAAGTCCTCGTCCACCCCGGTCGTGCAGGCGGCGTTGTAGCGCTCCACGCTGGCGCGGAGCGCGTCGGCGGGCAGGCCGGTGGCCTCGGCGAGACCCTCGAGGGTCTCGGCGCGGACCCACGTGCCGGCGGCGAGGTGCTCGGCCGGGTCGCCCTCCGGCATCGCGATCCCCGGGAACCGGCCGTCCTCGCGGGAGTCGAAGACGAACCAGGACGGCACCCGCTCGGGCCGCTCGGCCATCAGCCGGCCGAAGCGGTCGTACGGCAGGCACTCGTTGCCGTAGCGCCGCCCGGCCTGGTCGACCATCAGCCCGCTGCGGAAGCCGAGGGTGAACGACCCGCCGCCGTCGGGCTGCTCGAGCCCGGGGCAGAACCACCCGCCGGCGGAGAAGTCCGTCGCCGCCCCGATCGAGACCGCCGCCGCGATCGGCTCCCCGGTGTTGGTGTCGCGCGGCGCCATCGTCCAGGCGGCCGCGCCGGGCACGCCGCGCTCCTCGCGGAGCGCGGCGCTGCCCTCGAACCCGCCGGCGCCGAGCAGCACGCCGCGCCGGGCGCGGATCTGCACCGGCCCCTCGGGGCTCATCCCCACCACCCCGACCACCCGGCCGGTGCCGTCCTCGCCGTCGGTCAGCAGCCCGGTGATCGGCAGGTCCAGGCCGACGGTGCCGCCGTGGTGGACCAGCAGCGCGGCCAGCCGCGCGACCAGCGCCTGCCCGCCGGTGAGCGTGCGCCGACCCGGCTGCCCGGCGCGGTCGAGCTCGACCGGCGGGCGCACCCACGCCGCGACCTCGGCGGGCAGGTCGTCGCGGCGCACCTTCACCGGCTGGATCGAGCGGCCCATCGGCACCCGGCCGGGAGCGTCGTAGTACTCCGCGAAGGGGAGCCACTCGAAGGCCATCAGGTCCTCGGTCTCCAGCTCGGCGACCAGCTCGGGCGCGTGGGCGAGGAACGCCTCGAGCCGCTCCTCGTCGGGGTCCTCGAGCACCGCGCGCAGGTAGTCCCGCGCGCCGTCGGTGCTGTCGGGCAGGCCGGCCCGCTGCTGGACGGCGGTGCCCGGCAGCCAGCACGCGCCGCCGGAGTAGGCCGAGGTGCCGCCGAGGAACCCGGTCTTCTCGACCACCAGCGTCTCCAGGCCCGCCCGGGCCGCGAGGACCGCGCCGGTGAGCGCCCCACCCCCCGACCCGACCACGACGACGTCGTACTCCCGCAGGTCCCCATCGGTGTCGATCACCGGGCGATCGTGGCGGGTAGAACGTGTTCTACGCAACCGCCGGCGGGAGGAGCGGGTGCGCGGTCGACCAGGGGACTGGGATGATGGCGCGGTTGTGGAGATCACCTACCCGCCGGAGCTGCCGGTCACCCAGCGCCGCGAGGACATCGCGGCCGCGATCCGGGACCACCAGGTCGTCATCGTCGCCGGCGAGACCGGGTCGGGGAAGACGACCCAGCTGCCCAAGATCTGCCTGGAGCTCGGCCGCGGTCGGGGCGCCGGCGAGGGCGGCGGGCTGATCGGCCACACCCAGCCGCGGCGGATCGCGGCGCGCTCGGTCGCCGAGCGGATCGCCGGCGAGCTCGGCACCGACCTCGGCGGGCCGGACAGCCCGGTCGGCTACCAGGTCCGCTTCACCGACCGCACGTCGAAGGCGACGCGGGTCAAGCTGATGACCGACGGCATCCTGCTGGCCGAGCTCCAGCGCGACCGGATGCTGAAGAAGTACGACACGATCATCATCGACGAGGCGCACGAGCGCAGCCTCAACATCGACTTCCTGCTCGGCTACCTCAAGCGGCTGCTGCCGAAGCGGCCCGACCTCAAGCTCGTCATCACCTCCGCGACCATCGACCCCGAGCGGTTCGCCGAGCACTTCGCCGACCGGCGGGGGAGGCCGGCGCCGATCATCGAGGTCAGCGGGCGCACCTACCCCGTGGAGGTCCGCTACCGCCCGCTGCTGGAGCTGCCGGAGAACGACGACGAGGGCGAGCCGATCGTCCGCGACCAGACCGAGGCGATCGTCGACGCGGTCAAGGAGCTCTCCGCGGAGGGCCCCGGCGACATCCTGGTCTTCCTGCCCGGCGAGCGGGAGATCCGCGACACCGCCGACGCCCTCGCCGAGCTCACCACCTCCACCCGCGGCGGCGGCACCGAGGTCGTCCCGCTCTACAGCCGGCTCTCGGCCGCCGACCAGCACAAGGTCTTCGCGCCGCACACCGGGCGCCGGATCGTGCTGGCCACCAACGTCGCGGAGACCTCGCTGACCGTCCCGGGCATCCGGTACGTCGTGGACACCGGCGTCGCGCGCATCTCGCGCTACTCCCTGCGCACCAAGGTGCAGCGGCTGCCCATCGAGCCGATCAGCCAGGCCTCGGCCAACCAGCGCTCGGGTCGCTGCGGCCGCGTGGCCGCCGGCATCGCGATCCGGCTCTACTCCGAGGAGGACTTCGAGGGCCGCCCGGAGTTCACCGACCCCGAGATCCTGCGCACCAACCTGGCCAGCGTCATCCTGCAGATGGCCAGCCTCGGCCTCGGCGACCTCGGCCGGTTCCCCTTCGTCGAGCCGCCGGACCGCCGCAACGTCACCGCGGGCGTGCAGCTGCTCGAGGAGCTCGGCGCGCTCGGGCCGGCCGCGCAGGGCGAGGAGGACCGCCGCGGACCCCGCCTCACCAAGCTCGGTCGCCGCCTGGCCCGGCTGCCGATCGACCCGCGCCTGGGGCGGATGGTGCTGGAGGCCGACCGGCTCGGCTGCGTGCGCGAGGTGGTCGTCATCGCCGCCGCGCTCTCGCTGCAGGACCCCCGCGAGCGGCCCGGCCCGGACCACCCGGCCGAGCAGGCGCGCGCCGACCAGCTGCACGCGCGGTTCAAGGTCGAGGGCAGCGACTTCCTCACCTGGCTGGAGCTGTGGCGCTACCTCAAGGCCCAGCAGAGCGAGATGGGCAGCAGCGCCTTCCGGCGGATGTGCCGCGCGGAGCACCTGAACTACGTGCGGGTGCGGGAGTGGCAGGACTTCGAGTCCCAGCTGCGCCAGGTCTGCAAGGAGATGGGGATCGGTGTCGGCCACCCGGCCGACACCCCCGACGCCGACGGCATCCACCAGGCGCTGCTCTCCGGGCTGCTCTCCCACATCGGCGTGCTCGAGGAGCGCGACAAGAAGGAGAAGGCCGGCGAGCGGCGACGCGGCCCGCGGGAGTACCTCGGTGCCCGCGGCGCGCGGTTCGCGATCTTCCCCGGCAGCGGCCTGGCGCGGAAGAACCCGGCGTACCTCATGGCCGGCGAGCTCGTCGAGACCAGCCGGCTCTGGGCCCGGCAGAACGCCGCGATCGACCCCGAGTGGGCCGAGCGGCTCGCCGGCGACCTGGTCAAGCGGACCTACAGCGAGCCGCACTGGAGCAAGAAGCGCGCCGCCGTCATGGCCTACGAGCGCGCCACGCTGTACGGCGTCCCGCTGGTCGCCGACCGGCTCGTCTCCTACGGCAAGGTCGACCCTGTCGTCGCCCGCGAGCTGTTCATCCGGCACGCGCTGGTGCAGGGGGAGTGGCAGACGCGGCACCGGTTCCTCGCCGAGAACAAGCGGCTGCTGGAGGAGGCCGAGGAGCTCGAGCACCGCGCCCGCCGCCGCGACATCGTCGTCGACGAGGAGACGCTCTTCGACTTCTACGACGCCCGCGTGGGCGCCGACGTGGTCAGCGGCGCGCACTTCGACCAGTGGTGGAAGCGCGAGCGGCAGCGGCACCCCGGCCTGCTGACCTTCGACCCGGCGATGCTCACCCACGACACCGCCGAGGAGGTCCGCGAGGCCGACTACCCCCAGGAGTGGCAGGCCGAGGGGCTGACCTTCCCGATCAGCTACCACTTCGAGCCCGGCACCGCCGAGGACGGCCTGACCATCGACGTGCCGGTCGCGACGCTCAACCGGGTCGCGGCCGAGGACTTCTCCTGGAACGTCCCCGGCCTGCGCGAGCAGCTGGTCACCGAGCTGATCCGCAGCCTGCCCAAGAACCTCCGGGTCAGCTTCGTCCCGGCGCCCAACAAG
Organism: Nocardioides marmotae; assembly: GCF_013177455.1. NCBI lineage: Bacteria > Bacillati > Actinomycetota > Actinomycetes > Propionibacteriales > Nocardioidaceae > Nocardioides > Nocardioides marmotae. The sequence goes on from NZ_CP053660.1 coordinate 886,678, forward strand.
GCGCGCGAGTTCCTCGCCGCCGTCCCGCCCGGCGAGGAGCCGCTGCTCGACGCCCTCGAGCGGTGGTGCCGCGCCACGACCGGCGTGCTGGTGCCGCGCGAGGCGTGGGACTGGTCGAAGGTGCCCGAGCACCTGCGCCCGACGTACCGCGTCGTCGACGAGGAGGGCCGCGAGCAGGCCCGGGGCAAGGACCTCGAGGCGCTCAAGGCGCCGCTGCGGCCGCGCTTCCGCCAGGCGCTGGAGGAGGTGGCGACCGAGAGTGGGCTCTCCCGCACCGGCGCGACCTCGTGGGTCTTCGGCACCATCGACCCCTCCTTCACCCAGAAGCGCGCCGGGCACGAGGTCAAGGCCTACCCCGCCCTCGTCGACGAGGGCGGGACCGTCGGCCTCCAGGTCTACGGCTCCGCCGACGAGCAGGAGGCCCGGCACCGGCTCGGCGTCGTCCGGCTGCTGCTCCTGCAGACCCCCTCGCCGGTCAAGGCCGTCCTGGACTCCCTGGGCAACACCGAGAAGCTCGCGCTCGCCGGCACGCCCTACCCCTCGGTCGCCGCGCTGCTCGAGGACTGCCGCCGCGCGGTCGTGCTCGACGTGGTCGACGCCCGGCCCGTGGTGCGCGACGAGGCGGCGTACGACGCCCTGCGCGCGGTCGCCGCGCAGGACCAGGAGGCGCGGGTGCGGGCCGTGGTCACCGACGTGATCCGCGTGCTGGACCTGTGGCGGCAGGCCGACAAGGCGCTCTCCGGGCGCGCAGAGATGACCATGCTGCCGGCGCTCGCCGACCTCAAGGCCCAGCTCGCCCGGCTGGTGCATGTCGGCTTCGTCGGCGAGGCCGGCACCGCCCAGCTGCGTGCCTACCCGCGCTACCTCCAGGCGCTGCTCCAGCGCCGCGCCCGCCTCGACGAGGGGTACGCCGCCATCGACCGCGACCGGCGGCTGATGGACCAGGTGGCCGACCTGCAGGACGCGTGGCTGCACGCGACCGCGGCGCTGCCCGAGGGGCGTCCGCCGGGCGCGGCGCTGCGGCAGGTGCGGTGGATGATCGAGGAGTACCGCGTCTCGCTGTGGGCCCAGCAGCTCGGCACCGCCACCCCGGTCAGCGACCAGCGGATCCGCAAGGTGCTCGCCCAGGCGGGCGGTTCCGGCGGATCGGTCGGCGGCTCGCCGGGCCGGGCGTAACCTCGGGCGGGTGAGCCGCCAGCACCACCGCCCGATGACGCCCGGCGCCGGTTTCTTCGCCGAGATCGTCGGCGGCGCCGACCCCGCCCTGGTCACCGAGGCCGCCGAGCGGGCGGCGCTGCTGCTCGTGCGCGGCGCGCGGTCCAGCGACGACTCCGAGGTCGCCGAGCGGCTGCTGCGGCTCGCCGACACCGAGGGCATCGAGACGATCGCCGAGGTCTGGTCCGGCGCGCCCGCCGACTCCCTCGCCGGCTGCCTGTGGCGGCTCTACCTGCTGCGGTCCTGGGTGCACGCCGAGCCCGTCACGGTCGCCCGGGAGTACGACGCCGGCCGGGTCCGCGCGCAGGTCGCCCGGGTCGTCGCGGGCGTCGCCGACCCGCCGGGCCCCGAGCAGCTCAAGACGATGGTCGACGAGGTGCTGCGCGGGATCGCGACCAGCGACTTCGCCGACGTGTTGCTGCGCGCGGCGGCCTTCGCCCGCGTGGTGGCGACCGGCCGGGCGCACCTGGCGGACTGCGACGAGGCCGCCGTCCGCCGGATGCTGGTGATGGCCGAGCAGCTCGAGGCGGCGGGTCACGCCGAGCTCCTCGAGCAGCTGCAGTAGGGCCGTTACAATGGACATCGAGCACGCCGGACCGCGGCAGCCCCGGGTCCCAAAATTAGCCGCCACGAGCGGCCACGCGCCGTGAGGCGCTCCCGGTCCGGCGTGCTCGTCAACCTCCCCCAGAAGCTCCGGCAGGCAGCCCGCCGGCTGGCGCCGCCGCGCTTCGTCCACGCGCCCCGCGCCGACGGCCGGCCCGACCCCGGCGAGGTCGTCTGGGCCTGGGTCCCCTACGAGGAGGACGCGAGCCGCGGCAAGGACCGGCCGGTGCTGGTGCTCGCCGTCGACCACGGACCCCAGCGGCGGCTGCTCGCGCTGATGCTCACCAGCAAGGACCACGACCGCGACGCCGCGGACGAGGCGCGGTGGGGTCGGCACTGGATGGACGTCGGCACCGGCGGCTGGGACCGGGAGCGCCGGCCCAGCGAGGTCCGGCTCGACCGGCTGCTCGAGCTCGACCCGTCGGCCGTGCGCCGGGAGGGCGCCGCGCTGGAGCGACGTACGTTCGAGGCGGTCGTGGCCGCCGCGACGCCCTTCCTCGAGGAGGACCTCAGGCGGGGAACGTCGTCGCGATCCGCCGCACGGCCCGGCGGGCCGGGTTCCAGTCGCGGGGCCAGCGGCCCGCGTCGGTGGCGACCTCGACGACGCTGACCCAGCGGCCCTTGCGCAGGATGCCCAGCCCGGTGGCCCGGCCGCGGGCGACCGCGCGCGGTCCGTACGACGCCGGGTAGACCGAGCCGGACCCGGTCCGCACCGGCACCTCGCGCACCTCGCCGACCGTGGTGCGGGCGTGCTCGAGCCGCTCGGCGCAGTCCGCGCGCCAGGCGAGCAGCACCTCGGTGGCCCGCCAGGCGGACGTGGCGTCGGGGAACCGGCCGACGACCTGCGTGGCGGTGGTCGACCCGTCGGCGGTGGCGAACCGGCGGCCGGTGGTCTGCACGGCGCCGATGTCGAACAGCGAGGCCTTCTGGCACGCGCCGACCGGGGTGTCGCCGGCGCCGTCGGCGACCTCGGTCCACGGCCGGTCCGCGGACAGCGCCGGCATCCGCGTGGCGTCGAGCAGGTGGCCGCCGGCCGCGCGGCGGGCGTGCAGCGGCTGCTGCGGGATCGGCACGAGCGTGCTGCGGGGTCGCTTGGTCGGCTCGGCGGTCGGGCCGCCGGTCTCCTCGTCCGCCGTCGGCGACGGGGTCGGGGTGGGGGAGGCGTCCGGGCCGCCGGCGGACCCGCTCCCGGCGTCGCCCACCGAGCTGGTCGCCCGCTCGGGCGCGGCGTCGGGGTCACCGCCGCAGCCGGAGAGCGCGAGGGCCAGCGCGAGGGCGCCGGGCGCCAGCAGGCGACGGCCCGACGGACGGGTCGAGGGGCGGGTCGCGGGGTGGGTCGAGGGGTGGCGTACGGGGGTGAGCGCTCGGGGAAGGGGAGGCACGCTGCATCGTAGGCAGCAGAGGCGGTCGGTAGGGTGACGGCGCGCCCCGGGACAGTGGGGCCGCGTGCTGTGACGTGGGCCGCTCTGCGGCCGAGAGCAAGGAGGGTGCCGTGCTGCGGCGACGAGGACGGCGGAGCACGCGAGCGGGTCTGGCCGCGCTGGTGGTCCTGGCGCTGGGGCTCGGCCTGACCGGGTGCACCGACGACGCCGACCCGCCCGCGCCCGACCCGACCCGGGCCGCCCCGCCGGACCGCCTGCTGTTCGGCGTGTGGGGCAACGACGAGGAGGTGGCGGCGTACCAGGCGATGGTCGACACCTACAACGCGCGCTCCCAGGAGAGCCAGGTCGAGCTGCGCTCGTGGGAGGACCGCGAGGAGCTCGTCGACGCGCTGCAGGCCGGCGGCAAGGTCCCCGACGTCTTCCTGGCCTCCCGCCGCGACCTGAAGTGGCTCGTCGACGAGGGGATCACCCAGCCGGTCGACGAGCTGCTCGACGAGCGCGGCACCGAGTTCGGCGACAACTACTCCCGCGACGCGCTGCAGGCCTTCTCCTACGACGCGCGGCTGCAGTGCATGCCGTACGGCATCTCGCCGGCTGTCGTCTTCTACAACACCGAGCTCGTCGACTTCGAGCGGATGCGCAACCGCGGGCTGCCCGCGCCGGCCGACGAGAACGACACGCGGTGGAACTTCGAGGAGTTCGTCGCCGCGGCCGACTTCGCCACCCGCCCCCGCAAGCGGACCCGCGGGGTGCACGTCGACCCCACGCTGTCCGGCCTGGCGCCGTTCATCGAGAGCGGCGGCGGCGCGGTCTTCGACAGCGAAACCGACCCGACCTCGCTCGCCTTCGCCAGCGACGGCAGCCGTGAGGCGCTCGCGCGCACCCTGGAGCTGCTGCGCAACCCCCAGCTGACCCTGAGCGAGAAGCAGCTGCAGCGGGCGACCCCGCAGACCTGGTTCGAGCGCGGCCGGCTCGGGATGATGATCGGCGACCGCTCGCTGGTGCCGGTGCTGCGCCAGGTGCAGGGCCTGGACTTCGACGTGATGCCGATCCCCACGCTGGGCAGCTACGCCACCGTCGGCGAGCTCTCGGGGCTGTGCCTGTCCCAGGACGCCGCCAGCACCGCCGAGGGCGCCGACTTCCTCGTCCACGCCACCTCGACCGAGTCGGTGACCCGGGTGGTCCGCGCGGGCTACCTCGTCCCGGCCAACCTCGAGGTCGCCTACTCCGAGGACTTCGTGCAGCCCGGCCGGCTGCCCCTGCACTCGGAGGTCTTCACCGACTCCATCCGCGCGCTGCGCGTCCCGCCGCTGCTCGACTCCTGGCCCGAGCTCGACGCGGCCGTCCGCGACGACATCCGCTCCCTGGTCACCTCGGCCCCCGACCTCGACCTCGATGCGGTCACCGAGCAGATCGACCTGAACTCCCAGCGCGTCCTCGACCCGGACTTCGAGGAGCCCACCGAGTCGCCCAGTGAGTCAGCCAGTGAGTCAGCCAGCCCCTCGGACGAGGAGTCGACCGAGGACTGATCCTCGGGGCGGTTCTCCGCGGGGACCGACGGCCGAGGGTGGCGGTCAGTCCGCGGCGGGGCCGTCTGCGGGGGCCTCGGCGGCGGCGTCGGCAGGGGCCTCAGCAGGGGCCTCAGCAGGGGCCTCGGCAGGGGCCTCGGCGCGGGCGTCGGCGTCGAGGATCGCGCGGGTGAGGACCGGCGCGGTGAAGGCGATCTGCCACGAGCGGGCGCCGTACCCCTGGAGGACCGCGGCGACGGCGTCGAGCAGCTCGCCGGGCTCGCGGGTGGCCGGCGGGGTCCACAGGGTCCGGCGCAGGTAGTCGGGGGTCAGCAGGTTCTCGACCGGCAGGCCGTGCTCCTCGGCGAGCGCGGCCATCGCCTCGCGGGCCAGCTGGAGCCGGTCCGCGGCGACGGGGTCCTTCTCGGCCCAGGCGCGCGGCAGCGGCGGTCCGTCGCCGCGCGGGGCGCGAGCGGGCAGGTCGGCCTCGTCCATCTCGGCGACCTCGCGCAGCGCGGCGATCCAGCGGTTGGCGTACCGCTCGGCGCCGCGGCCGTGGAACCCCTTGGTCGCCAGCAGCGCCGCGCGGTCGGTCGGCAGGGCGGTCGCGGCGGCGATGATCGCGGCGTCGGGGATGATCCGGCCCGGGGTGACGTCGCGCTGCTCGGCGAGCTGGTCGCGCAGCTCCCACAGGGCCTTGACGGCGCCGAGCGCCCGGCGCCCGCGGACCCGGTGGAGCCCCGACGTACGTCGCCAGGCGTCCACCCGCGGCGGGACCTCGAAGCTGCGGAGGTGGTCGAACTCCTGCCGCGCCCACTCGTCCTTGCCCTGGGCGACCAGCTCCGCGGCGATCGCGTCGCGCAGCTCGACGAGCACCTCGACGTCGAGCGCGGCGTACTCCAGCCACGGCTCGGGCAGGGGCCGGGTCGACCAGTCGACCGCGGAGTGCTCCTTCTTCATGGAGAAGCCGAGCACGGTCTCGACCAGCGTGGCCAGGCCCACCCGTGGGTAGCCCAGCAGCCGCCCGGCCAGCTCGGTGTCGAACAGCGAGGTCGGCGTGAGGCCGATCTCGGCGAGGCAGGGGAGGTCCTGGGTGGCGGCGTGCAGGATCCACTCGGTGCCCTCGAGAGCCTCCTGGAGCGGCGCGAGGTCGTCGAAGGCGATGGGGTCGACCAGCGCGGTGCCGGCGCCCTCGCGGCGCAGCTGGACGAGGTAGGCGCGGTTGGAGTAGCGGTAGCCCGACGCCCGCTCGGCGTCGATCGCGACCGGTCCGGTGCCGGCGGCCAGGGCGGCGCACACCTCGGCGAGCGCCTCGGCGGTGTCGACCACGGGCGGCAGCCCGTCGCGCAGGGTCAGCAGCGGGGACGGCTCGCGCTCCGGCTCGGGTGCGGGGTCCGGCTGGGGCGCAGGGTCCTGCCCGACGGCATCCCCGCGCTCGTCCGGCGCGGCCTGCTCGGGCCTCTCGCCCGTCACCGGGCGGGGCCGCGCTGACCGCGGCGGCTCGGCATGACGCTCACGCCGTCGGGCACGGGGGGCAGCCCGACCGCGGTGCACAGCAGCTCGCCCCAGGCCTCGACGTGGGGGCCGAGGTCGGGCGTCGTGCCGGGGGCGGAGCCGGCGGGCACGCCGGGCGTCCAGGACGCGCGGATCTCCAGCTGCGCCGTGCCGACCTCGTCGGCCATGCCGCCGAAGCTCTCGGTGGCCACCCGGGTGACCGTGCCGGAGGCCATCGCGTACGTCGCCCCGTGGGCGTCGAGCGCCTCGGTCAACCACGACCAGCCGACCTCGGCCAGCATCGGGTCGCTGACCATGTCGACCTCGATCTCGGCGCGGGCGTAGGCCACGCAGCGGAACGTGCCGTCCCACACGTCGTTGCCGTCGGGGTCGTGCAGCGCGATGATCCGGCCGGTGCCCACGTCGGTGCCGTCCACGGTGACGTCGGCGCTCAGCGCGGCGGCGTACGGCGCGATCCGCTGGGGCGCGGGCATCTCCTCGCAGAAGACCTCCGGGCGGAGCCGCGCGGTGCGCATGCTCGCCACGGCGTCCCGGAACTGCGGGGGGCTCGCCGCCGCACCCGTCCCCGGATGCGCCTCCTGACGCACGACCATGGGCCCACAGTAGGTCGCAGGGCCTCGAACCGATGTGCGAACACGCCGGGGCGGGTGCGAGGCTTGTGGTCGTGAGCAGCGCCAACCGTCATCCCGGTCTCGCCGACAGCGCCTTCTTGAAGGCAGCCCGCGGGGAGCCCGTGCCGCACACGCCGGTCTGGTACATGCGCCAGGCGGGCCGCTCGCTGCCGGAGTACCTCCGCGTCCGCGAGGGCGTCGGCATGCTCGAGTCCTGCATGGACCCCGACCTGGTCACCGAGATCACCCTGCAGCCGGTGCGCCGGTACGGCGTCGACGCGGCCATCTTCTTCTCCGACATCGTGCTGCCGCTCAAGGCGGTCGGGGTCGACCTGGACATCAAGCCCGGCGTCGGGCCGGTCGTCGCCTCGCCGGTGCGCACCCTGGCCGACGTCGAGGCCATCCCGGACCTGACCCCCGAGCACGTCCCGTTCATCACCGCCGCGGTGCGGTCGCTGGTCGGCGAGCTCGGCGCGACCCCGCTCATCGGGTTCGCCGGGGCGCCGTTCACCGTGGCGTCCTACCTCGTCGAGGGCGGGCCGTCGAAGGAGCACGCGAAGACCAAGGCGATGATGTTCGGCGCCCCGGAGGTCTGGGACGCGCTCATGCGCAAGATCGCCGGCATCGCCTCGGCGTACCTCTCGGTGCAGGTCACCGCGGGCGCCTCGGCCGTCCAGCTCTTCGACTCCTGGGCGGGCGCGCTCACCCCGGCCGACTACGCCGAGCACGTCATGCCGCACTCCGCGCGCGTGCTGGCCGCGGCCGGCGAGCTCGGCGTGCCGCGGATCCACTTCGGCGTCGGCACCTCCAACCTGCTCGGCCTCATGGGCGAGGCGGGCGCCGACGTGGTCGGCGTCGACTGGCGCACGCCGCTCGGCTCCGCGATCGGCGTCGTCGGCGACCGCGGCGTCCAGGGCAACCTCGACCCGACCCTCGTCTTCGCGCCGACCGAGGTGATGACCCGCCGCGCCGCCGAGGTGATCGAGGCCGGCCGCGCCGCGAAGGGGCACATCTTCAACCTCGGCCACGGGGTCATCCCCTCCACCGACCCCGCCCAGCTCGAGCGGCTCACCGAGTTCGTGCAGTCCTACCCGCTCACCTGACCGCCCCCGCCGCCGCTTGCTCGATCAGGCGAGCGCCGGTCCCACCCGCTGGTTGAGCAGCGAAGGCCGGCGCCCCTCGCTGGTTGAGCAGGCGACCGCCAGCCCCACCCGCTGGTTGAGCAGCGAGCGCCAGCGAGCGTGTCGAAACCCGGTGAGCCGAGCTACGGCCTGTGCCGCGGTCATCCGCCTGCGCGGGCTCGTGTCGGCGTACGCCGGGGGTGCTGGTGGTGGTCGCGGCCTGCGGCTCCCGCCGGACGGGCAGGCCCGGTCTACCAGGCCTGCGCTCGTGCCTCGCTCCGGCCCGCCAGACCCAACCACGACCGGGCCTGCCCGCCCGTCGTCCGCCTCCGGCCCCGACCTGCGCGGCGTACCCGTCCTCCGGCGGCTGTCACCCCCGGTCGTGTGCCTGGGAACGCGCTGCTCCGCGTCCTGGGGCACACGACCACTGGGGACACGGCCGGCGTGGCCTCACCAGCCCCATCCGTCCCGTCGTTGACGCGACCCCTGCACTTCTCAGGGGAGATCTGCCCCGATAAGTGCAGGGGTCCCCGGTTAACCGGGGACTCCGACACCCGCGCCCCGCGGCGGCAAATGTTCATCAAGGGATGTCGCTGAATGGTCACTTCCCCAGGTGAGCTCCACGTGGGAAGTGCCGGTTCGGCTGCATACCTTGATGAAACGACGCGACGAGCCCGCGCCGGTCAACCCGCGACGAGCCCACGCCGGTCAGCCCGCGCCGATCAGCCCACGCCGGTCAGTCCGCGGCGACGGGCCGGCGACGCAGGCGCTTGAGGAGGAGCCAGGCCGGCAGGCCGAGCAGCAGCCCGGTGGCGAGGAACGGCAGCAGCGCGCCGGCCACGGTGGCGACCGCGAGGGCGGTGGCGACCAGGCCGTGCCACCCGGCGGAGAGGCCGCTGAGGAAGCCGGCGTCGTCGTCGGCCTGCGCGGCCGCGGGCTCCCGGGGCGTCCGCTCGAGGGAGACGGTGATCGTGGACATCGCGGTCTGGTCGGCGAGGTAGTCCTGCTGCTTCTCCAGGGATGCGAGGGCGGCCTGCCGGCGGGAGAGCTGGGCCTCGATGGCGACGATGTCGCGGATCGACTGCGCCCGGTCCAGCAGCAGCTCGACCCGCCGGATGCTGCGGCGCTGGACCCGGACCCGGATGTCGACGTCGAGGACCTTGGTGGTCACGTCCTCGCTGGTCGTGCCGGCGGTGACCAGCTCCGCGGCCCCCTTCAGCGACTCGACGGCGTCGTCGAAGCGGTCGGAGGGGACCCGCAGCACGAGCCGGGACCGCTTGACCTCGCCGTCGTCGTCGGTCGCGGTCTGCTCCTCGGCGACCTCCCCGCCGTACCGGTCGACGACCTTCTGCACCTCGAAACGGGCCTCGCCGACGTCGTCGGCCCGCAGGGCGACGTTGCCGGTCGAGATCACCTTCCGAGCGGATGCGGCGTCCACGGCGTCCACGGCGGCGCTGCCGGCGGCGTCGTCGGCGACGAACCCGTTGGCCTCGCGGGCCGCCGCGGCGGGTGCCTCGCCCCCGTCGGAGCCCGAGGAGGCGGCGACGTCGGCGGTGGAGCCGGAGGAGTCGGAGTCCGACGCCCCGCCGCCGCAGCCGGTCAGCGCGGCGAGGGCGGCGAGGGTGGTGGCGGTGACGAGGGCGGCGGCGACCCGGTGGCCGGCCCGGCGGTACGTGGTCATGCCGTCTGGGACGGCACGACCTCCATCACGGTTCCGGTGGGCTCCGGCGTACGACGCCCGCGCGCGACCTCGACGAGCGCGGCGCGCAGGTCGCGGACCCGCCCGGGCAGCTGGCCCTCGCGGTGGCGCAGCACCAGGGTCACGGCCGTCTCGTCGCCGGCGATCGGGCGGCAGACGAGCAGCCCGGTGCGCTCGAGCGGGTCGCCGACCACGCTGTAGTCGGGCAGCACGGTGATGCCGAGGCCCTCGGCGACCATCAGCTTGCCCATCTCGGCGCCGTCGGTGGTGTGGCAGCGTCGGGGCATCCGGCCCTCGAAGAGCCGGTGGGCGAAGCGGTGCATGAGGTAGCCCGCGCGCATCGCCACGAACCGCTCCTCGCGCAGCTGGTCGATGGTCACCGCGGGCTGGGCGGCCAGCGGGTGGCCGAGGGGGAGGACGACGACCGGGCGGCCGTGCACGAGCGCGGTACCGGCGAGGTCGGCGGGCGCGTCGTCCCCGGCGAGCACGTTGACCAGGCCGAGGTCGAGCGAGCCCTCGACGACGCCCTGGTGGATCTCGGGCTGCTGGGCGTCGAGCACCTCGACGGTCGCGCCGGGGTGCCGGTCCTGGAAGAGCCGCAGCGCCGGGACGAGGAGGGTGGAGGTGGCGGCGTTCACGGTGCCGATCCGCAGCAGCCGGGTCGCGGTGCCCTGGTCGCCGGCGGCCTGGCGGAGCCGGTCGACGGCCTCGAGCACGTCGACCATGTTCTGCAGCAGGTCCTGGCCCTGGCGGCTGATCCGGGCGCCGGAGCGGCGGCGGTCCAGCAGGGTGACGCCCAGCTCGCGCTCGAGCTTGGTGAGGGCCTCCGACAGCGCGGGCTGGGAGATGTGCAGCCGCTCGCTGGCCCGACGCAGCGAGCCGTGCTGGGTCACGGCGGCGAGGTACTCCAGCTGTTCGATCCGCACGAGGCTCCTCCAGCGAGGTCGCGAGCCCCGACAGGTGCTCGGTAAAGTCAGTCGACACGGTCGACTTTAGTGCAGGGTCGACGGCCCGTCGTGGCGCGGCGCGCGCGGCGGTGTCCGGCGGGCGCCGCGCACGGTCCGGTGGAAGGCCCTGCCTGTCACCCGCTCGCGGCTTCCTCGCGCGCTTCGGGCCGCGTCGGCTTGCACTCGGCGCTTATTTCGACCAATCTCATCGACATAGTCATCAAGGCTCGAGCATCCCGGAGCGCCAGCAACGCCCCACGGACCAGGAAGGTGGACCGACCGTGTCGACGAACCTCGCGTCCGATGACCCCCAGACCGGCTCGTTCGCGGTGATCGGCGCCGGCCGGGTGCCGGTGCTCGACGCCGGCGCGGCGATCGAGGTGGCCACCAAGATCGGCCGCCGTCTCGCCGACGGTGCCGCCGAGCGCGACGCCGAGCGGGTCCTCCCCGCCGAGGAGGTCGACCTCCTCACCTCCTCCGGCCTGCTCGCGATCACCGTGCCCGCCGAGCACGGCGGCCCCGACCTCCCCACCTCCGTGGTCACCGAGGTCTTCCGCCTCCTCGCGGCCGGGGACCCGAGCATCGCCCAGATCCCGCACAGCCACTTCGTGTACGTCAACGCGCTGCGCCACCGCGGCACGCCGGCGCAGCAGGCGTTCTTCTTCGGCGAGGTGCTCGCCGGCAAGCGGTTCGGCAACGCCCAGTCCGAGGTCGGCACCGCCCATGTGCGCGAGCACCGCACCACGCTGACCCCCGCCGCCGACGGCGGCTGGCTGCTGAACGGCGAGAAGGGCTACAGCACCGGCGCGCTCTTCGCCGACTGGATCCCCGTGCTCGCCCACCTCGGCGTCGACGGGCCGATGCACGTCGCCTGGGTCGAGCGGAGCGCCCCGGGCATGACGATCGTCGACGACTGGGACGGCATGGGGCAGCGGACCACCGCGAGCGGCACGGTGCGCCTGGCCGGCGTGCGCGTCGACGACGCGCGGATCACCCCCTACCACCTCACCTTCGAGGGCCCCCAGACGTACGGCGCCTTCGCGCAGGTGCTCCACGCCGCGCTCGACGCCGGCATCGCCCGCGCCGCGCTGAGCGAGGCCGCGGCCTTCGTGACCAGCAGGTCCCGGCCCTACCCCGACGCCGGCGTGCAGCGCCACGCCGACGACCCGCTGGTCGTCCACGCCTTCGGCCAGATGGAGGTGCAGGTCCGCGCCTGCGAGGCGCTCCTCGCCGAGGCGGCCCGCGCGGTCGACCGCGCGAACGCCGACCTCACCGAGGAGTCCGCCGGCCGGGCCAGCCTCGCCGTCGCCGCGGCCCGCGCCTCGACGACGCAGGCCTCGGTGGAGGTCTCCAGCCGGCTCTTCGAGGTCGCCGGCACCCGCTCGGCGCTCGACGGCCTCAACCTGCACCGGCACTGGCGCAACGCCCGCACGCACACGCTCCACGACCCGGCCGCCTGGAAGGTCCAGCACCTCGGGCGGCACGCCCTCGACGGGGTGTTCCCGCCCAACCACGGCCAGGTCTGAGCACCTCGGTTCCCAGCCCGGTTCCCACCCGCGGCCCCCACGCGACGTACCCGCACCGCACCCACAGGAGTGACGAGATGTCCTTGAAGTTCCACTGGTTCCTGCCCACCAACGGCGGCGACGGCCGGCAGGTCGTCGGCGGCGGCCACGGCGTGTCCGCCGGCGCCGCCGGCCGGCCCGCGACCGTGCCGTACCTCGGCCAGATCGCGCGCAGCGCCGAGCAGCTCGGCTTCGAGGCCGCGCTCACCCCGACCGGTGCCTGGTGCGAGGACGCCTGGGTGTCCACCGCGATGCTCAGCAGCCTCTCGGAGCGGCTGAAGTTCCTCGTCGCGCTCCGACCCGGGCTGACCGCGCCGTTCCTGGCCGCGCAGATGGCCGGCACCTTCCAGAACCTCTCCGGCGGCCGGCTGCTGCTCAACGTCGTCACCGGCGGGGAGAGTCACGAGCAGCGGATGTTCGGTGACTTCCTGGACAAGGACGGCCGCTACGAGCGCGCCGATGAGTTCCTGCACATCGTGCGGGCGCTGTGGCGGGGGGAGACGGTGACCTTCACCGGCAAGCACCACTCCGTCGAGGACGCCTACCTCGCCCAGCGCCCCGACCCGCTGCCGGAGATCTACTTCGGCGGCTCCTCGCCGGCCGCCGGCACGGTCGCGGCCAAGCACGCCGACGTCTACCTCACCTGGGGCGAGCCGCCGGCCGCCGTCGCGGAGAAGATCGACTGGATCAAGGGCCTGGCCAAGGCGGAGGGCCGCGAGATGCGGTTCGGCATCCGCCTGCACACCATCGCCCGCGACACCTCCGAGGCGGCGTGGGCCGAGGCGGACCGGCTGCTCGCCGGCATCGACGACGAGCAGATCGCGAAGGTCCAGGCGGGGCTCAAGCGCAGCGAGTCGGTGGGCCAGCAGAAGATGCTCGAGCTCAACGGCGGCAGCAAGGAGGGCCTGGAGATCCACCCGAACCTGTGGGCGGGCGTCGGCCTGGTCCGCGGCGGCGCCGGCACCGCGATGGTCGGCAGCCACAGCGAGATCGCCGACCTCGTCGAGCAGTACGTCGCGGTCGGCATCGAGGAGTTCGTGCTCTCCGGCTACCCGCACCTGGAGGAGTCCTACTGGTTCGGCGAGGGCGTCCTGCCCGAGCTCACGCGCCGCGGGCTCTGGCAGCACCCGGCCCCGCAGGCCACCGGGTCGGCCGCCGTCCCGTTCGGCGCCGCCGGAGGGGCGAGCAGGGCGGCCTCGTGACCGGGACAGCGACCGGCCTCGGGAGGGTCGCCGTCGTCGTCGGGAACCCCAAGCCGGCCTCGCGCACCCTGCACGCCGCGACGTACGTCGCCCGCGAGCTGTCCGGCGCCGACCCCGACCTGGTGGTCGACCTGGCCGTCCTCGGCCCGGCGCTCCTGGACTGGTCGGACGCCGAGGTGCGCGGGCTGGTCGAGGAGGTCGGCGCCGCGGACCTGGTCGTCGTGGCCAGCCCGACCTACAAGGCGACGTACACCGGGCTGCTCAAGCTCTTCCTCGACCGGTTCTCCACCACGGGCCTGCGCGGCGTGGCCGTCCCGCTGATGCTCGGCGCCGGCCCGGCCCACGCGCTGGCGCCCGAGGTCGCGCTGCGGCCGCTGCTGACCGAGATCGGCGGCACCGTGCCGACCCGTGCGCTCTACGTGCTCGACGACGCCCACGACGACCCCGCGGCGTACGCCGCGTGGCTGGCCGAGGCCCGCCCTCGCGTCGCCGCCGCCCTCTCCCGGACAGGAGCCCCCGCATGACCACCGCACCGACCGGGCAGCCGATCGCCGGCGTCACGCCCCTGACGACCAACCAGGACCTCGACCCGACCCGGCTGCGGGAGGCGTTCGGGATCTTCCCGACCGGTGTCGTGGCCGTCGCCGCCGAGGTGGACGGCGAGCCGGTCGGCCTGGCCGCCAGCTCGTTCACCTCGGTGAGCCTGGACCCGCCGCTGGTGTCGTTCTCGGTCGCCAACACCTCCAAGACCTGGCCGACGCTGCGGCGGGCCGCGCACCTCGGGGTCACCATCCTCGCCTCGCACCAGGGCACGATCTGCCGCCAGCTCGCCGGGCCGGTCGCAGAGCGCTTCACCGGCATCGGGCTGCACACCACCGAGGACGGCGCGGTGCTGCTCGACGAGGGCCTGGCCCGCTTCGACTGCTCCATCCACGAGGAGGTCGTCGCCGGCGACCACACGCTCGTGCTCCTGCGCCTGCATTCGGTGGAGAGCGCGGACACCTCCCTGCCGCTGGTCTTCCACCGCTCCGGCTTCGGCCGGCTCGAGGCCAGCGCCTGAGCGGTGCCCACAGCCGCCTAGCCTGGGGCCGTGGGTAGCCCTCGCCGCACCGTCGTCGTCGGGGCCGGCATCGCCGGCCTCACCGCAGCCCACGACCTCGCCGCCGCCGGCGACGAGGTCGTGGTGCTCGAGGCCACCGGGGAGGTCGGCGGCAAGATCCGCCGCACCGAGGTCGCCGGCACGGTCGTCGACGTCGGCGCCGAGGCGATGCTCAACCGCCGCCCCGAGGGCGTCGACCTGGCCCGCGAGCTCGGCCTCGAGGTCGAGCACCCGGCGCTGGCGGCCTCCCGGATCTGGACCCGCGGTGCCCTGCGCCCGCTGCCCCGCTCGCTCATGGGCGTTCCGCTCGACCTCGACCAGCTCGCCTCCTCCGGCGTGCTCAGCGAGGAGGGTCTGGCCCGGGTCCGCGCCGAGCCGTCGCTCGGCCCCGAGGAGGTCCGCGGCGACGTCTCCGTGGGCGACCTCGTCGACCGGCGCTTCGGCCCGGAGGTCACCGACCGGCTGGTCGAGCCGCTGCTCGGCGGGGTCTACGCGGGCCGGGCCCGGGAGATCTCGGCCCGGGCCGCGGTCCCGCAGCTGGTCGCGTACGCCGCCCGCGGCTCGATCCTCGAGCAGGCGGCGGCCGTGCCGACGACGTACGACGCCCCCGTCTTCGCCGGCCTCCCCGGCGGCATGGGCCGGCTGCCCGAGGCGCTCGCCGCGCGGCTGCCGGTGCGGCTCGGGGTCACCGTGCGCGCGCTCGCCCACCGCGCCGGCGGCGGCTTCGCGCTGACCTGCGGGGCGACCACGGCGCCCGAGCTGGTCGAGGCCGACGCCGTCGTGCTGGCCACGCCCGCCGCGCCGACCGCCCGGCTGCTCGGCGAGGTCGCGCCGGTCGCCGCGGCGGAGGTGGCCGGGATCGAGACCGCCTCGGTGGTCGTGGTGACCTTCGCCTTCCGCGTCGCGGACGCCGCCCCCGTCGTCGACGCCGGCTCCTCGGGCTTCCTGGTGCCGCCTGTCGAGGGGCGGCGGATCAAGGCCTCGACCTTCTCCTTCGCCAAGTGGGACTGGGTGCGCGCGGCCGGCGCCGAGCAGGGGCTGGTGCACCTGCGCACCTCGCTGGGCCGGCACGGCGACGAGGTCGCGCTGCAGGCGACCGACGAGGAGCTCGTCGCGTGGTCGCTGGTCGAGCTCGCCGAGGCCACCGGGCTCACCGCGCGGCCGGTGGACGTGCACGTGCAGCGGTGGGGCGGCGGCCTCCCGCAGTACGCCGTCGGCCACCTCGACCGGGTCGCCCGGGCCCGGGCGGCCCTGGACGCGGTCCCCGGGCTGGCGGTCTGCGGGGCGTCGTACGACGGGGTCGGGATCCCCGCCGTCATCGCCTCCGCGCACCGCGCCGTGCGCGACCTGGGGTGATCGGGTCGACAGCGGGCGGCGGGAGGCGGACCGGCACAATGGAGCCATGACCGAGACCGCCCCTGACACCAAGTCGAACGCCGCCCGGGTCCGCGAGATCAACGACTCGATCCGCTACACGATGTGGTCGGTCTTCCGGCTGCGCGACGTCCTCGGCGACGCCGACCGCGCGGCCGAGGGCGCGGAGGTCGAGAAGCTCTTCGCCGAGCTCGCCGAGGGCGACGTCGTGGTGCGCGGCGTGTACGACGTCAGCGGCCTGCGCGCCGACGCCGACGTCATGGTCTGGTGGCACGCCGCCGACTCCCAGGACCTCCAGGCGGCCTACCACCGCTTCCGCCGCACGGCCTTCGGCTCCCGCCTGGAGCCGGTGTGGTCGCAGATGGCGCTGCACCGCCCCGCGGAGTTCAACAAGAGCCACGTCCCGGCGTTCCTCAACGACGAGGAGCCCAAGCGGCACATCTGCGTCTACCCGTTCGTCCGCTCCTACGAGTGGTACCTCCTCGACGACGGCGAGCGCCGCCGGATGCTCGCCGAGCACGGCAAGATGGCCCGCGACTACGTCGACGTCCGCGCCAACACCGTCGCGAGCTTCGCCCTCGGCGACTACGAGTGGATGCTCGCCTTCGAGGCCGACGAGCTCTACCGGATCGTGGACCTGATGCGGCACCTGCGCGGCTCCGACGCCCGCCGCCACGTCCGCGAGGAGGTGCCGTTCTACACCGGCGCGCTCACCCCGGTCGCCGAGCTGGTCGACCGCCTGCCCTGATCGCCTGCCCCTGATCGCCTCGTGATGCCCAGCGTGCGCCAGGGCGCACGCTGAGCATCACGAGGCCGGGCGGGAGGCCGGAACCGCGGCGGTGGGGACGGCGTCGTACGGGCATGCGACCCGTCCTGCGTCTCTCCCTGCCCGCCCTGCTGCTGGTCCTGGCCGGGTGCGGGGAGGACCCCGGCACCACCGCAGGGTCGGCGCCCTCGAGCCCGGCGGATCCGGCCCCGACCACCCGTCCGACCGCGGTCCCGGCGCTCGCCGGTGAGGTGACCACGCGGTACCCGGTGACGGTCCTCGACGACGGGGACGGCGCCGAGCTGTGCCTGGGTGGCGTCGCCACCTCCTTGCCGCCGCAGTGCGACGGACCCCCGCTGGTCGGGTGGGACTGGGCCGAGCACGCCGGGGCCTACGAGGAGCAGTCCGGCGTGCGCTGGGGCGCCTTCGCGGTGCGGGGGACCTTCGACGGGACGTCGTTCACGCCCTCGGAGGTCGTGCCGGGTGACGCCTGGGAGCCGCCGGCCGGCGCGGACCCCGCCGCCGAGGCGGACCGCGACTTCACGCCACCGTGCCCAGCGCCTCCGGGCGGGTGGGCGAACCAGGGCTCGCCGGGTGCCGCGGGCGGGAGGCCCGCGGTGTTCCGGGCGGCCCAGCGCCTGCCCCGCTACAACGAGGCCTGGGTCGACTCCTCGTCCTCGCCGGTGGTGGTCACCGTCCGGCTCGCCACCGACGACCCGGCCGAGCTGGCCGACGCCGAGGCGACCCTGCGTGGGGTGTGGGATGGGCCGCTGTGCGTGGTCGGCGGCGCCCGCCACACCGAGCGCGAGCTGCGTGCGGTGCAGGACGCCGTCCTCGACCTGCCGGGCATGCTCTCCGCCGGCGCCTCGGAGGACCGGGTGCGCGTCGACGTGGTCGCCGACGACGGCACGATCCAGGCGTGGGTCGACCGGGCCCACGGCGCCGGCACCGTGGTCGTCTCCTCCGCGCTCGTGCCGGTCGACTGAGCGGGGACCTGATCGGTCCGCGACGGCGGACATCTCAGGGGACCCCTGCACATATCGGGGCAGATCTCCCCTGAGATGTGCGGGAGTCCCCGGGTAACCGGGGACTCCTGCAGCGCCGGCGGCGCCGGATCAGCCCTGGGTCGAGGGCTGGGTGACCGGCTCGAGGGTCAGGCTGATCGAGTTGATGCAGTAGCGGTCGCCGGTGGGGGTGCCGTACCCGTCGGGGAAGACGTGCCCGAGGTGCGAGCCGCAGCCGGCGCAGCGGACCTCGACCCGCTTCATGCCGTGGGAGGTGTCCTCGATGTACTCGATCGTGTCCGAGATCGGCTGGTAGAACGACGGCCAGCCGCACCCGGAGTGGAACTTGGTGTCGGAGGTGAACAGCTCGGCCTGGCAGGCGCGGCAGCGGTAGACCCCGGTCGTCTCGGTGTCGGTGTACTCACCGGTGAACGCCCGCTCGGTGCCCGCCTGGCGGAGCACGGCGTACTCCTCCGGGGACAGCTCCTCGCGCCACTCGGCGTCGGTCTTCTCCACCTGGTAACCCATGCCGCCCAGCGTACGGCGGGGCCCCAGCACGCGCCGCGGGGTGGACGCCCGGTTGACCGGTCCAGAACACATGTGTTCACTGAGGCGTGCGACTGATGTCACTGGGGTATGGGGGGCGACATGGCAGGCACGATTCCGTGGGAGCGGGTCCGCAGGGCGGGCCACACCTTGACCACGCCGCTGGACCCGGACGACTACCTGCGGTTCCTCAACCCCCTGTGGACGTCGCGCGAGCTGCGCGGCCGGGTCGAGGAGGTCGTGCCGGAGACCGATGACGCGGCCACGCTCGTCATCCGGCCCGGGTGGGGCTGGCGCTACCGCCACCGCCCCGGCCAGTACGTCGGCATCGGGATCCAGGTCGACGGCAAGTTCCAGTGGCGCTCGTACTCGGTGTCCTCCGCGCCCCGGCGCAAGGGCCGCACCATCGCGATCACCGTCCGGGCGATGCCCGAGGGGAAGCTCTCCTCCCACCTGGTCAACGGCCTCGAGCCCGGCACGATCCTGCGGCTCGCGCTCCCCGACGGCGACTTCACCCTGCCGGACCCGCCGCCGCCGCGGATGCTGTTCCTCGTCGCGGGCAGCGGCGTCACGCCGGTGATGTCGATGCTGCGGACCCTCGACCGCCGCGGCACCCTCGACGGCGCGGACGCACCCGACGTGGTCATGCACTACTCCTCGCCGACGCCGGAGCGGATGATCTTCCGCGAGGAGCTCGAGGCCCTGGCCGCGAAGCACGAGCGGCTCACCCTGCACCAGCTGCACACCGACACCGACGGCATGCTCGAGCTCGACCACCCCGAGCGGGGCCTCGACGGGATCTGCCCGGACTGGCGTGAGCGCGAGACCTGGGCGTGCGGGCCCGGCCCGATGCTCGACGCGATCACCGAGCACTTCGAGCAGGCCGGCCTCGAGGAGCAGCTGCACCTCGAGCGATTCTCGCTCAAGCTCGGCGGCGAGGGCGGTGAGGGCGGCACCATCACCTTCCGCAACTCCGGCAAGTCCGTCGACGTCGACGGCGCGACGACCGTGCTCGAGGCAGGCGAGCAGGCCGGCGTCGGCATGCCGTACGGCTGCCGGATGGGCATCTGCCACACCTGCACCCTGACCCTCGTCGAGGGCACCGTGCGCGACCTGCGCAGCGGCGACGAGTTCGGCCAGCCCAACGAGCCGGTGCAGACCTGCGTCACCGCCGCCGTCGGCGACTGCACCCTCGACATCTGACCCAGGCACCACCATCAGCCAGCAGGCACGACCCACCACGACTGCACGGGAGACCCGATGGCCATCGCGGACGTCAAGGAGTACACCCACCTCACCGAGGAGGAGGTGGAGCAGATCGGCCGCGAGCTCGACGCGATCCGGCAGGAGGTCGAGGAGTCCCGCGGCGCCGCCGACGCGGCGTACATCAACCGGCTGATCAAGATCCAGCGCGGCCTCGCGACGGCCGGCCGGGTCTCCATGCTCGCCGGCACCTGGGGCGGGCGCTGGGCGCCCCGCGCGAAGAAGCCCGCGCTCGTCGCGGGCGCGACGTTCCTCGGCCTGGCCAAGATCCTCGAGAACATGGAAATCGGCCACAACGTCATGCACGGCCAGTGGGACTGGATGAACGACCCGGAGATCCACTCCTCGAACTGGGAGTGGGACACCGCGCAGCCCGCCGAGCAGTGGAAGCACTCCCACAACTACATCCACCACCAGTTCACCAACGTGCTCGGCCACGACAACGACATCGGCTACGGCATCCTGCGGATGGCCCGCGAGCAGCGCTGGCACCCCTACTACCTGGGCCAGCCGGTCTACAACGCGCTGCTCGCCACGCTCTTCCAGTGGGGCGTCGCCCTCCACGACCTCGACCTCGAGCGGATCCGCAAGGGCGAGAAGGACCCGCAGGAGATGAAGCGGCAGCTCAAGCAGATCTTCCGCAAGGGCCGCAACCAGGTGCTCAAGGACTACGTCGTCTACCCGGCGCTGTCCGGGCCGCGCTGGAAGGAGGTCGCGGTCGCCAACGCCTCGGCCAACCTCGCGCGCAACCTGTGGTCCTACGTGATCATCTTCTGCGGCCACTTCCCCGACGGGGCGATGCACTTCACCGAGGAGGAGCTCGAGGACGAGACCCGCGCGGAGTGGTACCTGCGCCAGGTCCTCGGCGCCGCCAACTTCAAGGGTGGCCCGCTGCTGCACGTCATGAGCGGCAACCTCGGCTTCCAGATCGAGCACCACCTCTTCCCGGACCTGCCCAGCAACCGGTACGCCGAGATCTCGGTCAAGGTCCGCGCGCTGTGCGAGAAGTACGACATCCCCTACACCACCGGCCCGCTCCACCGGCAGTACGGGCAGGCGCTGCGGACGATCATCAAGCTCTCGGTCCCCAACAGCTGGACCACCAGCAACGACCCCGCGCCGCCGGAGCGCTCCGACACCGCGAACGAGCCGTCCAAGGACCGCCGCCGGAAGTCCGACTCCGAGCGGCAGCCGCGCCGTGCCGAGCTGGGCGTCTACTCCCGGTCGCCTCGGGAGAGGAGCCACGACTGATGGATCCCGCCCCACGCGCGTTCGGCGAGCTCCCGCGGGACCCCGACCTGGGGGTGCCGGTGCCGTTCGCGGCCGGCACCGACGTCGGGTACGGCGACCGGCCGGCCGGCAGCAACCTCTCGGCCCGCGGCCTGGACAAGCGCCGGGTGACCCAGTGTGCACTGAGCCGGGTCTGCGGTGTCTGCGGCGCCACGCTCGGGCGGCCGCTGGCCTTCCTCGGCACGCGCACCGAGGTCGACCGGCTCGCCTTCCACCTGCCCCCGGCGCACCTGTCCTGCGCGGAGGCCCTGCTGGCGGCGTACGCGTCGGTCGGCGAGCCGCTGCTCGGCCTCGACGCGCCGCCGGGGGCGTGGGTGCTGGCGACGACCGCGAGCTTCGAGTTCGTCCGGCCCGGCCGCGAGGACCTCGACAAGCGGCCGACGTTCCAGCCCAGCTCCGCGCTGACCGAGGTCACGCCGGCGGGGGGCTGACCCCGCTAGCGTGTCGGCATGGCGAAGGCAGCGGCTGCGACGGTCGTGGCGGGAGACCGCGAGGTCCGCGTGACCAGCCCGGACCGGGTGATCTACCCGGCGACGGACTCCACGCCCGAGGTCACCAAGCTGATGGTGGCGCAGTACGTCGCCTCGGTCGGCGAGGGGCTGATGCGCGCGCTGTGCGACCGCCCCACCGCGCTCGAGCGGTGGCCCGCCGGCGTCCACCCCGGCATCACGCTGGCCACCGGCCGGCCGGGGGAGAAGGCCGACGCGTTCTACCAGAAGCGGGTCCCGAAGGGCGCTCCGGACTACCTGGAGAGCGTCGGGATCACCTTCCCCTCGGGGCGCACCGCCGAGGAGATCTGCCCGACCGAGATCGCCGTGCCGGTGTGGTGCGCGCAGATGGGCACGCTCACCTTCCACCCCTGGCCGGTGCGCCGCACCGACGACCCGGCCAGCCTCGACCACCCCGACGAGCTGCGGATCGACCTCGACCCGCAGCCCGGCACGACCTTCGCCGACGCGGTGCGGGTGGCCGGCCTCGCGCGCGAGCTGCTCGAGGAGCTCGGCCTGCGCGGCTACCCGAAGACCTCGGGCAACCGCGGGGTGCACGTCTACGTCCGCATCGAGCCGCGGTGGGAGTTCACCGACCTGCGGCACGCCGCCATCGGCTTCGGCCGGGAGCTGGCCCGGCGCGACGACGGGGTCACCGTCGAGTGGTGGAAGGAGGAGCGCGGCGAGCGGATCTTCGTCGACTACAACCAGAACAACCGCGACCGCACCATCGCCTCGGCGTACTCCCTGCGGCCGCAGCCGGGCGCCCCGGTCTCCACCCCGGTCACCTGGGCGGAGCTGGCCGAGCTCACCGACCCCCACGCGTTCAACCTCTTCACCGTCCCCGACCGGCTCGCCGACGGCGATCCGTGGGCCGACATCGACGAGGAGGCCTTCTCCCTCGAGCCGCTGCTGCGGCTGTGGGAGGAGCTGCCCGGGGGAGAGCTCAACTTCCCGCCGGACTACCCCAAGATGCCCGGCGAGCCGCCGCGGGTGCAGCCCAGCAAGAAGGTCGCCGCGCACTGGGATGCCGAGGGCAACCGGGTCGAGGACTAGCGTCGCGCCATGACCTTCGAGGTGGCGGACGAACGGGTGGTCCTGGAGTCGATGCTCGACCGGCAGCGCGACGAGGTCGCCGCGCTGCTCGACGACCTCAGCGAGGACGAGGCCCGGGAGCGGCTGGTCCCGTCCCTGACGACCGTGCTCGGGCTGGTCGCCCACGCGACGTTCGTCGAGCGGGTGTGGTTCCACCACCGGGTGGCCGGGGTGCCCCGCGCCGCGCTCGGCCTGCCGGACACCGTCGAGGAGAGCTTCGTGCTCGCCGAGGGCGACACGATCGCCTCGGTCCGCGACGCCTACCTCGCGGCCTGCGAGCGGTCCCGCGAGATCGCCGCCGAGCACGACCTCGACGAGACCTTCCCCTGGCACCACGGTCCGGTCAGCCTGCGCTACGTGCACGCCCACCTGGTCGCCGAGCTGGCCCGGCACGCCGGCCACGGCGACATCCTGGTCGAGCAGCTCCGCGCGCGCCGCGACTGAGCGCGGTCTGCGGACGTACCGAACCCGGCCGGACGCCGGCGACACGCCGGTGGGGGAGCGCCCGCGCCGACTTCGGTACGTCCGGCGGTCGCGGCGGTCAGCCGGTCGGGCCCTCGACGAGGCTGAGGGCGTAGGTCGTCCCGGGGGGCACCGCTCGGGCGACTTCGCGCCAGCCCTGGTCGGCCAGGCGGCGGACGTAGGAGCGCACGTCGGGCTGGCGCGAGCCGAGGAGCAGCAGACGGCGGCGGTCGGCGCGGGCGGCCTCCTCGACGGGCACGACCAGATCGAGGTCGTGGACGACCATCGTCGCGGTCGCGTCCTCGAACCGCACGCGGAGCACGGCGCGGACGCCGTCGGGGCGCTCGGCCCACAGCGCGGCCCGACCCTCGTGCTGGACGGATCCGGCGGCCGGTGCCACGGGGAGGAGGTCGGCGCCCATTGCTCTCACGGTCGCGCAGCCTAGCCATCCCTCCCGCGCACCCGCGCCGAACCGGCACTTCTGACCCCGCGAATCAGCACTTGTCGCGGTCCGAGTCGGCAGTTGTGGCGGCGACCTCGTGGTCGAGCGCCAGAAGTGCCGACTCGGCGGGTCAGAAGTGCCGACTCGGCGGGTCAGAAGTGCCGACTCGGCGGTGGGGGTGGCGACCCGGTCGCGTAGCCTCGGCGCCCGTGAGGCTCGTCATCGTCACCGGCTCCGGCCGCAGCGGCACCAGCAGCGTCGCGGGCACCCTCAAGCGGCTCGGCCTGCACGTCCCGCAGCCCGAGGTGGAGGCCGACGAGTCCAACCCGCGCGGCTACTACGAGCCGCTGTGGGTGACCGAGTTCCACAAGCGGCTGCTCAACCCGGTCCCGGTGCGCACCATCGACACCCGGCCGACCGCCGCCGAGGTCGCCGCGGCCGCGGTCACCCCCGAGGTCGAGGACGAGCTGCGCACCTGGCTGGCCGGGGTGGTCGCCCTCGGCGAGCCGCAGGTCGTGGTCAAGGACCCGCGCGAGTTCTGGGTGCACGAGCTGTGGCTGCGGGTGGCCGGCGAGCTCGGCATCGAGGTCTCGACGCTGACCATGCTGCGGCACCCGACCGAGGTGGTCCGCTCGCGCGACACCGCCTACCTCACCGCCCAGTCCGACTCCTTCCGCCGCCAGCGCGAGACCGCCAACGTCGCGGCCTGGATCAACGCCGCGTTCCTGACCGAGCAGGCGACCCGGGGCCACCGCCGCGCGTTCGTGCCGTACGCCGACCTGGTCTCCGACTGGCGCACCGCGATGACCCGCGCGGGTGACCAGCTCGGCCTCACCTACGCCGGGCCGCTCGACGCCCCGCACCCGGTCGACGACTTCGTCGACGTCCGGCTCAACCGCTCGCAGGTGACCTGGGACGACATCACCGTCTCCCCGGCGCTGCGGTCGCTGGCCGACCGGACCTGGGCCGCGATGGGCACGCTGGTCGGCTCGCCGCACGACGAGAGCGCCATCGCGGAGCTCGCGGACCTCCAGCGGGAGTACCTCGAGATGTACGACGCCGCCGCGGCGCTGGCCTCCGACGAGACCCAGGCGCAGGTCGCCGCGGTCCGCCGGCAGCTCAAGGAGCGGCTCGCGGTCAAGAACGAGCGGATCGAGAAGCTCCGCGCGGAGCTCAAGGCGCTCCGGGAGCCCCGGGAGGGCTGAGGGCGCTGGGCGCTCCTCAGCGCTCCCAGGGCGCGGCGACCGGGTAGTACTCGGCGTAGAAGTCGGCCAGCAGCCGGTCCAGCCGCGCGGCGGTGACCGCGTGGTCGTGGTGGTCGCCGAGGCAGAAGAAGTCCTGCTCGCGGTCCAGCAGCCGCTGCAGCTGCCACTCCACGTCGCTGTTGCTGACGTTGACGAAGGCGTGCTCGGCGGAGCCGACGTACGCCGTGCCGGTCGCCAGGCCGTAGTGCTGGGCCAGCGAGCTGAGCAGGGAGACGTCGGCCTCGGAGCGGAACGGCGCCCGCGCGGTGCGCGCGACGTCCTCGGCGAACCGCTCGCTGATCTCGGTGAGCACCGAGACGCGGTGCGGGTGCGGGGTGTGCGCCAGCGTGCTGGTGGTGGTCACCCCGAAGGCCTCGCGCAGGAGCCGGCGGTTGTTCCAGGCGGCGTGGAGGTACGCCGGCGCGCCGGGTGCGTCGTCGGGGCCGACGGTCGTGGCCGAGAGGAACACGGCGTTCTGCCCGGCCGGGGTGAACAGCTGCTCGGGGCGCACCGGACGCCCGAGGAACACGTCGTCGTTGAGGTAGATCCACTGCTCGCTGAGCCCCGGGATGCGGTGCAGCGCGGTCTCGATCGCGTGGGAGCTGAACGTCGGCAGCGCCTCGGCCGGCAGGATCTCGCGGTGGTCGACGACCGTCACCTGGGGGTGGTCGGCGAGCCAGTCGGGCCGCTGCCCGGCGGTGACCAGGTAGACGTGGCGCACCCAGGGCGCGAAGAGGTGCACGCTGCGCATCGAGTGGCGCAGCTCGTCGCGGTGGACGAACCGCGCCCGCCCGCTGGCCTCGCGGGTGGTGGCGGTGCCGGTGACCTGCGCGAGCCGCGCGGCGCGCGCGTCGTTCCACGCCGGGTCGTCGCCGTCGACCCAGGTGTAGACCACGTCGATCGGGAAGCGGCACTCGTCGAAGGTCGGCTCCGCCATCAGCGGCAGGGTCCGGACCGTGACGCCGTCGACCTCGTGGTCGACCAGCCTCGTGCCCGCCGGGAGGGTCTGCACCCACCGGTTGCGGCGCGGCGCGACCAGGTCGCCGTCGACGCCGGTCTCCCAGAACTGCACGTCAACCCCGCAGCCGCCGGCCAGCAGCCCGGGCCGGCCGGTGCGCGGGTCGGTCGGCCACGGCTCGAGGCTCACCTGGGTGGTCATCCCGCGGCGCAGGTCGGCGGCGAGCTCCGCGACGCTCCCGCGCCGCTCGTGCCAGCCGTGCTGGGCCGGGTCGCGCAGGGAGAGGTACGACGGGACGCTCGCGGCGGCGAGGTGGTCCAGGAGGGCGCGGCGGGCCGCCATCGGCACGACGACCGTGGGCGGGTTGGACCCGTCGCGGGGGACCACGAACCAGGCGTCGCTGGCGGCGCGGGCCGCGTCGACGGCCAGCCGCAGCGCGGTCCGGCGGGCCTCGAGCGGGGTCACCTCGGCGACGTCGACGGCCGCCGCGGCCGCCCGGGGCCGGCGCGGCGGCTTCGCGAGCGCCCGGGACTCCAGTCGTCCGCGGCCGGCGCGGCGGGCGCGGGCGTCGGCGAAGATGCCGAGCCAGCGCTCGGCGAGCGCGTGGGCGTCGTACTGCCGGGCGGCGCGGTGCGCGCCCTCGCCGAGGCGGTGGCGCAGCTCCTCGTCGCCGGCCAGGCGCAGCAGCGCGGCGGCCATGCCGGCGACCGACTCGGGGCCCACGAGGAGGCCCGAGACCTCGTGCTCGATGATCTCGCGCGGCCCGGAGGCGCAGTCGAAGCTGGCGACCGGCACGCCCGCGGCCATCGCCTCCTGGACGACGAGCGGGAAGCCCTCGGCGCGGGAGGTCAGCGCGGAGATGCTGGCCTTGGCCCACTCACCGCGCATGTCGGGCACCGCGCCCGGCAGCTCCACGCGGTCCCACAGGCCGTCCTTGCGGACCTGGCGGAGGATCTCGGCGCGCTGGGGGCCCTCGCCGCAGATGCGCAGGCGCCAGCCGGGGAGCCGGTCCGCGACCTGGCCGAAGGCGGCGACGAGCTTGGGGAACTGCTTCTCCGGGACCAGCCGGCCCGCGGCCACGATGACCTTGCGGTCCAGCCGGGAGCGGGGGACGAACCCGATCGGCAGCGGGTTCGGCACGACCACGGTCTCCGGCGCGACCTCGCCGAGCCGCTCGCGCAGCCAGGTCTCGACGGTCGGGGTCAGCAGCGCGACGACGTCGGCGCGCGGTGCGTAGGTCAGCAGCGGCTCGAGGCCGGAGGTGCGGTCGGAGGAGGAGCGGTGCTCCTGGTGGACGACGGTGACGTGGTCGGGCAGCAGCTGGACCGCCGAGGCCAGCAGCGCGGGGGTGACGGTGACCAGCACGTCGACGTCGAGGGCGGGCAGCGCCGCCTCCATCGCGACGTCGGTCAGCGCGGAGAACTGGCCGTCCCACCGGGCCGGGACCAGCGCGGACTCGCGGTCGGCGAGGGCGGTGGCGACCGCCGGGGTGAGCCCGGCGACGGGCGGGACGGTGGGGTCGCGGTCCTCGCGGACGTCGACGAGGTACTGCACCGCGACCCGGTCGTCCACGTCGTAGTGCGGCCGGTCCCCGCTGCGGGTCACGCTCACCAGGCGCACGTCGTGGTCGGGCGCCAGCGCGTTGGCCTGGGTGATGGCCGAGCGCGACGTGCCGCCCATGCCGTCGAGGTTGAAGACGAGCCAGGCGATCCTCACGAGGCGTCCTCCCCGGTCCGGTCCTGCTCGGTCCGGTCACCGTCGGTCCGGTCACGGGGCGGGACCCGCACGCCGAGGGTCCGGTCGGCGGTCCACACCAGGCGCCACAGCGGGCGGTCGGCGTCGTCGAGGTAGAGGTGGGGCAGCAGCGTGGCGGGGTTGGCCTCGCGCAGGTCGTTGGCGTCCCGGGTGACCGGGCGGGCCGCGGTGGCCGTGCCCGCGGTCACCGCCAGCTTGCGGCCGCGGTCCAGCGGCACGGCGTCGCGGTGGAGCACCGCGCGGCCGGTCACGAGCGGCACGCTCGCCACGACCTCGCCGTCGGGGCCACCGGCGCGCAGCTGCAGCTCGCCGCCGATCGCGCCGACGACGTGCAGCTCGACGGCGTCACCGGTGGAGATCACCGACGCCAGCCGGGGGAGCGGCTCGGCGACGGCGGTGCGCACGAGTCGCAGCGTGCCGTCCTCGGCGCGCTCGAGGGCGAACCGCAGCGAGCCGTCGCGGCTGGTCGGCACGATCGTCGGCCCGGCCTGGACGTCGGGGCCCACGTCGGCGAGCGGCGGGGTCCACACCGGCCGCGGCGCGCGCCCGCCGGGGCCGACCAGCACGGCGTCGTACGTCGCGTCGTCGGTGCCGGGCAGGGCGAGCAGGTCGGCGCGGACCGAGACGTGGCTCAGGGAGTCCTCGTGGTCCCCGACCAGCGTGAGGACCTCCTCGGAGCCGGTCTCGCGGAGCGCGAGCGTGCCGGGGGCCGCCTCGACGGCGAGCCAGAGGTGCTCACCGTCCAGCACGGCGGCGTACGTCGCGACCGGGCGCCCGCGCGGGGGCACCGGCCGGGCCGGGCGCTCGAGGGTCGTCGCGGGAATGGGAGCGGGAGCGGGAGCGGGCTCGTCGGCGGGGCCGGCCGCGGCCGACCGGCGGAGGGGGAGTCGCACCTCAGAAGCCCGTGATGCCCTCGCCGCCGCCGGCCTGCTCGTCGAACGTCTCGTGCTCGAGCAGGTGCAGCACCGGGACGCCGATCTTGCGGCGGGCCTGCGAGGACCAGTCGACGTGGAAGAACTCCGCGACGACGTGGGGCCGGGTGAGGATGATCGCCTCGCGCCCGTCGACCTCCTTGATCTTGTCGACGAGCGCCTGGACCGGGGAGTCGGTGACGATCTGGCCGTGGGCGGTCGCCCCGGCCTCGCGCAGCGCGTCGAGGGTGCGGTCGAGGTCCTCGCGGGAGCGCTCCTCGCAGTCCTCCTGGACGGCCTCGAGGTCGACCTCCCTCATGGTCATCGCCGGCGAGGCGAGCAGCTCACCGCCGGAGAGGGACCCCATCGCGGCCTCGACGCGTGCCGCGGCGTCCTCCAGCGGCAGCAGGACGTGGTAGGTCACCGGCTCCTCGATCGCCTCGTGCAGCGAGCGGACCTGCGCGGCGTCGGCGGGCGTGAGTGCCTGCTCGACGAGGAGTACGACGTCGTAGTCGGCCATGAGCGCCACCCTAGTCCCCGCGTCCGTCCCCGTGCCGTTGCCCGCGTGGCTGCGCCGCGGCCGTCCCCGGCGCGGCGCTCAGCACCTCGGCGAGGTCGTAGCGCACCGGCTCGTCGAGCTGGTCGTAGCCGCACGAGGTCGGGTCGCGGTCGGGCCGCCAGCGCTTGAAGTGCGCGGTGTGGCGGAAGCGGCGGCCCTCCATGTGGTCGTACTTCACCTCCAGGACCCGCTCGGGCCGGAGCGGGGTGAAGGAGAGGTCCTTGCCGACGCTCCACCGGCTCTGCGTGCCAGGGACGCGGTCGGGGTTGGCGATCGCCATCTCGCTCCAGGCGCCCCAGGGGTGCTCCTCGGCGGGGCACACCAGCGGTTGGAGCTCCTCGATCAGCTCGGCGCGGCGCTTCTCGGTGAAGCTGGCGCTGACCCCGATGTGCTGGAGGGAGCCGTCGGCGTCGTACAGCCCGAGCAGCAGGCTGCCCAGCAGCATCCGCTCGGAGGTGCTCGTCTTGTGCTCGCGGTAGCCCGCCACCACCACGTCGGCGGTCCGCTCGTGCTTGACCTTGAGCATGGTGCGGCCGTTCTGGACGTACGCCGCCGCGAGTGGCTTGGCGACCACCCCGTCGAGCCCCGCGCCCTCGAACCGGGTGAACCAGCCCTCCGCCTCGGCCGGGTCGGTGGTGGCCCGGGTGAGGTGGCACGGCCCGCGCCCACCGACGAGGTGGGCGAGCGCCTCCTCCAGCGCGGCCCGCCGCTCGGCCAACGGGCGCTCGGCGTAGGACTCCTCGCCCAGCGCCAGCAGGTCGAAGGCGACGAAGCCGGCCGGCGTCGTCTCGCTCAGCATCCGCACCCGCGACGCGGCCGGGTGGATCCGCTCCTGGAGGACCTCGAACTCCAGCCGGTCACCGACGGCGACGAACAGCTCGCCGTCGAGCACGCACCGCTCCGGCAGCTGCTCCTTGGCCGCCGCGACGACCTCGGGGAAGTACCGCGTCAACGGCTTGGTGTTGCGGCTGGTCAGCTCCACCTCGTCGCCGTCGCGGAACAGGATGCACCGGAAGCCGTCCCACTTCGGCTCGTACAGCAGCCCGCCCGCGTGCTTGCCCGGGTCGGGCACGCCCGCCACGGACGTGGCGAGCATCGGCTGCACGGGCGGCATCACGGGCAGGTCCATCCCCCGAACCTAGCGAGCACCACCCCCCACCCGCCCGTGATCGCCGGCCGAGCAGGGGGAGCAGGGGGAGCGAGGGGAGCAGGGGGAGTGGCTCGGGTGCCCCTGTCGCCGGGCTGGCCTTAGGCTGACCCGGTTCCTCCGGCACCCGGAGGGCGATCCCCGGTTGGTCTGCCGGCAGGGCCCGCCTGACTTTGAATCAGGACTAGCGACGTAGGTTCGACTCCTACCCGGGGAGCACAGGTGCGAGGCGGAGCCGGTGGCCGTCGCGGGCGGGCCGTCGACCGGCCGGCGCCGTATGGTGAGCGTCGAAGCCGGACCGGCACCACCGGGTCCGGAGTCCCCGACTCGGGTCGCTGTCCTCGACGGAGCAGCGACGTAGGTTCGACTCCTACCCGGGGAGCGTGACGAACAACCTGACGGTCATCGTGCTCGCGGCCGGCGGCGGCACCCGGATGCGGTCGAAGACCCCGAAGGTGCTGCACCCGGTCTGCGGGCGCAGCATGCTCGGCCACGTGCTGCACGCGGTGCAGACCCTGGAGCCGCGCCAGGTGGTGGCGGTGGTCGGCCACCAGCGCGAGCTGGTCGGACCGCACGTGAAGGAGCTCCTGCCCGACGCGCTGCTCGCGGTCCAGGAGGACCAGCTCGGCACGGGCCACGCGGTGCGGGTGGCGGTGGAGGCCGCCGGCGGGATCGGGTCGGGCACGGTGCTGGTGGCGTACGGCGACACCCCGCTGCTCGAGGGCGAGTCGCTGCGCGCCTTCGCCGCCGAGCACGAGGCGGCCGAGCGGGCGGTGAGCATCCTCAGCGGGATCGTGCCCGCGCCGTTCGGCTACGGCCGGGTCGTCCGCGACGCCGACGGCGACGTGGTCGCGATCGTCGAGGAGAAGGACGCCACCCCCGAGCAGCGCGAGATCCACGAGATCAACTCCGGGATCCTCGCCTTCGACGCGGCGTTCCTCGCCGAGGCCCTGCCGCAGATCGGGAACGACAACGCCAAGGGCGAGTACTACCTGACCGACTGCGTGCAGCTGGCCCGCGACGCCGGGCTGACCGTCGGGGCCTACCCGCTCGAGGACGTCCTGCAGACCGAGGGCGCCAACGACCGCGCCCAGCTCGCCGACCTCGGCCGGGAGATGAACCGCCGGATCCTCACCCGGTGGATGCGCGAGGGCGTCTCCGTGATGGATCCCGCGACGACGTGGGTCGACGCCGACGTCGAGCTGGCCCAGGACGTCACGATCCTCCCGGGCACCCAGCTGCTCGGCGCGACCGTCGTCGGCGAGGACGCCGTCATCGGCCCCGACACCACCCTCCAGGACTGCGAGATCGGCGCCGGCGCGCGGGTCGTGCGCACCCACGGCCAGCTGGCGGTCGTGGGCCAGGACGCGAACGTCGGGCCGTTCGCCTACCTCCGCCCCGGCACGCACCTCGGGGAGGGCGGGAAGATCGGCACCTTCGTGGAGACCAAGAACTCCACCCTCGCCGCGGGCGCGAAGGTCCCGCACCTGTCCTACGTCGGCGACGCCGAGGTCGGGGAGGGCACCAACATCGGCGCGGGCACGATCTTCGCCAACTACGACGGGGTCGCCAAGCACCGCACGACGATCGGCCGCCACGCGCGGACCGGCTCGAACAACACCTTCGTCGCGCCGGTCACCGTGGGCGACGGAGCGGGCACCGGCGCGGGGACGGTCGTGCGCGAGGACGTCCCGGCGGGCGACCTGGCGGTCAGCGCCGGCCCGCAGCGCAACGTCGAGGGCTGGGTCCTCCGCCGCCGCGCCGGCACCGCCCAGGCAGCCGCGGCCGAGGCCGTACGAGACTCGGCTCACACCGGGTCCGACGCGGACGTGGACGGAGTTGGGGGGACCCCGCCTCCGGGGGGAGAATCTTGACGGCACCCACCCCCGCGACCAGGGAGCACCACATGACCGGCATGAAGAAGACCACCGAGAAGAACCTGATGGTCTTCAGCGGTCGGGCCCATCCCGAGCTCGCCGAGGAGGTGGCCGGGATCCTCGGCACCGACCTCGTGCCGACCTCGGCCTATGAGTTCGCCAACTCCGAGATCTACGTCCGCTACGAGGAGTCGGTGCGCGGCTGCGACGCGTTCGTGCTGCAGAGCCACACCGCTCCGATCAACGAGTGGATCATGGAGCACCTGATCATGGTCGACGCGCTCAAGCGCGCGAGCGCCAAGCGGATCACCGTGGTCATGCCCTTCTACGGCTACGCCCGCCAGGACAAGAAGCACCGCGGTCGCGAGCCGATCTCGGCCCGCCTGATGGCCGACCTGTTCAAGACCGCCGGCGCCGACCGGCTGATCTCGGTCGACCTGCACGCCGACCAGATCCAGGGCTACTTCGACGGCCCCGTCGACCACCTGATGGCGCTGCCGATCCTGACCCAGTACGTCAAGGAGAAGTACGGCCACGAGCAGCTGTGCGTCGTCTCCCCGGACGCCGGCCGGATCAAGGTCGCCGAGCGCTGGTCGGCCAAGCTCGGCGGCGTACCGCTCGCGTTCATCCACAAGACCCGGCGCACCGACCGGCCGAACGAGACCGTCGCCAATCGCGTCGTCGGCGAGGTCGCCGGCAAGATGTGCATCCTGACCGACGACATGATCGACACCGGCGGCACGATCGTGAAGGCCGCCGAGGCGCTCATGAAGGACGGCGCCGCCGGCGTGATCATCGCCGCGACGCACGCGATCCTCTCCGACCCCGCGGTCGACCGGCTCAAGAACTGCTCGGCCGTCGAGGTCATCGTCACCAACACGCTGCCGATCGCCCCGGAGCGGGAGTTCGACAAGCTGACGATCCTCTCGATCGCCCCGCTGGTCGCCCGCGCGATCCGCGAGGTCTTCGAGGACGGCTCGGTCACCTCGATGTTCGACGGCCACGCCTGATGCGCCGGGCCCTCGGCGGCCTGGTCGCCGTCGCCCTCGCGGTCGGCGCCGTCGGGTGCAGCACCGAGAGCGAGATGGAGACCTGGCGCGACGCCTCCGCCGGGTCCGGCGCGGCCGTGGCGCCCGAGGGTGCCTCCGACGAGGGTGCTTCCGCCGAGCCGGTGGCGCAGGAGCCGCTCCTCGCGCTCACCTCCTCGAGCATCCGGGGCGAGTCGTGCACCGTCGGCCCGCCCCGCGACCTGGCCTGGTTCGACGTGCAGTGGGAGGCGCTGGCCGACCTCGACGGCTTCGCCTTCGAGCTGGTCGACCCCGTCGGCGTACGGCAGGTGGGCGAGGGGATCGTGGTGCCGCCGGTCAACTACGGCGGCCGCATCGACTACAGCGGCGCGACCACGTGGTCGGGCCGCGCCGACATCGGCCGCAGCGGCGAGGTGAGCTGGGTCGAGCGCGACCCGGTGTCGTCCTGGGTGCCGGTGGAGGGGCAGACCGGCCTCGTCGTGCTGCACCTGCGCTTCGACGGCACGCCCGCCTCGATCTCCGGTGTGCGCGCGACCTGGGCGGCCGCGGACGGCGAGCAGGGGGAGACGACCGTCGACCTCGACGAGCGCTGGACCTTCGCCGAGACCGAGGCCGGCTGCGCCTGACCCCGGGTCGGCCCAGGCCGGCCCGGGCCCGAGACGCACGGCCTGCCGGGATAGTCCGCCACACCTGCGCCCTGGATCCCGCCGCCAAGGGCGCGTACGTGGCGGACTATCCCCTCGGGGGACCGGACACGAGGGGCGGATTGGGCATCCGCCGGGTTCGCCCCTAGACTGCTGCGGTTGCCTCGGCGAGGGAGGGTCCGGCCAAGCCGGCCGTGGACCGCTCCGTGATCGACAGGGCTGGCCGTACCTCCGGGTGTGCCGCGCCGTCGAGCCGAGGCCCCGAGACGCACGACCAGACCCACGTACGAGGAGGGCCCGATGGCCAGCGAGAAGATCACCGCCGAGAAGCGGACCGAGTTCGGCAAGGGCGCCGCCCGCCGGATCCGCCGCGAGAACAAGGTGCCCGCCGTCATCTACGGTCACGGCAACGACCCCATCCACGTGACCCTCCCGGGCCACGCCACCATGCTCGCGCTCAAGCACGGCGGCGCCAACGCGCTGCTCGAGCTCGACATCGAGGGCGACATCCAGCTCGCGCTGACCAAGCAGGTCCAGATCGACCCGATCAAGCGCCACCTCGAGCACGTCGACTTCGTCGCCGTCGTCCGGGGCGAGAAGGTCACCGTCGACGTCCCCGTCCTCGTGACCGGCGAGGCCGCCAGGGAGACGCTCGTCGTCACCGAGAACACCACGGTCTCCCTCGAGGCCGAGGCGACCCACATCCCCGAGTCCATCGAGGTCTCGATCGAGGGCCTGCCCGCCGGCACCCAGATCCTCGCCTCGCAGCTCGAGCTGCCCTCCGGCTCCACCCTGCTCGTCGACGGTGAGACCCTCATCGTCAACATCACCGAGCAGGTCTCCGCCGAGGCCCTCGAGGCCGAGCTCGCCGACGCCGAGGCCGAGGCCGGCATCGAGCGCGACGAGTCCGACGAGAGCGCTGCGGAGTCCGCCGAGGGCGACGCCGCTGCCGACGAGTCGGCCGCCGACTCCGAGTAAGCCACCCCGGACCGGGCACGTCGTACGTCGTGCGCCTGTTCGGAACCAGGAAGGGCCGGGAACCCGTGACCGACACCGCCAACCCCGTGTGGCTCGTCGTCGGCCTCGGGAATCCCGGCCCTTCCTATGCCGGTCACCGGCACAACATCGGCTACCTCGTCACCGACGAGCTGGCCCGCCGGATGGGCTCGCCGTTCCGCGCCCACAAGTCCGGCCGGGCCGACGTCGTCGAGGGCCGGTTCGGCTCGCCGGGCTCGGCGCAGGCGCGGGTCGTGCTGGCCCGCCCGCGGTGCTACATGAACGAGGTCGGCGGGCCGGTCAAGGCGCTCGCCACTTTCTACAAGGTGCCGCCCGAGCGCATCGTCGCGATCCACGACGAGCTCGACATCCCCTTCGACACGATGCGCGCCAAGCTCGGTGGCGGGGACAACGGCCACAACGGCCTGAAGTCGATGCGTTCCTCGCTCGGCACCGGCGAGTTCCACCGGCTCCGCGTCGGCATCGGCCGCCCGCCGGGCCGCCAGGAGGTCGCGGACTTCGTGCTGTCCAACTACTCCGCCGCGGAGCGCAAGGTCCTGCCGTTCCAGGTCGACACCGCCGCCGACGCGGTCGAGTGCCTGGTGCTGGAGGGCCTCGAGCGCACGCAGCAGAAGTTCAACTCCTGATGCGCGCCTCGCCCTCGCCCTCGCCCTCGCCCTCGCCCTCGGTGTCGGGCACGGCCGTCCGGGCGGTGCTCCTCGACGCCGACGGCGTCCTCCAGGTCAACCCGCCGGGCTGGCTCGACACGCTGCGCTCCCTCGTCCCCGCCGGCTCGGGGGAGCGGTTCACCGAGCACCTCTTCGAGGCCGAGCAGGCGGCGCTCACCGGGCACCGCTCCTTCCGCGACGTCGTCGCCGAGGTGCTCGAGCACTGGGGCGTGCCGGAGCGGGCCGAGGACCTGGTGGCGCACTACCACCACATCGAGGTCGTGTCCGACACCGCCGAGGTCGCCCGCGACCTGCGCGCGGCCGGCGTCCCGGTCCACCTGGCGACCAACCAGCACGACCTGCGCACGGCGTACATGCGCGACGAGCTCGGGTACGGCGACCTCCTCGACTCCACCTTCAGCTCCTGCGAGCTCGGGGTCACCAAGAGCGACCCGGCCTTCTTCGTCCGCGTCGTCGAGCGGCTCGGGCTCGAGCCGGCCGCGGTGCTGCACGTCGACGACAAGGACCACTATGTCGAGGCGGCCCGCGAGGCCGGCCTGCGCGGCGTGGTGTGGACCGTCGACGACGGGCCGGACGCCCTCCGCTCCGCCCTGCGTGAGCACGGCCTCCCGATCTGACGCTTCGTCGCCTCCCGCTGGTTGAGCAGGGAGGCGCCCTGGCGCCGACCGTGTCGAAACCCGGTGAGGGGCTCAGGGCCGCGAGCACGTCACCGGGTTTCGACACGCTCGCTGGCGCTCGCTGCTCAACCAGCGGGGGTCGCTGGCGCTCGCTGCTCAACCAGCGGGGGTCGCTGGCGCTCGCTGCTCAACCGGCGGGCGCCAGCGCGTTACAGGCCGGACCCGCCGGAGCCTTACGCTGGCGCCCGTGACCTTCGACGCCGGTTCCCCGCCCGAGTCCGCTGCCCACGACGACCACGTCCTCGCGACGTGGCTGGCCACCGTCGCCGGCGAGCGGCTGCTCGAGGTCCGCGGTGAGGGCCTGGAGGGCAAGGAGCTCAAGGACGCCGGCGACCGCGCCGCCCACGAGCTGCTGATGGGCCTGATCGCCGAGCACCGCCCCGACGACGCCTTGCTCTCCGAGGAGGGCAAGGACGACAAGGCCCGGCTGACCAAGGACCGGGTCTGGATCGTCGACCCGCTCGACGGGACCCGGGAGTTCTCCGAGGTGCCCCGCGAGGACTGGGCCGTCCACGTCGCGCTGTGGCAGGACGGCGACCTGGTCGCCGGGGCCGTCGCGCAGCCGGCGCTGGGGGAGACCTTCAACACCGGCCAGCCGCCGGTCGTGCCGCCGCGCACCAGCGAGCGCCCGCGGATCGCGGTCTCGCGCAGCCGCCCGCCGGCGTTCGTCCACGCGCTGGCCGAGGAGCTCGACGCCGAGCTGGTCGCGATGGGCTCGGCCGGGGTCAAGGTCATCAGCGTCGCCCGCGACCTCACCGACGCCTACGTGCACGCCGGCGGCCAGTTCGAGTGGGACTCCGCCGCCCCCGTCGCGGTCGCCCGCGCCGCCGGGCTGTTCACCAGCCGCGTCGACGGCACCCCGCTGCAGTACAACCAGGAGGACGTCTACCTCCCCGACCTCATCGTCTGCCGCCCCGAGCTGGCCGAGGCGATCGTGGAGTTCGTCAAGCGCCACGGCGTCGGCTGAGCCCCGGGGTCACGGGGCCCGGGCCCACCGGGCCCCGCGCACACTGGGACGGATGGAGCAAGCCGAGGTCCTCGACCAGCCCGGTCGCGCACCGGTGCGACGGCGTACGCGCTGGCTGCTCGCGGCCCTCGCGCTGGTCCTCCTCGTCGGCTGGGCGGTCGACCACCGCCTGCGCGGCAGCGAGGAGCGCGCCGTCGACGGATGCGGGACCGAGGCGGCCACGGCCACGGAGCGGACCGACGAGTCCATGTCGATGATCCGCACCTACGTCCAGCCGGCGCTGCTCTCGGTGCCCCGGGGCAGCAGCCAGGACGGGTTCTTCGACCTCGTCGCCGAGGAGGCCCGCGAGGCCGAGCCGCGCGTGCGCGACGCCCTCGCGGTCTGCCGCGACGTCGACGTCACGCCCGTGCACCCCGGCCTCCGCGAGCGTCGCGACGCGTACGTCGCCCACCTGGCCGCCCGCGCCGACTGGCTCGCGGCCATCGCCGCGGACGGCCGGGCCTACTACCACGACCGCCCGGACCTGGCCCGGCTGCGCGAGGCGGCGTTCGGGGGCCGGTCGTAGGATCGGGTACCGCCCCCGTGCCGCACCGGCCCGGGGCGTTCGTGCTGCGCGGCCCCCGCCGTCCGCCCGAGCAGCCCGGCCGCCGGAGTCACCCGAGCAGCCTGCACCGCACCCGAGAACCACCCCACAGGAGCACCGTGAGCCTCACCGGCCTCGCCGACGTCGTCCTCGCCGACCCCACCCTCGCCGCCGCCGTCGAGGACGCCCGCGGGGGCGCGGTCCGCGCGCTCGACCTCACCGGGCCCGAGGCGCTGCGCCCGTTCGTGGTCACCGGCCTGGTCCGCGCCGGCCGCACCGTGCTGGCCGTCACCGCCACCGCGCGGGAGGCCGAGGACCTGGTCGAGGCGCTCGGCTGCTTCCTCGACCCCGGCACGGTCGCCTACTACCCCAGCTGGGAGACGCTCCCGCACGAGCGGCTCAGCCCCCGCAGCGACACCGTGGGTCGCCGGCTCGCGGTGCTGCGCCGGCTCGTGCACCCCGGCGACGACGCCAGCAACGGCCCGCTCCAGGTCGTCGTGGCGCCGGTGCGCAGCGTGCTCCAGCCCCAGGTGAAGGGGCTCGGCGAGCTCGCCCCCGTCGAGCTGGTTCCGGGCGACGACGCCCCGCTCGACGACGTGGTGCGGCGGCTGGCGGACGCGGCGTACTCCCGCGTGGACCTGGTGGAGCGGCGCGGGGAGTTCGCGGTCCGCGGCGGCATCGTCGACGTCTTCCCGCCGACCGAGGAGCACCCGCTGCGCGTGGAGTTCTGGGGCGACGAGGTCGAGGAGATCCGCGCCTTCTCCGTCGCCGACCAGCGCACCCTGGACAAGGTCGAGCGGCTCTGGGCGCCGCCGTGCCGCGAGCTGCTGCTCACCGACGAGGTGCGCGAGCGCGCCGCCGAGCTGGGCCGCCGGCACCCGACCCTGGTCGAGCTCACCGACAAGATCGCCGCCGGCATCGCGGTCGAGGGCATGGAGTCCCTCGCACCCGTGCTCACCGACGAGATGGAGCTGCTGGTCGACCTGATGCCGGCCGACACCCACGTGCTGGTCCTCGACCCCGAGCGGGCGCGGAGCCGGGCCCACGACCTGGTCGCGACGAGCGAGGAGTTCCTCGGGGCGAGCTGGGCGGCGGCCGCCAGCGGCGGGACCGCGCCGATCGACCTCGGCGCGGCGTCGTACCGCTCGCTCTCCGACGTCCGCGAGCACGCCCTGGACCAGCACAAGCCGTGGTGGACGATGAGCCCCTTCGGCATCGGCGACGACGCCTCCGGGCCGGTGACCGACGTCGACGCGATCGCCGGCGCGGTGCCGAGCCGGGCGCTGCCGATGCACCCGGTCGACGCCTACCGCGGTGACCTGGAGCGCGCGGTCAAGGACATCGGCACCTGGCTCGCCGAGGGCTACCGCACCGTGGTCGTCCACCCCGGCCACGGCCCAGCGAACCGGATGGTCGAGGTGCTCGCCGAGCACGACGTCCCCGCGCGCCTGGTCGAGGACCTCAGCGGCCCGCCGGCCACCGACGTCGTCACCGTCACCTGCGCCTCGGCCGCGCACGGCTTCGTCGACGAGCTGGGCCGCACGGTGCTGCTCACCGGCGAGGACCTCACCGGCCAGAAGTCCTCCACGCGCGACATGCGGAAGATGCCCGCGCGGCGCAAGAAGCAGATCGACCCGCTCGAGCTCAAGGCCGGCGACTACGTCGTCCACGAGCAGCACGGCGTGGGCCGGTTCGTGGAGATGAAGCAGCGCGAGGTCGGCGGCGCGGTCCGCGAGTACCTCGTGCTCGAGTACGGCGCCTCCAAGCGCGGCGGTCCGCCCGACCGGCTCTACGTGCCGGCCGACGCGCTGGACCAGGTCACCCGCTACGTCGGCGGCGAGCAGCCCAGCCTGGACCGCCTCGGCGGCGCGGACTGGGCCAAGCGCAAGGGGCGCGCCCGCAAGGCCGTCCGCGAGATCGCCGCCGAGCTGATCAAGCTCTACGCCGCGCGGCAGGCCACCCAGGGCTACGCCTTCGGCCCGGACACCCCGTGGCAGCGCGAGCTCGAGGACGCCTTCCCGTTCCAGGAGACCCCCGACCAGCTGAGCACGGTCGACGAGGTCAAGGCCGACATGCGGCGCACGATGCCGATGGACCGGCTCATCTGCGGCGACGTCGGCTACGGCAAGACCGAGATCGCGGTGCGCGCGGCGTTCAAGGCCGTCCAGGACGGCAAGCAGGTCGCCGTGCTCGTGCCGACCACGCTGCTGGTCACCCAGCACCTCTCGACCTTCGCCGAGCGGATGGCCGGCTTCCCGGTCGTGCTCAAGGCGCTCTCGCGCTTCCAGAGCGACAAGGAGGCCGCCGAGGTGATGGCGGGGATCGCCGAGGGCAGCATCGACATCGTCGTGGGCACCCACCGGCTGCTCAACCCCGACATCCGGTTCAAGGACCTCGGGCTGATCGTCGTCGACGAGGAGCAGCGCTTCGGTGTGGAGCACAAGGAGCAGATGAAGCGGCTGCGCACCTCCGTCGACGTGCTCTCCATGTCGGCCACGCCGATCCCGCGCACCCTGGAGATGGCGATCACCGGCATCCGCGAGATGTCGACGATCACCACCCCGCCCGAGGAGCGGCACCCGGTGCTGACCTACGTCGGCGCCTACGAGGACCGCCAGGTCGTCGCCGCCGTACGCCGCGAGCTGCTGCGCGAGGGCCAGGTCTTCTACATCCACAACCGGGTCAACTCGATCGAGAAGGCGGCCGCGAGGATCCGCGAGCTCGTGCCCGAGGCGCGGGTCGCGACCGCGCACGGCCAGATGAACGAGAAGCAGCTCGAGCAGGTGATGCTCGACTTCTGGGAGAAGCGCTTCGACGTGCTGGTCTGCACGACGCTGGTGGAGTCCGGTCTCGACGTCTCCAACGCCAACACGATGATCATCGAGCGCGCCGACACCCTCGGCCTCTCCCAGCTCCACCAGCTGCGCGGCCGGGTCGGCCGGTCCCGGGAGCGCGCCTACGCCTACTTCCTCTACCCGGGGGAGAAGCCGCTGACCGAGACCGCCCACGCGCGGCTCGCGACGCTGGCACAGCACTCCGACCTCGGCGGCGGCATGGCGATCGCGATGAAGGACCTCGAGATCCGCGGCGCGGGCAACCTGCTCGGCGGGGAGCAGTCGGGCCACATCGCCGACGTCGGCTTCGACCTCTACGTCCGCCTGGTCGGCGAGGCCGTCACCGAGTTCAAGGGCGAGACGGAGCCGGAGCTCAACGAGGTCCGCATCGAGCTGCCGGTCGACGCGCACCTGCCGCACGACTACATCCCCAGCGAGCGGCTGCGGCTGGAGGTCTACAAGCGGCTCGCCGAGGTCCGCAGCGACGCCGACGTCGACCAGATCCGCGAGGAGCTCGTCGACCGGTACGGCGAGCCGCCGGAGGTCGTCACCTCGCTGCTGCTGGTCGCGCGGTTCCGCGCGCGGGCGCGCACGGCCGGCATCGGGGAGGTCACGGCCGCGGGCAAGAACATCCGCTTCGCCCCGGTGAGCCTGCCGGAGTCGCGGGTGGTCCGGCTCAACCGGATGTACCCGAAGTCGATCGTGAAGCCGGCCCTCGACACGATCCTGGTGCCGCGCCCGCAGACCGCGGTGGTGGGGGGCAAGCCGATCGCCGGCATCGCCCTGCTTCAATGGGCCCACGGTGTGATCGACGCCATCATCGACCCGCCGGCCACCAGCTGACCACCAGTTGACATCGACGACCGGCCTGCCGGTCCAGCACCAGGAGACGCCGTGAAGCAGACCCGTCCCCTCCTCGGCCTCGCGGCCGTCTCCCTGCTCGCCTCCGGGCTGCTGACCGGGTGCGGGGTCGCCGGCACCGGCTTCGCGCCGGGCGTCGCCGCGGAGGTGGGGGACACCGCGATCACGACCGATCGCGTCGACACCATCGCGGCGTCGTACTGCGACGCGATCACCCCGCAGCTCGAGGGCCAGGTGCTGCCGAACCGCTACCTGACCAGCGGCGTCGCCGGTCAGCTCGCGCTCGCCGCGGCCGCCGAGCAGATGGCGGCCGAGCACGGGGTG
Source organism: Nocardioides marmotae (assembly GCF_013177455.1). Taxonomy (NCBI): domain Bacteria; kingdom Bacillati; phylum Actinomycetota; class Actinomycetes; order Propionibacteriales; family Nocardioidaceae; genus Nocardioides; species Nocardioides marmotae. The sequence continues at coordinate 927,929 of NZ_CP053660.1, forward strand.
GAGCCGGGTCAGCAGTACGCCGGACAGGTCGCCCGGCTCGAGGCCGCCGTCGCCGCGCTCCCCGAGGACCAGCGCGAGGCCGTCGTCGAGGTCGAGTCGACCAACAGCCTGGTCAGCGACCTCGTCCTCGGGGTCGGGCGCGTGCTCGCCGAGGAGCAGGGCCTCGCCGACCCCACCGAGGAGCAGGTCGCCGGCCTGGGCAACGAGGCGCTCGCGGCCTGGATCGAGGACAACGACGTCGAGATCAACCCGCGCTACGGCGTGGAGCTGCGCGACGGCCAGCCCCTCGACACCGACACCGAGACCTCGGTGGCGGTCGGCGAGGTCGCCAGCGCCGCGATGGCCGAGTCGCCGGACCCGGTGTACGCCGCCGCGCTCCCGGACTCCCAGCGCTGCGGCTGACCCGCGTGAGCGACCCCGCCGACGTACCCCTCCTGGAGTTCCTGGCCGTCATGCGGCGGCTGCGGGCGGAGTGCGGCTGGAAGCGGGCCCAGACCCACCGGTCGCTCGCGCGCTACCTGCTGGAGGAGACCCACGAGACGCTCGAGGCGATCGACGTCGGCGAGGAGACCGGCGACTGGTCGGCGCTGCGCGAGGAGCTCGGCGACCTGCTGCTCCAGGTCTACTTCCACGCGGTCCTCGCCGAGGAGCGCGGGGAGTTCACCCTCGATGACGTCGCCACCGACGTGACCGCGAAGATGCACCGCCGCAACCCGCACGTCTTCGGGTCGGCCGCCGAGGCGGCCGGCGTCGACGCCGACGACCCGGCGGCGGTCAACGAGGCGTGGGAGGCGGCCAAGGCCGCCGAGAAGCAGCGCACCTCGCTCACCGACGGCATCCCGCCGGCCCTCCCGGCCCTGCTGTACGCCGACAAGGTGCTCGACCGGCTGGAGCGGGCCGGGACGCCGGCCGACCTCGGCGGCGAACACCCGGAGCTCGGCGACCGGCTGCTCGCGCTCGTGGCCGAGGCGCGCGCAGCCGGCACCGACCCCGAGCAGGCGCTGCGCGACGCCGTGCGGCGGGCGCTGGCCCGGTCGGCCGGCTAGGAAAGGCTGGTTGTTGCTGGCATGACGTCGTCGACGTCAGGGGAGTGTGTCCGGCATTCCGAAGTGGCGATGGAGGTTGTCGTCGAGGAACCGCATGATCGAGACGACACGTGTCCCGTCCGGCGCAGGTTCGATGACGAGCAGTCCTCGCGCGCGGCCGTCGAGGTAGCAGACGAAGGCTGGCCGACTGGCTGCTGAGGTGGCGGTGAGCGTGTAGTGGCCACCGGGGCGGCCGGCCGCGCTCGCGCGCAGGAAGGCTTCGATCGCGGAACGGCCCTCGTAGCGTTCACTGGCCGGCGGCATCGCCAGCCAGGTCTGGTCGGTCAGCAGGCCGATGAGGGAATCGACATCGTCGCGCTCAAAGGCATCGGCGAACACGCGGGCCAGCTCGTCGTGGGCGTCCGAGCCGTCCCTGGCACGCGGAGCCGGCATGGCTGAGCGCGCGCGTTGAAGAAGTCCCTTCACCGCCGTGGGGCTTGCAGCGAGCATGTCGGCAGCCTCGCCGGTCGAGAAGTCGAGGACGTCACAGAGCACCAGGGCCGCCGCCTGACGGGGCGGGAGAGCCTGGAGCGCCACGACGAAGGCCAGCTCGATGCTCTCGCGCGCCACCACCCGCATCGCGGGGTCGAGCTCGTCGAGACGTGCGTCCGGGTACGGCTGCAGGTGCGGCACATCGAATCGGTCGGACGGTGTCGGTGGCTCGAACGGCGGGGCGGGGGCCGGCCTCGGCCGTCGGGCCTGGTCCCGCAGCCGGCTCAGCGACCGGGTGGTCGCTATCCGGTACAGCCACGTCCGGAGCGAGGACCTCCCTGCGAACTGGGGCAGACCCTTCCACGCCGCCACGAGGACCTCCTGCAGGAGGTCGTCGGCGTCGTCGACAGATCCCGAGATCCGATAGCAGTGCAGGTGCAGCTCGCGACGGAACGGTTCGACGAGCGCAGCGAAGGCCAGCTCGTCCCCGCCTCGCGCGGCTTCGATCTGCGACGACTCCACAGGGCCGATCCTCCCAGGGTGCGAGCTCGACCGTTCCGATCGCGAACCGGGTGGTGTCTACACAGGTGTCAACCCTCGACGAGCAGGAGTCGCCATGACCGAGCAGCAGACCCCCGCGGTGGACACCGCCCTGGCTTACCACCGCGCGTGGACCGCCGGTGACCTCGACGCAGCGCTGGCGCAGGTCGCCGACGACGTCGTCTGTCACGCACCTCCCGGAACGCTGACCGGTACCGACGCCTTGCGTGGCTTCATGGGTCCGTTCGCCGGCTCGCTGACGAGCTCGACACTCCTTGCGGCCTTCGGCGACGAGGACCAGGTGCTCATCATGTACGACACGGCGAACCCGGCAGTGCCGAGCGCTCCAGGTGCCGAGCTCTACCGCGTCCACGACGGTCGGATCGCCGAGATCCGCATCGTCTTCGACCGCCTGCCCTTCGCGCTGGCACGCGGCGACGTCGTCCAGGCCTGACGGGGGGCGTCAGCGGACGGCACACGCAGGACACGGACCGGGAACCGCTTGTCCAGCTAGTCGGCCATCGCCCGGCGGTCCCACCAGGGGAGGGCCCGCTCGAGCTGGGCGGCGAGCCGCAGGAGCAGCGCGTCGCTGCCGAGCCGGCCGACCAGCTGGGCGCCGATCGGCAGCCCGGCGGCGGTCCAGTGCAGCGGCACGCTCATCGCCGGACGGCCGGTGAGGTTGGCCAGCTGGGTGTAGGGCACCCAGCCGAGGTTCTTGTCGATCATCTGATGGACGACCGGGGTGAAGCGCAGCACCCCGCCGGCCCGGGCGGTCAGCAGCGCCCGCTGCGCGAGCGCCACCGGCGCCGGCAGGTCGAAGGCGCCGATCCGCGGGGGTGGGGTGGCCGTGGTGGGGGTCAGCAGCAGGTCGTGCTCGGCGTGGAAGGCCGCCAGGCGGCGTACGTGCTCGTGGCGGCCCTCGGCGGCCCGCACGAACTGCGTCGCGCTGGTCGCGCGGCCGAGCGCGGCCATCACCCGGGTGTCGGGCTCGAAGGCGTCCTCGCCGGCACCGGTGAGCCGGCGGGCCTCCTCGACCGCGACGGCGCAGTGCGCGAACCAGGTGGTGAGGAAGTCCTGGGCGAGCCGGGCGTCGTCGACGGGGGTGGCGACCTCGACGACGTCGTGGCCGAGGTCGCTGAGCAGGTCCGCGGCGCGGCGTACGGCGGCCCGGGCCTCGGGGTGCGGGTCGGGGTTGATCGAGCTCTGCCAGGTCATCCCGATCCGCAGGCGGCCGGGGTCCCGGTCGAGCCCGGCGGCGAACCCGCCGGCGGGCAGCCCGCCGGGGAGGTACGGCGAGACGTCGGTCGGCCCGGCCAGGACGTCGAGCATCGCGGCGGTGTCGCGCACGCTGCGGGAGACCACGCCGTCGACGCCGGTGCCGCCGAGCGGCTCGCCGCGGACCGGCCCCGACGGCAGCAGGCCTCGGCTGGCCTTGAGCCCGAAGAGCCCGCACGCGGAGGCGGGGATCCGGATCGACCCGCCGCCGTCGCTGGCCGCCGCGCACGGCACGATCCCGGCGGCCACGGCCGCCGCGCTGCCGCCGGAGGAGCCGCCCGGGGTGTGGTCGGTGTCCCAGGGGTTGCGGGTCGCGCCGAACGCGTGCGGCTCGGTGATGCCCTTGGCGCCGAACTCGGGGCTGTTGGTCTTCCCGAAGACGACCAGGCCCGCGTCGACCCAGCGCTGCACGACCGTCGCGGTCTCCGCGGCCGGGTGGTCCCGCAGCGCCGCGCTGCCCCCGCTCGTGGGCAGGCCGGCGAGGTCCTGGTGCAGGTCCTTGAGCAGGAACGGCACCCCGGCGAACGGCCGGCCGCCGTCCGGCTCCGGCCCGCTCGGGGCCGGCGGGTCGACGTCGCGGACGATGGCGTTGATCCGCGGGTTGACCTCGGCCGCGCGGGAGCGGGCCGCCTCGAGCAGCTCCTCTGCGGTGACGTCGCCGGCGCGCACCAGCGCGGCCAGGCCCAGGGCGTCGTGGTCGCGGTAGTCCAGCACGGCGCGAACAGTAGCCACGCCCCGGCCGCCCGGACGGGGTGGTCCGGTCCATCCCCTAGGCTCGAGGCGTCCCTCCCACCCCGGTCCCAGGAGCATCCCCAGTGGCATCCATCGAAGCTGTCGGCGCCCGCGAGATCCTCGACTCGCGCGGCAACCCCACGGTCGAGGTCGAGGTGCTCCTCGACGACGGCGCCTTCGCGCGCGCCGCGGTTCCCAGCGGCGCCTCCACCGGCGCCTTCGAGGCGGTCGAGCTGCGTGACGGCGGCGACCGCTACCTCGGCAAGGGCGTGGAGAAGGCCGTCGACGCCGTCCTCAACACCATCGGCCCCGCCATCGAGGGCCTCGACGCCGACGACCAGCGGGTCGTGGACCAGACGATGCTCGACGTCGACGGCACGCCCAACAAGGCGACGCTCGGCGCCAACGCGATCCTCGGCGTCTCGCTCGCCGTCGCCCGTGCGGCGGCGGACTCCGCCGGCCTCCCGCTCTACCGGTACGTCGGCGGGCCCAACGCCCACCTGCTGCCGGTGCCGATGATGAACATCCTCAACGGCGGCGCGCACGCCGACACCAACGTCGACATCCAGGAGTTCATGATCGCGCCGATCGGCGCGCCGACCTTCCGCGAGGCGCTGCGCACCGGCACGGAGGTCTACCACGCGCTGAAGTCGGTGCTGAAGAAGCGCGGGCTCGCGACCGGCGTGGGCGACGAGGGCGGCTTCGCCCCCGACCTGGAGTCCAACCGCGCCGCGCTCGACCTCATCGCCGAGGCCGTCGGCGCCGCCGGCCTCACGCTCGGCACCGACGTCGTGCTCGCCCTCGACGTGGCCGCCTCGGAGTTCTGCACCGACGGGTCCTACACCTTCGAGGGCCAGCAGAAGAGCGCGGAGCAGATGACGGCCTACTACGCCGACCTGGTCTCCTCCTACCCGATCGTCTCCATCGAGGACCCGCTCGACGAGGACGACTGGGAGGGGTGGAAGGCGATCACCGACCAGCTCGGCAGCCGCACCCAGCTCGTCGGCGACGACCTGTTCGTCACCAACGTCGAGCGCCTCCAGCGCGGCATCACCGGCGGCCAGGCCAACGCGCTGCTGGTCAAGGTCAACCAGATCGGCTCGCTGACCGAGACCCTCGACTCCGTCGAGCTGGCGCACCGCAACGGCTACCGCTGCATGATGAGCCACCGTTCCGGCGAGACCGAGGACACCACGATCGCCGACCTCGCGGTGGCCACCAACTGCGGCCAGATCAAGACCGGCGCCCCGGCCCGGTCCGAGCGCGTCGCCAAGTACAACCAGCTCCTGCGCATCGAGGAGGAGCTGGGTGACGCGGCTCGCTACGCCGGCCCCGGCGCGTTCCCCCGCTACCAGGGCTGATCGTCAGGCAGGCTTGGCCCCATGGCCGACGACCGACGCGACTCCCGGGGAGCACGGCGACCCCGGGGGCGCACCGGTCCCGGCCGGGCCACGTCCGGCGGGCCGGGCGGTGCGCCACGCGGCGTACGCCCCGGGTCGTCGGAGAGGCCCGCACCGCGCCGCCCCCGGCTCACCGGCCGGGCGGCGGTGCTCGTGCTCGTGCTGGCGGTCCTGGCCGTCTCCTACGCCTCCTCGATGCGCGCCTTCCTGCACCAGCGCTCGGAGATCGCCGAGCTGAAGGCGCAGATCGCCGAACGCCGGGCGGCCATCGACGACCTGGAGCGGGAGAAGAAGCGCTGGCAGGACCCGGCGTTCGTGCAGTCGCGGGCGCGCGACATCGGGTACGTCATGCGCGGCGAGACACCGTTCGTCGTGCTCCAGGACGGCGAGCCGCTCACCACCGGGGCAACGCTGAGCGACCCCGACGACCTGCCCGAGCAGGCGCCCACTGCCTGGTGGGTCGACGCCTGGGACTCGGTGCGGCTGGCCGGGCACCCGCCCAAGGACGAGCCGCCGCCGGCGACGACCATCGATGGAACCACCGAGGAGACCGAGTGATCGACCCCCGCGACGAGGCGGCCATCGCCTCGCAGCTGGGACGTGAGCCGCGCGGCATCCACGCGGTCGGGCACCGCTGCCCCTGCGGCAACCCCGACGTCGTGACCACCGAGCCGCGGCTGCCGAACGGGACCCCGTTCCCGACGACGTTCTACCTGACCTGTCCCCGCGCGGCCTCCCGCATCGGCACGCTCGAGGGGTCCGGACTGATGAAGCAGATGCAGGAGCGGCTGGCTGCCGACCCCGAGCTGGCCCAGCAGTACGCCGCGGCGCACGAGCGCTACCTCGAGGCGCGCGAGGAGATCGGCCGGGAGGCCGGGCTCGACGTGCCCGAGATCGCCGGCATCTCCGCCGGCGGGATGCCCGACCGGGTCAAGTGCCTGCACGTCCTCGCCGGGCAGGCGCTCGCGCAGGGCCGGGGCGTCAACCCGCTCGGCGACGAGGTGCTCGACGAGCTCGGCGAGTGGTGGTCGGCCGGTCCGTGCGTGGAGGTCGACACGCCGTGATCGCGGCGATCGACTGCGGCACGAACTCGATCCGGCTGCTGGTCTGCGAGACCCCGGCCGAGCCGGTCGTGCGCGAGATGCGCGTCGTACGGCTGGGGGAGGGCATCGACGCCACCGGGCAGATGTCCGAGGCGGCACTCGCGCGGACCTTCGCCGCGCTCGACGACTACGCCGCGACCATCCGCGAGCACGGCGCGGCGCGCGTGCGGTTGTGCGCCACCTCGGCCACGCGGGACGCGGCGAACGCCGAGGTCTTCGCCGCGGGCGTGCGCGCGCGGCTCGGGATCGACCCCGACGTGGTGACCGGGGCCGAGGAGGCGGCGCTCTCCTTCGCCGGCGCGGTCCGCGGGCTCCGGTCGGAGCCGGCGTGGCCGGTGCTCGTCGTGGACCTCGGCGGCGGCTCGACCGAGCTCGTCCTCGGCGGCCCCGACGGCGTCACGGCCGGGCACTCCATGGATGTCGGCTCGGTGCGGCTGCACGAGCGGCACGCGTTCTCCGACCCGCCGACCGCCGCCGAGATCGAGGCGTGCGTGCGAGACATCGACGCCCACCTCGACGCCTGCCCGGTCGACCCGGCGCGGGCCGCGACGGTCGTCGGCGTCGCCGGGACGATCACCACCGTCGCCGCCGCTGCGCTCGGCCTCACGGCGTACGACGCCGACGCGCTCGACCAGCAGGTGCTGGCGGTCGACGACGTCCACGCCGCGATCGACCGGCTGCTCGCGATGAGCGTCGAGGAGCGCCGCGCGCTGCCGTTCATGCACCCCGGCCGCGCCGACGTGATCGGCGCCGGCGCGCTCGTGCTGCGCCAGGTGCTGCGCCGCTCCGGCGTCGACCGGCTGGTGGTCTCCGAGGCCGACATCCTCGACGGCATCGCCTGGTCGCTGCTCGACCGTCCGGCCTGACCGGCTGCTCCCGGTCGTCCTCGACGCTCCCGGCCCGCTCCCGGCCCGCTCCCGCACGCCGACGCGCCCCGTTTGCGGGGCGCGCGACGCGGCAACCGGAGGGACTCCGCACGACACACCGACCAAGGAGCAACCCGTGAAGAAGCTCATCCTGCTGGCCGGCATCGGCATCGGCTACGTCCTCGGCTCCAAGGCCGGCCGGGAGCGCTACGAGCAGATCCGGGCCGGCGCCAGCAAGGTCGCCGAGAGCCCGACCGTCCAGACCGCGGCCGCCAAGGCCACCGAGCAGGCCGCCGCCGCGGCCGAGGTCGCCAAGGAGAAGGTGACCGAGGCGGCCTCCACCGTCGCCGACAAGGCCCGCCGCGAGGCCTCGATCCAGCCCGCGCCCTGAGCCTGCTGCCGCACCCGGCCACGGGGCAGCCCTTCGCCTCGCCGGTGCCGCCCGGCACCGGCTGGCCGGGCGACCCGGCGGCGCCGGACACCCCGGTCGCCACCACGGCCGCGGCCGTACGCCGTCTGGCCCACGACGCCGGCCTCCACACGCTGGAGGCCGGCGTCAGCGTGTGCCGGGCCTGCCCGCGGCTGGTCCGGTGGCGCGAGGACGTGGCGCACGCCAAGCGGGCCTCGTTCGCGGGCGAGCCGTACTGGGGGCGGCCGATCCCGGGCTTCGGCGCCGAGCATCCCGCGATCCTCGTGGTCGGTCTCGCGCCGGCCGCCAACGGTGCGAACCGCACCGGGCGGATCTTCACCGGGGACCGCTCCGGAGACTGGCTGTTCGCGAGCCTGCACCGGGTCGGCCTGGCCAACCAGGCGACCAGCGTGCACGCCGCGGACGGCCTCGAGCTGCCGGAGACCCGGCTGGTCGCGGCCGTCCGGTGCGCGCCGCCGCTGAACAAGCCGACGCCGCAGGAGCGCGACACGTGTGCGCCGTGGCTGGACCGCGAGGTCGCGCTCGTCGCCGACACCGTCCGCGTCGTGGTCGCGCTCGGCTCGTTCGGCTGGGACGCGGCGCTGCGGACCTACCGCCGCGCGGGCTACGGCGTACCCGTCCCCAAGCCGCGGTTCGGCCACGGCGCGGAGGCGTTCCTCGCCGCTCCCGGGGGCGCGGCAGGGGACGGTGTCACCCTGCTCGGCTGCTACCACCCCAGCCAGCAGAACACCTTCACCGGGCGGCTCACCGAGACGATGCTGGACGAGGTGCTCGGTCGCGCGGCGGCCCTTGCGAGAATGCCCCGGTGAGCACCCCCGCACCCCTCCACGCCGTCACCGTCCTGGGCCACGACCGGCCAGGCATCATCGCCGAGACCACCGGTCGGCTCGCCGACCTCGGGCTGAACCTCGAGGACTCGACGATGACCCTGCTGCGGGGCCACTTCGCGATGATGCTGCTGTGTGCGGGTGATGCCGAGGCCACCGCCATCGAGGCCGCCCTGCAGCCGCTCACCGCGGACGGCACGCTGACCGTCACCGTGCGCGACGTGCCGCAGGAGGACGCCGCCGGCCCCGCCGGCACCTCCTGGGTGCTGACCGTCCACGGCGGCGACCGCCCCGGCATCGTCTCCTCCGTCGTGGCCCGCGTGGCCGCGGTCGGCGGGAACATCACCGACCTGACCACCCGCCTCGCCGGCGAGCTGTACCTGCTCGTCGCCGAGATCGACCTGCCCGCGGGCGCCGACGTGCCCGCGCTCGAGGCCGCCGTCACCGCGGCCGCCGCCGAGCTCGGCGTCGGCGCGACCCTGCGCGCCGTGGAGGCCGACGAGCTGTGAGCGTCGACCCCACCGTCGCGGACTGGTCGGAGCAGGAGCTCGGCGTCGAGGGACGGGTGCTCGACGTCGTGCGCGCCCCGGACCCGGTGCTGTCCACCCGGGGCGCCGACGTCGACCCGACCGACCCCGCGACCGTCCAGCTCGCCGCCGACCTCGTCGCGACCATGCGCGTCAGCCCCGGCTGCGTCGGCCTGGCCGCCAACCAGGTCGGTGTCGCCGCACGCGTCTTCTGCGTCGACGTCTCCGAGCACCCCAAGACCCGCGACCACCACGGCACGTTCGTGCTGTGCAACGCCGAGGTCGTGGAGTCCAGCCGCAACGAGCGCGCCCGAGAGGGGTGCATGAGCGTCCCGGACCTCACCGGCGACGTGAAGCGCGCCTCGCGCCTGGTCGTCCGCGGGCAGCTGCCCGGGACCGGCAAGGAGGTCACCCTCAGCGCCAACGCGTTCGAGGCCCGCGCCCTCCAGCACGAGATCGACCACACCGAGGGGTTCCTCTTCCTCGACCGGGTCGCCGGGGCGCACGCCATCCATCCACGCAAGACTTACCTCTAGCCACGTCCCGTGGCGTGGGCCCCCGTGTCCCAACCGGCAGAGGAAGCCGCCTTAAAAGCGGCGTGGTGCGGGTTCGAATCCCGCCGGGGGCACCCCTCGCCCACACGCGATGGCGCCCGCTTGACCTCAGGTCGACCTGAAGGTCCACGCTGGGTGGCATGAGCGAGCACCAGCACGGACAGGCCCACCAGCACGGCGACGACCACGACCGCGGGATCGACCCGGCGATGTGGACCGCCGCCTTCTGGGACGAGCGGTACGCCGGCACCGACGCGGTCTGGTCGGGCCGGCCCAACCGGCGGCTGGTCGAGCAGGCCGCGGACCTCCCGCCCGGGCGGGCGGTCGACGTCGGGTGCGGCGAGGGCGCGGACGCGGTGTGGCTGGCCCAGCAGGGCTGGCAGGTCACCGGGGTCGACGTGTCCCGCGTGGCCCTCGAGCGCGCCGCGGCGCACGCCGCCGAGGCCGGGGTCGCGGTCGAGTGGCGCCGGGTCGACCTGATGGCGGGCGAGGAGCTCCCGGCGACGTACGACCTGGTCTCGGCGCACTTCCTGCACCCGCCGGCCGACCAGCTCGCCGACGTGCTGCGCCGGCTGGGCGCGGCGGTGGTCCCCGGCGGGACGCTGCTCTTCGTCGGGCACCACCCGCGCGACCTCGCGGCGCGCGACCAGCACGCCTCCATGCTGCCGCTGATGCTGACCCCCGAGCAGGTCGTCGCGCACCTGGACCCGCAGGTCTGGGACGTGCGGGTCGCCGAGACCCAGGCCCGCGAGCAGTTGGTGGAGGGCACGCCCACGACCGTGCACGACTCCGTCGTCCGGGCGGTCCGGAGCGCCTGACCCGCGCGCGAGAAAGCCGCCCGATCGGGAACGCGCAGCGCCCACCGGGCGTTGTACCGGCACAGGCCCCATAGGGTGGGCCCACCAGTTCCACGGCCTCCAAGGAGAGACCATGCAGAGCAACAACCCGGTGTTCCGTCGTTCCGAGGAGTTCAACCGCGGCGGCGCGAACGCCTACGGCAACCAGACGTACGCCGGGAACGGAGCCGGCCACGCCGGCTACGGCACCGACCCGGCCCAGTGGGGGGTCGGCACCCCCGGTGCCCCCACCACCCCGCAGGTGACCGGCGGGCCGATGACGATCGACTCGGTCGTCCAGAAGACCGCGATGACCCTCGGCACCGTCATCGTCGCGGCCTTCGCGACCTGGGTCCTGACCCCGGACATCTCCGGTGTCGTGACCGCCGACGAGATCGCCCCGCTGACCGGCGCCGTGATGATCGGTGCCCTCGGCGCGTTCGTGCTGTCGATGGTCAACTCCTTCAAGCGCGTGATCAGCCCGGCCCTGGTGCTGGCGTTCGCGGTGCTCGAGGGTGTCGCGCTCGGCGGCCTGAGCAAGCTGTTCGACGCCCAGATCGGCAACGGGATCGTCACCCAGGCGGTGATCGGCACCTTCGCGGCCTTCGCGGGCACGCTCGCGGCGTACAAGTTCTTCAACATCCAGGTCGGCCAGAAGTTCCGGACGTTCGTCGTCGCGGCGGTCTTCGGCATGATCGCGCTGAGCCTGATGGAGATGGTCCTGGGCTTCTTCGGCTCCGCGATCGGCCTCTACGGCTTCGGCGCGATGGGCCTGCTGTTCTCGGTCGTCGGCCTGGTGCTCGGTGTGTTCATGCTGATCCTCGACTTCGACTTCGTCGAGCAGGGTGTGGCCAACCGGATCCCCGAGCGCGAGTCGTGGCGTGCGGCGTTCGCGATGACCGTCAGCCTGGTCTGGATCTACACCAACCTGCTGCGCATCCTGGCGATCTTCAACCAGGACTGACCCACCCGGTCTCCGACCCCCGCAACGGTCGGCGCGGTACCCCGAACGGCCCCGGACCTCGGTCCGGGGCCGTTCGTGCGTACCTGGGGGTTTCCGGGCGCGACCGGGCTTGTAACGCATCGTTCGCCACTCTTCCTGCACGTTGCAGCGTGCAGGAAGAGCAGCGAACAGTGCGTTACAAGTGCCGCCGCGGCCCCGGACCAGCGGCGCGCGGGACGGCCTCAGGCGTCGACGGGCTCGGGGGAGTCCGAGCCGTTCGCGGCCGCGTCGCCGTCGGAGGCCTCGGGGGCGGTGCCGTCGGTGGCGGGCTGGCGGCGGCGGTGCCGCAGCTCGACCCAGAGGCCGCGGACGCCGCGGCGGTTGCCGGCGACCTCGGTGCCGCCGAGCTCGGTGCCCGGGGTGTTGACGGCCTGGAGGGCCGCGGCGGTGATCGGCAGGACGCCCTCGCCGCGGTAGGCCTCGACCTCGGCCTCGTCGATGGCGAGCAGGTCGAGGGCGGCCAGCGTCGAGGGCAGCAGGACCGAGGCCAGCGACCGGTAGCCCTGCGCGGAGGGGTGGAACTGGTCGGGCCCGAAGAGCAGGGCCGGCGCGGCCGCGAACTCCGGCCCGAGGATCGAGGCCAGCGAGACCGTGCGGCCGCCCTCTTCGACGACCGCGATCGTCTGCCCGGCCGCGAGCCGCCGTGACCAGGCGCGCGCGACCTGCTTGAGCGGCGGGGCGATCGGCTTGATCGTGCCGAGGTCGGGACAGGTGCCGACCAGCACCGCGATGCCCGCCTCGCGCAGGCGGCGGACCCCCTCGGCGAGGTGGCGCACCGAGTGGGAGGGGAGCACGGTGTGGGTGACGTCGTTGGCGCCGACGAGGATCACCGCGAGGTCCGGCTCGATGGGCAACGCGCGCGAGATCTGTCCGTCGAGGTCGGAGGACTTCGCGCCGACGACGGCGAAGCTGCGCAGGTAGACCCGGCGGTGGGCGCGCTCGGCGACACCGCTGGCCAGCAGGGCGCCGGGGGTCTCCTCGACCCGCTCCACGCCGTACCCCGCCGCGCTGGAGTCGCCCAGGAGCGCGATCTTGACCGCAGGCCCGGGCCGGCCGCGGCCGTACCACCCGGTGGCGTCCGGCGGCGGCGCCTCCCGCGGCGCGCCGATGGTCTTGCGGGCCAGCTTGGCCTCCACGCGCATCACGCCGTACAGGGCGGCGCCGAGGGCCGACAGTCCGCCCCCGCCGAAGGCCGCGGCGCCGGCGAGCTTGCGTGCTGCAGCTGCTTTCCCCACGGCTGCACTCTACGGAGGGGGTCCGGTCGGCCGGCGCCGGGTTAGACCGGCGTGACCACCGCCTCTAGCCTGGCCGAATGCAGTACGTGAACTCGCTCCTCGACCTGATCGGCAACACCCCGCTGCTGCGCCTGCGCCGCTCGCTGGACGACCTGAACGGCGCGGAGGGGCCGCTGGTGCTGGCGAAGGTGGAGTACCTCAACCCGGGCGGCTCGGTGAAGGACCGGATCGCCACCCGGATGATCGACGCCGCCGAGGCCTCCGGCGAGCTCCAGCCGGGTGGCACGATCGTCGAGCCGACCTCCGGCAACACCGGCGTCGGCCTGGCGATGGTGGCCCAGGAGCGTGGCTACAAGTGCGTCTTCGTCTGCCCCGACAAGGTCAGCGAGGACAAGCGCAACGTGCTGCGCGCGTACGGCGCCGAGGTGGTCGTCTGCCCGACGGCCGTGGACCCCGAGCACCCGGACTCCTACTACAACGTCTCCGACCGGCTCTCCAGCCAGCCGGGCGCGTGGAAGCCGAACCAGTACGCCAACCTCAACAACCCCCGCTCCCACTACGAGACCACCGGTCCGGAGATCTGGGCGCAGACCGAGGGGCGGATCACCCACTTCGTCACCGGCATGGGCACCGGCGGCACGATCAGCGGCGTCGGTCGCTACCTCAAGGAGCAGAACCCCGACATCCAGGTCGTCGGCGCCGACCCCTCGGGCTCGGTCTACTCCGGCGGCACCGGCCGGCCCTACCTCGTCGAGGGCGTCGGCGAGGACTTCTGGCCCGACACCTACGACCGCACCGTCGCCGACCGGGTCATCGAGGTCTCCGACGCCGACTCCTTCGCTTTCACCCGGCGCCTGGCCCGCGAGGAGGCGCTGCTCGTCGGCGGCTCGTCGGGCATGGCGGCGTACGCCGCGAAGCAGCTGGCCACCGAGCTGGCCGCCGAGGGCCGCACCGACGCGGTCATCGTCGTGCTGCTGCCCGACTCCGGCCGCGGCTACCTCGGCAAGATCTTCAACGACCAGTGGCTCTCCCAGTACGGCTTCGGCGGCGAGCAGGCCGCCCAGACCGTCGGCGAGGTGCTGCGCGGCAAGGACGGGCGACTGCCCGACCTCGTGCACACCCACCCTGGCGAGACGCTGGCCGAGGCCGTCCAGATCCTCGAGGAGTACGGCGTCTCCCAGATGCCGGTCGTTCGCGCCGAGCCGCCCCTGGTCGCTGCCGAGGTCGCCGGCTCGGTCTCGACCCGCACGCTGCTCGACGCGCTCTTCGCCGGCCACGCCAAGCTGACCGACCCGGTCGAGCAGCACATGTCGCCGGCGCTGCCCACGATCGGCGCGAACGCCGACGCCCACGACGCGGTCGCCCTGCTCGAGGGCGCGGACGCGCTGCTGGTGCAGGAGGAGGGCAAGCCGGTCGGCGTCGTCACCCGGCAGGACCTGCTGAGCTTCCTCGCGGGGGCCTGAGACCCGGTCGCTGCGGGCCGGCCTCCGGCGCTAGGGTGAGAACACGTTCTAGTTCTGGAGGCCGGATGACCACGACCGCCACGCCCGCGATCGACGGGTGGTTCACCACGGGGCCCGACCCGGCGCTGGTCGGCTCCCGCTGCACCGCGTGCACCACCGTCTACTTCCCGCCGGCGGCCGGCTTCTGCCGCAACCCCGCCTGCGCGGGCGAGGAGTTCGCGCGGGTCGAGCTGTCGCGGCGCGGGACGGTGTGGTCCTACACCGACGCGCAGTACCAGCCGCCGCCGCCGTACGTCCCCGCCGCCGACCCCTACGTCCCGTTCGCGCTCGCCGCGGTCGAGCTGCCCGAGGGCCTCACCGTCCTCGGCCAGGTCGCGGAGGGCTACGGCGTGGCCGACCTGCGCGTCGGCGCCGAGGTGGAGCTGGTCGTCGAGACGCTGTATGTCGACGAGACCGGCGAGCGGTCGATCTGGCGCTGGCTCCCCCTGACTTCGGGGCGTGTGACCGAGCTGGGCGAGGAGGCCGACCAGTGAGCGCGCGCGAGGTCGCCGTCCTCGGCGTCGGGATGCACCCCTGGGGCAAGTGGGGCAGGCCGTTCGTGGAGTACGGCGTGCACGCCGCCCGCGCCGCGCTCGCCGACGCCGGCGTCGCCTGGACCGACGTCGACCTCGTCGTCGGCGGCGAGACGGTCCGCAACGGCTACGGCGGGTACGTCGCCGGGGCGACGTTCGCCCAGGCGCTGGGCTGGAACGGCGCCCGCGTCGCCACCTCCTACGCCGCCTGCGCCACCGGCGCCCAGGCGCTCGACACCGCGCGGGCCCGGATCCTGGCCGGCCTGTCCGAGGTCGCGCTCGTCGTCGGCGCGGACACCACCCCGAAGGGGTTCCTGGCCCCCAACGCCGGCGAGCGCTGGGACGACCCGGACTGGCTGCGCTTCCGCCTGCTCGGCATGACCAACCCGGCCTACTTCGCGCTCTACGCCCGCCGTCGCATGGACCTGTTCGGCGCGACCAGCGAGGACTTCGCGCAGGTCAAGGTGAAGAACGCCCGGCACGGGCTGGCCAACCCCTACGCGCGCTACCGCAAGGAGGTCAGTGTCGCCGACGTGCTCGGCTCGGCGGTCGTCTCCGACCCGCTGCACCTGCTCGACATCTGCGCGACCTCCGACGGCGCGGCCGCGGTGCTGGTCACCAGCACCGAGTACGCCGCCCGCCACGGGCTCGCCGACGCGGTCCGGATCGCCGGGATCTCCACGGTCACCCCGACCTTCCCGAACACGGTCCTGGACATGCCGAACCTGTCCACCGACTCCTCGCTGGCGACCAGGGAGCCGGAGCGCACGTTCAAGGCCTCCATCGGCCACGCGGCGTACGAGGAGGCGGGCGTGAGCCCGGCCGACGTGGACGTGGCCGAGGTCTACGACCTGTCCACCGCGCTGGAGCTGGACTGGATCGAGGACCTCGCACTGTGCGGGCCCGGCGAGGCCGAGAAGCTGCTGCGCGCGGGGGAGACCACCCTCGGCGGCCGGATCCCGGTCAACCCCTCGGGCGGCCTGGCGTGCTTCGGCGAGGCCGTCCCCGCCCAGGCGCTGGCCCAGGTCTGCGAGCTCACCTGGCAGCTGCGCGGCCAGGCCGAGGGGCGACAGGTCGAGGGGGCCCGGGTCGGGATCACCGCCAACCAGGGGCTCTTCGGCCACGGCTCGTCGGTGGTGCTCACGCGGTAGGGCCGGCGTCCTCGACTCCGTCGGCGGCGGGGAGCTGCGTGCTCGTCACGAGCTCGCCGCCGCACGCGCGGACCGCGGTGAGGAACGGGGCAGCCCAGCTGTTCTCGTAGCGGATCAACGCACCGATGGTCCCGGGCCGCAGAGCGGCGGCCGCCTCGGCGACGACGTCGTCGTCCAGGGCGCCGGGGCGAGTGGTCGGGAGCTGGGCGAAGCGACGCGCGGCGGAGGCGGACGCTGTCGCGTCGAGCACCTCGGGCGTCCCGTCGTCGTCCTTGGCCAGCAGCACCAGGTCGTGGACGCGGATGGTCCCCCGCTCGACGAGGTCGGCGATCGCCCGAGCAGCGGCGTCGCTCGACCGACCCGGGGGGAGCTCGAGCAGCACGAGGTCGATCGGGCCGCGCCCCTCCGCAGCGGAAGAGCCGGCCGTCGCTCCGCGAGCATTCCGGCGGCGAGCGACCCCCGCGACGCCGACGATGACCCGGATGACGACCCCCGCCAGGAGCAGGCCGAGCGCCATCTGTGCCGCGACCACGGCCCGGGCCTCGGGCGCCCGCGCCACGATGTCGCCGAACCCCACGGTGGCGAAGGTCGTCAGCGTGAAGTAGAGCGCGTCCAACCTGCTGAGCGGCTCGGAGAACCGGCCCGGATCGTCCGAACCGAGCAGGTAGTAGGAGATGGAGAAGAGGACGACGAAGCACGGCATCGTCACGAGGATCGACGCGAGCGCCTGCAGGCTCGGCACGGACGAGCGCAGGATGGCCCGCACCTGCCACCCGAGCAGCACGACGAGCACGGCCAGGCCCGCCAGCAGCTGCAGCCCGGTGCGGACGACGAGCGGTGAGTCGAGCGGGAGGACGAAGTACCCGGCGACGACCGCGGTCGCGACGGTGAGTGCGCGCGCGACGACGAGGAGGCCCCGGCGCACCCGCGCGGAGCGGGCCCCTGCGTCGATCCCCGGGACGGCTGTCATGCCGATCCGGTCCCTCGTCGTCCGCTCGTCATCCCTCGGCGTGGACCTCGGCGTGGACGTCGAGGGCGAGCCCGAGCGGGGCGTCAGTCGCTGCCGGGCGTCTCGCCGTCGACGTAGACCCACCGGCCGGCGCGCCGCTCGAAGCGCGAGCGCTCGGACTGCTCGCCGGGGCCGGCGGGGGAGTCGTAGGAGGCCACGAACTGCACCCAGTCCTCCCCGGAGCCGAGCACCCGCAGGCCGGTCCAGGTGCGGGAGGTGTCGAGCTCGAGGTCGTCGGGGCGGGTCCGGGGGTGCCAGGTGCGCCAGAGGTACGCCGCGTCGCCGACCGCGAACGCCGCGTAGCGCGAGCGCATCAGCTCCTCGGCGGTCTCCGCCTGGGCGGCGCCGCGGTGCAGCCGCCCGCAGCAGGCGTCGTACGCCTCGCCGGATCCGCAGGGGCAGGTGGGGCGCAGGGAGGCGGTCACGGCGCCGACGGTAACCCGGCCCGGCCGGTTGGCCCGCTGAGTAGCGTGGGTCACGTGACCGCTCCTCCGATCTCCACCGTCGGCGAGCTCCGTGCATCGGGCCATGTCCAGAAGCCTGTGCGCGTCGAGATCCGTGACAACCTGCTCGCCGCCCTCCGCGAGGGCCGCGACCCCTGGCCGGGCCTGCACGGCTTCGAGGACACCGTCGTCCCGCAGCTGGAGCGGGCGCTCATCGCCGGCCACGACGTGGTGCTGCTCGGCGAGCGGGGCCAGGGCAAGACCCGGCTGCTGCGCACGATGGTCGGCCTGCTCGACGAGTGGACGCCGGTCATCGCCGGCTCCGAGCTCGGCGAGCACCCCTACGAGCCGATCACCCACGTCGCGCGCCGGCGAGCGGCCGAGCTGGGCGACCACCTGCCGATCGAGTGGCGCCACCGCGACGACCGGTACGCCGAGAAGCTGGCCACCCCCGACACGAGCGTCGCGGACCTGATCGGCGACGTCGACCCGATGAAGGTCGCCGAGGGCCGCAGCCTCGGCGACCCCGAGACCATCCACTTCGGGCTCATCCCGCGCAGCCACCGCGGCATCGTCGCGATCAACGAGCTGCCCGACCTCGCCGAGCGGATCCAGGTCGCGATGCTCAACGTGATGGAGGAGCGCGACATCCAGATCCGCGGCTACGTGCTGCGGCTCCCGCTCGACGTCCTCGTCGTGGCCAGCGCCAACCCCGAGGACTACACCAACCGCGGCCGGATCATCACCCCGCTCAAGGACCGCTTCGGCGCCGAGATCCGCACGCACTACCCGACCGCGCTCGAGGACGAGGTCGCGGTGATCCGGCAGGAGGCCCACCTGCCCGCGGACCTGGTCCACGTGCCCGACCACCTCGTCGAGATCCTCGCCCGGTTCACTCGCAACCTGCGCGAGTCCAGCGCGGTCGACCAGCGCTCCGGCGTCTCGGCCCGGTTCGCCATCGCGGGTGCCGAGACCATCGCGGCCGCCGCGATCCATCGCGCCACCAGCCGCGGCGAGGACGCGGCGGTCGCCCGCCCCGTCGACCTCGAGACCGCCGTCGACGTGCTCGGCGGCAAGGTGGAGTTCGAGTCCGGTGAGGAGGGCCGCGAGGCCGAGGTCCTCACCCACCTGCTGCGCACGGCCACCGCCGAGACCGTCCGCACCCACCTGCGCGGGCTCGACATGAGCCTGCTCGTCGATGCCATCGAGTCCGGCGCGATGGTCACCACCGGCGAGCGGGTCACCGCGCGGGAGTTCCTCACCGGCCTGCCGGTGCTGGGCGAGTCGGAGCTCTACGACGACATCTGCGACCGGCTCGGCGCCACCGACGACGGCCAGCGGGCCGGCGCGATCGAGCTCGCCCTCGAGGGGCTCTACCTGGCGCGGAAGATCGGCAAGGACACCGACGGCAGCGAGACGGTCTACGGCTGATGAAGGACCGCACCCGGTTCCGGCGCTACGAGGGCGGCGACCCGCTCGCGCCGCCGGTCGACCTCGCCGAGGCGCTCGACGCGATCGGCGAGGACGTGATGGCCGGGTACTCCCCGGAGCGGGCCATGCAGGAGTTCCTGCGCCGGGGCGGCCAGGACCAGCGCGGTCTCGACGACCTCGCCCGGCGGGTCGCCGAGCGGCGGCGCGAGCTGCTCTCGCGGCACAACCTCGACGGGACGCTCCAGGAGATCAAGGAGCTGCTCGACCGGGCGGTGCTGGAGGAGCGCAAGCAGCTGGCCCGCGACGCGATGATGGACGACGGGGACCGGGCCTTCCGGGAGATGCAGCTCGACGCTGCCTGGAGCGACGGGGCCCGGCCCAGCCCCGCCGCCGCGGTGAGCGAGCTGGCGTCGTACGACTGGCAGAGCCGGCAGGCGCGCGAGGACTACGAGAAGATCAAGGACCTCCTCGGGCGCGAGCTGCTCGACCAGCGGTTCGCGGGCATGAAGCAGGCGCTGGAGAACGCCACCGACGAGGACCGCGCCCGGGTCAACGAGATGCTCCAGGATCTCAACGAGCTCCTCGACGCCCACCGGCGCGGCGAGGACACCGACGAGCAGTTCGAGCGGTTCATGGACCAGCACGGGGACTTCTTCCCCGAGCGGCCCGGGAACGTCGAGGAGCTGCTCGACTCCCTGGCCCAGCGCGCCGCCGCGGCGCAGCGGATGCGCAACTCGATGACCCAGGAGCAGCGCGACGAGCTCGACGCGCTGGCGGGCCAGGCCTTCGGCAGCCCCGAGCTGATGGACTCCCTCTCCCAGCTCGACGCCAACCTCCAAGCGCTGCGCCCCGGTGAGGACTGGGGCGGCTCGGAGCGGATGGACGGGGAGGAGGGGCTCGGCCTCGGCGACGGGACGGGGGTCTTCCAGGACCTCGCCGACCTCGACCAGCTCTCCGAGCAGCTCTCCCAGTCCTACGGCGGGGCCCGGATGGACGACCTCGACCTCGACCAGCTGGCCCGCCAGCTCGGCGAGCAGGCCGCCGTGGACGCGCGCACGCTCCAGCGGCTGGAGAAGGCGCTGCGCGAGTCCGGCACCCTCAAGCGCGACTCCGCCGGCCAGCTCACGCTGACCCCCAAGGCGATGCGCCAGCTCGGCAAGGCCCTGCTGCGCGACGTGGCCCAGCGGCTGTCGGGCCGGCAGGGCCAGCGCGACCTGGACAAGGCCGGTGCGGCGGGCGAGCGGTCCGGCGCGACGCGCGAGTGGGCCTTCGGCGACACCGAGCCCTGGGACGTCACCCGCACCGTGCTCAACGGGGTGCTCCGCCGCGCCGGCGACCCGGACGGGCCGCTGGTGGAGATCGGCGACGTCGAGGTGCAGGAGACCGAGGCGCGCACCCAGGCCGCGGTCGCGCTGCTCGTCGACACCTCCTTCTCGATGGCGATGGACGGGCGCTGGGTGCCGATGAAGCGCACCGCGCTCGCGCTGCACACCCTCATCCGCTCCCGCTTCCGCGGCGACCACCTGCAGCTGATCGGCTTCGGCCGGCACGCCGAGGTGATGGAGATCGAGCAGCTGACCGCGCTGGACGCGATGTGGGACAAGGGCACGAACCTGCACCACGCGCTCCTGCTCGCCAACCGCCACTTCCGCAAGCACCCCAACGCCCAGCCGGTGCTGCTGATCGTCACCGACGGCGAGCCGACCTCCCACCTCGAGCCCGACGGGGAGGTGTGGTTCAGCTACCCGCCGCACCCGCTGACGGTGGCGTACGCCGTCCGCGAGCTCGACAACGCCCGCCGGCTCGGCGCCCAGACGACGTTCTTCCGGCTCGGCGAGGACCCGGGCCTGGCCCGCTTCATCGACTCGATGGCCCAGCGCGTCGACGGCCGCGTGGTGGCTCCCGAGCTCGACGACCTGGGCGCGGCCGTCGTCGGGTCCTACCTCGGCAGCCGCCGCGGCGGCCGGGGCGGTGCCGGCGGCCGGGGCGGCTCGGGCGGCCCCGACCTCGGCGGCTGGTTCGGCGGCCGGGGGTCCTGGGTCGGCTGACCCCGTCCGACCCGGCGTCACCTGCGGTAGGTGAGCACCATCTTGTCGTGGCGCGGCCGGCAGGAGTGGCTGCGGCGGTTGGCGACGAGCACGTGACCACCGGCGCTGGCGACGGTCAGGTCGCTCGACCCGCAGTCGTTGTCGTACCCCGGTGCCTCGATGATGCGCTGGGACCGCGACACGCGCCGACCGTCCCAGGCCCGGGCCGAGACGTGGTGGTCCATCCAGGTGTCGACGAGCGACACGAGCACCACCCGGTCGCGGGCGACCGCGACGTGCTGGTCGTCGCCGGACAGCACTGCAGGGGCCAGTCGCATCCACGGGCCGGGCCGTGCGGGCACGACGCCGCCACGCACCCCCGCTCGGCTGCGGAACGCCGCCAGGACCCGTCCGTCCGGCAGGGCGGAGAGCTCCAGGTGGCGGCCACCCGCCACCAGACCGGTGAGCGCCCGGACCGGCGACACGTCGCCCGACGGACCCACGTGGCGGGTCCGGAGCCTGCGCTCGGCACGGGGGCCCTCCCACCACGCCACGACGGCCGTGCCGTCCGTGCGCACAGCGAGGTCGGCAGGCACCTCGGACGTGCCGACGGTGAGCGTCGTGGTCACCGAGCCGTCGACCACCTCCCGCAGGTTGACCGTCCCCGACCGCTCGCGGTCGAGCACCCGGAAGCCTCCGTCCGCGGCCGGCTCGATGACCGACTCCTCGCCGAGAGGTACCTCGGGGTCCACGCTGCCGTCGGCCGCGAGCACCCGCAGCCACCGCCGCGCCTCGCGCTGCACCTGCACGGCGACGTCGCCCGTGCGCGAGACGTGCAGGGCGACGGGGGCGGCGTCCTCCTCGACGAGGACCGGGTCGCCGACCGGGCCGTCCGCGCGGAGCCGCTGGGCCAGGAGGACCGAGCTGTCCTCACCCGGTGCGGTGTACAGCAGGGTCGCCGTGCCGTGGCGGTCCACGGCGACGCGGAACGACACGACGTCGGTCGTCGGGATGCGGGCGGTCCTGCCGAGGGCGCCGGCGGGGCTGCGCCGCCGGACGCAGAGCGAGTGGTCGCACCACCATGCCACGACCGCCACCCCGGCGGCGCTCACGGCGACGGCCGGTGAGCGCGCCTCCCGGGCAACGACCTGCGGCGAGGTCCACACGGGGTCCGTAGCCGGCGCGGCGGGCGCGGGCAGCGCGGTGAGCCCGGCCGAGAGCAGACCGCCGAGGGCGGCCGCGAGGAGCCCCCGGCCGCTCATCGCCGCACCGTGACCCACATCGTGGCGAAGGTGTCACGGCCCTGGTGGGAGTGCACCATCTCGCGGTGGTTGACCAGGACGACCGGCCCGCCGGCCGAGGCCGCGGCGACCCGGTGGGGGCGCATGTCGTCGGCCACGACCCGGGGTGGCGTCCAGCCCGGCGCCGCGGACGCGGGGCCGGGCGCGCCCACGAGGAGGCCACCGGCGGTGGCGAGGGCGAGCAGGAGCTGCAGGACACCGGCGAGGGGTCGCTTCACCGCGTGACCCTAACCCGGTCCCAGTTGCCGCAGGGGCGGGTCGAGGTGGCCCCCACGCCCGCACACCGGGGCGCCTCGGGCGGTGGCCCGAGCTCGTCGGTGTGCACGTCGCGCACGAGCAGGTGCCGCGCGAGCGTCCACCGATCGAGGGTCGCGCAGTCGCAGGTCGCGATCCGCTTCTCCAGGCCGGTCGCGGTGGGCGAGCGGAGCTCGCGGAAGAGCTCGAGCCACCGCCGCGAGTGGTCACAGCCCTCAGTCAGGACCTGGCGGGTGGTGAAGCACAGGAGGCACTCGGCACGCACGGGGCCTGTCTAGCCGCCACCGCCGACACGGCTGCGGGACCGGCTCCGAGGCCGGGGTCACACCCGGTGATCGGGTGACGACTACCACAGGGTAACTTCTGCCACCCAGGTTCGAGGGAGAGGTACGGGAACAACGTGCGTGTGATCGTGGGACGAGTTCTGTTGGGGCTGGGCGCCTTCTTGCTGGTGGCCGGCATCCTCGGAGTGGCATGGGCGCCGGGCGCCGTGAAGAAGACGCCGGTGGAGGTCGACCAGAAGACCGACCTGACCGGCACGGCCGAGCGGCTGGACACCTCGACGGGGGAGACCCGGGAGCTCGAGGTGAAGTACACGAGCATCACCAAGTCCGACACCGAGGCCTCGGACGACGACACCGTCTACTTCAAGCAGGCCACCTGCCTGGTCGAGGTCGACGGAGAGACCCCCGACTGCGTCTCCGACGACGACGACCGGCTGATCTCGGCGGGCGAGGAGACCTTCGCGACCGACCGGAAGACCGCGATGGGCGTCGACGGCTCGGAGCTTCCCGACGACGTCGAGCCCTTCGAGGGCCTGGTCAACAAGTGGCCCTTCGACGCGGAGAAGAAGGACTACGAGATCTACGACAACGTCATCGACGAGCCGGTGACCGCCCGCTTCGAGCGCACCGACGAGATCAACGGGCTCGAGGTCTACATCTACACGACCGAGACCGACCGCGCCCCGATCGACCTGGGCAGCGACATCGACGGGCTGTACACCGACCGCAAGGAGTACTCCGTCGACCCGCGCACCGGCTCGATCATCAAGCAGGCCGCCGACCAGCAGCGCTTCCTCGCCGACGGCACGCAGGTGCTCTCGCTCCAGATGGAGTACACCGACGAGGAGATCGACGACAACGTCATCGACGCGAAGGACAACATCGCCAGCATCGACCTGCTGACCAAGACGGTCCCGCTCGTCGGCTTCATCGGCGGCGCGCTCTGCGTGCTCGCCGGCATCGCGCTGATCCTCACCGGTCGCCGTACCAAGACCCAGGCCGGCCACACCGCCTGAGGCACCGTTCGACCGGCGGGCTAGCGTCGTCCCGGTGGAGGACCCGACGCTGACCGTGCTGGCCCTCCTCGGGCTGGCCGCACTGACCGCCGGCTTCGTCGACGCCGTCGTCGGGGGCGGGGGGCTGATCCAGCTCCCCGCCCTCCTCGTCGGGCTCCCGGGGGCCTCGCCGGTCGAGATCCTCGCGACCAACAAGCTCGGCTCGTTCTGCGGGACGACGGTCAGCTCGGCGACGTACTTCCGCCGCGTGCGGCCCGACCCGCGCACGTTCCTGCCGCTCATGGGCGTGGCGCTGGTCGGGTCCTTCGCCGGCGCGCTGGTCGCCTCGCAGGTGCCGCGCGAGGCGTTCGAGCCGATCGTGCTGGTGGTGCTCGTGGTGGTGGGCGCCTACGTCCTGCTCAAGCCCTCGCTCGGCGCCGCGACCGCGCTGCGCTTCAGCGGCGGTCGCCACCTCGGGCTGGCGATGGTGGTCGGCGTCGTCATCGGCTTCTACGACGGTGCGCTCGGCCCCGGCACGGGCAGCTTCTTCGTCTTCGCCCTGGTCGGGCTGCTCGGCTACGGCTTCCTCGAGGCCTCGGCCAAGGCGCGGCTGGCCAACTGGGCCACGAACCTCGGCGCGCTGCTGCTCTTCGTCCCGCAGGGCGCGGTGCTGTGGAAGACCGGCCTGGTCATCGGGGCGTGCAACCTCGTCGGCGGGTACCTCGGCGCGCGCACGGCCGTGGCCCGCGGCTCCCGCTTCGTGCGGGTCTTCTTCGTGCTGGTGGTCACCGCGTTCGTCGTGCGGATCGGCGGCGAGGTGCTCGGGTTGTGGTCGTGAGCGGCTACCTCGTGCTCGCCCGCGACGCCGAGGCGGAGATCGAGGTCAAGCGCTCGCGGTTCCTGTGCACGCTGCGCCGGGTCGAGGAGGAGACCGCGGCCCGCGCGGTCGTCGAGCGCCTGCGCAAGGAGCACTGGGACGCCCGCCACCACTGCAGCGCGTTCGTGCTGGGCCCGCCACCGCAGCCCGTCGAGCGGTCGAACGACGACGGCGAGCCCGCCGGCACCGCCGGGGCGCCGATGCTCGAGGTGCTCCGCGGGCACGAGGTCTCCGACGTGGTGGCGGTGGTGACCCGTTGGTTCGGCGGCACGCTGCTCGGCGCCGGCGGGCTGGTGCGTGCCTACGGCGACGCCGTCCGCGCCGGGCTCGCCGAGGCCGGGACGGTCCGCCGCGAGCTGCGCCGCGAGCTCGTGGTCGAGGTCGGCCACGCCGAGGCCGGCCGGGTCGAGACCGAGCTGCGCTCGCGCGGCGTGCTCGTGCTGGAGACGACGTACGGCGCCGGCGTGGAGCTGCGGGTCGGTGTCGCGCCCGAGGACGAGCCGTGGCTGCACGCCGCGCTCGCCGAGCTCACCCACGGCGCCGCGACCGCCCGAAATGCGGGTGAACGCTGGGTCGATGCTCCGTAGGGTGCTGGCGTGCACCCGTTCTGGACGACCGTGTTCCTCGACCTCCCGCCCGCTGACATGGCGCCGGCGCCGGCCCACTGGACCGTGGCATGAGCGGCCCGACGCAGTCCGGCGACGAGCGGACCCTGCTCCTGGCCTTCCTCGACGAGCAGCGCGCGATCGTGCGCCGCAAGTGCTCGGGGCTGGGCGCCGAGCAGCTCGACACCCCGCTCCCGCCCTCGGACATGACGCTGGGCGGACTGCTCAAGCACCTCGCCTACGTCGAGAGCTGGTGGACCACCGGGGTCCTGCTCGGTCGCGACCAGGGCGAGCCGTGGGACTCCGTGGACTGGAGCGCCGACGGCGACTGGGACTGGCACAGCGCCCGCGAGGACAGCCCCGAGCAGCTGTGGGAGCTCTACGAGCGCGAGGTGGCCCGCGCCGACGAGGTCATCGCCGGCGCGGCCCTCGACGACCCCTCGGCGCGGGCGAACGCCCGGACGGGGGAGCGGCCCAGCCTGCGCTGGATCCTGCTGCACCTCATCGAGGAGTACGCCCGGCACGCCGGCCACGCCGACCTCATCCGGGAGTCGATCGACGGCCAGACCGACGCCTGAGCGGCCCGCGGGGCGGGCTCAGTCGGCGAAGCCGGGCAGGTGCTCCTCGAGGATCGCCCGGAACGGCGCCTCGGCCTCGAGCTGGCTGAGCACGCCGACGCCGCCGAGCCAGGTGCGGTGGATGAGCAGGTACGACGGCGGCAGGTTGAGCTTCATCGCCAGCGTGTAGCCCTCCGAGCGCGGGTCGTTGACCCGCTGGAACTGCTCGCGCATCCACTCCCGGGAGAACCGGAACCGCTCGACCTGGGTGGGCTCGATGAAGGGCGCGAGGTAGTCCAGCACCTGCTGGGGGTCGATGGTGACGCCGGGGCGCAGGAACCCCTCCTCGCGGAGGCCGTCGACCAGGCCGTCGGGGTCGCCGGCTCCGGCGAGGCGGATGAGCCGGCCCACGGCGTCCGGCAGGCCCTCGGGGCCCAGCCGGGCGACGGCGCCGTAGTCGAGGACGCCCATCCGGGGCGGTCCGCCGTCGGGGTCGCGGACGACCCGGAAGTTCCCGGGGTGCGGGTCGGCGTGGAGCATGCCGGTGCGCTCGGGGCCGGCGAAGAGGAAGCGGACGAGGAGCTCGCCGAAGCGGTCGCGGTCCTCCTGGGTGCCCTCGGCGATCACGGCCGCCAGCGACGACTCGCTCTCGAGCCACTCGGTGACCAGGACGGTGTCGCCGACCGCGACCACCCCGGGGACGACGATGTCGGGGTCGTCGGCGAACGCTGCGGCGTACACCTCCTGCGCCTCGGCCTCGAGCCGGTAGTCCAGCTCGTCGGCCGCGCGGGCCTGGAGCTCCTCGAGCAGCGGCTTGATGTCGACGCCGGGGACCATCGAGCCGACGGTCCTGGCGAGCCGGGAGAGCTGGCGCAGGTCGGACTGGAGAGCCTCGCCGGCGCCGGGGTACTGCACCTTGACCGCCACCTCGCGGCCGTCGACCCAGCGCCCGCGGTGGACCTGGCCGATGGAGGCCGCGGCGGTCGGGCCGCCGTCGAGCCAGACCAGCTGCTCGCGCCAGTCGGGGCCGAGGTCGCGGGCGAGGATCTCGCGCACGGTCGAGGTCGGCATCGGGGGAGCGGAGTCCTGGAGGCGGGTCAGGTGCTCGCGGTAGGGGCCGGCGACCTCGTCGGGCAGGGCGGCCTCGAGCACCGAGAGCGCCTGGCCGAACTTCATCGCGCCGCCCTTGAGCTCGCCGAGGGTGCGGAAGAGCTGCTCGGCGGTGCGCTGCTGGATGTCGGTCATCACGGTCTCGGCGGGGCGACCGCCGAGGCGCTTGCCGAGCCCGATCGCGTTGCGCCCGGCGTAACCCAGGGGGAGCGCCGCGAGGCGGGCGGTCCGGGCGACCGCCTTGCGAGGGAGCTCGGTCATGGGCCCATCATGCCGGGCAGGTGGGTACGCGGGCCCGGAAGCGCGGCCGCGGGGACCCGCGAGATCAGGGCCGCGAGGCGCCGGGTGGGGCGCCGGGCGCGGACGCCGCCGAGGGGCCTGAGAACGCGTTCGCCTGACCGGAACGACCGGCCTTGCGGCCGAACGGAACCGGTGGGCGTCTCTCGGCGCCGGCTCCTGGTCGGCCCCATGTTTCGGCAGCCGGCGCAATGTTTCCCGCCGGTGAAATCTCGACGAGACGCTTGACGGAGTTCAAGCCGCCACACCATGCTGTTCGCGTGATCCGAAACACGTTCGGGTCAGCGGAACAATTGGGAGAGCGGGGGTTGTCGGTGGTCGAGCAACTGTTCACCCCGGTCGAGCTGGGTGGCGTCCTGGTCCGCAACCGCGTCGTCGTCCCGGGGCACACGACCAACTTCGCCGAGCACAACCGCCCCACGCGGCGTCACGCCGCCTACCTGGGCGAGCGGGCCCGCGGCGGTGCCGGCCTGGTCATCACCGAGGCGATCCGGGTCCACCCGACGAGCGCGGGGCGGCACCTGAGCCTGGGGAGCTTCTCCGACGACTCCGTCCCCGCCTTCGCCGACGTCGCCGACGCGGTGCACGAGCACGGCGCGCGGATCTTCGCCCAGATCATGCACGCGGGTCGCCAAGCCAACGGCGAGGCCACCCGCACCGCCGCCTGGTCGGCGTCGGCCGTGCCGTGGTCGCCCTCGGCCGACGTGCCGCACGCGATGGGTCGCCGAGACATCGCCACGATCCTCGAGGCCTTCGGTGCCGCTGCCCGGCGGATGCGCGTCGCCGGCTTCGACGGTCTCGAGGTGCACGCCGGCCACGGCCACCTGCTCCAGCAGTTCCTCTCCCCGGCCACCAACCTGCGCGACGACGAGTACGGCGGCGACGCCGAGCGCCGGCTGCGGCTGACCCGCGAGGTGCTCGAGCGGGTCGAGGCCGCCGCGCCGGGCCTGCCGGTCGGTCTGCGGGTCAGCGCCGATGAGTTCCTCGAGGGCGGCCTGCGCCCCGACGACGTGATCGAGATCGTCGAGACCCTCACCCGCGACTTCGCCCTCGCCTACGTGCACGTCAGCCACTCGGCCTACCACGCGAGCTACTCGCTCTCCACGCAGATGGCCGACATGAGCTTCGGTCACGCGCCGTTCCGCCACCACGCCACGCTCTTCAAGAACGCCCTGCCCGACCTGCCGGTCATCGCGGTCTGCCGGCTGGACTCCCTCGAGGAGGCCGCCGAGCTGGTCGAGGCCGGCGATGCGGACCTGGTCGCCCTGGCGCGGCCGCACATCGCCGACCCGCACCTGGTGCGCAAGGCCCTGGAGGGTCGCCGCGCGACCTCGTGCCTGGCCTGCAACCAGGGCTGCATCGCGCGGGTGGAGAAGAGCCTGCCGATCACCTGCGTCGTCAACCCCGAGGTCGGGGCCGAGGACCAGTGGAACGCCGCCTGGTCGGCCCTCGCGACGCCCCGTCGGCGACGGGTCCTCGTCGTCGGCGGTGGCCCGGCCGGCATGCAGGCCGCGCTCTCGGCCAGCCGCGCGGGCGACGCCGTCACCCTGGTCGAGCGCTCCTCGTGGCTCGGCGGCCTGGTCCGCGTCGCCGCCGCGATGCCGCACCGGGCCCGCCTCGGGCTGATGGTCGCCGACCTGGAGCGCGAGCTCGAGGCGAGCGACGTGGAGATCCGGCTCGACACCGAGATGGACGCCGCCCAGGTGCTCGCCGGGGAGTGGGACGACGTCGTCGTCGCCACCGGCTCGGTGCCGCGCCGCCACGACTTCGGCCCGGGCGTGCCGGTGTGGACCTCGGTCGAGGCCGCCGCGCAGGTCGCGGCCGGCGCTGACCTCCACGGTCGCCGGATCGTGCTCTGGGACGACGACGGGGACTGGATCTCCGGGTCCCTCAGCGAGGGCCTGGCCCTGCTCGGCGCCGACGTCCACCTCGTCTCCCCGACGCCGAGCCTGCACGCCCGCATCACGACGTACTCCCGGCTGGCGCTGACGCCGCGGCTGCGTGAGCTCGGTGTGCACGCCCATCTCATGCGAACGCTGGCGGCGACCGGCGAACGCACCGTCACGCTCACCGACACCCTCGGTGGCCAGACGAGCACGCTCGGCGACGTCGAGGTCATCGTCGACCTGGGCCGGCCCACCGCTCTCGACCCGCTCTACCGCGACCTCGACCAGGTCGCGGACGGGCCGCGGCTGCACGTGGTGGGTGACGCCAGCTCACCGCGCACCGCCCTCGAGGCCATCTACGAGGGGCGCGTCGCCGGCGCGTTCCTCGGCGAGACCGACACCGCGGCCGCCCACACCGTCGTGGGCAGCTACTGACCGCTTCACCTGGCACGACCCGGGAGAACCCGGCACCACAGGAAGGAGATCAGCCCGCCATGATCGACATCGAGGATCGCCTCACCCTGGACGAGAGGTCGACCGTCGACTTCGTCCTCGGGCTCCGCAAGCGGTGGAGCGACGCGGTCTACCCCACGCTCGCGGCGGAGTACGCCGAGACCGGAGCGACGGCGGAGACGCCGGAGCAGGTCGAGCCCGTCATGCACCAGCTGCCGAGCTACCCCTGGTTCTCCCACCTGGAGCGGGTCCAGCAGAAGATGCTGTGGCGCACCGCCGGCGACGCCGTCGTCCGCCGCCGCCAGGAGCTGGTCGGCGACCTCGACGCGGCCCCCGAGCAGGGCGTCGGCTCGATCACGCTCGACCACGACCTCGAGCTGCCCGAGTGGTACACCGACTACGACATCCACGTGCAGCCGGGGAGCTTCTTCTCCGACGACCTGTCGGCCTACGTCTATGAGTTCGGCGCTCGCATCGTGATGCTGCGCGACAACGACGGCTACAAGTTCCACAGCCTCTTCGCCCAGACCACGCTGCCGGAGAAGCCCGAGGCGACCCGGATCGTCGACATCGGGTGCGGCTTCGGCAAGAGCACCCGCCCGCTCGTGGCGAAGTACCCCGGCGCCGAGGTCATCGGCGTGGACCTCGCCGCTCCCGGGCTGCGCCTGGCGCACGCCGAGGCCGAGGACCTGGGCCTGCCGATCAGCTACGTACAGGCCGAGGGCAGCCGGACGGGCCTCGAGAGCGGCTCCTGCGACGTCGTGACCGGCACGATGGTGCTCCACGAGATGCCCTCGGACGCCATCGTCGCGGTCCTGCAGGAGGGCGCCCGCCTGCTGAAGCCGGGCGGCGAGATGCACTTCCTGGAGTTCATGCTCACCGGCGACCCGTTCCGTGACGCCACCGTCATCGAGCACGCCGACCGCAACAACGAGCCCTACTTCCGCGACCTGTTCGGCACCGACACGGTCGCCGCCTGCGAGGCCGCCGGCCTGGTCGACGTGTCGTGGAGCCCGTTCGACGAGCGCCGGCTCGGGCTGCAGCCCGACGGCTGGGGGGACCGCGCCGAGTGGCACTTCCCCTGGGCCGTCCTGTCGGCGAGGAAGGCGATCTGAGATGGCCGAGGAGTTCCAGTACCTGGAGAACCCGCAGACCGCGAAGCTGTTCGACCTGGTCCTGCAGCTGGCCACCGAGCTCCACGTCGAGCGGCACCGACTGCGCGCGCTGGAGTCGATGATGGTCCGCAAGGGCTACCTGCACGAGGGCGAGCTGGACGCGTTCAGCCCGACCGACGCCGAGAGCCGCGTCCTGGACGAGGCGCGCACCGGCTACCTGGCCCGGCTCGTGCGGATCATCACCGAGAACGGCCCCGCCGAGCACCCGCTGCGCGAGCAGTGGGAAGAGCTGCTGGCCCGGAAGCAGGAGTCGTGACCGACCCCGCCCGCCTGGTCGACACCTACCTCCAGCACTGCGAGGACCGCGAGCTCGACGCGGCCTCCCGGTTCCTCGGGCCGGGCGCGCGCCTGCAGTTCCCCGGTGGGGCGACGTACTCCTCGCTGCAGGAGATGGTCGGCTCGCCCAAGGCCTACACCTGGGTCCGCAAGCACCGCGACCGCTTCGTCGTCAGCGTCGAGGGCGACCTGACGACGGTGGTCTCCATCGGTCGGCTCTACGGAGAGCGTCTCGACGGCACCCCGTTCGAGGACATCCGCTACGTCGACGTCTTCGGCCTGCGGGACGGCCTGATCGTCGAGCAGCTCGTGTGGAACGACCTCCCCGAGTCGGGCCTCGTGCCCGCCTCCTGACTCTCGGCCCCCTGAATCTCGGACGACCCCAGCACAGCAAGCCGGACTGCGGTCCACCACCAGAATCGAGAACCAGCACATGTCGCATCGCTTCCGCGTCGGCGCCAGCACCTTCGTGCTCGCCGTCGTCTCCCCTTTCCTGGTCGCCTGGGGCGGCGACGACAGCAGCAGTGACGGCGGCAAGGACGACCTGACGTTCGTCATCGCCTCCGCCGTCGTCGGGCCCAAGGAGGAGGTCGCGGTCGTCGCCGTGGCCCAGGAGCTCGGGTACTTCGAGGAGGAGGGCATCTCCGTCAAGACCGTCAACTCCGACGGTTCGGTAGCCGCGGCCCAGGCCGTGGGCACCGGGAAGGGCGACGTCACCGCCGCCGACGCCGGCTCGGTCCTCGCCGCCGTCGAGAAGAACGTCGACGTCGTCGCCGTCGGTGGCCTCGTGCAGAACTGGCCCTGGCAGTTCGCGACCATGCCGGGCAGCGACATCACCAAGCCGGAGGACCTGAAGGGGAAGAAGGTCGGCGTGATCTCGCTGGCGTCCGGCAGCGCGCCGTACGCCCGTGCGTTCATCCGCTCCGGCGGGCTCGACCCCGAGAAGGACGTCGAGCTGCTCCCCGTGGGCGTCGGCGCCCAGGCCATGGGCGCCCTGGAGGGCGGCGACGTGGACGCGATCGCGCTCTACGGCCAGGCCTACGCCGTGATCGAGAACGAGGGCAACGAGCTCGCCTACCTCGAGAACCCCGACATCTTCCAGGGCATCCGCTCCATCACCTTCACCGTCGCCAAGGACGCGACGGAGGACGACCCGGAGATGGTCGAGGGCTTCCTGCGTGCCGCCTACAAGGCGATGCTGTTCTCCGCGCAGAACCCCGAGGCCGCCATGCGGATCGGCTACAAGGTCTTCCCCTCCATCCTCGGTGGTGACTCGGTCGACGAGCGCCTCGCCGGCGACGTCGTGAGCCTCGAGGCCTGGCTCGCCAGCGCCACGCCGCTCGAGGGCGAGCCCGCGGACTGGACCGACTGGGGCGCCATCTCCGAGGAGGACTGGAGCAAGACCCAGGCCTACACGCTCGAGGCCGCCCAGATCACCGGCGAGATCCCGCTCGACGACGTGTGGAACGACAGCTTCCTCGACGGTGCCAACGACTTCGACGTCGCCGAGGTCGTCGAGCAGGCCGACACCTGGTCCGAGTGACCAGCTGACCCGTCACCGAGACGAACTCACTACCCCCCAAGCGAAGGACGACTGATATGAGCCAGCCGGCACCCCAAGCAGGGGCCACCAGCCCCACCTGGGACCCCGCCACCGGCGGGGAGCACGCCGATCCGTCCTGGATCCGCGTCGAGGGCCTGGACAAGGTCTACCAGCCGAAGAAGTCGGCTCCGACCGTCGCGCTCTCGAACGTGGACCTCCACGTGAAGCGAGGTGAGTTCGTCTCGGTGGTCGGGCCCTCCGGCTGCGGCAAGACGACGCTGCTGAAGATCCTCGCGGGCCTGAGCCCGCGGACCAAGGGCGAGGTGAGCATCGCCGGACGCGAGGTGAACCGCCCGATCCCCGAGGTGGGCATGGTCTTCCAGGCCGCCACCCTCCTGCCGTGGCGCACCATCCTCCAGAACGTGCTGGTGCCCGCGGAGATCCAGAAGCTCGACAAGAAGAAGACCCTGGCGCGGGCCCACGACCTGCTCGACATGGTCGGCCTGTCGGAGTTCAAGGACAAGTACCCCTTCGAGCTCAGCGGCGGCATGCAGCAGCGCGCCGGCATCTGCCGTGCCCTCGTGCACGACCCGGCCGTCATCTTGATGGACGAGCCGTTCGGCGCCCTGGACGCCATGACCCGCGAGTACATGAACCTGGAGCTGCTGCGGATCTGGCAGCAGAGCCAGGCCACCATCGTGCTGGTCACCCACTCCATCCCGGAGGCGGTGTTCCTCTCCGACCGCGTCATCGTGATGAGCCCCCGGCCCGGCCGCATCGCCGAGGTCATGGACATCGACCTGCCCCGCCCCCGCGAGCTCCGGATGATGTCCAGCGACGCCGCTGGCGTCTACGTCGAGCGCATCCGCAAGTACTTCAACGCCAGCGTCATCGACTGAGGTGGACATGAACGCCCAGACCCAGACCCCCGAGGGCACGCCGTCGAGCTCCGACGCCGCCGCCCGGACCATCCCCGCCACCCCCGACGCCGACGAGGTGGCCGGCGCGCCGCGGTCCTCGCGCTTCGACTTCCGCGGCCGGCCCGAGCTGTGGCTCGTCCCGCTCGTGTTCGTCGTCGTCGTGCTGGCGTGGGAGTACGGCACCAAGATCCTCGACGTCAAGGAGTACGTCCTCCCGCCGCCGAGCACGATCCTCGAGGCGCTGCGCAACCAGCTCTCCAGCGACATGTTCTGGACCCACTTCTGGGTCACCACGCAGGAGGCCATGATCGGCTTCGCGATCGGCGCGAGCGCGGCGATGGTGCTCGGCACGGCGATCTCGCAGATCAGCCTGGTCGAGAAGACCCTGATGCCCTACATCGTGGCCTTCCAGACGGTCCCGAAGGTCGCCCTCGCGCCGCTGTTCGTGGTCTGGTTCGGCTTCGGCCTGACCTCCAAGATCGTGATGGCCGCGGTCATCTCGTTCTTCCCGATGCTCATCAACGTCATCGAGGGCATCCGCTCGGCCGACGCCGACCGGATCCAGATGCTCAAGGTCTTCGGCGCCGGCCGCTGGCAGATCTTCCGCAAGGTGCAGATGCCCAGCGCGATGCCGTTCATCTTCGCCGGCATCGACATCGGCATCGTCTTCGCGATCCTCGGCGCCGTCGTCGGTGAGTTCATCGGTGCCCAGGAGGGCCTGGGCTACCTGCTGCTCCAGACGAACTACAACTTCGACATCCCCGGCATGTTCGCCGTCCTGGTGGTCCTCTCGCTCATGGGTCTCTTCGCCCATGCGGTGGTGCGCATCATCCAGCGCCGGGTGACCTTCTGGGCCGAGGCCAACCGGGTGATCGGCGCATGACCGCCGCCGTCAGCGGTGAGTTCGCCGGCCGCGTCGCGCTCGTCACGGGCGCAGCGCGGGGCATCGGGCAGGCGGTGGCCGAGCACCTCGCCGAGCGCGGCGCCGTGCTCGCCCTGGCCGACGTCACCCCGCTCGACGCCTGGGAGCACGACCTGGGTGCCGGCGGCGACGGGCACACCCGGCACGTCGTGGACGTCCGCAGCACGGCGTCGTGCCGGGCGGCGGTGGCCGAGGTCCTCGAGCGGCACGGCCGCCTCGACCACCTGGTCAACAACGCCGGCATCGTGCGGCGGGCCCCGGCCTCGGAGATGAGCGAGGAGGACTTCACCGACGTCCTCGACATCAACCTCACCGGCACGTTCCGGATGTCGCAGGCGGCCTACCCCGCCCTGCGGGAGACCTCCGGCACCGTGGTGAACCTGGGCTCGACCAACGGGCACATCGCCGTGGCGAACAGCGCCGGCTACTGCGTCAGCAAGGCCGGGGTGATGCACCTGGCCCGGGTGCTCGCCCTGGAGTGGGCCGCCGACGGCATCCGCGTCAACGCGGTGGGCCCGACGATCGTGCCGACGGCCATGACCGACGACGTGCGCGGCGACGCCGACTACATGCAGGACAAGCTCGCCAGCATCCCCGCCGGGCGCATGGCCACGGCGGACGACGTCGCCCAGACCATCGGCTACCTGCTCGGCGGCGCGTCCGCGATGGTCACCGGCCAGACGATCTTCGTCGACGGCGGCGTGACCATCCACTGAGCGCCTGACCCCTGAGCATCCCTGGCCCTCGGCGGGCCAGGCCCCGGCCGCGCACCGTGCGCCCGCCGGACACCTCCGCACGCCTCTCGCCACTCACCACCCCAAGGAGAACCATGAGCTTCGACCTGGACGCCGCGCTCGCCGCGGTCGACGAGCACTTCGACGAGTTCGTCACCGAGCTGCAGGAGCTGTGCCGCTTCCGCAGCCGGCGGCACGAGCCCGACCAGATGGTCGCGACCGCCGACTTCCTCAAGGGCTCGCTGGAGCGGTGGGGCGGCGAGGGCCACGTCGTGCCGTGGGAGCAGTCGCACCCCTACGTCCACGGCGAGATCGCCGGCGGCGCCCCGCGCCTGCTGCACTTCTGCCACTACGACGTCGAGGTCGAGCCGACGGGCGACGACGCCGAGTGGATCGTGCCGCCCTACTCCGCCGAGATCGTCGACGGTCGGCTCTACGCCCGGGGCGTCGCGGACGACAAGGGCGCGATCATGTCGCGCATCCACGCCGCCGCCGCCTGGCGCCTCTCCGGCCAGGAGCCGCCGGTCACCAGCCGCTACATCCTCGAGGGCAAGCAGTGGCTGCACAGCCCCGGTCTCGGCTCGTTCGTCGAGGCGCACCACGAGCAGCTCGAGGCCGACGTCGCGCTGTGGGAGAACTCCTGGCTCGACAGCGAGGGCCGCCTGCTCCTGAAGCTCTCCGAGAAGGGCGTGCTCTACCTGCGCCTCTCGGTGCGCACGATCAGCCGCGAGCTCACCAGCCAGAACACCGCGCTCCTGCACTCGGCGACCGCCCGTCTGGTCTCGGCGCTCTCCACGCTGGTCGACGCCAACGGCGACTGCACGGTCCCGGGCTTCACCGACGGGATCGCCGAGCTCAGCCCCCGCGAGCAGGAGCTGCTCGACGCGCTGCCCTTCCCCGCCGACTTCCTCCTCGAGCGCGCCGGGGTCAGCAGCTTCCGCCACGGCGAGGACGCCCGCGCCGCGGCCACCGCGATCCGCACGGTCCCCACGCTGACGATCAGCTCGCTCAACGGCGGCGACGACTCCCAGGACGTCACGCTCGGCATCCCGGCGACGGCGACCGCGAAGATCGAGGTCCGCCTCATCGCGGGCCAGGACCCCGACGTGGTGCTCGCCGCGATCCAGAAGCACCTGGTCGACGGCGGATTCGGGGACGTCGAGGTCGACGTGATGGCCACCAGCCGTCCCAACCGCACCGACCCCGACCACCCCTTCGTCGACCTCGTCGCGCGCACCGCGCGTGAGGTGTACGGCACCGAGCCGGTGATCGAGCCCTTCACCCAGTGGATCGGCAACCAGGGCGTCATGCCGGGCCTGCCGGACCTCCCGATCGTCGGGGTCGGCGTCTCCCGCGCCGACGCCGGGATCGACGGCCCGAACGAGCACATCCGGCTCGAGGACTACCGCAACGGCATCAAGCACGTCGTCGCCGTCATGGCCGAGCTCGCCCGGGAGGCGGCGGAGTGAGGGACCTGAAGGGCACCTCCGAGCGGGCCTACCTGCGGATGCCGTGGGGCCAGGTGCACCTGCGGCGCGCCGGCGACCCCGGCGCCCCGGCACTGGTCATGGTGCACCAGTCCCCGCTGTCCTCGGCGACCTTCGAGGTCGTCGTCGAGCGGCTGGCCGCGCGCGGCCTGCAGGTCATCGCCCCGGACACCCCCGGGTTCGGCATGTCCGACCCGACGCCTGAGCCGTGGTCGATCCCGCAGTACGCCGCGGGGATGTGGCAGGTCGTCGACGCCCTCGGCCTCGACCGGGTCGTGCTGCTCGGGCAGCACACCGGCGCGGTCGTGGTCGCCGAGGCGGCCATCAGCCGACCGGAGCGGGTGCGCGGTCTCCTCCTCCAGGGCATCCCGCTCTACACCGAGGAGGAGCGCGCCGAGAAGCTCGCGGGCTACGCGCTGCCCTACGAGCCCGCCCTCGACGGGTCGCACCTGGGCCAGGTCTGGGCGCGGGTCCGGGGCCTCTACCCCGAGCTCGACGTCGACGGCATCGACCGGCAGGTGGCGGAGTACCTCGCGACCGGGCCCGACTTCGGCACCGCCTACCGCGCGGTCTTCGAGCACCGGCTGGACACCGACGCGCTGCGCGACACCCCGATCGCGCTGGTCCACGGCGTCAAGGACCTGGTGCACCGGTTCACCGACGTCGTGACCGCGACCCTGCCCTGGGCCGAGCTCGAGCTGCTCTCCGGCACCGACTTCACCGCGGACGAGCACCCCGAGGAGTACGTCGACGCGGTGGCCCGGCGAGCGCTCGCCCTGCACGGTGCCGCGGACCTGGAGGTGGCCCGATGAGCGCCGCCGACCAGCTGCCGGGCGACGTGGAGGTCGCCTACACCGCGACGGTCGAGGTGACCGGCGGCCGCGGCGGGCACGCCCGCTCGACCTCCGGGTCCTTCGCCGCCGACCTGGCCCGCCCCGCCGAGCGGGGCACCGAGGCGGGGACCGACCCCGAGGAGCTGTTCGCCGCCGGCTACGCCGCCTGCTTCGACAGCGCCCTCCAGGTCGTCGCCCGGCGGGAGAAGGTCCGCCTCGGACCGACCACCACGACGGCTGCCGTCTCGCTGTGCATCACCGACGGCCAGGACTACTCCGTGGCGGTCGACCTCGTTGTCACCGCGCCCGAGTGCGGCCAGCATGAGCTCGACCGGCTCGTGGAACTGGCCCACGAGACCTGCCCGTACTCCAAGGCCACGCGCGGGAACATCCCGGTCACCCTGACCGGGGTCGGGTGCACCTGACTCGCCCCGCACCAGGCCGCAGGCAGGCCGGCCCCGCCCCTCCCGAACGAAGAGGAACCACGATGACGACACACGGCGACCCGAAGTCGGGTCTCCTGCGCGCGCTGGGCGTGATCAACCTGATCGCCGCGCGCGCGCCGGAGACCCTCGGCGTCTCCACCGTCGCCCGGGAGCTCGACCTGCCCA
Organism: Nocardioides marmotae; assembly: GCF_013177455.1. Taxonomy (NCBI): domain Bacteria; kingdom Bacillati; phylum Actinomycetota; class Actinomycetes; order Propionibacteriales; family Nocardioidaceae; genus Nocardioides; species Nocardioides marmotae. Next base: position 965,991 of record NZ_CP053660.1, read on the forward strand.
AGGCCGTCGCCCACCGGATCCTCAAGGAGTTCACCGCGGCCGGCTACCTCGTCTTCGACGAGCGGACCAAGCAGTACCGGCTCGGGCCGGCGGTCCTCACCTTGGGCCTCGCGGCGCTGCGGGAGCTCGACGTGCCCAAGATCGCCCGGCCCCACCTGGACCGGCTGGTCGCCGCGACGGGCGAGACCGCGACGCTGTCGGTGCGCAGCGACACGACCTCGCGCGTCTACGTCGACCAGGTGCTCTCGCCGCACGAGATCCGCATGTCGATCTCCCTCGGCACCACCCACCCCCTGCACGCGGGCTCCTCGTCGAAGGCGATCCTCGCCCACCTGCCGGAGGCCGAGATCGAGGAGTACCTCGCCCACGCGGCGCTCGACCCGGTCACCGCGCACACCATCACCTCGGTGGACGAGCTGCGCGTCGAGCTCGCCCAGGTCCGCGCGCAGGGCTACGCGGTCAGCCTGGGCGAGCGGCAGGCCGGGGCCGGGAGCGTCGCCGCCCCCATCCACCGCGCCGACGGTGACGTCTTCGGATCCATCTCGCTGTGCGGACCCCGCGACCGGTTCGTCGCCGAGGTCCGTGACAGCCACGCCCGACTGGTCGTCAAGACCGCCGCCGAGATCAGCGCCGAGCTCGGTCACACCCCCCAGGAGGCCACCCCATGAGCGCGTCCCCCACGCCTCAGCCCACCCCCGACGCCGCCGAGGCACCCGCCCCCGGGCCCCTCGCCGGCGTGCGCGTCCTCGACATCTCCACGATCCTCGCCGGCCCGCTGGCCTGCCAGATCCTCGGCGACTACGGCGCCGACGTGATCAAGATCGAGCACCCCCGGTACGGCGACAGCATGCGCGGCCACGGTCCGGTCAAGGACGGCGAGTCGCTGTGGTGGAAGGAGATCTCGCGCAACAAGCGTGGGGTCGCCATCGACCTCGGCAAGCCCGAGGGCGCGGCCCTCGTGCGACGGCTCGCCGCGCAGGCCGACGTGCTGGTGGAGAACTTCCGCCCGGGCACGCTCGAGCGCTGGGGCCTGGACCCGCAGGACCTGCTCGCGGAGAACCCGCGGCTCGTGGTCGCGCGGGTGACCGGCTTCGGCCAGCAGGGGCCCTACTCGGCCCGCGCCGGGTTCGGCACCCTCGCCGAGGCGATGAGCGGCTTCGCCCACCTCACCGGTGAGCCCGACGGCCCGCCCACGCTGCCGGCGTTCGGCCTGGCCGACAGCATCGCGGGCGTCACCGCGTCCTCGGCGATCGCGATGGCGCTCTTCGCCCGGGAGCGGACCGGCCGCGGCCAGGTCATCGACCTCAACCTGCTCGCGCCGATCATGACCGCGGTCGGGCCGGGGCCGATGGCCTACCAGCAGACCGGCGTCGTCGGGATGCGGCACGGCAACCGGTCCACGAACAACAGCCCCCGCAACACCTACCGCACCAAGGACGGCTACTGGGTCGCGATCTCCACCAGCGCCCAGGCCATCGCCGAGCGGGTGCTGCGGCTGGTCGGACACCCCGAGGTGGTCGATGAGCCCTGGTTCGGCAGCGGCCGCGAGCGCGCCCAGCACGCCGACGAGCTCGACGGGTACGTCGGCTCCTGGATCGCCGAGCGCACCCGCCAGGAGGTGATCGAGGCCTTCACCGAGGCGGGCGCCGCCGTCGCCCCCGTGTACGACGCGCGGGACATCGTCGAGGACGAGCACGTCCGCGAGACCGGGATGATCACCCTGGTCGAGGACGAGCGGCTCGGCGAGCTCGCCGTCCACGGTCCGCTGTGGGGGATGTCGGAGACCCCCGGCGCCATCCGCTTCCTCGGCCGCGACCTCGGCGCCGACACCGATGCCGTGCTCACCGAGGCCGGGGTGGATCCCGCGACGCTCGATGAGCTGCGTGGACGCGGGGTCATCGCCTGACCTCCCACCCTGCCCCCTCCGCGGCCTGACCCGCGACGACCCGGCCGCGGGACGACCCGCGGCCTCCTCAGCACGACCGCACACGCCACGTCGACCGACGTCGACCCTGAGATGAACGGGAATCTCGCCATGACCACCAACGCCCCCACGTCCGATCCGCTGCTCGCCGCGGTGCGCCAGGGGATCGTCGTGCACGACCTCGGCCGCCCGCTGTCCGTCGGCATGTCGCAGTCGCCGAACCACCCGGCGTACTGGCACGCCTTCCCCCGCCGCCACGGCGACATGGTGCGCTCCGACGGCGGCTCGGCCGCCAACGACTTCATCTCGATGGGCACCCATGTCGGGACCCACATCGACGCGCTGGCCCACGTCTCCCAGGACGGGCTGCTCCACGGCGGCGTCGACGCCCGCGAGGCCGGCGTCGGCGGCCGCTACCTCGAGCACGGCGTGCACACCATCGAGCCCATGGTCCGCCGCGGCGTGCTCCTCGACGTGCCCGCGACCCTCGGGCTGGCCGAGGGCTGCCCGGCGGGCTACGAGATCACCGTCGCGGACCTCGAGGCCACCGTCGAGCGCCAGGGCGTCGAGGTGGAGGAGGGTGACGTCGTCCTCATCCGCAGCGGCTGGGGCCGCCACTTCGACGATCCCGACCCGTCGGTCTACCGCGGGGCCAGCACCGGCGTGCCCGGCGTGAGCGAGGCCGGCGCCCGCTGGCTCGCCGAGCGGCGCGTGCACGCCGTGGGCGCCGACACCATCGCCTTCGAGATGCTCGCCCCCGGCGCCGGGCACGGCCTGCTGCCGGCCCACCGCGTGCTGCTGGTCGAGAGCGGGATCTACATCATCGAGGCGCTCGACCTCGACGGCCCGGCCGCCGCCGGCCACCACGAGTTCACCTTCATCCTCTCCCCGCTCGCCTTCGTCGGCGCGACCGGCTCGCCCGTGCGTCCCCTCGCGGTGGTGTCCCGTGGCTGAGCAGACCCTCGCCCAGCAGCTCGCGGGCTTCGCCGACGCCGTCCGCCGCGACGGCGCCCCCGCCGAGGTGCGCGCCAGCACGCGGCAGCGGGTGCTGGACATCCTCGGGCTCTGCGTCGCCGCGCAGCGCCTGGAGACCAGCCGCGCGGTGATCAGCCTGGTGGCCGACCAGGGCGGCGCGCCCCAGGCCTCCGCGCTGGGCGTCGCCGGTGCCGTGCCCGCCGCGCAGGCCGCGCTGGTCAACGGCGTGCTCGCGCACTCGCTGGACTTCGACGACACCCACCTGCCCTCGGTGCTGCACCCCAGCGCCGCGGTCGTGCCGGCGGCCCTCGCCGTCGCCGAGATGGTCGACGCCGACGCCGACGCCCTGCTCGACGCCGCCGCGGTCGGCCTCGAGGTGGCCTGCCGCCTCGGCATGGCCGGCTACGACCTGGAGCTGGGCAACTCGGTCTTCTTCGAGCACGGCCAGCACGCCACGTCGATCTGCGGCGCGATGGGCGCCGCCGTGGCCTCGGGCATGCTCCTCGGCTTCTCCGAGCAGCAGCTGACCGACGTCCTCGGCGTGACCGCGTCCATGGCCGCGGGCATCATCGAGGCCAACCGCACCGGCGGCACCGTCAAGCGGATGCACTGCGGCTGGGCCGCGCACTCCGCGGTGATGGCCGCCGAGCTCGTCCGCCGGGGCATCAGCGGCCCGCCGACCGTGCTCGAGGGCCGGTTCGGCTTCTTCGAGGCGTTCCTGCGCAACGAGGCCGACCACGCCGCGGTGACCGACGGCCTCGGCGTCGAGTGGGCCGTGCCGGGCATCTTCTTCAAGCCCTACCCGGCCAACCACTTCACCCACACCAGCGCCGACGCCGGCATGCGCTTCATCGAGCAGGGCATCCGCCCCGAGGACGTCGCCTCCATCGAGATCGGCGTCCCCTCCGCGGTCGTCCGCACGATCGGGGAGCCGCTCGCGGTCAAGCAGGCGCCCGAGACCGGCTACCAGGCGCAGTTCAGCGGCCCGTACGTCGTCGTCGCCGGCATGCTCGGCGAGGGCCGCGGCCTCGGGCTCGGCCTCGCGGACTTCACCGACGAGCTGGCCCGCGACCCGCAGCGCCGCGAGCTGATGAGCAAGGTGACCGTCGTCGGCAACGAGGAGTGCGACGCGATCTTCCCGCACCAGTTCCCCGCCGTCGTACGCCTCACCACGACCTCCGGTGAGGAGCACGTGGAGAAGGTGTTCGCCAACCTCGGTGGGCCGCAGCGCCCGCTCACCGACGCCCAGCTCGCGCTGAAGTTCTCCGAGAACTGCCGGGACCTGCTCCCGGACGACGCCATCGACCGGATCCGGGACCTCGCCCTCTCCCTCGAGGGCACCCGGCGGGTGCGCCCGCTGATGGAGGCCGTCACCGCCGCCGTGCCTCCCGCCGACCCGATCCGCCAGCCCTGAAACGAAAGGCAACACCATGTCCGCAGCCGACAAGATCTTCACCAACGTCCGCGTGGTGCACCACGACCACGCCGAGCCGCAGGCCTGGGACGTCGCGGTGTCCGACGGCGTCATCACGGCCGTCGGCCCCGACCTGGACCGCACCGGCGCCGAGGTCGTGGACGGCCAGGGCCGCCTGCTGTTCCCGGGCGTCGTCGACGCCCACCAGCACTGGGGCATCTACAACCCGCTCTCGGACGACACCGCCATCGAGAGCCGCGCGTGCGCCCAGGGCGGCGTCACGACCGCGCTCAACTACATGCGCACCGGGCAGTACTACCTGAACAAGGGCGGCTCCTACGCCGACTTCTTCCCGCAGGTGCTCGCCGCCGCCGAGGGTCGCTCCTACGTCGACTACGGCTTCCACCTCGCGCCGATGAGCAAGGAGCACCTCGGCGAGGTGTCCTCGCTGGTGGGGGAGCACGGCGTCACGTCGTTCAAGATCTTCATGTTCTACGGCAGCCACGGCCTGCACGGCCGCTCGGCGAGCCAGAGCGACTTCCTGATGATCCCCGAGGGGGAGCGCTACGACCTGGCCCACTTCGAGTTCGTCATGCGGGCGGTCCAGAAGGCCCGCCAGGACCACCCCGAGCTCGCCGACGAGATCTCGCTGTCGCTGCACTGCGAGACCGCCGAGATCATGACCGCCTACACGCGGATGGTGGAGGAGGAGGGCACGCTCACCGGCCTGGCCGCCTACAGCGCCTCGCGCCCGCAGCACTCCGAGGGCCTCGCGGTCACGATCGCCTCCTACCTGGCGCACGAGACCGACCTGCCCACGATCAACCTGCTCCACCTGACCTCGGCGAAGGCCATGGACGCCGCGCTGCGGATGGCCGCGACCTTCCCCGAGGTCGACTTCCGCCGCGAGGTCACCATCGGTCACCTGCTGGCCGACATCGACACCGCCGCGAACCTCGGCGCCAAGGTCAACCCGCCGATCCGCCCGCGCGAGGACGTCGAGGCGCTGTGGAGCCACGTGCTCGACGGCAACGTCGACTGGGTGGTCAGCGACCACGCCTGCTGCAAGGACGAGATGAAGTTCGGAGACCCGCGCGAGGACATCTTCGTGGCCAAGTCCGGCTTCGGCGGCGCGGAGTACCTCCTCGCCGGCATGGTCAGCGAGGGCGGCTCCCGCGGCCTCCCGATGGGCGAGATCGCCCGGATGACCGCGCTGAACCCCGCCCGCCGCTTCGGCCTGCGGTCGAAGGGCGCGATCGAGGTCGGCCTGGACGCCGACCTGGTGCTGGTCGACCCCGAGGTCCGGTGGACCGTCCGCGCCGCGGAGAGCGAGTCGGCGCAGGAGTACACGCCGTTCGAGGGCTTCGAGATGACCGCGCAGGTCACCGACACCTTCCTGCGCGGCGAGGCCGTCCTGGTCGACGGCAAGGTCGTCGGCGAGCCCCGCGGCACCTACCTGCGCCGCCCGACGGGGCGCTGAGCATGACGGGCACCGCGTCCTCGCGGCACTCGGCACCGGTCCGGAGCCTGCTCTACGTCCCGGGAGACCGGGAGGGCTGGGTCGCGAAGGCGAGCCGGTCCGGGGCGGACGCCATCGTGATCGACCTCGAGGACGCGGTGGCCCGCAGCCGCAAGCAGGAGGCGCGCGACATCGCGCGCGCCGAGCTGCGCTCCGCCGACCCGGCGGGGCCGCAGCTGTGGGTCCGGGTGGACGCCGAGGCGGTCGAGCAGGACCTCGAGGCGGTCACCTGGTCCGCCCTGCACACCGTGCTCGTGCCGAAGGCCGAGCCGGCCCTGCTGCGCACGGTCGACGAGCGGCTGAGCGCGCTCGAGGCCGAGCGGGGCCTGCCGTCCGGTGGCATCGGCGTCGCCGCCCTCCTCGAGACCGCGGTCGGCCTCGAGGAGCTGACCACCGTCGCCCGCTCCCCGCGCGTACGTCGCCTGGCGATCGGCGAGGCGGACCTCGCCGCGGAGCTGGGCCTGGTCCCGGGCCCCGAGCGGGAGGAGCTCGCCCCGATCCGCAGCCGGGTCGTGGTGGCGTCGGCCGCGGCCGGGCTCGAGCGGCCGATCGGGCCGGTGCACACGGTCGTCGACGACGCCGCGGGCCTGCTGCGCACCTGTCGCCAGCAGTACCGCCAGGGGTTCCGTGGCCGCACCGCGATCCACCCCTCGCAGGTCATCGTCATCAACGCCGAGTACCTCCCCGCGCCGGAGGAGGTCGCCTCGGCCCGCCGCCTGCTCGCGAGCTTCGACCGCGCCGAGGCCGCCGGCGTCTCGGCCTTCAGCGGCGAGGACGGCAGCCTCGTCGACCCCGCCACCATCCGCCGTGCCCGCGAGATCGTCGCGGCCGCGGACCTCGACACCCCAGAACCAGGAGCACCCCGATGATCGTCAACCGCCTGCCAGGAGAGCTGGAGCTGATCGACCAGGTCGAGCACGGCCGTGTCGCCGGGATCCTCGCCGAGGCATGGGGGAACACCCGGTTCACCGCGCCGTCGCCGGTGCCGGCGGTCTCCCTGGCCGCCGCCAAGCACGACGAGGGCTGGCGGGCGATCGACGGGGCGCTGCTCTTCGACGAGCTGGAGAAGCGGCCGCTGCACTTCCTCGACATCGACGTGGAGTCGCACATCCCGCTCTACCGGGCCGGCGTCGAGCGGGTCTCGATGCTCGATGCCTACGCCGGCCTGCTGGTCGGGATGCACTGGTCGGGCATCTACCGCGGCCGCTGGCAGCGCCCCGGGGCCGGCTCCCGGCTGGCGCGCACCGAGGAGACCCGGCGCCTCCAGTCCGAGGTCGTGCGGGCCGAGGAGGAGCGCTGGATCGGGGTCCGCGAGCAGGTGTGGACCGAGCAGGAGCCCCGGGCGGTCTTCGAGACCCGGCTCTGGCACCACTTCGAGCTGCTCCAGGTCTGGGACCTGCTCTCGCTCTTCTTGTGCGTCGTCCCCGACCAGCCCTCGCCGCTGGAGCCGGTCGTGCCCTGGGGCCCGCAGCTGAGCGGGATCGACCACCGCTCCGAGACCGTGCGGCTGCCCACCATCGGCCGGACCCCGGGTGGGGAGCGGCTCGACCTGGTCGCGCGCGTCGTCGGGGAGGGCCGGATCAGCCTCGACCCGTTCCCCTTCGCCGCGCCCGTCACCGTCGAGGTCGAGGTCCAGGTGCTGCCCGACCGCGGCTGGACCCAGGCCGAGGCGATCGACCACCTGCGCCGCGGCAGCCGTCGGACCAAGCGCTGGCAGGTCGTGCCGCCGGTCGCCTGACCGCAGCCCGACTGCGGGGATCAGGCGGTCTGCGGGAACTTCACGCCGGTGTTGGCGTGGCAGCGGTAGCCGTGGGGGTTCTTCGCGAGGTACTGCTGGTGGGCGTCCTCGGCGTAGTAGTACGTCGGCACCTCGCGGATCTCGGTGGTGATCTCGCCGAGCCCGCGGCGGCGCAGCTCGGCGGCGTACACCTCGGTGAGCTCGCGGGCGACCTGCTCCTGCTCGGGGGTCGTCCAGTAGATCGCCGAGCGGTACTGCGTGCCGACGTCGTTGCCCTGGCGCATGCCCTGGGTCGGGTCGTGGACCTCGAAGAACCGCTTCACCAGGTCGGCGTAGGAGACGACGGAGGGGTCGAAGACGACGCGGACGGCCTCGGTGTGGTTGGTCGCGCCCGAGCAGACCTCCTCGTACGACGGGTTCGGGGTCGTGCCGCCGGCGTACCCGACCGAGGTCGACCACACGCCCGGGAGCTGCCAGTAGACCTCCTCGGCACCCCAGAAGCAGCCCAGCCCGAAGACCGCGACCTCCATGCCCTCGGGCGCCTCGTCGGTGACCAGCGGGGTGCCCAGCACCAGGTGGCGGTCGGCGAGGTGGAACCACCGCTCGGTGCGGCCGGGGAGCGCCTGCTCCGGGGCGATGAGCTCGGTCTGCTTGCGGGCGAAGAACACGGGTGCCTCCTGGTGGGTCGTGCCGATCCTGGCACGGGGTCCAACACCGGCGGCGGGCGAGACGTTCCCGCGCGGCCGGACGTTCCCGCCCGTGGGTAACCTCGCGGGGTGAGCGAACAGCAGCACGGACACGAGGCGGCGCAGAAGGCCGGGTTCGAGACGCGGGCGATCCACGCGGGCTACGAGCCGGACCCGGCGACCGGGGCGGTCATCCCCCCGATCTACGCGACCTCCACCTACAAGCAGGACGGCGTCGGCGGGCTTCGCGGCGGGTATGAGTACAGCCGCTCGGGCAACCCCACGCGGACCGCGCTGGAGGGCAACATCGCCGCGCTGGAGGAGGGGGAGCGGGGCTTCGCCTTCGCCTCCGGCCTGGCCGCGGAGGACACCCTGGTCCGCGCGCTGTGCGCGCCGGGCGACCACGTGGTCGTGCCCGACGACGCGTACGGCGGCACCTACCGGCTCTTCGACAAGGTCGAGCGCGCCTGGGGCCTCGAGCACAGCTCGGCGGCCGTCTCCGACGTCGACGCGGTCCGCGCGGCGATCCGCCCCGGCGAGACCACGCTCGTGTGGGTCGAGACCCCGACCAACCCGCTGCTCAACATCGGCGACATCGAGGCGCTGGCCGCCGTGGCCCACGAGGCCGGGGCGTTGCTCGTCGTCGACAACACCTTCGCCTCGCCGTACCTCCAGCAGCCGCTCACCCTCGGCGCGGACGTCGTGGTCCACTCGACCACCAAGTACTGCGGCGGCCACTCCGACGTCGTCGGCGGCGCCCTCGTGGTGCGCGACCTCGAGGTCGCCGAGCGGGTCGGGTTCCACCAGAACGCGATGGGCGCCGTCGCCGGGCCGTTCGACTCCTGGCTGGTGCTGCGCGGCCTGAAGACCCTCGGCGTGCGGATGGACCGCCACTGCGACAACGCCGAGCGGGTCGTGGAGTTCCTCGCCGGCCACCCCGACGTCACCCAGGTGATCTACCCCGGGCTCGAGGAGCACCCCGGCCACGCGGTCGCCAGCCGCCAGATGAAGCGGTACGGCGGCATGGTGTCCTTCCGCGTCGCCGGCGGCGAGCAGCAGGCGCTCGGTGTCTGCGAGCGGGCCGAGGTCTTCACCCTCGGTGAGTCCCTCGGCGGCGTCGAGTCGCTGATCGAGCACCCGGGCCGGATGACCCACGCGAGCGTCGCGGGCACCGACCTGGAGGTGCCGGCCGACCTGGTGCGGCTCAGCGTCGGCATCGAGACGGTCGACGACCTCCTCGCCGACCTCGACCGGGCGCTCGGCGCCCGCGCCTAGGAGATCCGCGTGGACGACCAGGCCGGCACGGGGAGCCTCCGGGACGGGGTGGGGAGCGCCCCGCCGGACCGAGGAGCCGAGGAGCACGAGTCCCGGCGGCGGCTGCCGCTGCCGCTCCCGCTGCGCCTGCCCCGCAGCACCGGCACGACCACCGACGACGACGACGGCCTGGCGCAGCGGCTGGCCCAGCAGTGGGCCCAGATGCGCGAGGACCGCCGCCCCGCCCCGGCGCCCATCCCGACGGGGCCGTCGAACTTCTCGCGCGCCCAGGTGCCGTGGGGCCTCGACCTCGCCGCGGCCTGGGCGTGGCGCCTGCTGGTCATCTGCACGGCGGGCTACGTCCTGCTCCAGCTGATCGGCTTCTTCTCCGTCGTCACCATCCCGCTCGCGGTGGCCCTGCTGGTGGCCGCGCTCGTCTCCCCGCTCGTCGGGGTGCTCGACCGGGCCGGGTTCCCGCGCGGGCTGGCCGCGATCTCGGTGGTCATCGCGGGTCTCGGGCTCGTGGGGCTGCTGCTGACCTTCGCCGGCCAGCAGGTCGCGACCGGCGCCACCGACCTGGCCGACCAGACCGTCAAGGGCCTGGGCCAGATCAAGAACTGGCTCAAGACCGGTCCGCTCAACGCCAGCGACAGCCAGATCAACGACTACATCGACGCCGCCCAGCGGGCGATCAGCGAGGGCACCCGCGACGGCGGTGTCGTCTCCCGGGCCACCGAGGTCGGCGCGACGCTGACCCACCTGTTCGCCGGGTTCTTCATCGTGCTGTTCGCGACGTACTTCTTCCTCGCCGACGGGGAGCGGATCTGGGCCTTCCTGGTCCGGATCGCCCCCCGCGCGGCGCGCGAGCACGTCGACACCTCCGGCCGGGTCGCCTGGGTCTCGCTGACCCAGTTCGTCAGGGCGACGGTGATCGTGGCGCTCGTGGACGCGATCGGCATCTCGATCGTCGCCGCCGTGCTGGGCGTGCCGTTCGTGCTGGCGATCGGCGTGCTGGTCTTCCTCGGCGCGTTCATCCCGATGATCGGTGCGACCGTCGCCGGCTCGGTCGCGGTGCTGGTGGCGCTGGTGGACCAGGGCCCGATCACGGCGCTGCTCATGCTCGCCGGTGTCATCGTGGTCCAGCAGGTCGAGGGCCACGTGCTCCAGCCGTTCCTGCTCGGCCGCTGGGTCTCGGTGCACCCGCTCGCGGTGATCGTCGCGATCGCCGGCGGCGTCGTGGTGGCCGGGGTGGCGGGCGCGCTCGTCGCCGTCCCGCTCGCGGCCGCGGGCAACGCCGTGGTCCAGCACCTCGCGTCCTTCACCGCCCCCGGGGACGATCCGGTCGAGGAGCTGGCCGAGGACTACGAGGAGACGGGCGCGCAGGTCGAGGCGCCCGAGGACCCGGAGAGCCCCTTGTGAGCCTCGAGCCGACGCTCGCCGACGTCCTCGCCGCGCGCGAGCTGCTCGAGGGCGTCGCGGTCCGGACGCCGATGGAGGAGTCGCGCTGGCTCTCCGACCTCGCCGAGGGGCCGGTGCACCTGAAGTGCGAGAACCTCCAGCGCACCGGGTCCTTCAAGGCGCGGGGGGCCTACGTCCGCATCGCGCGGCTCAGCCCCGAGGAGCGGGCGCGCGGGGTGGTGGCGGCCTCGGCCGGCAACCACGCCCAGGGCGTGGCGCTGGCGGCGCGGATGCTCGGCACGCGCGCCACCGTGTTCATGCCCGAGGGAGCGCCGATCAACAAGGAGCGGGCGACCCGCGGGTACGGCGCGGAGGTGGTCTTCGAGGGCCGGTTCCTCGAGGAGGCGCTGGTCGCGGCGCGGCGCTTCGAGGCCGAGACCGGCGCGGTGCTCATCCACCCCTTCGACCACCCCGACATCGTCGTCGGGCAGGCCACGGCCGGGCTCGAGGTGGTCGAGCAGGCCCCCGAGGTGCGGACCGTGCTGGTCCCCACCGGCGGCGGCGGGCTGCTGGCCGGCATCGCGATCGCGGTCAAGGCGGCGCGCCCCGACGTGCGCGTCGTCGGCGTGCAGGCGGCCGGCGCGGCGGCGTACCCCGCCTCGCTGGCGCAGGGCCGCCCGGTCGCGCTGGAGACGATGAAGACGATGGCCGACGGGATCGCCGTGGGGCTGCCCGGCGAGATCACCTTCGCGGCCGTCCGCGACCACGTCGACGAGATCCGCACCGTCTCGGAGGACTCGCTCTCCCGCGCGGTGCTCGCCCTCGTCGAGCGGGCCAAGATGGTCGTCGAGCCGGCCGGCGCCGCCGCCGTGGCCGCGCTGCTCGACGACCCCGCCGGCTTCGCGACCCCCGCCGTCGCGGTGCTCTCCGGCGGCAACATCGACCCGCTGCTGCTCGGCAAGGTGATCCGCCAGGGGATGGCGGCGGCCGGGCGGTACGTCAACCTCACCCTCACCATCCCCGACGTCCCCGGCGGGCTGGCCCAGCTGCTCGCCGAGGTGAGCGCCGGGGGCGCCAACGTGCTCGAGGTCGTCCACGAGCGGATCTCCCCGACGCTGCACCTCGACGAGGTCGAGGTGCACCTCCAGCTGGAGACCCGCGGCGAGCCGCACGCCGAGCAGGTGCTCGCCCGGCTGCGCGCGCGCGGTTACCGCGTCGCCACCCGGCGCGGCTAAGCCCGCCGCCCGGGGCTGCGGCTGCAACGCGCCGTTCGATGGTCTACGGCGCCGTCCGGTCAGGCAACGCGCCGCGGAACGCCGACGCCCCCGGCCGGAGGGCCGGGGGCGTCGGACGGAACGGTCGGGTGGACGTCAGCCGGTGTAGGGCTTGGCGTCGACGATGACCACCTCGAGCGTCTTGCCGTTGGGGGCCTGGTAGGAGACCGTGTCGCCCTTGGTCTTGCCGTTGATCGCCTCGCCGAGCGGCGACTGGGGGGAGTAGACCGTCAGGCCCTCGGGCTCGATCTCGCGGGCGCCGAGCAGGAAGGTCTCGGTCTCGTCGTCGTCGTCGCCGACGAACTTGTAGGTCACGATCATGCCGGGCTCGACGATGCCGTCGTCGGGGGGCGTCTCGCCGATCTCGGCGCGGCGCAGCATGTCCTCGAGCTGCAGGATCCGGCCCTCGACGCGGCCCTGCTCCTCGCGGGCGGCGTGGTAGCCGCCGTTCTCCTTCAGGTCCCCCTCGTCGCGGGCGGAGGCGATCCGCTCGATGATCTCCTGACGGACGGGGCCCTTGAGGTTCTCCAGCTCGGCGTGGAGCTTGTCGTAGGCGTCCTGGGTCAGCCAGACGGTGGTCTGGTCGGTCGACTGCGTCATGCGTGCTCCTGAAGGTGCGTGCGGGTACGGCGGGTGGTGCCCGCCAGGGCGTACGAGGACCGGTCCCGATGGAGTGCGCCGAGGGTGTGGCCGTACGCCGCGGCACTGCTGCAGACGCCGTGGGCCGGCGTCTCGGGCCCTCCTCTGGACGGCCCGGTGGGTCGGTCAGATCGGCCACTGTAACAAGCGGCCGGGGCTTTCGCAGGTCAGCGGTAGCGGGTCTGCCCCTCGGCGCGGCAGCCGACCATCTCCAGGGCGGTCGCGCGGCGCTCGGTGCGCACCGACTGCGGCTGCCGGGCGCCGAGGTCGGGATCGGGCACGAACTCCAGCTCGCCGACGGTGCTGTGGTCCTCGGCGAAGGCGCGCAGCAGGCAGGTCGGGTTCTCGGCGTCCTCGCTCATGGTCACGACCACGACCGCGTCGATGGTGTGCTCGTCGACGATCTCGTAGGTCTCCAGCTCCCCGGAGACCTCGGGGGAGGAGTGGGTCACCGCGGTCCAGGCCAGCCACCCGAGGAACACGACCGCCAGCACGATGCTGCCGACGACGACAGCGCGCCGGCGCCAGGGCGCGGGGGCGCCGTACCGCTCGGTCATGAGGTCGGTGCTCATGCCCCCATGGTCCCACCCGTCCGTCGGGCCGGGGCGGGCGACCTAGGATCAGCGTCATGTCGCACCACGGGTCACCGCCCCGGTCGGGCCTCCGGCTGATGCACGTCCACGCCCACCCCGACGACGAGTCGAGCAAGGGCGCCGCCTCGACCGCGATGTACGTCGCCGAGGGGGTCGACGTGCACGTCGTGACCTGCACCGGCGGCGAGCGCGGGTCGATCCTCAACCCGAAGATGGACCGGCCCGACATCCTGGCCAACATCACCGAGATCCGCCGCCAGGAGATGGAGCGGGCCCGCGACATCCTCGGCGTGACCCAGGACTGGCTCGGCTTCGTCGACTCCGGCTGGCCCGAGGGCGACCCCAAGCCCCCGCTGCCGGAGGGCTGCTTCGCGCTGGTCCCGCTGGAGGAGGCGGCCGCGCCCCTCGTGCGGCTCATCCGCGAGCTCCGGCCGCACGTCGTGACGACGTACGACGAGCGCGGGGGCTACCCGCACCCCGACCACATCAAGTGCCACGAGGTGACCGTGGCGGCGTTCGAGGCCGCCGGCGACCCCGAGCGCTACCCCGACCTCGGCGAGCCGTGGCAGCCGTTGAAGCTCTACTACCACCACGGCTTCAACCGCCCGAAGACCCAGGCGATCCACGACGCGATGCTCGCCCACGGGCTGGAGTCGCCCTACACCGAGCGGCTGCGCGACTGGAAGCCCGAGCCGGACTGGGACGCCCGGATCACCACCCGGGTGCCCTGCTCGGACTACTTCGGCGTCCGCGACCAGGCCCTGCTCGCCCACGCCACGCAGATCGACCCCGACGGCATGTGGTTCGCCGTGCCGCGGGAGATCCAGGAGGAGGTGTGGCCGACGGAGGACTTCGAGCTGGTCGTGAGCCACGTCCCCTCGCAGGTCCCCGAGAGCGACCTGTTCGCCGGCATCACCGACCCCGCCTGAGAGGATGAGCGCCATGGCCCTCCACCTCCTCCCGCTGCTCGCCGACACCGTCGTCCGCGCTGCCCAGCAGGCGCCCGAGCCCGAGGACGTCAAGGCGGGCTGGCTGGCCTTCGGCATCTTCATCGGCCTGGCGGTCGCCGTCGGCCTGCTCGGCTGGAGCCTGGTCCACCGCATCCGCAACGTGCAGGCCGCGGAGGACGCCGGCCGCTACGACCCCTCCGACCGCCGGCCGCGCTCGGAGGAGGCCCTGCCCTTCACCGACGAGGTGCCCCGCCCCGCGGCGGACGCCCCGGAGCAGCCGCGCCCGTCCGGCCCGTCTGCTGACTGACCCCTCCTCCGACTGACCGGTCCCGCGATGGCCCGGGTGGGCCATCTCCGCGGCCGGCCGGTCGCGGCCGCCGCGTTCACGGCGTACGTCGCCGCCGGCCCGCCTACCGTCGCCCGGTGCCCCCCACCACGCCCGCGCTTGGCCGCCGGGTCGCCGGCCTCCTGGCCGCGGTCCTGCTCCCCGTCCTGCTCCTGGCCCTGACCCCGCTCGCGGGGCCGGCCGGGGCGGCCGCTGCCGCTAGCGGAGCCCCGGTGACCCGGCCGACGAGCCCCTCCTTCGAGGTCGCGTCCTTCAACCAGCTCGGCAGCCAGCACACCCGCGGCAAGGGCGGCTGGGGCCCGGGCCGGGTCCGGGCCGCGATCACCGCCGGCCTCATCGAGCGCAAGGGGATCGACGTCGTCGGCCTCCAGGAGGTGCAGGCCGACCAGCTCGCGGTGCTGCGCCGCGAGCTCGAGGGGTACACCGTGTGGCCGGGGACGGCGCTCGGCGGCGGCGGGGTGCGCCTCCAGATCGCGTGGAAGTCCTGGATGTTCCGGCTGCTCGACCACGGCAGCATCCAGGCCCCGTTCGACCGCCAGGTCCGCCCCGTGCCGTGGGTGCTGCTCGAGCACCGGGCCACCGGCCGCAAGCTCTACGTGGTCGACCACCACAACAGCCCGCGGGGGCTGGAGGCCGAGCGGGACGCCGCCACCCGCAAGGTCGTGCGCCTGGTCCGCGAGCTGCGGGCCACCGGCCGCGCCGTCCTCGTCGTCGGCGACATGAACGAGCACACCGAGACGTTCTGCCGGATCGTCGGCGGCACCGACCTGGTCGCGCCGAACGGCGGATCCGCGTCGTCGCCCCGGTCGTGCACGCCCCCGGCGGGCCGCCTGCCGATCGACTGGATCTTCGGCGGCGGGCCGATGACCTTCTCCCGCTACGGCCTCTTCGAGGGCACCGCGGTGCGGCTGGCCAGCGACCACCCGCTGGTGCGCGCGACGGTCACGATGCGGCCCCGCCGCCGCTGATCGGCCCCACTGGGACTTGCTGGTCTGGACCGGTTCTGTCTACCGTCCCTGGATGCTTCGAGCACATACCCCCACCGGCATCCGAGGCCTCCCCGTCGCGGCCGCCCTGGCGCTGCTCCTCGCCGCGAGCCTCCTCGTGGGTGCGCCGGCCCGCGCGGCGACCGAGCCATCGAGCCGGCCGGGCGGCAAGCCGACCGGCTTCGGGTTCAAGATCGGCACCTTCAACGTGCTCGGCAGCCAGCACACCCGGGGTCGCGGCGGGTACGCCCCGGGGACCCAGCGGGCTCGCTGGACCGCCGGCGCGATCACCCAGCGCGGCATCGACGTCATCGGCCTGCAGGAGGTCCAGCGCGACCAGCTCCGGGTGCTGCGCAACCGGATGCCCGGCTACCGGATCTGGCCCGGCACCGCGCTGGGCAACCAGGGCGTGCGGCTCCAGATCGCGTTCCGCAAGAAGCAGTTCCGCCTCGTCGGCCACGGCCACGTGATGACCCGCTTCCACCGCCAGACCCGCCCGATCCCGTGGGTCGAGCTCCGCGACCGGCGTACCGACCGGCGCTTCTTCGTCGTCGACGTCCACAACTCGCCCAAGGGCCTGGAGCGGGAGCGGGACTCCGCGACCGCCAAGCAGGTCCGGCTCGTGCAGCGGCTGCGCCGCAAGGGCGCCCCGGTCTTCGTGACCGCCGACGCCAACGAGAAGCGCGAGTTCTACTGCAAGATGACCTCCCGGACCGACCTGCGCGCCGCGAACGGCGGCAAGCCCCGGGCCCGCGGCTGCCAGCCGCCCCGCCGCCGCCTGCGCATCGACTGGGTCCTCGGCGGCAAGAAGGTGGTCTTCTCCCACTACCGCGAGGACCGCGGCCCGCGGGTGCGCCGCTCCAGCGACCACGAGCTCGTCCACGCCCGGGTCCGGGTCAAGCCGCTGCGCCGTCGCTGAGCCAGCGTGACGCCGCCGGTGACCCGGGCGGGTGAGCGCGGGCGGGTGAGCGCGGGCGGGACCGAGGTCACAGCCGGCGAGGGGGCGGGACGGAGGATGGCGGGCAGGGCCGTCGCGGCCGCTAGGCTGCACGGGTGCGCCGCCGTTCCACCTCCCTCGTGACCCTGGGGGTGGCTGTGCTCCTGACCGGCCTCGCGGTCGTGGCCGGGCTCGGCCTGGCCCCGCGCGAGGTGCGCGTGCCGATCGCGGTCGGCGCCCCGACCGAGGTCTCCGGTGCCCGGGTCAGCGGCCGCACCGACCAGGAGGCCTCGCGCTCCGCGGACCGCGAGCCCGAGGCGTCCCGCTCCCGCGTGGAGGGCGCCTCGCTGCTGATCCCGCCGCGGCCGCCGGCCTACCGCCTCCACCGCGCCGGCGCCCCGCTCGAGCGGGCGCCCCGCGCCCCGGCCGCCGGCCGCGCCGCGACCGCCGAGGCCGCCCCCGGTGCGCCGTTCACCTTCCAGGTCGGCACCCTCAACGTGCAGGGCAGCCAGCACCGGGCGAACGGCACCGGTCGCGCCGCCCTCCACGCGAGCACGGTCCTGGGTCGCGGCGTCGACCTGGTCGGCCTCCAGGAGGTCCAGGACGACCAGCTCGCGGTGCTCCAGGCCCGGCTGCCCGGCTGGACGATCTGGCCCGGGCGTGCGCTCGGCAACCAGGGCGTCCGCCTCCAGATCGGCTGGCGCAACGACCTCTTCGAGCTCGCCGACACCGGCAGCATCATCACGACCTTCGACCACCAGCAGCGCCCGATCCCCTACGTCCTGCTGCGCGAGCGCGCCACGGGCGGGGAGTTCTGGGTGATCGACCTGCACAACTCCCCGCGCGACCAGGAGGCCGACCGCGACGCGGCCACCGGTGCCCAGATCGCGCTGGTCCAGCGGCTCCAGGCGACCGGCCGCCCGGTGCTGCTGATGGGCGACACCAACGAGAAGACCGAGTTCGGGTGCCGGGTCTCCGCCGCGACCGGGATGGTCGGCTCCAACGGCGCGACGCCGAGCGCGTGCGTCGGCGCCGGCCCGATCAAGATCGACAAGATCATGGGCGTCGGGGGAGTGGTCTTCGGCGGCCACGTCGTCGACTACGGCGCGCCCGTCCGGGCCGCCACCGACCACGCCTTCGTGCGCGCGACGGTCACCATCACCCCCGCGGCCATCCCCACCGACTGATCTCACCGACTGATCCCGCCGGCTGATCCCGCCGGCTGATCCCACCGGCTGATCCAGGGCCCCGTGGGCCGGCGCCCCGGGTCAGCCCGCGGCCCGGTGCACCCGGACCACGCAGTCCCAGGCGGTCCGCGCGGGGGCGTCGTCCGCGCCGTGCCCGGGCTCGACCCGACGCCCGGCCCGCCCGGCGTGCTCGACCTCGTGGGGGAGGCCGGTCAGGTCGCCGAGCACGTCCTCGGCGCTCATCAGGACCTCGGGGTCCTGCGGGCCACCCACCCCCTCGGTGAGGTTGGTGCGGTCGTGGGCGACCACCAGCAGCGCGCCGCCGGGAGCCAGGGCGTCGTACGCCCCGCGCACGGCCGCCCGCCGCTGCGCTGGCGGCAGCTGGAGGTAGGCCAGCAGCGCGAGGTCGTAGGTCGTGCCGGCCGGCGGCCGCCACGTCGTGGCGTCGGCGCGGACCCAGGTGATCGCGTCGGCGAGCCCGGAGCCCTCCGCGACCTGCCGGCCCTTGTCGAGCGCGACGGCGGAGAAGTCCAGGGCCGTCACCCGCCACCCGCGGCGGGCCAGCCACAGCGCGTGGCGGCCCTCGCCCGCGGCGAGGTCGAGGGCGCGGCCGGCGGGCAGGCCGGAGCACTCCGCCTCGACGAAGACGTTGGGCCCGGCCGACCAGACGAGGTCGCTGGCGGCGTACCGCTCGTCCCAGGCCTCGGCGTCCACCCCTCGATCCAAGCACGCGCCCCGGCGGTTCGGGTGCCGGCCGGGGTCAGGGGGGCGTCAGGAGGCGGCGCCGTCCTGGCTGCCCTGGCCGGCCGCGGCGGCCTGCCGGCGTACGTCGTCCATGTCCAGCTCGCGCACGGCGCTGATCAGCTGCTCGAGCCCCTGGGGCGGGAGCGCGCCGGGCTGGGCGTAGACGAGGATCCCCTCGCGGAAGGCCATCAGCGTGGGGATCGAGGTGATCCGCGCGGCCGCGGCCAGGTCCTGCTGCGCCTCGGTGTCGACCGAGCCGAAGGTGATGTCGGTGTGCTGCTCGGAGGCGGCCTCGTAGGTGGGGGCGAACTGCCGGCACGGCCCGCACCAGCTCGCCCAGAAGTCGACGAGCAGGATGTCGTTGTCCGCGACGTTCTGCTCGAAGTTCGCAGCGGTCAGCTCGATGGTCGCCATGGCTCCACGGTACGTCGCCGCGGGTGAGGCGCGGAGCGCGGTGGTGGGCGGTCCCCGCACCGATGCTGGTCCAGACCAGTGGAAGCGTTTCCACCCGGGTCTCCGCGGGATCACGCCTGCGTTACGGAATCGTGACTCACGGCCGCGCGAGTGACCTTGACCACGGAGTGTGCAAGCGCTTGCATCAGCCCAGAACGGCGGCCGCGTGTCCGACGCAGCGGCCGACCACAGGGACTAGATAGGGAGAACGCATGCGGTCACTCAAGAGATCAGGCCTCGCAGGGGCGGCCGTCCTGCTCGCCGCCAGCGCGGCGCTGGCCGGCTGCGCCGACGACAGCGACGGCGGTGGCGCGGCCGGGGGCACGGCTCCCGGCGACGGCAAGGCGGAGTGCGAGGGGATGACCGAGTGGGGTGACCTCAGCGGCCGCGACGTGACGGTCTACACCTCGATCGTCGCCCCCGAGGACCAGCCCCACATCGACTCCTGGAAGGTCTTCGAGGACTGCACCGGGGCCGACGTGAAGTACGAGGGCTCCAAGGAGTTCGAGGCCCAGCTCCAGGTGCGCGTGCAGGCCGGCAACCCGCCGGACATCGCCTACATCCCGCAGCCGGGTCTGCTCAAGACCCTCGTCGGCACCGGCAAGGTCGTCGAGGCGCCCGAGGGTGCCGCCAAGAACGTCGATGAGTTCTTCGGCGAGGACTGGAAGGCCTACGGCACGGTCGATGACAAGTTCTACGCCGCGCCGCTCGGCGGCAACGTGAAGTCCTTCGTCTGGTACTCCCCGCAGATGTTCGCCGACAACGGCTGGGAGGTCCCGGAGACCTGGGACGACATGATCGCCCTCTCCGACCAGATCGCGAAGGCCGGCGACATCAAGCCCTGGTGCGCGGGCATCGAGTCCGGCGAGGCCACCGGCTGGCCGGCCACCGACTGGCTCGAGGACGTCCTGCTCCGCACCGGCGGGCCCGACGTCTACGACCAGTGGGTCAACCACGAGATCCCCTTCAACGACCCCGCGGTCGTCGAGGGCCTCGACACCGTCGGCGAGATCCTCAAGAACGAGGACTACGTCAACGGCGGCATCGGCGACGTGAAGTCGATCGCGACCACCCCCTTCCAGGAGGGTGGCCTGCCGATCCTCGACGGCGAGTGCGCCATGCACCGCATGGCGAGCTTCTACGCCGCGAACTGGCCCGAGGGCACCAACATCGCCGAGGACGGCGACGTCTTCGCCTTCTACCTGCCCGCCATCGGCGACGAGGCCGGCACCCCGGTCCTCGGCGGCGGCGAGTTCGTCGCGGCGTTCTCCGACGAGCCCGAGGTGCAGGCCTTCCAGACATTCCTGGCCAGCGACACCTGGGCCAACGAGAAGGCCAAGGCCACCCCGGGCGGCGGCTGGGTCAGCGCCAACACCGGCCTGGAGATCTCCAACCTCACCAGCCCGATCGACCAGCTGTCGGCGGAGATCTTCCAGGACCCCGAGGCGGTCTTCCGCTTCGACGGCTCCGACCAGATGCCCGGTGCCGTCGGCGCCGGCTCCTTCTGGACCGAGATGACCGCCTGGCTCGCCCAGGACCAGAGCAGCAAGGACTCCCTGACCAAGATCGAGGAGTCCTGGGAGGACTGACCTCCCCGAGTGACGCAACCCTCCCGGTCGGCCGCGGCCGGCCGGGAGGGTCTCGTCGTCACCGGCGCCCCGCCCCGTCGTACGTCGTCCGGCCGCTGTGCCCCGAGCCCGGCCCGAGCCCTCCGGAGTGCCCCATGTCCACCGGTGAGAAGTTCACCCAGATGGCGATCGCGGTCGCGGTGTTCTTCGCCGTGGTCGCGCTGATCCTCCTGGTCACCCAGCGGCTCCGGTCGCGGCGCGGCGAGCTCGTCCAGTCGGCGGCCTTCGTGCTGCCGGCGGTCGCGCTGATCGCGCTCGGCCTGCTCTACCCGGCCATCACCAGCATCTACCAGTCCTTCCGGGACAACACCGGCAGCGCGTTCGTCGGGCTGGAGAACTACCAGCGGATCTTCACCGACTCCGACCAGGTGCGCGTGCTGCTCAACACCGCCGCCTGGGTCATCCTCGTGCCGCTCGTCTCCACCCTGGTCGGGCTGGTCTACGCCGTCCTCGTCGACAACTCCCGGTTCGAGAAGGTCGCCAAGGCGCTGATCTTCCTGCCGATGGCGATCTCCCTGGTGGGCGCCTCGATCATCTGGAAGTTCGTCTACGACTACCGCGACAGCAGCCGCGGCCAGATCGGCCTGGCCAACCAGCTGCTCAACTGGCTCGGCCTCGACTCCTACCGGTTCCTGCTCACCGAGCCGTGGAACACCGTCTTCCTCATCGTCATCCTGATCTGGGTCCAGGCCGGCTTCGCGATGACGATCCTCTCGGCCTCGATCAAGGCGATCCCCGACGACATCATCGAGGCGGCCCGCCTCGACGGCGTGGGCGGGCTGAAGATGTTCCGGTACATCACCGTGCCGAGCATCCGGCCCTCGCTCATCGTCGTGCTCACCACCATCAGCATCACCACGCTCAAGGCCTTCGACATCGTCCGCACCACCACCGGCGGCAACTACGACACGAGCGTGCTGGCCTACCAGTTCTACGTGGAGTACTTCCGCTCCTACGACCAGGGCACGGCCACCGCGATCGCCGTCCTGATCTTCCTGCTGGTCTTGCCGATCGTGATCTACAACGTCCGTCAGATGCGCAAGCTGGAGGCACGATGACCGTCATCCCGGAGGAGAGGGGCGTCGAGGTCGTCGTCGCCCAGCAGCAGGAGTCGGTCGCCGCGACCGCCAAGCGCGGGCTGAGCTCCCCGTGGGCCTCGCTGGCCGCCGTCGTCATCGCCGTGGTCTGGACGATCCCGACCTTCGGGCTCCTGGTCACCTCGTTCCGTCCCGACTCCGAGATCACGCGCAGCGGCTGGTGGACGGCGTTGTGGAACTGGGACTTCACCCTCGACAACTACGACGAGGTGCTCAACGGCTCGACGACCAACCTGGCGACGTACTTCGTCAACTCGGTCGTCATCACGATCCCCTCGGTGCTGATCCCGATCAGCATCGCGACGATGGCGGCCTACGCCTTCGCGTGGATGCGGTTCCCCGGGCGCGACTTCCTGTTCGTGGCGATCTTCGCCCTGCAGATCGTGCCGATCCAGGTCACGATGATCCCGCTGCTCAAGCTCTACGTGCAGCCGCCGTTCAACCTGATGCCGCTGGCGGGCTCCGACGCCCCCGGCGGCGGGCTCTACACGATCTGGCTCTCGCACTCGATCTTCGCGCTGCCGCTGGCGATCTACCTGCTGCACAACTTCATGAAGCAGATCCCCGGCGAGCTCATCGAGTCCGCCCGGGTCGACGGCGCCGGCCACGTGCAGATCTTCACGCGGATCATGCTGCCGCTCATGGCGCCGGCGATCGCGGCGTTCGGCATCTTCCAGTTCCTCTGGGTCTGGAACGACCTGCTCGTCGCGCTGGTCTTCGGCTCCAACCCCGAGATCGCGCCGCTGACGGTGCGCCTCGCGGAGCTCTCGGGCACGCGCGGCCAGGACTGGTACCTGCTCTCGGCGGGCGCGTTCGTCTCGCTCGTGGTGCCGCTGATCGTCTTCCTCGCCCTGCAGCGCTACTTCGTCCGCGGCCTGCTGGCCGGAAGCGTCAAGGGGTGACCGGCCCGCGGGTGGGGGCCCGATGACCAGCATCGACGACCTCGCCCGCGAGGTCGGGGTCTCCACCGCGACCGTCTCCCGCGCCCTGCGCGGCCTGCCGCGGGTCTCCGCCGCGACGCGCAGTCGCGTGGAGGAGGCGGCGGTGCGGCTGGGCTACGTGCCCAGCGCCAGCGCCAGCGGGCTCGCGACGGGCCGCACGCGCACCGTCGCGGTCGTGGTGCCGTTCGTGACGCGGTGGTTCTTCGGGACCGTCGTCCACGGCGCCGAGCAGGTGCTGCGCGAGCGCGGCTACGACCTGCTGCTCTACAACCTCGCCGGCGACCCCGCCGCCCGGCACCGGGTCTTCGGCACGGGCCTGCTCACCAAGCGCGCGGACGCCGTGCTCGTGCTCGGCCTGACCCCCACTCCCGACGAGGTGCTCCTGCTGCACCGCGGCGGCCGGCCGGTCGGCCTGGTCGGCGCCTCGGTGGAGGGCTGGCCGAGCGTGCGGATCGACGACCGCGCCGCGGCCCGCTCGGCCGTGCAGCACCTGCTCGACCTCGGTCACCGCCGGATCGGGTACGTCGGCGGGCTGGGCGAGAGCCCGGTCGACTCGGCCGTCCCGACCAGCCGCCGCGACGGGTACCGCGCCACACTGGCCGACGCCGGGCTCGAGGCCGACCCCGCGCTGGAGGTCGACGGGATGTTCACGATGACCGGCGGCCTGGCCGCGGGCCGGCACCTGCTGGCGTCCCCGTCACGCCCGACCGCTGTCTTCGCCGCCTCCGACGAGATGGCGATCGGCGTGCTGCGCGCGGCGCGCGAGGCCGGGCTCGCGGTCCCCGGCGACCTGTCGGTCATCGGCATCGACGACCACGAGGCGGCGCCGTTCTTCGACCTCTCCACCGTGCGACAGCAGGTCGACGAGCAGGGCCGCACGGCCGCCCGCCAGGTGCTCGCCCGGCTCGGGGAGGCCCCGGCGGACGGTCCCGCGGAGGTCCCGACGGAGGTGGTGCTGCCGACCGAGCTGGTGCTGCGGGCGACCACCGCGCCACCGGCCCGGCGGCGTACGCCTCAGCGCAGCGAGTAGGTCGCCAGCGAGACGCCGACGTAGTGCGCGGCGAAGGCCAGGACCGTGAAGGTGTGGAAGACCTCGTGGAAGCCGAACCAGTGCGGCCACGGGTCCGGCCGCTGGAAGCCGTAGACGACGCCGCCGAGCGTGTAGAGCATCCCACCGGCCACGATCATCCCGAACGTCGTGACGCCGATGCCCATGCCGAGCTCGAGCGCGCCGTCGAGCAGGCCCGGG
The DNA here is from genome assembly GCF_013177455.1 of Nocardioides marmotae. Taxonomy (NCBI): domain Bacteria; kingdom Bacillati; phylum Actinomycetota; class Actinomycetes; order Propionibacteriales; family Nocardioidaceae; genus Nocardioides; species Nocardioides marmotae. Next base: position 989,923 of record NZ_CP053660.1, read on the forward strand.
ATGAAGAACACCGCGGCCCAGCCGAGCGCGATGTAGATCGGCACGTAGAGCCAGCGTGGGGCGTCGGTCCAGAAGACTCGGAAGCCGACGCCGAGCAGCGCCCCCGACCACACCACCGACAGCAGCGTGGCCCGCTGCCCGCCCTCGAGGAGCATGAGCGCGAACGGGGTGTAGGAGCCGGCGATGAGCAGGAAGATGTTGGAGTGGTCGAAGCGGCGCAGGAACGCCCACGTCCGCGGCGACCAGGTGCCGGTGTGGTAGATCGCCGAGACGGTGAACAGCAGCAGCCCGGTCCCGCAGAAGACCGCCGAGCCGACTCGCGTCGTGGCGTCGGGGGAGAGGGCGACCAGCACGATCCCGGCCACCAGGGTGAGCGGCGCGCTCGCCAGGTGCAGCCAGCCGCGGAGCTTGGGCTTGATCTCGGCGATGGTGTCGTGGAAGGAGTCGCCGAGGTGCTCGAGGCGGTTCTCGAGCCCGGCGCGCACGTCGTCGGTCCGGCTCACGAGTCGACGGTACCGACCGCGCCGGCCGAACGCTCCGGTGGCGGGGTGTGACGCTGTACGTCACGGTGGCGGGGCGGCGTACCCTGCTCTGCGTGGCGGACTGGAAGCGTGGCCTGCGGCGGGTGCTCTACCCGGCCTACGAGGCTCGGATGCTCCGCCGGCTGTCGACCGAGCAGCTGCCCAAGCACGTGGGCGTGATGCTCGACGGCAACCGCCGCTGGGCCCGGGCCGTGGGCCGCGACACCGCGCACGGGCACCGGGCGGGCGCCGCCAACATCGAGCCCCTGCTCGGCTGGTGCGACGAGGTCGGCATCGAGGTGGTCACCTTGTGGCTGCTCTCCACCGACAACCTCAACCGCCCGGCCGCGGAGCTCGCCCCGCTGCTGGAGATCATCGAGGAGGCCGTCGCCAGCCTGGCCGCCCAGCGGCGTTGGCGCCTCCACCCGGTCGGTGCGCTGGACCTGCTGCCGGCCCGCACCGCCGAGCGGCTCAAGGCCGCGGCCGAGGCGACCCGCGACGTCGACGGGATGCTGGTCAACATCGCGGTCGGGTACGGCGGTCGCCGCGAGATCGCCGACGCGGTCCGCTCGCTGCTCCAGGAGCACGCCGAGCGCGGCACCAGCCTCGAGGAGCTCGCCGAGCAGCTCGACGTCGAGCACATCGCCGACCACCTCTACACCAAGGGCCAGCCCGACCCGGACCTGGTCATCCGCACCTCGGGGGAGCAGCGGCTCGGCGGCTTCCTGCTGTGGCAGAGCGCGAAGTCGGAGTTCTACTTCTGCGAGGCCTATTGGCCCGACTTCCGCCGCGTCGACTTCCTCCGCGCCATCCGGGCCTACGCCCAGCGGGAGCGCCGCTTCGGCGCATGACCCCCGATCGCTGAGAAGTTTCGCGATGTTCACGCACGCGTCGGGGCGTGTCGCGGCCGGGGGAGCGGCACGCGGCGTACTTTCCGAGGCAGCGGGCGGTGGGGAAGCCACCCGCGTCGGGAGGTCGGCTCGTGAGCGATCACGACTGCAGCGCAGGGCAGGTCGCCACCTGTCGCGCGCGAGGGGGCCGGCACTCCGGCCTGCCGGCCCGGTCCCGGTCCACCGTGTGAGCCAGGACCGGGGCGTCGAGTGCGCGTGCCGGTCCGTGAGGGGTGAACCGTGGCGACCACGGCCAAGCAGACCCGGACCACCAGCAGCACCCGCACCAGCGCCCGTCCGGCGCCCTCCGCCCGGACCTACGTCCTCGACACCAGCGTCCTGCTGGCCGACCCCGGCGCGATCCGCCGGTTCGCCGAGCACGAGGTCGTCCTGCCGGTGGTCGTGATCACCGAGCTCGAGGGCAAGCGGCACCACCCGGAGCTGGGCTTCTTCGCCCGCAGCGCCCTCCGGATGCTCGACGAGCTGCGGATCACCCACGGCCGCCTCGACGAGCCGGTGCCGGTCGGGGACGAGGGCGGGACGGTGCGGGTCGAGCTCAACCACACCGACCCCACCTCGCTGCCCTCCGGCTTCCGGCTCGGCGACAGCGACACCCGGATCCTGGCCGTCGCCACGAACCTCGCCGCCGAGGGCCACGCGGTCACCCTGGTCTCCAAGGACCTCCCGCTGCGGATCAAGGCCTCCGCGGTCGGCCTCGGCGCCGAGGAGTACCGCGCGGAGGCGGTCAGCGACTCCGACACCGGCTACTCCGGGATGGCCGAGCTGGAGGTCACCGCCGGCGAGCTCGACGAGCTGTACGACGACGCCGTGCTCGACCTGGTCGAGGCCCGCGACCTGCCCTGCCACCAGGGCCTGGTGCTGCTCTCCGACCGCGGCACCGCGCTCGGGCGGGTCGGCCCCGACAAGCGGGTCCACCTCGTCCGCGGCGACCGCGAGGCGTTCGGCATCCACGGCCGCTCCGCCGAGCAGCGGATCGCGCTGGAGCTGCTGCTCGACCCCGAGGTCGGCATCGTCTCCCTCGGCGGGCGGGCCGGCACCGGCAAGTCCGCGATGGCGCTGTGCGCCGGCCTGGAGGCGGTCCTCGAGCGCGGCCAGCACAAGAAGGTCGTGGTCTTCCGGCCGCTGTTCGCCGTCGGCGGTCAGGAGCTGGGCTACCTGCCCGGCTCGGAGGCCGAGAAGATGGGCCCCTGGGCCCAGGCGGTCTTCGACACCCTCGGCGCGATGACCTCGAAGGAGGTCATCGAGGAGGTCCTCGACCGCGGGATGCTCGAGGTGCTGCCGCTGACCCACATCCGCGGCCGGTCCCTCCACGACGCGTTCGTCATCGTCGACGAGGCCCAGTCGCTGGAGCGCAACGTGCTGCTGACGGTGCTCTCGCGGATCGGCGCGAACTCCAAGGTCGTCCTCACCCACGACGTGGCCCAGCGCGACAACCTCCGGGTGGGCCGGCACGACGGCGTCGTGGCGGTGATCGAGAAGCTCAAGGGCCACCCGCTGTTCGCCCACGTGACCCTCACCCGCTCCGAGCGCTCGCCGATCGCGGCGCTGGTGACCGAGATGCTGGAGAACGTCACGCTGTAGCCATCGGTCAGGGGCATCGGATAGGGGATCGGCCAGGGCATCGGATAGGGGATCGGATAGGTCATCGGTCACGTCCGGTCTGGACCACTGGGGCCGGCGGGGCGGGTGTGGCTCGTGTGCCACCCGCCCCGCCGGATCGCGGAATCCGCCGGCGGGCCGCTTTTGCGGGGCCCATGGGTCTCGGGCAAGGTGGCCCGGGTCAGTTGCCTCTACCCGTGGGTGTCCCTCTCTTGTCCAAGCACGTCAAGCACGTCCCGAAGCACCGCGGCTCCGCCGAGCCCCGGCTCTCCCGGGCCCCCCGACAGGCCCTGCGCACCACCGCACTGCTCTCCGGCGTCGCCGTCGCCACGACCGGCGCGGCCATCGCCAGCGGCGTCGTCCACGAGCCGCCCGCCGTCAGCGCCACGGTCACCGCCGCAACCGGCGACGTGGCCTCGGTGGCCGACGCCCGGCTGACCGGGGCGACCACCACCGACGTCCGCACCGACCCGGCCGACCGCACCGACGCGGCGGACTCGGCCGATCGGGGCGGCCTGGGCGACCTGGGCGACCGCGCCGAGCCCGCGAGCCGGTCCTCGGACCGGCGCGAGCAGGCCGACCCGGCCAAGCAGGCGACCCTCACCCAGGGCATGGGCCGCGGGGCCACCCAGGCGATCACCCGCTCCCAGGACCTCTCCGAGGCCGACCCCCGCGACATCGCGCGGGCGATGCTGCCCGAGTTCGGCTTCGGCGCCGACCAGTTCTCCTGCCTGGACTCGCTGTGGGTCAGCGAGAGCGACTGGCGCATCGACGCCGACAACCCCACCTCCTCGGCGTACGGCATCCCGCAGGCGCTCACCCAGCTGCACGACCTGCCGGCCGACTACATGACCTCCGCGGCCTCGCAGATCCGGTGGGGCCTGGGCTACATCCGCGACGCCTACGGGTCGCCGTGCAACGCCTGGTCCTTCAAGCAGGGCCACAACTGGTACTGACCGCTGTGGCGGTCGTCCTGGCGGCCGGTCAGTAGCCGGGCGGCGAGGGCGCTGCGGTGCGCGACCCGGTGTTCACCGCGATGTCGGCGAGCATCCGCAGCGTCTGCTCGAACCACCCGAAGAGCACCCACATGAGCAGGGCGCACAGGCTCGAGCCGACCAGCACCATGAGCCCGACGAGGACGCCCGACACCTCGCCGCTGAGGAGCCCACCGAGGACCCCGAAGGCCCCCAGGAGCGCGAACCCTGCGACGGCGACCCACTTGACGGTCCCGATGGTGGTCGCGACCAGGTTGGCTGCTGCTGGATTGTTCACTCTCGTCCCCCGGAACGGTGTCGTGGCCCGGCCGCGCCTGGGCCGGTTCCCGCGGCACGCTAGGGGACGAACGCGGGGCTTGTTCGCGGTTCCCGGTCTGGCCGCGTATCTCGGGCCGAGAGCAATGGTCTCGTGATGCCCAGCGTGCGCCCTGGCGCACGCTCGGCATCACGAGCGCCGGTGGAGGCGCTCAGGGGTGGGTCATCGACTCCACGTCGAGCGCCTCGTCCAGCTGCTCCTCGGTGAGCTCGCCGCGCTCGACGAACCCCATCCGCAGGACCGTCTCGCGGATGGTCGCGCCGTCGGCGAGGGCCTGCTTGGCGATTTTCGCGGCGGACTCGTAGCCGATGTGCTTGTTCAGCGGCGTCACGACCGACGGCGAGGACTCCGCGTACTGCCGCATCCGGTCGGCGTCGGCGGTGATCCCGTCGACGCAGCGCTGCGCGAGCACGGTGGAGGACGTCGCCAGCAGCCGCACCGACTCCAGCACGTTGCGCGCCATCACCGGCATCGCGACGTTGAGCTCGAAGCTGCCGCTCGCGCCGGCGAACCCGACGGCCGCGTCGTTGCCGATCACCTGGGCGCACACCATGAGCGTCGCCTCGGGCAGGACCGGGTTGACCTTGCCGGGCATGATGCTCGACCCCGGCTGGAGGTCGGGCAGGTGGATCTCGGCCAGCCCGGTCGTCGGGCCCGAGGACATCCAGCGCAGGTCGTTGCAGATCTTGGTCAGGCCGACCGCGATCGTCCGCAGGACCCCGGAGAGCTCGACGAGGGAGTCACGGGTGCCCTGGGCCTCGAAGTGGTTGCGGGCCTCGGTGAACGGCTGGCCGGTGCGCTCCGCGAGCACGTCGATGACGCGGGCGGCGAACCCGGGCGGGGTGTTGATGCCGGTGCCGACGGCGGTGCCGCCCAGCGGCAGCTCGCGGACGCGGGGGAGGACCGACTCCAGCCGCTCGGCGGCGTACCGCACGGTCGCGGCGTAGCCGGAGAACTCCTGGCCCAGCATCACCGGGGTGGCGTCCATCAGGTGCGTGCGCCCGGACTTCACCAGGCCGCCGAACTCCTCGGCCTTGGCCTCCAGGCTGCTCCCCAGCACGTCGAGCGCCGGCAGCAGCTGGTCGACGACGGCCAGTGCGGCCGCGACGTGGATCGCGGTGGGGAAGGTGTCGTTGCTGGACTGGCTGGCGTTGACGTGGTCGTTGGGGTGCACGTCGGTGCCGGCGCGGGAGGCCAGCGAGGCGATGACCTCGTTGGCGTTCATGTTCGAGCTGGTGCCCGAGCCGGTCTGGAAGACGTCGACGGGGAACTCCGCGTCGTGCCGGCCCTCGGCGACCTCGCTCGCGGCGGCCACGATCGCGTCGGCGTGCGCGGCGTCGAGGACGCCCAGCTCGCCGTTGGTCGTGGCGGCTGCTGCCTTGACCAGGCCGATCGCGTGGATCAGGGCCGGCTCGATGGGCGTGCCGGAGATCGGGAAGTTCTCGACGGCGCGTTGGGTCTGGGCCCGCCACAGGGCGTCGCGAGGCACCTGGACCTCGCCCATGCTGTCGCGCTCGGTGCGGAACTTGGGCTGCTGCTGGTCGCTCACGCGGGGCCCGGTACCCGTGCGACGTAGAGCCAATAGTGCTCCTCGCGCTCCTGGAGCCGGACCGGGTGGGGGTGCGCCTCCGCGGCGCCGAACGCCGCCGCCATCGCCGCCTCCAGCTCCGGTGCCTGCGCCGCCGACCACACCACGAGCACCCCGCCGGGCCGCAGCGCCGCGCGGGCGGTGCGCAGGAACGGCTCGCGGTAGAGCGCGGCGTTCGCGTCGTGCACGAGGAAGCCCGGGCCGTTGTCGACGTCCAGCAGCACCAGGTCGTACGACGCCGGGCGGGCCTCGGCGAGCGCGACGGCCACGTCGGCGACGACGACCTGCACCCGCTCGTCGGCGAGCAGGGCCGGGCCGTGGGGGACCGTCCCGTCCCGCATCCACCCGACGAGCGCCTCCTCGATCTCGACGACCGCGCAGCGCTCGACGCGGCTGTCGGCCAGGACCTCGTGCATGGTGAAGCCGAGCCCGAGTCCGCCCACGACGACCGCCCGCGGCCGCTCGACCTGCGCGAGCGCCGCCGTCGCCAGTGCCCGCTCGGTGCTGGTCTCGAGGGTGTCCATCACGAAGACGCCGTTGACCCGCAGCTCCAGCACGCTCGGCCCTCGCTCGGTGTGCCGCTCGCGGAGCACGACCTCGCCCCGCGGGGACTCCGCGCGGACCACGTCGACGTGCTCGTCGGGGTTCGACATCGCCGCGCGTCGCTCCTCGGCCGGTCGCTCCTCGTGCCATGCGGGCCCGGCCGGCCGCGCACGCACGCTCACCTCAGCAGACATCGTGGCACGAGCACCTGCCGGCCACCTGCTGATCCGCGCTCCATCGGGTACCGGGCGCACCGACCCGAAGGAGAATCATGAGCGAGAACAAGGACCAGTCCGAGGGCCAGGTCTCCGAGGCCGCCTCGATGGACGCCGATGCCCAGGACCAGCCGATCTCGGACGACCAGGGTGTCGCCGGCAACCCCGACCAGCCGCACGGTGCGGGCGGGGAGGGCGTCGAGGCCGGCCCCAACGCCAAGCCCCGGGCCAACGTGGAGTCGAACAGCGAGGACTGACCCTCGACCACGACCGCCAGGGCGGCGACCCCCACGGGGGTCGCCGCCCTGTTGCTGCGTCAGCGGCGGTCCTGCTGCCCTACTGCGCCGAGCGGACGCGCAGGCCCGTGAGCGGGATGGTGGTGGTGCCGGCGGGGTCGGTGAAGAAGTCGTTGCCCTGGTCGTCGACGACGATGAAGGCGGGGAAGTCCTCGACCTCGATCTTCCAGACCGCCTCCATGCCCAGCTCGGGGTACTCGATGACCTCCTGGGACTTGATGCAGTCCTGGGCGAGGCGGGCGGCGGGGCCGCCGATCGAGCCGAGGTAGAAGCCGCCGTGGGCGGCGCAGGCGTCGGTGACCACCTTGGACCGGTTGCCCTTGGCGAGCATCACCATCGAGCCGCCGGCGGCCTGGAACTGCTCGACGTAGGAGTCCATCCGGCCCGCGGTCGTGGGGCCGAAGGAGCCCGACGCCATCCCCTCGGGGGTCTTGGCCGGGCCGGCGTAGTACACCGGGTGGTCCTTGAGGTACTGCGGCATCTCCTCGCCCGCGTCGAGCCGCTCCTTGATCTTGGCGTGCGCGATGTCGCGGGCCACGACGAGCGGGCCGGTCAGCGAGAGCCGGGTCTTCACCGGGTGCTTGCGCAGCTCGGCGAGGATCTCGCTCATCGGCTGGTTCAGGTCGATCGGCACGACCTCGCCGCCGGCGATGTCCTCGGCGACGCCGGCGTCGGGCATGTACTGCGCCGGGTCGGTCTCGAGCTGCTCGAGGAAGACGCCCTCGGGGGTGATCTTGCCGAGCGCCTGGCGGTCGGCGGAGCAGGAGACCGCGATCGCGACCGGGCAGGACGCGCCGTGGCGGGGGAGGCGGACGACGCGGACGTCGTGGCAGAAGTACTTGCCGCCGAACTGCGCGCCGATCCCGAAGGACTGGGTCAGCTCGAAGACCTGCTGCTCCAGCTCGAGGTCGCGGAAGCCGTGGGCGGCCATCGAGCCCTCGGTCGGCAGGTCGTCGAGGTAGTGCGCCGAGGCGTACTTGGCGGTCTTGAGCGCGAACTCCGCCGACGTGCCGCCGATGACGACCGCGAGGTGGTACGGCGGGCAGGCGGCCGTGCCGAGCGAGCGGATCTTCTCGTCGAGGAACGACAGCATCCGCTGCGGGTTGAGGATCGCCTTGGTCTCCTGGAACAGGAACGACTTGTTGGCCGACCCGCCGCCCTTGGCCATGAAGAGGAACTTGTACTCCGGCTTCCCCGAGGTCTGGGGGGTGGAGTAGATCTCGATCTGGGCCGGCAGGTTGGTGCCGGTGTTCTTCTCCTCGTACGTCGTCAGCGGCGCGAGCTGGGAGTAGCGCAGGTTCAGCTGGGTGTAGGCGTCGTACACGCCCTGGCTGACGACCTCGCCGTCGTCGACACCGGTGATCACGCCCTCGGACTTCTTGCCCATCACGATCGCGGTGCCGGTGTCCTGGCACATCGGCAGCACGCCGCCGGCGGAGATGTTGACGTTCTTGAGCAGGTCCAGCGCCACGAAGCGGTCGTTGCCGGACGCCTCGGGGTCGTCGATGATCCGCCGCAGCTGCGCGAGGTGGGCCGGGCGCAGGTAGTGGGCGATGTCGTGCATCGCCTCGCGGGTCAGCAGCCGGATCGCCTCGGGGGAGACCTTGAGGAACGTCTGCCCGTCCACCTCGACGGTCGAGACGCCCTCGGTGGTCAGCAGCCGGTACGGCGTGCGGTCCGGGCCCAGGGGCAGCAGGTCGGAGTAGCGGAGCTCGGGAACGGTCGACACGAGCGCTCAGCGTAGACCGCCAGGGCCGTTGGTCCGACGTCGGGAGTTCATGGGCCGGTCCGGTCGGGGCCGCGGGATAGTAACGTCCACGACGGTCGTGCCCACAAGGGTGCGCGAGGCGCGACTGCGCCCCGCCTCAGGAGGTTAGACGTGAAGGTTCGTAAGTGGTTGGTCGTGCTCGCCGCGACGTCGGCGCTGGCGGCATGTGCGCCGCCGGCAGACGACGATGAGGGCGACTCCGGAAACGGCGGCACCGACGCCGCCGCCGCGACGTCCGCGGAGGACTTCGGCGGCATGGAGGGTCTCATCGAGGCCGCCCAGGAGGAGGGCGAGCTCAACGTGATCGCGCTTCCCCCGGACTGGGCGAACTACGGCGAGATCATCAAGGCGTTCGAGGAGAAGTACGACATCAAGGTGAACTCGGCCCAGCCGGACGCCGCGAGCCAGGACGAGATCAACGCGGCCAACCAGCTCAAGGGCACCGACCGCGCGCCGGACGTCTTCGACCTCAGCCAGTCGGTGGCGCTCGCCAACACCGACATGTACGCGCCCTACCAGGTCGAGACGTTCGACGAGATCCCCGAGGAGTTCAAGGACGCCGACGGCACCTGGGTCAACGACTACGGGGGCTTCATGTCGGTCGGCTACGACGCCGACGTGGTGCCGGAGATCGACTCGCTGGAGGACCTGCTCGGTCCGGAGTTCCGCGGCAAGGTCGCCCTCAACGGCGACCCGACCCAGGCCGGCGCCGCGTTCAGCGGCGTGGTCATGGCCTCGCTCGCCAACGGCGGCACGGCCGACGACATCGCCCCGGGCGTCGACTTCTTCAAGCGGCTGAAGGCGGCCGGCAACTTCCTTCCCGTCGACCCGACGCCGGCCACCATCGCCTCGGGCCAGACCCCGGTCGTCATCGACTGGGACTACCTCAACGCCGTCGAGTCCCAGAAGCTCGACAGCTGGGAGGTCTTCGTGCCGGAGGACGCCGTCGTCGCCGGCTACTACTTCCAGGCGATCAACAAGGACGCGCCGAACCCCGCGGCCGCCCGGCTCTGGCAGGAGTTCCTCTACAGCGACGAGGGCCAGAACCTCTGGCTCGCCGGCGGTGCCCGACCGGTCCGCGCCGAGGCGATGGCCGAGGCCGGCACGATCGACACCGAGCTCTACGACGCGCTGCCCGAGGTCACCGGTGACCCGGTGATCCCGACCAATGAGCAGACCGAGTCGATGGCGGCGTACCTCGCCGACAACTGGGCGAAGGCAATCGGCTGAGCACCGTAGCCCCCGTCACCGGCACGTCGGGTACGACGTCCGGTGCACCGCGGTCGGCCCGGCGCGCGAGCGTCGGGCCGGCCGTCGGCCTGCTCCCGTTCCTGGTCTACGTCGCGATCTTCCTGGTCGTCCCGACCGTGACCGTGCTCGTCGGCGCCTTCTCCGGCGAGGGCGGCGGCTTCACGCTGGACCGGATCAAGGCGCTCGGCGAGGAGACGCCGCTGCGCGCGCTGCGCGAGAGCGTCCTGCTGTCGCTGATCTCCGCGGCGATCGGCGCCGTCCTCGGTGCGGTGCTCGCCCAGCTGGTGCTCAGCGCCCCGCCGACCAGCATCACGCGCCGCGTGGTCACCTCGCTGTGCGGCGTGCTCGCGCAGTTCGGCGGCGTCACCCTGGCCTTCGCCTGGCTGGCGACCCTGGGCTTCAGCGGCCTGCTGACCGACCTGCTCGCCCGCACCATCGGCACCTCCGAGGCCGGCTTCCCGTGGCTCTATGAGCTCCCGGGGCTGGTGCTGGTCTACACCTACTTCCAGATCCCGCTCATGGTGATCGTCTTCCTCCCCGCCCTCGAGGGGCTGCGCCCGCAGTGGCGCGAGGCTGCGGTCAACCTCGGCGCCACCCCGTGGCAGTACTGGACGCGCGTGGCGATCCCGCTGCTGCGTCCGGCGTTCCTCGGCTCGGCGCTGCTGCTCTTCGCCAACGCCTTCGCCGCCTACGCCACCGCCGCCGCGCTGATCAGCCAGGGCTCGCCGATCACTCCGCTGCTGATCCGCTCGGCGCTGACCTCGGAGATCGTCCTGGGCCAGCAGGACTTCGGCTTCGCGCTCGCCCTGGAGATGGTCGTGGTCGTCGCGATCGTCATGGCGCTCTACGCCTGGCTGCTGCGACGTACGTCGAGGTGGCTGCGGTGAGCGCCGTCGTGGGCCGCACGGTCCGCTACCTGCTCCTGCTCGCGTTCGCGGCGTTCTTCCTGCTGCCGCTGGTCGCGCTGCTCGACTTCAGCATCACCGACCCGCGCACGGGGGAGCGCACCGGCACGGCGTGGGCCTCGCTGGTCGAGGACCCGACCCTGACCGAGGCGATCCGCACCTCGCTGACGCTCGCGGTGCTCACGGTCGTCGGCATGGTCGTGCTGCTCGTGCCGACGATGGTCTGGGTCCGGCTGCGGATCCCGCGCGCGACCCGCCTGGTGGAGTTCCTCTGCCTGCTGCCGCTGACGATCCCGGCGCTGGTCATCGTCGTGGGCCTCAGCAACGTCTACGCGTGGGTCGACTACCTCGTCGGCGACTCCCCGCTCACCCTGACGTTCATCTACGTCGTGCTGGTACTGCCCTACGCCTACCGCTCGGTCGACGTGGCGCTCTCGGCGATCGACTCCACCACGCTGTCCGAGGCGGCCCGCTCGCTCGGCGCGGGCTGGACCACCGTGATCATCCGGGTGATCGTGCCGAACATCTGGCCGGGCGTGCTCGGCGCGGCGTTCATCTCGATCGCGCTGGTGCTCGGGGAGTACACCGTCGCCTCGCTGCTGAACTTCGACACCCTGCCGGTGGTGCTCGTCCTGCTCCAGAAGAGCGACGCCCCGGCCTCGATGGCGGCCGCGCTCGCCTCGATCCTGTTCGCCGCCCTGCTGCTGGTCGGTCTTTCGCTCCTCGACCGCCGCCGCCCCACCTCCGGGAGGACCTGAGATGGACCCTGACAAGGACTCCGAGAAGCGCACGACGACCGCCACCGGGGTGGCCGTCGAGCTGTCCGGGCTGCGCCGTTCCTACGGCGACGTGCACGCCCTCGACGGTCTCGACCTCAGCCTCGCGCCGGGGGAGATGGTCGTCCTGCTCGGTCCGTCGGGCTGCGGCAAGACCACCGCGCTGCGGATCCTCGCGGGGCTCGAGCGCCCCGACGCCGGCTCGGTCTCGGTCGGTGGCCGCGACGTCACCGGCGTCCCGCCGAACAAGCGCGACATGGGCATGGTCTTCCAGGCCTACAGCCTCTTCCCGCACCTCACGGTGCTCGACAACGTCGCCTTCGGGCTGAAGCTGCGGGGCCGCTCGCGCGCCGAGCGGCGCCGCCGCGCCGGGGACGTGCTCGACCTCGTCGGGCTCGGGCAGCACGCCGACCGCTACGCCCACCAGCTCTCCGGCGGTCAGCAGCAGCGCGTCGCGCTGGCCCGGGCGCTCGCCATCGAGCCGGCGGTGCTGCTGCTCGACGAGCCGCTCTCCGCGCTCGACGCCAAGGTCCGCGTCCAGCTGCGCGACGAGATCCGCCGCGTCCAGCTCGACGTCGGCACCACCACGCTGTTCGTGACCCACGACCAGGAGGAGGCGCTCGCCGTCGCCGACCGGGTCGGGGTGATGAACGCCGGCCGCCTCGAGCAGATCGCGCCGCCGGCCGAGCTGTACGACGCCCCCGCCACGCCCTTCGTCGGCTCGTTCGTCGGGCTGAGCAACCGGCTGCCGGCCAAGGTCGTCGACGGCCGGGCACGGGTGCTCGACGCGACCGTCGACGTGCTGCCCGGCTCGGCTGCCGGCGGCTCCGGGGTCGCGCTGGTCCGCCCCGAGGCGGTGCGGCTCGAGGCCGACGCCGCGGGGGAGGGCACGGTGGCCGCGATCGCGTTCCTCGGCCCGGTCTCCCGGGCGTCGGTGAGGCTCGGCGACGGCACGCTGCTCATCGCGCAGCTGCCGAGCTCGCGGGCCGCCGCCCTCCAGGTCGGGGACCGGGTCCGCATCGGTGTGGAGCCGGTGCCGGTCCTCGTGGTCGCGGACTGACCTCCCCCTCCACCCACCCCCCACCCCCTCCACCCCCACCCCCCCACCCGCCGAGTCGGCACTTCGTGCGGGGCGAGTCGGCACTTTTGTCCCCCAGCCCCCAGGAAGTGCCGAGTCGCCGTTCCAGAAGTGAGCACTCGGCGCGCCGGAAGTGAGCACTCGGCGCACCAGAAGTGCCGACTCGGCGGGGACGGGAGGGGAGGGAGACATGTCGCGGCGTCCGGTGCCCCGCCCCCGCCGGTCGCCCTAGGCTTGGGCCATGGAGAGCAGCCCCGAGCACGGACCCGCGGACCCCTCCCTCCTGCGCGTCTCCGACGCCGACCGGCACCGGACGGCGGAGGTGCTCCGTGAGGCGGCTGCCGAGGGGCGGCTCGACCTCGACGAGCTCGACGAGCGGCTGGAGGCGACGTACGCCGCGAAGGTCTACCGCGACCTGGTGCCGATCGTGAGCGACCTGCCCGCGGTCCCCGGCGCGGCCCCGGGGTGGCCGACCGCCCCCGCGCCGCGGCCGGCCGGCGGCATACCGCAGGTCGCCACGCGCCACGACCTCTCCGTGGCGATCCTGGGCGGGTGCGACCGCAAGGGTGCGTGGGAGGTCGGCCCCACGCACCAGGCGTACGCGCTGATGGGCGGGGTGCAGATCGACCTGCGGGAGGCGGTCTTCACCAGCCGGGAGACCGTGATCACCTGTGGTGCGTTCTGGGCGGGGATCGACATCGTCGTCAACGAGCGCACCCAGGTCGTGATGGAGGGGATCGGCATCATGGGTGCCTTCGAGCAGGGCCGCGACAAGGTCGAGGCGCGCCTCGACGCCGACTCGCCGATCGTGCGGGTGAAGGGCATCGCCGTGATGGCCGGCGTCACGGTGGTCCGCAAGGGCCCGCCCAAGGCGCGCCGCAAGCTGAGGGGCGGGGGCCGGCCCGAGCTGCCCTGACCTGGGCCGCCTCCCTAGTGCGCCGCGGCGCCCTGGGCGACCTGCTCGGCGGCCGCGGTGCCCTCGGGGTCCTCCTTGGCCGGCACGCGGCCGGCGCGGTCGAGGTCGATGGTGAGGTTGTCGCCGGTCTCGGGGTCGAAGAGGTGCATGTGCCGCACGTCGACCCAGATCTCGGCGTCGTCGCCCTCGGCGATCCGGCTGGAGCCGTCAAGGGAGACCACGAGCTGGCTGCGCATGGTGTCGCCGTCGAGGTCGCGCTCGAGCTGGGTGAGCTGGTCGCGGACCGCGCCCTCGGCCTCGAAGGGGATGTAGGCGTACGCCTCGTTGCCCAGCCACTCCACGACGTCGACCTTGGTGGTGAAGGTGGAGCCCTGGCCGCGCCGGGAGTCCTCGACGACCGCGGCGTCCTCGAAGTGCTCGGGTCGGATGCCGGCGATGAGCAGCTTGCCCTCGGGCACCCGGTCGACCTTGTCCTGCGGCAGCTCGACGTCGCCGAAGGGCAGCGCGGCGGAGGTGCCGGTGACGGTGACCGGCAGGAAGTTCATGGGCGGGGAGCCGATGAAGCCGGCCACGAACAGGTTCGCGGGGTTGGTGTAGAGCTCGCGGGGCGACGCGAGCTGCTGGAGGACTCCGCGCTTGAGCACCGCCACCCGGTCACCGAGCGTCATGGCCTCGGTCTGGTCGTGGGTGACGTACACGGTGGTGATCCCGAGCCGCTTCTGCAGCCGGGCGATCTCGGTGCGCATCTGCCCGCGCAGCTTGGCGTCGAGGTTGGACAGCGGCTCGTCGAAGAGGAACGCGTCGGCATCGCGGACGATCGCGCGGCCCATCGCCACGCGCTGGCGCTGGCCACCGGAGAGGTTGCCGGGCTTGCGCTCGAGGTGCTCGTCGAGCTCGAGGGTCTTGGAGGCCTCGCGCACCTTGCGGTCGACCTCGTCGTTGGGGGCGCCGGCCAGCCGCAGCGGGAAGGCGATGTTCTCGTAGACGGTCAGGTGGGGGTAGAGCGCGTAGTTCTGGAAGACCATCGCCAGGTTGCGCTCGCGCGGGGCGAGGTCGTTGACGCGCCGGTCCCCGATGATCATGTCGCCGCTGGTGATGTCCTCGAGACCGACGATCATCCGCAGCAGGGTCGACTTCCCGCAGCCCGAGGGGCCGACGAGGATCATGAACTCGCCGTCCTGCACGTCGATCGAGACGTCGTTGACGGCGGGGAAGCCGTCGCCGTACTTCTTGACGATGTTCTTCATGGTGATGGCAGCCATGCGGGTCAACCCTTCACTGCGCCGCTGGTGAGGCCGGCGACGATCTTGCGCTGGAACAGCAGGACGATGATGACGATCGGGATGGTGGCGACGACGGCGCCGGCGGCCAGCAGCGAGGCGGGCCGGCTGAACGGGTCGGGGCCGACGAAGAACGACAGCGCCGCCGGGATCGGGCGCGCCGCCTCGGTCGAGGTCAGCGAGATCCCGAAGACGAAGTCGTTCCAGGCGAAGAAGAAGGTCAGGATCGCGGCGGTGAACACGCCCGGCGCGGCCAGCGGCACGATCACCTTGCGGAACGCCTGCCAGGACGTGGCGCCGTCGACCTGCGCGGCCTGCTCCATCTCCCAGGGGATCTCGCGGAAGAACGCCGAGAGCGTCCAGATCGCGAGCGGGAGGGTGAAGGACATGTACGGGATGATCAGCCCGAGCCAGGTGTCGTAGATCCCGATCGTGCGCCACATGTCGAACAGCGGGCCGACCAGGGCGACCACGGGGAACATCGCGATCACCAGCGCGGTGGTGAGCACGAACTTCTTGCCGCGGAACTCCAGGCGGGCGATCGCGTACGCCGCCAGGGTCGCGATCACGACCGAGAGCAGCGTGGCGATCAGCGAGATGCCGATGGAGTTGAGGATCGCCCGGCGGAACTGCTCGTCCTGGATCACGTCGATGTAGTTCTCCCAGCCGGCCGCGCCGCCCGGCTGCGGCAGGAAGCCCTCGCTGCCGTTGGTGATCGCCCCTTGGGACTTGAACGACAGCGAGATGATCCAGGCCACCGGCAGGAGGCACCAGACCAGGATCAGGGCCAGGCCCAGGGAGAGACCGATCTTCTGCTTCACCGCACTCACCTCTCCTGCCGCGCCGAGGCGAGGTCGACGCGGAAGATCTTGACGATGAGGAAGGCCACCACCAGCACCGAGAGGAACAGCAGCACGGACAGGGCCGAGCCGATGCCGAGCTGGAACTGCTCGATCACCTGGCGGTAGGTCAGGAACGAGATGGACTCCGTGCCGTTGGCGCCGGCGGTCATCACGAAGATGTTGTCGAAGATGCGGTAGGCGTCGAGCGCCCGGAAGAGCACCGC
The DNA here is from genome assembly GCF_013177455.1 of Nocardioides marmotae. NCBI lineage: Bacteria > Bacillati > Actinomycetota > Actinomycetes > Propionibacteriales > Nocardioidaceae > Nocardioides > Nocardioides marmotae. The sequence goes on from NZ_CP053660.1 coordinate 1,005,947, forward strand.
GACCATGATCGCGGCCCGCATGTTCGGCAGGATCACCTTGAACAGCCGCTGGAACCAGGTGGCGCCGTCGACCTTGGCCGCCTCGATCATGTCCTCGGAGACCTGCGCCAGGCCGGCGAGGAGCAGCAGCGACATGAACGGCGTGGTCTTCCAGATCTCCGAGACCATGATCGCCACGATCGAGGAGCCGTACTGCCCGAACCAGTCGAAGTTGGCCCCCACGAACGGCAGCCAGCCGTTGACGAAGCCGTTGGTGTTGGAGAAGGCGAACTGCCAGGCGAAGCCCGAGACGACGGTGATGATGCCGTAGGGGATCAGGATCGAGGTGCGGACCAACCCGCGGGCGAAGATCACCCGGTGCATCACCATCGCGAAGGCGAAGCCGATGACCAGCTCCACCGCGACGGTCACGATCATGATCAGGACCGTGTTGAGCGTGTCGCGCCAGAAGAGGCTGTCGGTCAGGGCGGTCACGTAGTTCTGCAGGCCCACGAAGCTGCGGTCGCCCGGGTCGGTGAGGCTGTAGTCGTACAGCGAGAGGTAGAGCGCCCGCAGCATCGGGAACGCCGTCACCAGCAGCATCAGCACGATGGCCGGTGCGACGAGGCGGCGGCCGAGGCGGTTCTCGGCCCGGGTGCGGTCGGACTCGGCCGGGACCGGGCCACCGACGGGCCGGCTCGCGGTCGCGGTCTGGACGGTCGTGGTGGTCACAGCAGGGCCTTCCCGTCGAGGACGGCGCGGAGGAACTCCGCCGACTCCCGCGGGGTGGAGTCGGGGTCGACCCGCGTCGGGGAGTGCCAGACCGACTGCACGGCGCTGGAGATCTGGCTGTAGTAGGCGCTCTGGGGGCGGGGGCCGCCCTCGTCGATGCTCTCGCGGAACAGGGCGAGCAGGTCCTCGGGGTAGGCCTCGGTGAGCTCGTCGGAGTCGTAGACCGACCCGCGGGTGGGCATCAGCCCGTCGGTGACGGCGAGCTGGGTCTGCGCCTCGGGCGAGGTCACGCAGATCGCGGCCTCCTGGGCGAGCTCGACGTCCTCGGTGAAGGCGCCGACGCCGATGTCGATGCCGCCCACGGGCGGCTTGGACTCCTCGTCCTCCACCGTGCGCGGGTAGCGGGCCCAGCCGAGGTCCTCGAGTGCTTCCTCGTCGGCCGGGCCACCGGGCTGGCCGACCGTGTCGACGTAGTTCTTGTAGGCGAAGGTCCAGTTGACCATGAACTCCCCGGGGCTGTCGTCGGCGTACATGGCGCCGAGGCTGCTGCCCTCGTTGGACGTGGAGAGGCCCGGCTGGGTGGCGCCGGAGTCGACCAGCTGCTTGATCACGCCCGCGGCGGCCTCACCGGCGGGGGAGTCCAAGGTGACCTCGGCGTCCCGCCCGTCCTCGGTTTTCTCGACGATCGCGCCGCCCGCGCCCTGGATCAGGGAGTTGATCCAGACGACGTACGCCTCGTAGCGGTCGGCCTGCACGCCGACGGTGGCGTCCTGGGAGGCCGCGGCGTCGATGACCTGCGCCCAGGTGACCGGCTTGCTCATGTCGAGGCCGGCCGCCTCGGCGAGGGACTTGCGGTACCAGAGCACCTGGGTGTTGGCCCACTGCGGCGCGGCGACCACCTCGCCCTCCCACTCCACCGTGGTGGCGGGGCCCGCGAGCACGTCGTCGTCGACGACCTCCTCGGCGAGCTTGCCCTCGAACGGTGCCAGCCAGCCGGCGTTGGCGAACTCCGGCACGAAGACCGGGTCGAGGCTCATCAGGTTGGTCGAGGAGTCCTCGGCCGCCAGCCGGCGGGCCAGCTGGGTGCGCTGGTCGGTCGCGCTCGTGGGGAGCAGCTGGATCTCGATGTCGTACTCGTCGGTGCTGCACTGCTCCGCGATGGCCGCGAGGGTCTCCTGGCCGTCGGGGTTGATGTACCAGTTGAAGGTCGGCTTGCCGCCGTCGTCGCCCGAGCAGGCGGTGAGGATCGCGGCCGCGCACGCGGCGGCCGCAAGACCCCCGGTCAGTCGTCGCCGGCGCGGGGCGGCGGGTGGAGAACCTCGGCGCATGTGGTGCCCTCACTCCCTGTGTGATGGACGCCACGTACCCCGTTCCGGTCTGCGCCATTACCTCCGGTCGGGACGCTTGCGGGGTGCCCGCGCGATGCCGGCCGGGGCATCGCCCACGAGGCCGCTCGCTCGACTAGTGTGTCGGGCGTCACCCCACTACGGATCGTCCGGCACGTACCTGCCGGTGGAGGAGATCGAAGAACATGGCAACAGTGACGTTCGAAGGCGCTCAGCGCTGGTATCCCGGCGCGGACAAGCCCGCCGTCCCGGGCATCGACCTGGAGATCATGGACGGCGAGTTCATGGTGCTCGTCGGCCCCTCCGGCTGCGGCAAGTCCACCACCCTGCGCATGCTGGCGGGGCTGGAGGAGGTCAACGCCGGCAAGATCTACATCGGGGACCGGGAGATCACCAACGTCCCCCCGAAGGACCGGGACATCGCGATGGTGTTCCAGAACTACGCGCTCTACCCGCACATGTCGGTCGCCGACAACATGGGCTTCGCGCTGAAGATGGCCAAGGTGCCCAGCGAGGAGCGTCGCAAGCGGGTCGAGGAGGCCGCCCGGATCCTCGGGCTCACCGAGTACCTCGACCGCAAGCCCAAGGCGCTCTCCGGCGGTCAGCGCCAGCGCGTCGCGATGGGCCGTGCGATCGTGCGCAGCCCCCAGGTCTTCTGCATGGACGAGCCGCTGTCGAACCTGGACGCCAAGATGCGCGTGCAGACCCGCACCGACATCGCCAAGCTCCAGTCCGACCTCGGCGTCACCACCGTCTACGTCACCCACGACCAGGTCGAGGCGATGACGATGGGCGACCGGGTCGCGGTGATGAAGGAGGGGATCCTCCAGCAGGTCGACAGCCCGCTGCGTCTCTACGACAAGCCGGTCAACCTCTTCGTCGCCGGCTTCATCGGCTCCCCCCAGATGAACCTCATGGAGGCCACCGCCGCCGAGGGCAACGCGCAGATCGGCGAGTACCTCGTGCCGGTCGACCCGACCGCCGCCAAGATCATGCAGGGCCGGATCACCGTGGGGGTCCGCCCCGAGGCCTGGCGCATCGTCTCGGCTGCGGAGGGTGGCCTGCCCGTCGACGTCACCGTGGTCGAGGAGCTCGGCTCGGATGCGTTCGTCTACGGCACCAGCGGCGTCGAGGGCACCCCGCACAACATCATCGTGCGGGTCTCCGGGCGCGACAAGGTGCGCAAGGGCGACACGATCCACGTGACGACCGACCCCGAGAACGTGCACGTCTTCGACACCGACACCGGTGAGCGGCTCTCGGACTGACCTGAGAGCGGAGAACGAAGCGGGGCGGCGACCGGAGTGGTCGCCGCCCTGCTGCGTTCAGCTGCGGGGTCGGCCAGCACGGTCCGCCGTACGCCGGATGGCGTCGACGAACGTGTCGTGCAGCGCCGGGGGCAGGTCGTGGCCCATGCCGTCGACGAGCAGCAGCTCGGCGCCCGGGACGGCGCGGGCGGTGGCGCGGCCGCCCGAGACGTGGACCATCCGGTCGGCCAGGCCGTGGATGACGGTGGTGGGGACCCGCACGCTGCGCAGTCGGGCGCTGCGGTCGGGCTGGGTGAGGATCGCGAGCATCTGGCGCATCGTCCCGGCCGCGCTGATGCCGCGGTCCCAGGTGTCCTCCGCGCGCTTGCGGGTCGCCTCCTCGGGCTCGGGGTAGCCCGGGGAGCCGATCAGCCGCCACATCTGCCGGCTGGCCTTGACGTACGCCTCGCGTGAGCCGCGCTTGTTGCCGATGAGCGCGGGGAGCAGGTTGGGGTGCTGCCAGCCGACGGTGCGCTTGCCGGTCGTGGACATGATGCTGGTCATCGACAGCACGCGGCGCGGCTCGGTGATGGCCATCGTCTGCACGATCATGCCGCCCATGGAGACCCCGGCGACGTGGGCGGCGTCGATGCCCAGGTGGTCGAGGAGGCCGAAGGCGTCGGCGGCGAGGTCGGCCATCGTGTACGGGGCGCGGACCCGGCGTCCGGTGAACGCGCGGGCCAGGGAGACCCGGGTGACCCGGCCCTCGATCCGCGAGGAACGGCCGGTGTCGCGGTTGTCGTACCGGATGACGTAGAAGCCGGCGGCCGCGAGCATCCGGCACAGCTCGGCGTCCCACCAGATCATCGGCCCGCCCAGCCCCATCACGAGCAGCAGCGGCTCGTCGTCGGGGTCACCGAACGTCTGGTAGCACAGCTCGACGTCCGGGCGGACCGGGGCGAACAGCTCGGCGGACACGGCCACGGAGCCCGGCTCGGACGATCTGGCAGACATGCCTGTCAGTGAAGCAGACAGGGTCAGGGCACGGATCGTCCGATTGCCGGTGGCGTGGGTCACTTTGTGGGTAACGTCTCAGTGTGAGCAAGTCGACCATGGGAGCGTTCCTCCTCCCCGAGGGCTTCGCGCCCCCGCCGCTCGTGGCCCTCGTCCGAGAAGGAAGCGTCCTGGGGGAGGCCGGGCGGTACGCGCTGCGCAGCCGGACCGAGCGCCGCACCCGCCGCGCCACGCCGTACGTCGGCCGGGTCCCGGTCCGCGTGGCCGACCCGGTCCTGCTGGTCCCCGGGTTCCTCGCCGGCGACACCTCGCTCTCGTTCATGGGGCGGGCGCTGCGGGCCCAGGGCTTCCGCACCTACCGCTCGGCCATCCGCGCCAACATCGGCTGCACCCTCGACGCAGCCGGCCAGCTCGAGGCGCGCCTGGAGTCGATCGCGGCCCGCCGCGGCAGCCGGGTGCAGATCGTCGGGCACAGCCTGGGGGGCATGCTCGCGCGCGGCGTCGCCGTACGTCGCCCCGACCTCGTCTCGGGCATCATCACCATGGGCAGCCCGATGATGGCGCCCGGCGCCCACCACGGCGTGCTCACCCGCAGCGTCGACGTGCTGGTCCGGCTCAACCGGGCGGGCCTGGCCGGCCTGATGTCGGAGGACTGCGTAGCCGGCGCCTGCGCCCGCCAGTCCTTCGAGGAGAGCCGCCTGCCGCTGGCCGAGGACGTCGGGTTCACCGCGATCTACTCCAAGCGCGACGGCATCGTCGACTGGCGCGCCTGCGTCGACCCCGTCGCCGAGGCGGTCGAGGTGACCGCCTCGCACGTCGGCATGGCCGTCGACCCGCGGGTCATCGACCACGTGCTCGGCGCGCTGCGCCGCCGCAGCGGCGACTCAGTGGTCGAAGTCGATCGCGGAGTAAGCGCGTAGCTTCTCGAGCCGGTGCTCGCTGGTGATCGAGCGGATCGTGCCGCTGCGCGAGCGCATGACCAGCGAGTGCGTCGTCGCGCCGCCGGAGCGGTAGCGCACCCCGCGCATCAGCTCACCGTCGGTGATGCCGGTGGCGACGAAGAAGCAGTCGTCGCCGGTGACCAGCTCGTCTGTGGTGAGCACCGCGTCGAGGTCGAGGCCGGCGTCGAGGGCGCGCTGGCGCTCGGCGTCGTCGGTCGGCCAGAGCTTGCCCTGGATGGTGCCGCCCAGGCACTTCATCGCGCAGGCGGTGATGATGCCCTCGGGGGTCCCGCCGACGCCGAGCAGCAGGTCGATGCCGGTGTCGGGGCGGGCGGCCATGATCGCGCCGGCCACGTCGCCGTCGCTGATGAACTTGATGCGCGCACCGGTCGCCCGGATCTGCTCGACCAGGTCCGCGTGGCGCGGACGGTCCAGGACCACGACCGTGACGTCGCTGGGGCTGCTGCCCTTGGCCTTGGCGACGGCGTGGATGTTCTCGGCGACCGACTGGCGGATGTCGACGACGCCGGCCGCCTCCGGGCCGGCGACCAGCTTGTCCATGTAGAAGACCGCGGAGGGGTCGTACATCGTGCCGCGCGGCGCGACCGCGAGCACCGAGACCGCGTTCGTCATGCCCTTGGCGGTCAGCGTGGTGCCGTCGATCGGGTCCACGGCCACGTCGCACTCGGGGCCGGTGCCGTCGCCGACCTCCTCGCCGTTGTAGAGCATCGGGGCGTTGTCCTTCTCGCCCTCGCCGATCACCACGGTGCCGCGCATGCCGATCGTCGAGATCATCACGCGCATCGCGTTGACCGCGACGCCGTCGGCGCCGTTCTTGTCGCCGCGGCCCACCCAGCGGCCCGCCGCCATCGCGGCGGCCTCCGTCACGCGGACAAGCTCGAGGGCGAGGTTGCGGTCGGGCGACTCGGGTGCGACGTCCAGGCTCATGCCCCGAACCCTAGTGGTCCGCTCCGGACCCCCGGCACACGAGACCGCTGCCCGGGCCGACCCTGCAGCACTGCCACCTCGACCGTGCAGCACTGCCACCTCGACCGTGCAGCACTGCCACCTCGACCCTGCAGGGGTGCCACCTCGACCCTGCAGGGGTGCCACCTCGGCGGGTCAGCGGGGGTAGACGTCGACCTCGGTGGCCTTGACGACGAAGGTGACCGGGGCGCCGGGGGCGAGGTCGAGCTCGGCGGCGGCGTGGGCGGTGACGTCGGCGGCGAGGTCGCCGGCGCGCACGCGGACCTGGTCGCCGTGCGGCTCGAGGTCGGTGACCACGACCTCCAGGGCGGTGCGCGGGCTGCCGCCGGGTGCCTGGCGGAAGACCGAGACCGCTCGGGGGCGGAAGACCGCCACGGCCGCGTCGCCCTCGCGCAGCGCCGGGCCCGAGGGCGTGCCCGCGACCGATCGCCCGCCGGGGTCGCGGACGACGCCGTCCGACCAGCGGCCGGCGACCATGTTCAGCCCGGCCACCCGGGCGGCGAAGGCGCTGCGGGGGCGGGCCAGCACCTCCGCGGTCGGGCCCTGCTCGACGACCCGGCCGCGGTCGAGCACGACCACGCGGTCGGCCAGCAGCAGCGCGTCCAGCACGTCGTGGGTCACCACCACGGTGGTGCGGCCCTCGAGCACCCGCTTCAGCGTCTGCCGCAGGGCCGGGGTCACCGCGACGTCGAGGGCGGCCATCGGCTCGTCGAGCAGCAGCAGCCGCGGCTCCGCGGCCAGCGCCCGGGCGATCGCCACCCGCTGGGCCTGCCCGCCGCTGAGCCGCCCCGGCCGTCGCCCGGCCAGGTCGTCGGCCCCGACCTCGGCGAGCCAGCCGCGGGCGCGGTCGCGGGCCGCCCGGCGGCGTACCCCTGCGGAGCGGGGGCCGAAGGCGACGTTGTCGAGGGCGGTGAGGTGGGGGAAGAGCAGCGGGTCCTGGGCGAGCAGGGCGGTACGCCGCGCGTGCGGCGGCACCACGCGACGCCCGGTCAGCTCCTCGCCGTCGAGGACGACCCGGCCGTCGTCCGGGCGCAGCAGGCCGGCCGCCACGGCGAGCACGGTGGACTTGCCGGTGCCGTTGGGGCCGAGCAGCGCGAGGGTCTCGCCGTCGGCGACCTCGAGGGAGACCTCGAGGTCGCGGGCCGCGACGGTGGCGGAGAGCTCGAGGGTCACAGCGCGCCCCCCGGCCGCCCGCGGTGGGCCAGGCCGATGACCAGGACCGCGACGACGACGAGCACGAGGGAGAGGGCGACCGCCCCGTCGACGTCGGTCTCGCGGAGCAGGTAGATCTGGGTGGGCATGGTCCGGGTGACGCCCTGGAGGCTGCCGGCGAAGGTGATCGTCGCGCCGAACTCGCCGAGCGCCCGGGCGAAGGCCAGCACGGCGCCCGAGGCCAGCCCCGGGAGCACGAGCGGGAGCGTGACCCGCCGGAAGACCGTCGTCGGACGGGCGCCGAGGGTCGCGGCGACCAGCTCGTAGCGCTCCCCGGCCGTCCGGAGCGCCCCCTCCAGGCTGACCACCAGGAACGGCAGCGCGACGAAGGTCTGCGCCATCACCACGGCCGCGGTGGAGAAGGCGACCTGGATGCCGAGCACGTCGAGGGTCTCGCCGAGGAGGCCGCGCCGGCCGAAGGTGTAGAGCAGCGCCAGGCCCCCGACGACGGGCGGCAGCACCAGGGGGAGCAGCACGAGCGAGCGGACCAGCCGCTGCCCGGGGAAGGAGGTGCGGGCCAGGACGACCGCCATCGGGACGCCGAGCAGGATGCACAGCAGCGTGCTCGTGCCCGAGGTCCGCAGGCTCAGCAGCAGGGCCTCCCGCGAGGCGTCGGAGCCGACCAGCTCGCCGAGGTCCGCCCACGGCACGCGGGCGAGGATCGCCACCAGCGGCAGGAGCACGAACGCCGTGCCGACCGCGGCCGGCAGGAGGATCCACCGCGGGACACCGGGCCTCACGGCGCGCCGAAGCCCGCCGCCCCGAGCGCCTCGCGCCCGGCGGGCCCGAGCACGAGGTCGACGAACTCCTGCGCCAGCGCGGGCTCCTCGCTGTCGGCGAGGGCGGCGACGGGGTAGTCGTTGACGACCCGGTCGGCCTCGGGGACGGCGATGCCCTCGACGGCGTCGCCGGCCGCGATCACATCGGTGACGTAGACCAGGCCCGCGTCGGCCTCCCCGGAGACGACCTTGCCGAGCACGTCGGTGACCGACTGCTCCTCGCTGACGGGGGAGAGGCGTACGCCGGCGACCTCGGCCAGGCGCGCGGCCGCGGCGCCGCAGGGCACCTCGGGCGCGCAGACGACGAGGTCGGCGTCCGAGCCGGCGTCGAGGTCGGCGAGGCCGCGGACCCCGGCGGGGTTGCCCGCGGGCACGGCGACCTGGAGGACGTTGGTGGCGAAGAGATGCGGGTCCCCGTCCGTCAGGCCCTCGGCGACGAGCCGGTCCATGGTCGCGACGTCCGCGGTGGCGATCACGTCGGCCGGAGCGCCCTCCTGCACCTGGGCGACGAGGTCGGAGGAGCCGCCGAAGGACAGCTGCACGTCGACGCCCTCGTGGGTGCGCTCGAACTCCGCCGCCAGGTCCTCGAAGGTGCTCGACAGCGACGCCGCCGCGAGCACGCGCAGCCGGGGCCCGGCGTCGTCGTCCGCCGAGCAGCCGGGGGTCGCGAGGGCCACGACCAGCAGCAGGGCCGCCCCGAGCGCGCGCCTCACGGTCGCTCCACCACGACGGTGGTGGACTTGACCGAGGCGATCGCGCGCACGCCGGGCTCGAGCCCCAGCTCGTCGGCGGCCTCCGTGCTCATCAGCGAGACCAGCCGGTAGGGCCCGCACACCATCTCCACCTGAGACATCACCCGGTCACGCAGGACGCGGGTGACGATCCCGGGCAGCCGGTTGCGCGCGCTCACCGACGCCGCGCGGGTCTGCTCGCGGTCGGGGTCGTCGGCGAGGGACTCCGCGAGCGCGGCGAGCGCAGGCCCGGGCACGACCGTGCGCCCGCCCTCCGTGGCCGTGGTCAGGCGCCCGGCCTCGACCCAGCGGCGCAGGGTGTCGTCGCTGACGCCGAGGAGCGCGGCGGCCTCGGAGACGCGGTACGTCGTCATGCCGGCCGATCATGCCGCACCTGCGGCTGATCCCGCCAGGTTAGTGCCGCATCTGCGGTTGTCGACCGCGGTCGGCAACCGCGGGTTCGGGGCGCTCGCGCCCGGCTGAGAGGATGGGGCCGTGAGTGAGACGGGCACGCCGGGCCGTTACCAGCGCACGACCAACGGCCTCATCGGGTCGATCATCGTGGTGGTGCTCTTCGTCATCGGGATCGTGATCTTCCGATCGATCTTCCGCTCCGAGCTCGAGGTCGAGCCGGAGCCGGTCGACTACCTCGACGCCGTCGCGGCCGCGCAGTCCGCCGGCCGGGAGCCGGCCTACCCGCCGGCGCTGCCGGCCGGGTGGGTCGCGACCAACGTGGAGGTGTCGCCGGCCGGTCAGCGCCCGCAGTTCTTCCTCGCCGTGCTGACCGACGAGGGCCGGTTCATCGGGCTGCGGCAGGAGGAGGACAGCCTCGACGACCTCCTCGAGGAGCACGTCGACGAGCGCACCGACGAGGAGGCCCCGGCGGAGGTCGACTCCGGCGGCGCCCGCACCTGGGAGGGCTTCAGCGACGACGGCGGCGACCGTGCGTACGCCACCGAGCTGGGCGAGGAGACGGTCCTGGTCTACGGCTCCGCGCCGGAGGAGGACATGGAGGTCTTCCTCGGCCTGCTCAGCACCGACCCGGTCGCCAGCCGCTGACCTGACCTGCCGATCGGCCCGGCCGGGGCCCAGCGGTCAGTCGTCGTCCTCCAGCGCGGCGTCCAGGCGCTGACGCGCGCCGTCGAGCCACTGCTGGCAGGCGGTCGCGAGGTGCTCGCCGCGCTCCCAGAGGGCGAGCGACTCCTCCAGGGTGGTGCCGCCGGCCTCGAGCCGGCGCACGACATCGACCAGCTCCTCCCGGGCGGCCTCGTAGGAGAGCTCCTGCTGGGGGGTGGGGTCAGCCATCGGTTCCTCCGGTGGTCTCGAGGGGGTCGGCCTCGACCCCGGTGGTGGTGGCGTGCACCCGGCCGTCGGCCACCCGCACGCTCACCGCGGCGCCGGCCGCGACGCCGGCGACCGAGGTCACGACGTGCCCGTCGGCGTCCTGCAGCACGGCGTACCCCCGCTCGAGCGTGGCGAGCGGCGAGAGCGCCCGGGCGCGGGCGCGCTGGTGGTCGATGTCGTCGGCGGCCCGGTCGAGGCGGTGGCCGAGGGTGCGGCGGGCCCGGTCGCGGAGCTGCTCGATCTCGGTGACCCGGGCCTCGACCAGCGAGCGCGGGTCGGCGAGCGCGGGCCGGGACCGGAGTGCGTCGAGGCCGGCCTGCTCCCGGGCGAGCCAGCCGGCGAGGACCGAGCGGAGCCGCTCGCGGGCGGCCTCGACCCCGCGCAGCTCATCGACGACGTCGGGCACGACCAGCTTCGCGGCGTCGGTGGGGGTCGAGGCGCGGACGTCGGCGACGAGGTCGAGCAGCGGCTGGTCCGGCTCGTGGCCGATCGCGGAGACCACCGGCGTGCGGGTCGCGGCGACCGCGCGGACCAGCGCCTCGTCGGAGAACGGCAGGAGGTCCTCGACCGAGCCGCCGCCGCGGGCCACCACGATCACGTCGACCTCGGGGTGGCGGTCGAGCCGGTCGATCGCCTCCATGACCTCCGCGCACGAGCGGGTGCCCTGCATGGCGGCGTACGCGACCTCGAAGCGGACCGCGGGCCAGCGGCGGCGCGCGTTCTCCAGGACGTCGCGCTCAGCGGCGCTGTTGGGCGCGGTCACCAGCCCCACGCGGGTGGGGAGGAAGGGCAGCGGCCGCTTGAGGTGGCGCTCGAAGAGGCCCTCGGCGGCCAGCAGCTGGCGGCGGCGCTCGAGCCGGGCGAGCAGCTCGCCGAGCCCGACCATCCGGATCTCGCGCGCGGCCAGGGAGAGCGTGCCGCGGTTGGCGTAGTAGGACGGCTTGGCGTGGATGACCACGCTCGCGCCCTCGACCAGCGGCGGGTTGAGGCTGTCGAAGAGCACGCGGGAGCAGGTCACCGGGACGGAGATGTCGGCGACCGCGTCGCGCAGCGTCATGAAGACGGTGCCCAGGCCCGGGCGCCGGCTGACCTGGGCGACCTGGCCCTCGACCCACACGGCTCCGAGCCGGTCGACCCAGCCGGCGATCGCATTGGCGATCTGCCGGACGGGCGCCGGCTCGGCGAGGGAGGTCTCCAGGGCCATGGCGGCGAGATTAGGGGATGCCACCGACCCCCCTATCCTGGGCCGCATGAGCACCGACATCGGCATGCCCCCGATCCTGTCGCCGGAGGACGCCGAGAAGGCGGTCCTGCTCGCGGCGCCGCGGGGCTACTGCGCCGGTGTCGACCGCGCGGTGGTCACGGTGGAGAAGGCCCTGGAGCTGTACGGCGCGCCGGTCTACGTCCGCAAGCAGATCGTCCACAACAAGCACGTCGTCTCCGACCTCGAGCAGCGCGGCGCGATCTTCGTCGAGGAGCTCGACGAGGTCCCGACCGGCCGCACCGTGGTGTTCTCCGCCCACGGCGTCAGCCCGGAGGTCCACCGCGAGGCCGCCGAGCGCGAGCTGAAGACGATCGATGCCACCTGCCCGCTGGTGACCAAGGTCCACCACGAGGCGAAGCGGTTCGCCGCCGAGGACTACGACATCCTGCTCATCGGCCACGAGGGCCACGAGGAGGTCGAGGGGACCGCCGGCGAGGCGCCCGAGCACATCCAGCTCGTCCAGAGCCCCGCGGACGTCGCCGGCATCGTCGTGCGCGACCCGGCCCGCGTCGCGTGGCTCTCCCAGACCACGCTCAGCGTCGATGAGACCCTGGAGACCGTCGCCGCGATCCGCGAGCGGTTCCCGCTGCTGCTGGACCCGCCGAGCGACGACATCTGCTACGCCACCCAGAACCGTCAGCTCGCGGTCAAGGAGATCGCCCTCGGCGCCGACCTGGTCATCGTGGTCGGGTCCGGCAACTCCTCGAACTCCGTGCGCCTGGTCGAGGTCGCCCTCGAGGCCGGCGCCAAGGCGTCGTACCGCGTCGACGACGCCTCCGAGATCGACGAGGCCTGGCTGGAGGGTGTCCGCACCGTCAGCGTGACCTCCGGTGCGAGCGTGCCGGAGTCGCTCGTCGACGGCGTGCTGGCCTACCTGGCCGAGCGGGGGTACCCCGACGCCAAGGCGGTGCACACCGCCGAGGAGAGCCTGATCTTCGCGCTGCCCAAGGAGCTGCGGCGCGACCTCAAGGCCGCGGCCCAGGCTCGCTGACCGGCTCGCTGACCGGCTCGCTGACCGGTCGGGGCGCCCTCCGGCGGAGGGTCGCGACCAGCTGCGCGCCGAGCAGCGCCAGCAGCACCGCGATGCCGGCGGCGAACCAGCCGACGTAGGACCGTTCGTCCGCCTCGGGCGCCAGGTCCGGCACGTCCTGGGCCACCTCGCCGGGCAGCGCCGCGGGGTCCAGGTCCCCGATCGGGCGGGCGGCTGCGCCATCGCTGACCAGCGCGTCACCGCCGAGCGTGTCCCACCCCTGGCGCGCCGCCTCCTCTGCGACCCACGTCCGCAGCACGTCGGAGCTCGGGCCGAGGGCGCCGAGGACGAGCACCGGGCGCCCCTCCTCGCCCGCGACCTGGAGCGCCGCACCGCGGGGGCCGCCGTCGTCGGGCCGCAGCCGGGCGCGGACCGCGACCGTGTCCGCCCAGGTCGCTCCGACCAGGAGCCCCGCGCCGTCGGCGAGCAGGTCCTCGGCGTCGACCACCGTGACGTCGAGGGGGTACGCCGCGGCGCGCTGCAGGCTCGCGACCACCAGCGAGGCGTCGGCGGCCGCGGCGGTGCGGGCCGGTCCCGCGCCGCGCAGGGCCACTGGGAGCCGGCCGGCGAGGGCCTGGGGGAACGCCGCGAGCTCCCTGCGGCCCGCGCGGCCCGCGGCCGACCCGTCGTCGAGGTCGGCGGTCAGCACCGAGGCGTCCCGGTCGAGCTGCACCTGCAGGGGCAGCAGCCCGCCGGCGGTGCAGCCGCCCTCGGGCACCGCGGTGAGCACCAGCTCGAGCTCGGCGGTCGGGCCCAGCCGGGACCCGGGCACGCTCGTCTCCACGGAGAACGAGCCGCCCTCGCCGAGGGTGCGGGAGTCGACGAGCCGCTCGTCGAGGTAGGTGTCCAGCCGGGCGCGGGTGCCGTCGGGGACGCCGGTGTGGGCGCCGGTGAGGCTCAGGTCGAGCCGGTCGACCGGCCCGCCGAAGGCGTCCTGGCGGAGGCGGAGCAGGGTCGCGCTGCGGCCGTAGCCGCTCAGCTCGGCGTCGGCGGCGCCCACGCCGAGGTCGGCGAGGGTGCGGGTGACGGTCGCGCCGGCCTCGGCGTCCGGACGGGGCCCTCGCGCGCCGGTGCCGGTGCCCGTGCTCGTGCCGATCAGCCGCAGGACCGTGCGGCGCAGGTCGTCCCCGGACCCCGTCACCGTCAGGCTCGGCAGCCCGAAGCGGACCTCCGCGCTGGTGGCGGCCGGCCCCGTGCCGGGGGTGATCCGAAGGACCCGCTGCCCGGCGCCGGCGCGGGGGAGCACCACGTCGGCGGTGGTGAGGCCGACGGGCACCCCCGCGGGGTAGCGCGCGGCCAGGGCGCCGACCGCGGCCAGGCCGGCGGAGAGCACGTCGTCGGGGGCGTTGCGCGGGACGACGACGTCGACCCGGGACGCGGCGGCCGGCAGGAACCGGGCGGGGGCCAGGTCGACCCGCTCGGTGCCCTGGTGCAGGAGGTGGAGGTTGGCGAGCCGGACGTCCACGGGGTCGACCGGGCGGCAGCCGGTCCGCTCGCCGTCGGGACGGAACCGGACGCCGAGGGTGATCGTGCCGTCCGGGCGGACGTCGCCGCGGCCGACCGGCAGCGCGACCCGCTGCCAGGCCCGGGCCGGGACGGAGCGGACGACGTCGCCGTTCACCAGCAGCAGCACCGTGCCGCGGGCGTCGTCGCCGACGGTCAGCGCGCCGGTGACCCAGCGCGGGTCGACCCCCGCGGGCACCGGGACGGCGACCGTCGCGGTCTGCTGCGCGCGGGTCTCGAGCGTCCCCGGCAGGGTCGTGCGCGCCGCCTGGGCGGGGGTCGCGCCGAGCACCGGCACGAGCACGCCGGCGCCCAGCCCGACGAGCACGGCGGCCACCGACGACGCGACGGCGCGCCTGGTCCGGAGCAGACCTCTTCCCACGAGCACACACCCCCCACGTCCGGCTCAGAGACGGCCCCAGCATCCCCGCCCGGTGGGGGCGGCAAACGCGGCGTCCGGGTCAGGTCTGGACGGGTCTAGGCTCGGGAGGTGGCCCGTTTCGTCGACATCCACCCCGACAACCCCCAGCCCCGCCTGCTCCAGCAGGTGGTGGACGCGTTGAACGACGACGCGCTGATCGCCTACCCGACCGACTCCGGGTACGCCCTCGGCTGCCGGGTGGGCAACCGCGACGGCCGCGACCGCATCCTGCGCATCCGCGGTCTCGACGACCGGCACCACTTCACGCTGGTGTGCCGTGACTTCTCCCAGCTCGGCCAGCTCGTCCACGTCGACAACGCGGCGTTCCGGGCGATCCGTGCCGCGACGCCGGGGCCGTACACCTTCATCCTCCCCGGCATGCCCGAGGTGCCGCGGCGGCTGCTGCACCCGAAGAAGAAGACCGTCGGCGTGCGGATCCCCGACCACGTCTTCGTCCAGGCGCTGCTGGAGAAGCTCGGCGAGCCGCTGCTCTCCAGCACCCTGATCCTCCCCGGCGAGACCGAGGCCCGGACCATGGGCTGGGAGATCAAGGAGGAGCTCGACAACGACGTCGACGTCGTCGTCGAGTGCGGCGAGACCCCGTCGGAGCCGACCACGGTCATCAACTGGTCCGACGGCGTCCCCGAGGTCGTACGCCGCGGCGCCGGCGACCCCGACCGCTTCGAGTCCTGACCTCCCGCCTCCGATGGCCGGCCTGCTGGGGTGGTCGAGGGTGGCTGGAGGGATAGTCCGACACACCTGGGCCCTTTGAGCGGGCCGAAAGGGCGCTCTCGTGGCGGACTATCCCGCCGGGCCGGGGGACGAGGGCCGTCGACCAGGGGCGAGCGGCTCAGGAGCCGAGCAGGTCCGTGGGCTGGCCGTTCGCGGTGAGCACGCGCTGGCGGACGAAGAGGCAGGCCAGGCAGAGCAGGTAGCCGCTCACCAGGGCGGCGCTGTGGGTCGACAACCCGGAGACGACCGCCTGGACCGCGCCGTCGTGGGGCTCGGCGATCGTGTCGGGGCGGGTGCTGCCGAGCAGGACGAAGACCACGAGCATGAGCAGCGGGGGGAGCACGCCGACGACGAAGAAGTCCGCGGGCCGCACCCGCAGGGCGAGCGCCACGCACAGGGCGACGAAGGCGAGGTCGAAGAGCAGCCCCACGTCGCCGAAGAGCCAGACGTCGAGGACGACCGCCGTCAGCGCGACGGCGAGGCCGAGCGCGACGACCGCGAAGGCGGGCTCGCGGCCCTCCTCCCACACCGTCCTGGCACGCTCCACGACTCCTCCTCGGCGCCGGTGGTCCGTCGGGCCGTGGCCCCTCAGGCCACGGTAGGGCCGCGGTCGGCGTCGTCGGGGGCGGCACGCCGGTCCACCGCCCGCAGCTCGACCGCGCGCGGGGCGGGCAGCTCGTCCTCGGTGACCGCGAGATCGGTGAACCGGCGGGCCGCGACGAGCACCCGGGTCTCCAGCGAGCCGACCGCGGCGTTGTAGTGCCCGACGGCGGCGTTGAGCGAGCGGCCGACGGAGTCGAGGTGGCCGCCGAAGGTGCCGAGCCGGGTGTGCAGGTCGCGCCCGAGCCGGTGGATCTCCCGGGCCTGGTCGGCCAGCGCCTCGTGGGTCCAGCCGTGGGCGACGGTGCGCAGCAGCGCGATCAGCGTGGTGGGGGAGGCGAGCACGACCTGCTTGGCGGCGGCGTGCTCGAGCAGCCCGCCGTCGGTCTCGAGCGCGGCGGCGAGGAACGACTCGGCCGGCACGAAGAGGACGACGAACTCCGGGGTCTCCGGCAGCGAGCGCCAGTAGGCCTTGGAGCCGAGCTGGTCGACGTGGGTGCGCAGCTGGCGGGCGTGCCGGGCCAGGTGGTGGCGGCGCTGGGTGTCGTCGTCGGCGGAGCTCGCGTCGAGGTAGGCGTCGAGCGGCACCTTGGCGTCCACGACCACCCGCCGGCCGCCGACCAGGTTGACGACGAGGTCGGGCCGCAGCGCGCCGTCCTCCAGCCGGACCTGCTCGGTGAAGTCGCACCGGTCGACCAGGCCGGCCAGCTCCACGGCCCGGCGCAGGTGCAGCTCGCCCCACCGGCCGCGCACCTGCGGCTTGCGCAGCGCGGTCGCCAGCGACTGGGTCTCGCGGCGCAGGTCGTCGACCTGCTGGTGCAGCCGCCCGGTCCAGCCCTCGCGCTGGAGGTCGAGGTGGCGCAGCTGGTCGCTGAGCCGGTCCAGGCCCTGCATCACCTCCGCGGACTCCAGCGCGCCCTCGACCACCGCCGGTCGCGACCGCGCCCACAGCACGCCGACCAGCGCGCCGAGCGCGAGCCCGACCGCGAGCGCGAGGAACAACGTCACCGTCTGCATGGCCGCAGCATGCCGCGGACCGCCGACAGTCCCACCGACAGTGCCGCGGACGGGCCACGGGCCGACCCGATTGGCCGGGGCCGGGCCTGGTCACCGGCGGGGAAGTCCGCACCCCATCGAGGAGTACCCGTGAACCTGACCCATGTCCCGCTCCGCGTCGCCACCGGCGCGTTCATCCTCAACTCCGGCGTCAGCAAGCTCGGCGCCGACGAGGGCACCGCCGGGTACCTCCACGGCGCCGCGGCATCGACGTACCCGGCGCTGTTCAAGGACATGAAGCCCGTGAGCTTCGCCCAGCTGCTCGCCTACAGCGAGATCGCGGTCGGCGCGGCGCTGCTCACCCCGAAGGTGCCCGCGACGGTCGCGGGCGGCGTGCTGACCGCGTTCGGCGCGAGCCTGGTCGGGATGTACCTCAAGACCCCCTCGATGACCCTCGACGACGGCATCCGCCCCAGCCCGGAGGGCATCGGCGTGGCCAAGGACGTCTGGCTGGTCGGCGCCGGCCTCACGCTGCTGACCCAGGGCATCACCGGGGCGGCGAAGTCCGGCGTCAAGTCGACCAAGCGCGCGGTCAAGAAGGCCAACCCGATCAGCAGCTGAGCGCTCGGCTGAGACCGGCCGGGCCCTCAGTCCAGGTCGACGACCACGGGGGCGTGGTCGGAGGCGCCCTGGCCGGCGCGTTCCTCGCGGTCGATGAACGCGCCGGTCACCCGCTCGGCGAACGGCGCGGAGCCCAGGACGAAGTCGATCCGCAGGCCGCGGTTGCGCTCGAAGCGCTGCCGGTAGTAGTCCCAGTAGGTGTAGACCTCCGGGCCCGGCGCGTGCGGGCGGACCACGTCGACGTACCCGTCGTCGAGGAAGGCCTGGAAGGCCGCCCGCTCGCGCGGGGTGACGTGCGTCGAGGTCGCGAACTGCTTGGGGTCGAAGACGTCCTCGTCGGTCGGGGCGACGTTCCAGTCGCCGACCAGCGCGGTCGGGGTGTCGCGCCAGTCCTTCGCCGCCTCGCGCAGCCGGGCCAGCCAGTCGAGCTTGTAGTGGTAGTGCGGGTCGTCGACCTTGCGGCCGTTGGGGACGTAGAGCGACCAGACCCGTACGCCGCCGCAGGTCGCGCCGATCGCGCGCGCCTCGGACTCCGCCGGGTCGCCCCAGCCCGGCTGGCCCGGGAAGCCCACCTCGACGTCCTCGAGGCCGACCCGGCTGAGCACCGCGACGCCGTTCCACTGGTTGGTGCCGGCGTAGGCGACCTCGTAGCCCATCGACTGCAGACCCATGAGCGGGACCTGCTCCTCGCGGGCCTTGGTCTCCTGCAGGGCGAGCACGTCGACGTCGTGCCGCTCGAGGAAGGCCTCGACCCGCGCGATGCGTGACCGGAGGGAATTGACGTTCCAAGTAGCGACCCGCACGCGCCCCACCCTAGGCACCGCCTAGGGTCATGCCATGGCCCGGGCTGCTGCGTGGATGGTGCATGCGTACACGATGTCCGGGGCGGTGCTGGGCCTGTTGATGGTCCACCTGTCCTACCAGGGCGAGGTCGAGGCCGTCCTGTGGCTCTTCCTGGTCGCGATGCTCGTCGACGGGACCGACGGATTCCTGGCCCGGCGCTTCCGGGTCAAGGAGGTGGTGCCCGAGATCGACGGCGCACTGCTGGACAACATCGTCGACTACCTCACCTACGCCTTCGCGCCGATGATCCTGCTGTGGGCGACGGGCCGGCTGCCCGACGGCGCCTGGGGTGCGGTGGTGGCGGCGGTGCCGCTGGTGGCCTCCTGCTACCAGTTCTGCCGCAGCGACGCGAAGACCGAGGACCACTACTTCCGCGGGTTCCCGAGCTACTGGAACATCGTGGCCTTCCACGTCTTCGTCCTCGACCTCTCGGTCACCGCGACGGTCGTGCTGCTGCTCGTGCTCGCGGTGCTGGTCTACGTGCCGGTGCGCTACGTCTACCCCTCGCGCACCGAGGCGCTGTGGGGGCTGAACATGACCCTGGCGACCGCGTGGCTCGCGGTCTACGCGCTGCTCGTCCTCGACCTGCCCGACCCCTCCACCGTCCTGGTCGGGGCCTCGCTGGCCTACGTCGCCTACTACACCGCCGTCAGCGGCTGGCTGACGCTCTCGGGGCGCCGTCGGGAGGCGGCGATAACGTCGCTGGCGTGATCGTCACCTTCGACCTGTTCAGCGCCCTGACCGACAGCCGCACCGGCGCCCCGCGCGTGCTGGCCGAGCTGGCGACCGAGCGCGGGTGGCCGCAGTCGGGCGAGGAGCTCTACGACCGCTGGGACGGCCACAACAAGGCGCTCCAGCGCACCGCGACCGCGCCGACCACGTTCCACGACCTCTCCCGCGAGGCGCTGGCGCGGGCCTGGGCCGAGCTCGGCCACGACCAGGGGTACGTCGACGCCGACACCGCCCGCCTGGAGGACTCGGTCGGCGAGTGGCCGCTGTGGCCCGACGTGGCCGCGGGGGTCGCCGCCGTCGCGCGCGACCACCGCGTGGGGCTGCTCTCGAACGTCGACGACGACCTGGCGCGGCGCACCCGCGCCCACGCGCTGGTCGACCCGGCGCTCGTGATGACCTCCCAGCGGCTCGGCGCGTACAAGCCGAGCCGCGAGATCTACGCCCGCGCCGCGGCCGAGGCCGCACCGGACCGGCTGGTCCACGTGGCGGCGTCGGCACGCGACGTACGCGGGGCGATCGAGGCTGGCCTGCCGACGGTGCGGCTGGTGCGGCCCGGCCACGTCGTGGACGCGACAGGGCCGCGGCCGCCGGTCGAGGTGACCGACGCCGCGGCCCTGGCCGAGGCGGTCGCGGGGGTCTGACCCCCGCAACCCGGTGGTGCTCAGGTGGTGGGGACCACCAGGATCGCCCAGGCGACGAGCGGGGCGATCACCACGATCGACATGCCCCACTGCATGAGCCGCTTGAAGACCAGCTCGCGGTCGGCGGCGTCGGCGTTGGCGACGACCAGCGCGCCGTTGGTGGAGAACGGGCTGCAGTCGACGACCGAGCTGGAGATCGCCAGCGCCGCGATCAGGCCGATCGCGTTGACCTGGTCGGTCAGCAGGAACGGCACGGCGAGCGGGATGAGCGCGCCGATGATGCCGGTCGTGGACGCGAAGGCCGAGACCACCGCGGCGATGAGGCAGATGAGCAGCGCCGCCACGAGCGGGGCGCCGACCTCGGCGACCTGCTCGCCGACCCAGTCGACGACGCCCTGGTCCTGGAGCAGGTTGACGTAGGTGACGATGCCGCCGATCAGCAGCACGGTGCCCCAGCTGATCTTCTCGACCGCGCCCTTGGCGGAGGTGGGGAAGGCGAGGGTGAGCGCGACCGCGATGGTCAGCGCGGTGAAGCCGACGTCGAGGTCGAAGCCGAGCGCGCCGACCATGAGCGCGACCAGGCCGAGCAGCGTGACGATGCGCTGGGGGTCGAGGGTGTGCTCCGGGTCGACGGGCTCGGTGCTGCCCCCGCCGGTGCTGCGGGAGGCCTCGACGGCGGAGTACGGCGTGCCGGGGCCGCCGGAGCGCATCGCGGCGTGGCTGGCGGCCTCGGCCTCGGCGCCCATGGCCGAGACGGTCGCGGTCTCCTTGCCGCGCGCGATCAGGGCCCGGCCGCCGAAGGCGACGTAGGTGATCGCGGCGATCAGCGCGGCGGCGGTGAAGGTGGTGAGGAAGAGGACCAGCTGGTTGCCCGGCAGGTTGTTCTGGTCGACCACGCCGTTGGTGATCGAGCCGAAGATGCCGATGGGGGAGAAGGAGCCGGCGGTCGCGCCCTGCACGACCATCATGCCCATCATCATCGGGTTGATGGAGTAGCGCAGTGCGAAGCCCATGGCGACCGGCGCGACGATGGCGACCGCGGCGGGGCTGACCGCGCCGATCGAGGTCACGGCCGCGCAGACCAGGAACATCGCCCACGGCACGAGCGCGACGCGACCGCCGACCGCGCGGACGGCGGCGTGCACGATCCAGTCGACGGTGCCGTTGTTCTTGGCCAGGGCGAAGAGGTAGGTGACTCCGACGAGGATGACGAACAGGTCGCTGGGGAAGCCGCCCAGCACGCCGTCGGCATCGAGGTCGTAGACGGCGAGGCCGACGATGAACGCGGCGACGAGCGCGAGCGCGCCCATGTTGACGCCGCGGACGGTCGCCACCAGGAACACGATCACGAGGACCGCGAGTGAGACGAGTTCGGTGGACACAGGTGCTTCCCTCCAGTGTGATGCGCGTCATGCGCCGTGGGGATTGATCATGTCAGTGGCTAGGCCACCTGACAACTGGACCACTGGGTCACTACGATCGAAGGCATGTCCGAGGAGCCGCCCCCGCGCCGCCTGACCCCGCTGCGGCGCGAGCGCCTCTACGAGAGCCTGGCCGCGCACATCTCGGACTTCATCGAGGCCCAGGGGCTCGTCGGCGGGGACCGGCTGCCGCCCGAGCGGCAGCTCGCGGCCGAGCTCGGCGTCAGCCGGGCGACGCTGTCGCGGGCGCTCGCCTCGCTCGAGACCCGCGGGCGCATCGAGGTGCGGCACGGGGTCGGCGCGCTGGTCCGGGAGCCGGAGCCGCCCGGCGGTGCGGCCTGGCAGGCCGGGCTGGCCGAACGGCCGCGCTCGGAGGTCCAGGTCGCCCGCGAGGCCGTGCTCGCCGGGCTGGCCCGGGTCGCCGCCGGGGCGGACAGCTCGCTGCGCACCGCCATGCTCGCCCCCGACGGCCGGCCGCGGACCTTCGACCACACCTGGCGGTGCGTACGCCGCCTGGCCGGCGGCGGCCTGCTCGCCGAGCTCGACGACGCCCTCGCCGGGCACGCGCCCGGCCCGGGGGACACGCCCGAGGCGCGCGAGCGGCTCGACGCGCTGGCCGACGCCGTGCTCCGGGGCGACGCGGCCGCGGCGGCCACGACCTGCCAGGGCATGCTGGGCGGCTGACCGCTCGACGAGGCGGGCCCCGCGCGGGCCAGGAGAGGGACGCACGTGGTGGACGGCCTGCTCGAGCACGTCTGGGTGGTGCTCGCCGGCTTCGGCGCCGGCCTGCTCACCTCGACCGTGGGGGTGGCCAGCCTGCTCAGCTTCCCGGTGCTCCTGGCCGTCGGGCTGCCGCCGGTGGTCGCCAACGTCTCGAACACCCTCGGGCTGATCCCCGCCGGCGCCGGCGGCGCGGTCGGCTATCGCGACGAGCTGAAGGTGGAGCCGGCGCTGACGGTGCGGGTGATCGCGCTCTCCGCGGTCGGTGGGCTGCTCGGCGCGGGCCTGCTGCTGGCCCTGCCCTCCAGCGTCTTCGAGGCGGTCGTGCCGTGGCTGATCCTCGGCACCTGCGTGCTCGTCGCCGCCCAGCCGCGCATCTCCGCCGCGCTGCGCGCCCGCCACGGCCCCGGTGAGCGGCCCGTCCGGCTGCGTCTCTCGCCGGTCGCGACCGTCTTCGTCGTGCTGACCGGCGTCTACGGCGGCTACTTCGGCGCCGGCGCCGGCGTCATGATGATCGCCGTCCTCGCGCTCTCCCTCGACCTCGACTTCGGCGTCGTCGCCGGCATCCGGACCACCTCGCTGATGGCCTCCAACCTCGTCGCGGGGATCGTCTTCACCCTGGTCGCCGAGGTCGACTGGGTCGTCGTCGCGCTGCTCGCCCTCAGCTCGGTCGGCGGCGGCTACCTCGGCGCCCGGATCGCCCGCCGGCTCCCCGCCACCGCCCTGCGCGCCGCCGTGCTCGTCGCCGGCGTCGTCGCCGCGGTCACCCTGCTGGTCTGACCGGGTCCCTCGTGCGCAGGCCTGAGCCGTGCCCGGGGGCGGGCACGGGCCGGCTGGCGGGATAGTCCGGCACAGGAGCGCCCTGAGGTCCGCCGGAAAGGGCGCGCTGGTGTCGGACTATCCCGCCAAGGGCGCGCTCGTGTCGGACTACCCCGCCGGCCCCGCCCGCCAGTGCGGGGGCGGCCCGAGGTCGGCGCAGGGGTCGGCGCAGAGGTCAGCGCAGGTCGGCCACCGCCGCGACGAGCCGATCCACGTCCTCCTCGGAGGTGTACGCCGCCAGGCCGGCGCGCACGCCGCCGGTGTCGCCCAGCCCGGCGTGCCGCGAGGCCTCGAGCGCGTAGAAGTGGCCCGCCGGCGCGTTGACCCCCTGGTCGGCCAGGTGCCGCGCGACGTCGACCGGGGCGTGGCCGGCCACGGTGAACAGCACGGTCGGGGTGCGGCGGGCCGGCGCACCGTGCAGCGTGACGCCGTCGATCGCGCGCAGCCCGTCGACCAGGTGGTCGAGCAGGGCCGACTCGCGGGCCTCCAGGGCCGCCATCGAGCGCAGCAGCCGCTCGCGCCGGTCACCGCCACCCGGCTCGAGGCCGGCCATGAAGTCCACGGCCGCGGTCACGCCGGCCAGCAGCTCGTGGGGGAGCGTGCCGAGCTCGAACCGCTCGGGCACCACGTCGGTCGAGGGCAGCAGCTTGTCGGGGTGGAGGGTCTCCAGGAACGCCGGGTCGCCGGCGAGCAGCCCGAGGTGCGGGCCGAAGAACTTGTAGGGCGAGCACGCGAGCAGGTCGACCCCGAGCGCCGACCGGTCGACCGGCGCGTGCGGGGCCAGGTGCACCGCGTCGAGGTAGACCAGGGCGCCGGCCTCGTGGGCCGCGTCCGCGAGGCGACGTACGTCGGGGCGGGTGCCGAGGAGGTTGGAGCCGGCGGTGAACGCCACCAGCCGGGTCCGCTCGCCCAGCAGCGGGGCGAGGTCGTCGAGCTCGGCGGTCGCGGGGTCGAAGCCGAGCCACCGCACGGTCGCGCCGGCGCGCTCGGCCGCGGTCACCCAGGGGCGGATGTTGGCGTCGTGGTCGAGCCGGGTCACGACCACCTCGTCGCCCGGGCCCCAGGAGCGAGACAGCGTGCGGGCCATGTCGAAGGTCAGCTGGGTCATCGAGCGGCCCACGACCACCCCGCGCGGGTCGGTGCCGAGCAGGTCCCCGGCGGCGGCGCGGGCCTCGGCGACGATCCGCTCGGTGCGAGCCTCGGCCTCGGTGGTGGTGCCGCGGTTGCCGAGCCCCGCGGTCATCGCGGCCGCGACCGCGCCGGCGACCTGGCGCGGCACCTGCGAGCCGCCGGGCCCGTCGAAGTGGGCGACCCCGAGGTCGAGGGCGGGGAAGCAGGCACGGATCCGGTCGACGTCCACGCCGCGATGCTCCCACCCGGCGCGGGAGCGGGCGGCGACGACCCGGTCGTGATTCGGCCGGGTCCCGCGCGGCTCCGTACACTCGCCGCTCGTGGCTCTCACCATCGGCATCGTCGGTCTCCCCAACGCGGGCAAGTCCACCCTCTTCAACGCCCTGACCAAGAACGACGTGCTCGCGGCGAACTACCCGTTCGCCACCATCGAGCCGAACGTCGGGGTCGTGGGCGTGCCGGACGAGCGGCTGCCGGTCCTGGCCGAGATCTTCGGCAGCGCCAAGATCCTCCCGGCCACGGTGGAGTTCGTCGACATCGCCGGCATCGTCCGCGGCGCGTCGGAGGGCGAGGGCCTGGGCAACAAGTTCCTCTCCCACATCCGCGAGTCCGCCGCGATCTGCCAGGTCACCCGGGTCTTCCGCGACGAGGACGTCACCCACGTCGACGGCGAGGTCAACCCCGCCAACGACATCTCCACCATCCAGACCGAGCTGATCCTCGCCGACCTGCAGACGGTCGAGAAGGCGATCCCGCGGCTGGAGAAGGAGGCGCGCGGCAACAAGGCGCTCGTCGCGAACCTGGAGGCCGCCAAGGAGGCGCTCGGCCACCTCGAGGCCGGTACGCCGGTCATCGCGACGTCGGTGGACCGCGAGCTGATCCGCGAGCTGTCGCTGCTGACCGCCAAGCCCTTCATCTACGTCTTCAACTGCGACGCCGACGAGCTGGCCGACGAGGCCCTCAAGGACCGGATGCGCGAGATCGTCGCGCCGTCCGAGGCGATCTTCCTGGACGCGAAGTTCGAGTCCGAGCTGGTGGAGCTCGGCGACGACGACGAGGCCCGCGCGATGCTCGCCGAGATGGGCGTGGAGGAGCCCGGCCTCGACGTGCTCGCCCGGGTCGGCTTCGACACCCTCGGCCTGCAGACCTACCTGACCGCCGGCCCCAAGGAGACCCGGGCCTGGACGATCAAGAAGGGCGCCACCGCCCCCGAGGCCGCCGGCGTCATCCACACCGACTTCCAGCGCGGCTTCATCAAGGCCGAGATCGTCTCCTTCACCGACCTCGTCGAGGCCGGCTCCATGCAGAAGGCCAAGGAGGCCGGCAAGGTCCGCATGGAGGGCAAGGACTACGTCATGGCCGACGGCGACGTCGTGGAGTTCAGGTTCAATGTCTAGTTGCGGTCCAACCGGAGGGCTCTTCGCGGGCTGAGTGCTGATGCGTAGCCTCCTCGCATGACCGAGCTACGAGACTGGCGTCAGGAGCGCATCCAATCCGCGATCGATGGGCGGAATCCGACAGTGCTCGCGGAGTTGTCTGCCGCTTACGCGGTCATCGGCGATGTCCAGTTCCTTCCCGGCTACGCACTCGCCCTGACCAAGACTCCGGGTGTCGACCGGCTGTCCGATCTGCCGCGTGCTGAGCGTTTGCGCTACCTCGCCGATGTCGACCTCCTCGCCGACGCGGTCGAGACCGTGTGTCGTCGGTTGGACCCGGCCTTTCGGCGGCTCAACGTCGAGATCCTCGGGAACACCGACGCCTTTCTGCATTGCCACATCTGGCCTCGTTACGAGTGGGAGTCGCCCGACATCGTCGGTCGGCCAGTCTGGCTGTACGACGCCAGCAACTGGCGCGACCCCGCGACCGCGTTGGGTCCCGCTCACGACGAGTTGAGGGCGGCGTTGGCCGCAGAGGTTGTTTCGCGACGCGACTCGGTGGAGTTCCGCTTCAACGTCTGACCGGTCACTGGCCTCGGAGAGGCGCACCCGGCCGGCGTCCGACCAGCTGGTGACCACGCCGCGGCCCTGTCGTGGCCGAGCCGCTGGGGACGTACGCCGCGACAGACGTCGAAGCATGGGTGCCGGGCAACGGATCTGGCATGTGGATGGCTGCCGGCCCGGTCAGGGCAGCGGCAGCACTTTGAGCTGTCCGCGGGAGGTGACGCCCAGCTTGCGGAAGATGCTGCGGAGGTGGGCCTCGATCGTGCGGGGGCTGAGAAAGAGGTGCGCAGCGACCTCCCGGGAGGTCGCGCCGGTGGCCACCAGCCGAGCGATCTGCAGCTCCTGGGCGGTGAGGGCGTCGGTCGGCTGGGCGGTCGGCTGAGCGGTCCGCTTGCGGGGATGCTCGCCCGTGGCCCGCAGCTCCCGGGCGGCGCGCTCGGCGAACGCCTCCATACCCATGTCCGACAGCTGCTGGTGGGCGGTGCGCAGCTGTTCCCGGGCGTCCTGGCGACGACCCTCGCGGCGCAACCACTCGCCGTAGACGAGGTGGGTACGGCCGAGGAAGGCGGGATACCGGCAGTTGGTGAGCCTCGCGATCGCCTCGCGGTAGTGCTCCTCGGCGGCGGGCCCGGTCGTGGTCAGCGCACGTGAGCGCGCGGCCAGGCCCAGCGCGAAGTCCGTCCCACTGGCGCGGGCCCGGGAGCTGAGCAGCTCGAGCGCGGCCTCCGCACGCTCCGGATCACCGGCGCGGACTGCCGCCTCGACCAGCTCCGGGAGGGCCAGGCTGCTGTACGCCACGTCGTCGTGCTCGCACGGCGGTCTCGCCGCGGCGAGCGCGTCGTCGTAGTTGCCCAAGCCGTTGTGCAGCGCCGCCAGCGTTGCCTGAGCCAGGGCGACCGGTGCGCCCTCGCCCCGCTCCGTCGCCTCCTCGACCATGGCTGCGTACAGCTCCAAGGCTTCGGCCTGGCGACCACGCCAGGCAGCCAGCATGAACCGGGCATTCGGCAGCGGCGGGGCGCCGATCACCTGGGTGATCGTGGCTTCCTCGGCGGCCAGCTCGGTGGCTGAGGCCAGCTCACCGGCGAGCACGAGGATCGAGGCGACGGCGTTGAGCGCGGCGGGGAGCGTGGACAGGGAGCCGGCCTCGCGGGCGAGCCGGACGGCCCGGTTGGCCAACGCGGACAGTGCCTGGTCATCCCACAGCATCGCCGCGACGTGGCAGGCCAGCCACAGCCAGGGGCGGTCGTTGTCGTCGTCAACGGCGGATTCATGGTCAAGAAGGGTCTCCAAGGCCCGCTGCAGGGTGGGAACGCTCGCCTCGTACCCGTCCGTGAACCTCGTGGTCAGCCCGTCCAGCAGCAGATCGACCGGCCGCGGCGGCACCGGTGCTCGGGGAGCGTCGCGGGCAGCTCGGGCCACGCCGAGCACCCCGGAACCGCAGGCGAGGTCACCGGCGTGGACCGCGGCATCCATCGCGTGGAGGTAGGTGTCGCGGGCCAGCGACGAGTCCAGCGGAGCCAAGGTCTTGGCGGCGTCGAGCAGCATCCCCGGTATGTCGCTGCCTCGGGTCAGGTGGAACGCGATCTGAGCGCGTAGCAACCTGAGCCGCCCGAGCTGCAGAGGCGCG
Organism: Nocardioides marmotae; assembly: GCF_013177455.1. NCBI lineage: Bacteria > Bacillati > Actinomycetota > Actinomycetes > Propionibacteriales > Nocardioidaceae > Nocardioides > Nocardioides marmotae. Next base: position 1,033,300 of record NZ_CP053660.1, read on the forward strand.
AGTGGCCCGGCCGCGGCGACGGTCAGCAGCTCCAGGGCGGACGTGAACGCACCGGCGTCGTGCTTGGCGTGCGCGGCCTCGAGTGCCCGAGTCGCGCGGGTGGCCGGATCGGGGGTCAGGTCGCTCGCAAGCTGCAGGAACGCGGCGGCAGCGGCGAGCCCACCGCGGGCACGGGCACGACCAGCAGAGCGCTCCAGCTCCGCGGCGACCTGCTCGTCGGTGCCCACGACCGCCTTCGCGCGGTGCCAGGCGCGTCGGTCGGGGTCGGACACGGGGTCGCTGGCGGCGGCCAGCGCGTCGTGCACGCGGCGCCGATCGGGGGGCTTGGCAGCGCGGTAGACCGCCGAACGCGCCAGTGGATGCGCAAACCGCACTCGCGTGTCGATCTCCAGCAACCCCGCTGCCCCGGCCGGTGCGGCCGCATCAGCTCGGATACCCAGGTGCGTGGCTGCACGCCACAGCAGTGCCACGTCCCCGGTCGGCTCCGCCGAGGCGAGCAACAGCAGCAGCTGCACCTCGGCCGGGAGGCTGCGCGCACGGCGCTGGAAGCTGTCCTCGACGCGGCGTGGGACAGCCACGACGTCCGGCGGCTCGAACCCGCCGGCGAACCCGTCGGCCAGTGGCGTGCTGCGGGGGAGCTCCAGCAGGGCCAGCGGGTTGCCGCGCGCTTCGGCGATGAACCGGTCGCACACCGCGGCGTCCAGCGTCGTGTGGGTCACCGACGCCAGCAGCCTTCGGGCGTCGCTCTCGCGAAGCGCCCCCAGGCGCAGCTCAGGCAATCCCGAGAACGGGTGAAGGCCGTCCGCTGGGGGGTCGCGCACCACGAGCACCAACGCCAGCCGCTCCGCTGCGACCCGCCGCGCCACGAAGGCCAGGACCTGGGCAGACGCCTCGTCCAGCCACTGCGCATCGTCGACGAGGCACAGCAGCGGAGTCTCCTCAGCAACCTCGGCCAGCAGGTTGAGGACCGCCAGTCCGACAAGGAACTGGTCCGGTGCGGCACCGGCTTGCTGTCCGAACGCCACGCCGAGAGCGGCCCGCTGGGGATCGGGCAACGTGCCGGCGCGGTCCAGCATCGGCGCGCACAGCTGGTGCAGCCCTGCGAAGGCGAACTGGGTCTCGGACTCCACGCCCACCGCGCTCTCGACCCTGAACCCCACGTCGGACGCCGTGGCGCGGGCATGCTCGACCAGCGCCGTCTTGCCGATGCCCGCTTCCCCGCGCACGACGAGAACTCCGCTTCGTCCTGACTGCGACCGGGCGAGCAGCTGTTTGACTGCTTCCCACTCCTCGTGCCGGCCCAGCAGCGTCGTCAGCTTCACGCCCGCCTCCTGCACTCAGGGAACGAGGGTGGGCAGGACCAGTGCTGCGCACCGAGCCCGACTGAGCGAGTGGTGGGCTGTCGACGGACCGGCAAGGACCCTGGTCGAGAAGCTCGATCGACGGATCGGCCCGTCTCCCACATGCGACGAACACGTCGGTCAGCGGATGTTCGCATGAACTGCCGCCTCGATCGGTGTCGAGCCTTGCGTGAGCTCGAGGATCTGCCGTCGGATCAGGGGCTCATGGAGCAACGCTGCCAGAGTGGCCGCGACGTCCTCCCGCGAGATCTCGTCATGAGGCTGCGCGGGACCGAGGGCGATCGTCCCGGTCCCCGCCCGATCGACGAGCATCGCCGGTCGGAGGATGAGCCAGTCGAGGTAGCTCTCGCTCACGGTGACATCCACCAGCTTCTTCACCGCGAAGTAGAACTCCTTGTCCTCGTCGAGATCATCTCCGCGTCCCGCTTCAGGAAGCACCGACAGCAACGCGAATCGGGGCACGTCTGCGAGGCGGGTCGCCTCGAGCGCCTTGACGACACCCTCACCGTCGATCTCGGAGGTGTCCTTCTTGGCGCCGCCGTTCGATCCGGCGGCGAAGACCGTGACGTGGACTCCACTGAGCATGGGTGCAAGGGCCTCAGCCGACATGTCGGCGAGCTCGCCGACCTGCGCGACCGTACCTCGGGCTGCCAGCCTGTCCCGCTGATCTGCGCGGCGCACGAGCCCGAGGACCTCGTCGCCGCGGTCGGTCAGGTTCCGTGCCAGCAGCCCCCCGACGGCGCCGCTGACCCCGATGATGAACACCCTCAACGTCTGCTCCGTTCCCCATCTCGATCGGCTGTGCCCCAGGCCCTCGCGCTGCTCCTGATCGTCGCGAAGTCCCAGACTCACGCGGCAGCCCGCTCGTTCGCATCAGGGAGAAATGCCTAGTCTCATCAGCCCACGCTCACCAGGAGCTTCGGACCGTGGCCGGGTGTCCGCGGGTTCAGGGGAGCTGGAGCTCTCGGAGCTGTCGTCGCGAGGTGATGCCCAGCTTGCGGAAGATGTTGCGCAGGTGGGCCTCGATCGTGCGGGGGCTCAGGAACAGCTGACCGCCGACCTCCCGGGAGGTCGCGCCGGTGGCAACCAGCCGTGCGATGTTCAGCTCGTGGGCGGTGAGGGCGTCGGTCGGCTGGACGGTCCGTTTGCGGGGATGCTCGCCGGTGGCGCGCAGCTCGCGGGAGGCGCGCTCCGCGAAGGCCTCCACACCCATGTCGGACAGCATCCGGTGGGCGGTACGGAGTTGCTCCCGTGCGTCCTGGCGGCGACCTTCGCGGCGCAGCCACTCCCCGTAGACGAGGTGGGCGCGGGCGAGGTGGGCAGCCATCCGAGAGCTGCCCAGCCGCTCGATCGCCTCGCGGTAGTGCTCCTCGGCGGCAGGACCGGTCGTGGTCAGCGCCCGCGAGCGCGCCGCCAACCCCAGCGCGAACTGCGTCCCACTGGCGCGCGCCCGGGAGTCGAGCTGCGCCAACGCCGCCTCCGCGCGCTCCGGCTCACCGGCACGGACTGCCGCTTCGATGAACTCGGGCAACGCGCTGCTGCTGTGCGGGAACTCGTCGTTCTCCCACGGTTGGGTCGCAGTGGCGAGCGCTTGGTCGTAGTTGCCCAAGCCGTTGTGCAGGTAGGCCAGCGAGACCTGGCTCGAGCCGACCGTGGTGCCCTCACCCCGCTTCGTCGCCTCCGCCAGAACAGCCTCGTTGAGGTCGGCGGCTTCGGTCTGTCGGCCGCGCCAGGCAGCCAGGATGAACCTGGCATTGGGCAGCGGCGGGGCCCCGGTCGCCCGGGAGATGGCATCCTCCTCCGAGAGGAGCTCACCGGCACGGGAGAGCTCGCCGGCCAGCACCAGATAGACCGCCATGGCATTGAGTGCAGCGGGAAGCGTGGACAGTGCGCCTGTCTCGCGGGCGAGCGGGACGGCGCTGCTGGCCAGGGCGCGGAACGACTCGTCGTCCCACAGCATCACCGAGACATGGCAGGCCAGCCAGAGCCACCGACCGTGGTCGGGGCGACGCCCCGAATCGTCATGCCGGAGAGCCTCGAGAGCTTTCTGCAGCGTGGGAACGCTCGCCTCATAGCCTTGCGTGAACCTCAGGGTCAGTCCGTCCAGCAGCAGATCCACCGGCCGGAGGGGCGTGGGCGGCGGAGGGGCGTCTCGGGCAGCCTCGGCCACCTCCCGCAACCCGCGGCCCCGTGCGGCGAGCCGACCAGCGTGGAAGGACGCCTCGAACGCCTGCACGTAGGCTTCTCTCGCGCGCGCGGCGTCCAGCGGCGCCAGCGCCTTGGCCGCCTGGAGAAGCATCGTCGGCTCGTCGCTCCCGCGCCTGGTGTGGAACGCGATCTGTGCGCGCAGCAAGTCGAGGCGGGCGCGTGGCAGGGCGTCCAGTGGCCCGGTGTCGGCGACGCCCAGCAGCTCCAGAGCCACGTCGGATGCACCGGCGTCGTGCTTGGCGTGCGCGGCCTCCAGTGCCCGCCTCGCCCGGGCGGCTGGCTCGGGGGTCAGCACGACGGCTTGCTGCAGGAACGCGGCTGCAGCGGCCAGCCCGCCCCGGGCAAGCGCCCGGTCGGCTGAGTGCTCCAGCTCCGCGGCGGCGTCCTCGTCGGTGCCCTGCACCGCCTGCGCCCGGTGCCAGGCACGCCGATCAGGGTCGAGCAGGGGGTCGGTGGCGGCGGCCAGCGCTGCGTGCGCGCGGCGACGGTCCGGCGGTGTGGCGGCCCGGTAGATCGCCGAGCGCACCAGCGGGTGACGAAACCGCACCAGGGTGCCGATCTGGAACAAACCAGCGGCTTCCGCCGGCGCGGCCGCGCCCGGTTCGATCCCCAGCCGCGCCGCAGCGCGCCACAGCAGCTCCACCTCGCCGGTCGGGTCGGTGGCCGCGAGCAACAACAGCAGGCGCGTCTCGGCAGGCAGGCCGGCCGATCGGCGTTGGAAGCTGTCCGCGACACGATGTGGCACACCGCGCACGTCGGGGAGCTCGAACCCGCCGGCCAGCTGTGCGGCCTGCGCGCTGCGGGGCAGCTCCAGCAGCGCCAAGGGGTTGCCGCACGCCTCGGTGACGATCCGCTCGCGCACGGAGTCGTCCAGCGGTGTGTGAAAAGCTGACGCCAGCAGCTCCCGGGCATCGGTCCCGCCAAGCCGGGCCAGGTGCAGTGCTGGCAGCCCGGCGAAGTGCTCGATGTCGGCCTCGTCGGAGTCGCGAACCGCGGCCATCAACCCCACCCGTTCGGCCTCCACCCGCCGCGCCACGAACACCAGCACCTGAGCGGACGCCTCGTCCAGCCACTGCGCATCGTCGATGAGGCACAGCAGCGGAGCCTCCTCGGCAACTTCGGCCAGCAGGTTGAGGGTGGCCAACCCCACCAGGAACCGGTTCGGTGCGACACCGTCGCGCAGCCCGAACGCCACACCAAGGGCGGCCTGCTGCGGGTCGGGCAGCGCGTCGGCGCGGCCCAGCAGCGGCGCGCACAGCTGGTGCAGGCCCGCGAACGCGAACTGCGTCTCAGGCTCCACGCCGACCGCGCTCTCGACCCGAAAGCCCGAGCGGGCCGCGGCTCTGCGGGCGTACTCGAGCAGCGCAGTCTTCCCGATGCCGGCTTCTCCGCGCACCACGAGAGCCCCGCTGCGCCCGCGCTGTGCCTGCGCCAGCAGCTGCTCGACCGCTTCGGTCTCCGTGCGCCGGCCGACGAGGTGGGTCACCTTCGCTCCCCTCCGAGGTGGCACCGGACCGGGTCATCCTCGCCTATGCGAAGCGGTCACGTCCAAGGGTGTGGTCAAGCTCGTCGATGTCGGGATGTCGCGGGCCACCGGCGATCCGGCCGCGACGATGACCCACGCCCGGGCCTTCCTGGGGACTCCTGCGTACCTCTCGCCCGAGCAGGGTGCGCGGTGAAACCGCGGATGCCCGTAGCGATCGGTTTCAGTGCGCACCAGAGTTCAGGTGCCGGACTAGGTGGGCGTCACCTACGCGAACCACCGAGTCGTCACTTCCCCTGGCGGTCGGGACGGACGACTGGCAATGACGTCAGGGGTTGTTGCCGACGCGAACGCGCGGCCACCCGGGCGAACCTGATGGGGCAGCACCGAACGGGCGCTGCCAGGTCCGCCGGACCCAGCCACCCGGGAACGGACCCACCCGCGACCGCAACGGTTCGTGGAGACGAAAGGAACCGCCATGACCGGCTCTCGCGTCATCGAGGTCGAACAGCTGAACGTCACCTACGGCGACTTCGGAGCCGTCCGCGACCTGTCCTTCCACGTCCAGCGGGGCGAGCTCTACGCGTTGCTGGGCACGAACGGAGCCGGCAAGACGTCCGCGCTGGAGGTGATCGAAGGTCACCGCCGGGCCACGTCGGGCACGGTGCGGGTCTTCGGCACGAGCCCGCAGGACCGGCGCGCCGTGCGGCCGCGGATGGGCATCATGCTGCAGGAGAGCGGCTTGTCCCGCGACCTGACGGTGGGGGAGTCCGTCGGCCTGATCGGCGCGTTGAGCGGAAGGCAGGACGACGTCGACCGGGTGCTCGCTGTCTCCGGCCTGACCCGCAAGAAGAGCACGATCGTCGCCCAGCTCTCGGGTGGCGAGAAGCGTCGCCTGGACTTCGCCACTGCCGTGTTCGGCGGGCCCGAGCTGGTCGTCCTGGACGAGCCCACGACGGGCCTGGACATCCAGTCCCGTGATGCGCTCTGGGCCGCTGTCGATCGGCTGCGCGACGAGGGATCCACGATCGTCCTCACCACCCATTACCTGGAGGAGGCGCAACAGCGCGCCGACCGCATCGGGGTCATGCACGAAGGCACGTTGCGGAGCGAGGGCACTGTTGCCGAGCTGACCCAGACCTTGCCGTCGATCATCAGCTTCGCGCTGCCCCCCGGCTCCCCGGAGCCGCCGATCGTGGGTGCGCTCAATGGCGCCTTCCATGTCGAGACCTTCGACCTGCAGGGCGACCTCTACCGGCTCCTGGACTGGGCACACCACGCGCGCGTGGAGCTGCAGGTGCTGGAGGCCGGCCCGACCCGTCTCGACGACGTCTTCCGCGCCCTCGACCATGCCTGAACCCACGAGCCGACGCCACCACGGCGACGCTGCGCCACGAAAGGGAACCACCGCCATGTTCGAGATTGCTCGCAGTGAGCTGATCCAGATGCTCCGGAACCGGCTGGTCCTGGCGACCGGACTGGCCATCCCGATCGCCTTCAGCGCCTACGCCATCCATCAGCACGAGACCTTCTCCGAGGTCGGAAGCCCCGGTTACCTCGCGGCGATCGTGATGTTCGTCGTGATGGCGCTCGGGCTCTACACCACGGCGGTGACGACGCTGGCCTCCCGCCGGCAGGACCTCTTCCTCAAGCGGCTGCGCTCCACTGCGGCGAGCGATCCGGACATCATCGCCGGTCTGCTGCTGCCGCTCACCGTCATCGCACTCGTCCAGGTGGGCACGTTCCTGGCCGTGTTCGGCGTGGTCGCCACCAGTCCGGCTCAGATCCCCCTGCTGGTGGTGGCGATCCTGACGACGACGGCCATGATGGTCGCCCTTGCGCTGGCCACCGCGGGACTCACGAACTCACCCGAGCACGCCCAAGTGACCACCCTGCCGGTGAGCCTGGCGTTGGTCGCCGTGGCCAGCTGGGTCGGGATCACGGGCACCGAGAGCCTCGGCTACCTCAAGCGACTTCTCCCCGGCGGCTCAGCCACCGAGCTCGTCGTCAACGCCTGGGGAGGCGGTGTCCCCCTCGCCGACTCGTTGCCCCTCCTGCTCCCCACGATGGGGTGGGTCGTCGCCGCCGTGGCACTCGCCGTCCGGCTCTTCCGCTGGGAGCCTCGCCGATGAGCGCGAAGCGAGTCCTCGAGGGACGTTACGAGGTGGGTGACCTCCTCGGGCACGGCGGCATGGCCGATGTCTACTCGGGCCGTGACCTCCGCCTGGGCCGCCGGGTTGCGATCAAGGTGCTCCGCAGGGACCTCGCCCAGGACCCACTCTTCCGGGCCAGGTTCCGGCGCGAGGCCCAGACGATGGTCGGTCTCTGCCACTCGGCCATCGTCTGCATCTTCGACACCGGGTACGAGGAGGTCGGCGACGACTCGGCTGGCACGGTTCGTGTCCCGTTCATCGTCATGGAGCATGTCGATGGCTGGTCCTTGCGGGAGCTGGTGAGAAGGGGCGGACTGACCCTCGAGAGGTCGGTCCGGTACCAGCTCGGGGTCCTGTCGGCGCTGGAGTTCAGTCATCGAGCAGGTGTCGTCCATTGCGACATCAAGCCGGCCAACGTGATGGTCTCGTCCGAGGGTGCGGTCAAGCTCGTCGACTTCGGCATCTCGCGCGCTCGCGGCGATCTCGCGACAACGGTCGCCCAGGCATACGAGGTCCTGGGCACCCCTGCGTACATCTCGCCCGAGCAGGCCCGCGGTGAGGCTGCGGACGTCTGCAGCGACCTGTACTCCGCAGGCTGCTTGCTCTACGAGCTCCTGACCGGTCGGCCACCCTTCGCCGGTGATCCGCTCTCGGTCGCCTACCAGCACGTCCACGACGAGCCTGTGCCGGTGCGCACGGGCTTCGCCGGGGTCGACGCGGTGCTGGTGAAGGCGCTCGCCAAGTCCCCGACCGATCGGTTCCAGAGTGCGCGAGCCTTCAGGCAAGCGCTCCAGTCCGCGGCGAAGGGCAGCGTCCATCCCGAAGGCATCGGCGCTCACCCGGGCGCGCTCGAGACCGACCTGCCCGCCGCACCCGTGCCGGGCCGCCACGCCGGCATGGCCATCGCCGACTGCTGATCGCCGGCAGATCTAGGAGAGAGGAACAGATCATGGGATTCATCACCGTCGGAGACGAGAACAGCACGCCGATCGAGCTCTACTACGAGGACCAGGGCGCGGGCCAGGCCGTGGTCCTCATCCACGGCTACCCGCTGAGCGGCCGCAGCTGGGAGCGGCAAGCCCGCGAGCTGCTCGTCGCCGGATACCGGGTCATCACCTACGACCGTCGCGGCTTCGGCCAGTCTTCGAAGGTGGGGTCCGGCTACGACTACGACACGTTCGCCGCCGATCTGAACACCGTGCTCGAGACGCTCGACCTCCGCGACGTCATCCTGGTCGGGTTCTCGATGGGCACCGGCGAGCTCGCTCGCTACGTCTCGCGGTACGGCCACCAACGGGTGGCGAAGCTCGCCTTCCTCGCCTCGCTGGAGCCCTTCCTCGTCGATGACGACGACAACCCCGGGGGCGTGCCCCGGGAGGTCTTCGACGGGATCGTGGCCGCGGCGAAGGGTGATCGCTACACCTGGTTCGCGCAGTTCTTCTCCGACTTCTACAACCTCGAGGAGAACCTCGGCGGCCGCATCAGCCAGGGGGTCGTGGACGCCAGCTGGGCCGTCGCCATCGGCAGCGCTCCGGTTGCTGCGTACGCCGTCGTGCCCTCCTGGATCGAGGACTTCCGTGCCGACGTCGAGGCGGTCCGTGCCAGCGCCAAGCCGACTCTGATCCTGCACGGCACAGCCGACAACATCCTGCCGATCGACGCCACGGCCCGGCGCTTTCGCCTGCTCCTCCCGGACGCCGAGTACATCGAGATCGAAGGCGCGCCGCACGGGCTGCTCTGGACCCACGCCGACGAGGTCAACTCCGCGCTGCAGTCGTTCCTCGGCTGACCGATGAGCGCACGCGAGGAAGAAGCCCCATGAGATCAACCGACACCATCGTCGACGCTCTCCAGGCCCAGGCCCCAGGCGCGAGGATCGCCCGGTCAGGGCCGATCCAGGTGGCCCAGGACCTGGTCACCTACAGCTGGACGCTCACCGTCGGTGACGGGCCTGCGCTGGCCACCGGACGCGACGTGCTCATCGTGCGCGATGACGAGGTCGTCAGTCTCCACGTCGTCGTCGATGCGCCGTGATCACCCTCGGAAGGACCGACACATGACAGACATCCAGGTCGTCCACGACCCCTCCCGCCTGCGGTACCTGGCAAGCATCGGTGACGAACCGGCCGGCTTCGCCGAGTACATCCTCACCGACGAGCTGATCGTCTTCACCCACACCGACGTCGACCCACGGTTCGAGGGCGAGGGTGTCGGGTCGGCCCTCGCCCGGTTCGCGCTGGACGAGACCCGCGCCGCAGGCCAACGCAAGGTCATGCCGCTGTGCCCCTTCATCAAGGGCTGGATCGGACGGCATCGCGAGTACGTGCCGATGGTGTACGGCGCGCCCGAGTCGACGGCCAGGGACTGACATGGATCGAACGCCGCCACAAGAAGGGACGCCCACATGACCAGGACGCTCACGGACAAGTCCGGTGCGACCGTGGAGGTCACGATCGAGATCGGCAGTCAGGTCAGCTCGTACACGGTGAGCCTCGCCGATGGATCAACCGTGGGCCGTGCCGACTTCGTTGATTCTCCCAGGACAGGCCATGACCGGATCTTCTTCCACACCGAGGTGGATGAGGCGTTCGGCGGGCGAGGTCTGGCGGGGCTGCTGGTCCGTGAGGCGCTTGCCGACAGCATCCGCAGGCACGTCACCGTCGTGCCGCTGTGTCCGGTGTTCGCCCGCCACCTGAAGATCCACGGGAGTGAGTTCACCGCTCAGGGCGGGGTGTTCCGCCGGCCGACCCCCGCGGACTTCGCCCTCGTCACACGGGTCGCACGAGGCGGAGCATGAAGGAGGCGGAGCATGAAGGAGGCGGGGCAGTGCAGTCAGTCATTCCCGACTACCTGACCGAGGTACTGGCAGATGTCGAGTCGGATGTCTCCGGCGAGCCGGCGGGCTACATCCCCGAGCTCGCGGCAGCCGATCCCGATCGGCTCGGCGCGGTCTTCGCCACCCTCGACGGCAAGATCTACGGTGCCGGCGACGTCGATACGGAGTTCACGATCCAGTCGATCTCCAAACCGTTCACCTACGCGCTGGCACTGGCAGATCGCGGCTTCGGCCCGGTGCTGGCCAAGGTCGGTGTGGAACCCTCGGGTGAGGCGTTCAACCAGATCTCCCTCGAGCGTGAGAGCGGGCGCCCCCTCAACCCGATGATCAATGCCGGTGCCATCACCGCGCACTCGCTGGTGGGCTCGCAGGAGCTCGATCCGGCAGGACGCGCGGAGCGTGTGGTCGACGGCCTGTCCGCGTTCGCGGGGCGGCGGCTGAGCATCGACGATGCCGTGTGCGCCTCCGAGATGGAGCACGCCCATCGGAATCTGGCCATTGCGCACATGCTCCGCAGCTACCACATCCTCACCGAGGACCCGAGGGGCGTCGTCGACGGCTACATCCGTCAATGCTCCGTCCTGGTCACCGTGCGGGATCTGGCGATGATGGCCGCCACCTTGGCCAACCGTGGAGTGAACCCCGTCTCGGGCGATCGGGTGATCGGCGAACGGGTGGTGCGTCAGGTGCTGAGCGTCATGGCCACCTGCGGGATGTACGACTCGGCCGGTGACTGGGCGACCCAGGTCGGCATCCCGGCCAAGAGCGGGGTGGCCGGCGGGTTGATCGGCGCGCTGCCTGGCCAGATCGGGATCGCCACGCTCTCACCACGGCTGGACGCCCACGGGAACAGCGTTCGCGGGGTGTCGTTGTTCGAACGCTTCTCCTCCGACATGGGTCTGCACGTGATGGAGGTACCGGCATCCGCGCCTGCGGTCGTACGTGCCAACCACGTGGTGGACGGCGGACGGCACGCAGTCCGTGTCATCGCGCTGCAGGGTGGGATCCGCTTCGCTGGAGCCGAGAGGATCGTGCGGGAGATCGTGGACGCCGCACCCGCCGAGATCAAGGTGGCTCTGGACCTCACCATGGTCTCTTCGATCGACGACGTGGCACGACGCATGGTGCTGGAGGTCGCGCGTCGGCTCACGTTGGACGGCCACGAGGTCTTCCTCGTCGATCCTGAAGCGCTCGTTCCAGATCCCGACCCCGGAGAGGGGGGCCGAGTCACCGTTGTCGAGGACCTTCAGCACGCCGTCCGTGGGCTCGTCGACAAGCATGAGCCGGGTCCTGGCTCGACGTCGGACAAGAAGCAGAGAGGGCCAGCGTGAGCAACGTCGAGCAGCACCCCGAGGAAGAGGTGAGCGCCGCAGAGCCGGCCGATCGTCCCGAGATCCTCGAGCCGCGTGAGGTCCCGTTGGGAGGTCAGCGAGCGTTGATGGTCCGGCGCACGCTGCCACAACGCGCGCGCAGCCTCCTCGGCGCATGGTGCTTCGCGGACTCCTTCGGTCCGACACCGGCATCCGCAGCGCGGACCATGGACACACGTCCGCATCCGCACACCGGACTGCAGACCGTCAGCTGGCTGTACGCCGGGAAGCTCGAGCACCGCGATTCCGTGGGCAGCCTGAGCTCCATCGTTCCCGGCCAGGTGAACCTGATGACCGCAGGGCGGGGCATCCAGCACTCGGAGGTCTCGACCGAGGACGCCCGAGGCCTGCACGGTGTGCAGCTGTGGGTCGCTCTGCCCGAGGCGCACCGATGGACCGAACCGTCGTTCGAGCACTACGTGCCGCCACCGGTCACGCACGGTGACGCCACCGTGCGTGTCTTCCTCGGTGACCTCCTCGGACAGTCGGCCCCGCTGACGACGTTCAGTCCTCTCGTAGCGGCACAGATCGATCTTCCTGCCGGCGGTGAGGTGCGCCTCCCCGTGAGCTCCGCCTTCGAGCACGGCCTGCTCGTCGACGCAGGGGAGCCGGCGCTGAACGGGATCGAGGTCGGTGCCGACCAGCTCTGCTACGTCCCTCCGGGATCTGGAGAGCTCGTCATCCGCGCGGGCGACGCCGCCGTGCGTGCGCTGCTCCTCGGCGGGGAGCCGCTGGGCGAGGAGATCGTCATGTGGTGGAACTTCGTCGGCCGGAGCCACGACGAGATCGTGGCCTTCCGTCGGGAGTGGCAGTCCGAGGTCATCGGAGGGGCCAACCCGTCCGGGCGATTCGGCGTCGTCAGGGGGTACGACGGTGACCCCCTGCCTGCCCCGGTCCTCCCGAACGCGACGCTTCACCCACGTCACTGACGAGACAGCCATGGCGGTCACGTTGCTCGACGGGCGCCGGCCGGCGGTGCACAGCCTCAACCTCCACGACGGGGTTCCGTCTCCGTGGTCGGCCGCGCCCGGCCGAGGGTCGCTCGCAACGCGTCGCGGCCGGGACGAGCCGTACGCGCTCGTCGGCGGGCCGTGACCCCGTCCGCCGGCCGCGGCGGGGCGCGTCCCTAGAGTGAGGGCCATGACGGCACCGGGCTCCGCGGACTGGCGGCGCTACGACCCGCCCGACCTGCCGCGCGTGCTCGACGCCGCATTGCAGTGCTTCGCCGAGCAGGGCTACCACGGCACGAGCATCCGCGACCTCGCTGCGACGGCAGGGCTCTCGGTGCCCGGCGTCTACCACCACTACCGGTCCAAGCAGGAGATCCTGCTCGCGCTGATGATGGCGGTGATGGACGAGCTGCTCGCGCGCAGCGAGGCGGCGCTGGCCTCGGCGCCGGACGAGCCGTCCGCGCGGTTCGACGTGCTCGTGGAGTCGCTGCTGCGGTTCCACATGTTCCGTCGGCAGCAGGCGTTCGTGGCGAGCAGCGAGATCCGCAGCCTGGCCCCGGAGAACCGCGAGGCGTACGTCGGCCGCCGCGACACCCAGCAGCGGATGATCGACGACGTGGTGACGGCGGGGGTCGAGGCCGGCGTGTTCGGCACGCCGTACCCGCTCGACGCCGCGCGGGCGGTCTCGACCCTGTGCGTCGGGGTGGCCTCCTGGTATCGCGAGGACGGCCCGCTCGCCCCCGACGAGCTGGTCGCCCGGCACCTGGTGCTGGCTCGCGGGCTCGTCCAGGCCTGAGCCGTCGTTGACGGGGGCGGTCACCCGCTGCCAAACTGACCGAGCGAGCGATCGGTCGGTCGCTCGCCAACGAGGAGGATCGACATGAGTGACCCCGCAGACCTGGTGGACCGGACCCGAGCGTTCGTGCGCGAGCACGTCCTGCCGGTCGACGACGCGCACGACGGCGACATCGAGGCCGCGGGCGGCGACGAGCTGCGCGTGAAGCTGCAGGAGCAGGCGCGCGCCGCGGGCGTCTTCGCCCCGCACGCGCCGGTCGACTGCGGGGGCCTCGGCCTCGGCATGGTCGAGCGCTCGGCACCCTTCGAGGAGGCCGGCTACTCGCTCCTCGGGCCGCTGGCGACCGGCATCGCCGCACCCGACGAGGGCAACGTGCACCTGCTCGCGCACGTCGCGACCGACGCCCAGCGGGCGACGTACCTCCAGCCGCTCGCGCGCGGCGAGGTCCGCTCGGCCTTCGCCATGACCGAGCCGGCGCCCGGCGCCGGCAGCGACCCGGCCGCGCTGCTCACCCGCGCGACCAAGGTCGACGGCGGCTGGGTGGTCAACGGCCGCAAGTGGTTCATCACCGGCGCCGACGGCGCGTCGTTCTTCATCACCATGGCCCGCACCAGCGGCGAGCCCGGCGGGGCCGGCGCCTCCGGCTCGGGCGGCGCCACGATGTTCCTGATGCCCGCCTCGACCGAGGGGCTCGAGGTCGTCCGGCACGTCGGCACCGTGGACCGCTCGATGATCGGCGGCCACTGCGAGGTCACCTACACCGACGCCTTCGTCCCCGACTCCGAGGTCCTCGGCGGGGTGGACGAGGGGTTCCGCTACGCCCAGGTGCGGCTCGGCCCCGCCCGGATGACCCACGTGATGCGCTGGACCGGCGCCGCCCGGCGCGCCCACGAGGTGGCCGTGCGGCACGTGACCGAGCGCGAGGCGTTCGGCTCGCGGCTCGCCGACCTCGGGATGATCCAGCAGATGATCGCCGACAACGAGATCGACCTGGCCGCGACCCGCGCGCTGCTGCGCACCGCGTGCGAGGAGCTCGACGCGGGGGAGCGCGCCTCGGCGTCGACCTCGATCGCGAAGACCTTCGCCGGCGAGGCCCTGCACCGGGTCGTCGACCGCGCCACGCAGATGTGCGGCGGCCTGGGCGTCTCCACCGAGCTGCCCGTCGCCAGGATCGCGCGGGAGATCCGCCCGTTCCGCATCTACGACGGCCCCTCGGAGGTCCACCGCTGGTCGATCGCCAAGCGCGCGGTGCGCCGCGTGGAGAAGGAGCTCGGGTGAGCCAGCCGGCCGCGGACCCCTCCGCGCTGAGCGAGGCCGAGCTCGCCGCCGTCGCCGAGCGGATGGCGGAGGCCGGCGAGCAGCTCGCCAGCCCGCTCACCGCACGGCTCATCGCGGGCGGACGGTCCAACCTGACGTACCGCCTCGACGACGGCGGCTCCGACGGCGGGGAGGGTGCTCGCGCCTGGGTGCTGCGGATGCCGCCGCGCGTCGGCCGCACCCCCTCCGCCCACGACGTGGCCCGGGAGTTCCGGGTCACCAGCGCGCTCGCCGGCGCCGGGGTGCCGGTCGCCCGGCCGGTGGTGCTCTGCGAGGACGAGTCGGTCATCGGGCTGCCGTTCGCGGTCGCGGCGTTCGTCGAGGGCCGCTCGGTCCAGTCGCGCGCGGACCTCGACCGGCTCGACGACCCGACCCTCGAGGCGACCACCGCGCGGCTGGTCGAGACCCTCGCCGGGCTGCACGCCGTCGACCACGTCGCGGCCGGCCTCGAGCGGTTCGGCCGCCCCGACGGGTACGCCGCGCGGCAGCTGCGTCGCTGGTCGGGCCAGTGGGAGATCGTCGGCGACCCCGCGCTCACCCCGCTGGCGACCGACCTGGCCGGGCGGCTCGGCGCGGTCGCCTTCGACCAGCGCTCGACCGGCGTGGTGCACGGCGACTACCGCATCGACAACACCCTGCTGTCCTTCGGCGAGGCCGGCCCGCGCGTCGAGGCCGTCGTCGACTGGGAGCTCTCCACCATCGGCGACCCGGTGGCCGACGTGGCGATGATGTGCGTCTACCGCCACGACGGGCTCGACCTGGTGCTCGGCTCGCCGAGCGCGTGGACCAGCGACCGGCTGGCGTCCCCGGACGAGCTCGCGGCGGCGTACGAGGCCGCCGGCGGCGTACCGCTCGTCGACTGGGACGCCCACCTCGCGCTCGGCTACTACAAACTCGCCGTCATCGCCGCGGGGATCGACCACCGCTACCGCGCCGGCGCGACCCACGGGGAGGGCTTCGACAGCGCGGCCCGCGCGGTCGAGCCGCTGCTCGTCGCGGGTCGGGAGCGCCTCTGAGGCTTGACGCGCCTGCGACACGGGTAGCGGGTACTCGATCCTGACGAAGGCCGAGGAGGACCGATGCCCCCCGAGACCATCGCCGGACGGTACGACGTCGTGCGCGAGGTCGGCCGCGGCGGCATGGGCGCCGTCTGGCTGTGCACCGACCGCACCCTCGGCCGCGAGGTCGCCGTCAAGCAGGTCGGCGGGCTCCCCGGGGAGTCCACGCCGCACCTCGCGCGGGCGCTGCGCGAGGCCCGCTCGTCCGCGGCGCTCAACCACCCCCACGTGGTCTCGATCTTCGACGCGATCGAGGACGGCGGCCACGTCTGGCTGGTGATGGAGTACCTCCCCTCCCGCACGCTCTCCCAGGTGCTGCGCGACGGCCCGCTCGACGTGCGCCGCGCCGCGCACCTCGGTGCGCAGGTCGCCGAGGGCCTGGCCGCGGCCCACGCGCGCGGCGTCGTCCACCGCGACGTGAAGCCCGGCAACATCCTGGTCACCGACGCCGACGTCGCGAAGATCTCCGACTTCGGCATCGCCCGCACCCTCGGCGAGGAGCAGCTCACCCAGACCGGGATGGTCGCCGGCACCCCGCTCTACTTCTCCCCGGCGCTCGCGCGCGGCGGCCAGCCCACCCCGGCCGACGACGTGTGGGCGCTCGGCGCGACGTTGTACGCCGCGGTCGAGGGCGAGCCGCCCTGGCCGCCGCAGGAGAACTCCATCGCGATGCTCATGCACATCGTCGGCCACGAGCCGCCGATCCCGCGCCGCGCCGGCGCCCTCACCGGGATCATCCGCCGGATGATGAACGTCGACGCCGACGCGCGTCCGACCATGGCCGAGGCTGCCGCCGTGCTCCGCGCCGCGGCCCGGGGCGGCGACGACGAGGCGGTCACCGCGCTGCTCTCGCCGGCCACGACCCAGGCCTCGACGCCGGCCTCGACGCCGGCCTCGACCCCCCGGCGCGACGAGCGGCCGGCCCCAGCGCCGGCGCCCGTGGGGGGCGAGGACGCAGGCGGCGACGGGGGCGGTCCCCGGCGACGTACGCCGGTCGCGCTCCTCGTCGCCGCCGCGGTGCTCGTCCTCGCGCTCGGCGCCGCCCTGCTCGTGGGGCTGCTCGGCGACGACGACGCCGACGACCCGGCCACCGCGGGGGACGACCCGGGCCAGCGCTCCTCCCGGAGTGGGCCGCCCCGGGGCTCGGAGTCGGCCAGCCCCACCCCGACCCCCGAGGAGACGCCCACCGAGGAGGAGACGACCGAGGCGCCCGAGGCCTCGCCGAGCGGGGCCGCCTCGCCGGTCGGCGACGGCACCGAGGAGGAGCTCGTCGAGGACTACTACGCCCTGCTGCCCACCGACTACGAGGCCGCGTGGCGGGTGCTCTCGCCGGAGATGCAGGAGGCGCTGGGCTACGACTCCTACTCCGGGTTCTGGTCGTCGGTCGACTCGGTCAGCATCGACGGCATCGACCCGCTGGGGGAGGGGACCGTGCTGGTCGACCTCACCTACAACGGCTCCGACAGCGAGACGCGGGAGATCACGGTCAGCGACGGCCGGATCGTGGCGGACGCGGTGTCGTCCTGAGGCCGTCCTGAAGCGGGCACCGTCCCGGCGCCGTACGCTCGGGTCCGTGCGCGCGAACCGGCGAACGATCGGTGGCGGACGGACCACGGCCGTCCTGGCCGGCACGTCCGTCGGCGGGCACGCGCTCGCGGCGTACCTGTGGTGGCGTCTGCGGCGTGCCCGGGCCGCCGCCGGCGACCTCGACGCGACCCGGCGGGGCGCGGCCGAGACGGGCGAGCGCTACCGGTCCCTGTTCCGCTACCACCCCAGCGCGGTCTTCTCCCTCGACCTCGAGGGCCGCTTCGTCGAGGCCAACCCGGCCGCGGCGGCAGTCAGCGGGTACCCCGTCGAGCAGCTGATCGGGATGGAGTTCGCCCGGCTCGTCGCTCCCTCCCAGGCGCCCCTCCTGGACGCCGCGTTCCACGAGATCGTGCAGCGACGCTCCCAGCAGCTCGAGACCGTCGTGGCCCGCCCCGACGGGTCCGAGGTGGAGGTCAGCGTCACCGGCGTGCCGATCGTGGTGGACGGCGAGGTCGTCGGGGTCTACGGCATCGCCGAGGACATCACCGCCCGCAACCGGCTGCAGCGCGAGCTGACCCGGACCCGGCGCAGCGCGGAGCAGGCCAGCGAGGCCAAGTCGGTGTTCCTCGCGAACGTCAGCCACGAGATCCGTACGCCGCTCACCGCCGTCATGGCCACGACCGAGCTGCTCCTCGACAGCGGCCTGGACCCCGAGCAGACGCGCTTCGCCGCGGCCGTGCAGCGCTCCAGCCAGCGGCTGCTGCGGCTGGTCGACGACATCCTCGACCTCTCCTCCATCGAGGCCGGTCGGGCCACCGTGCACCACGTCGACCTGGACCTGCGCGCCGTCGTCAGCGACGCGGTCGCGCTGCTGCGACCGGTCGCGGAGGACAGGGGGCTCACCCTCTCCCTGGACCTGGACCCCGACCTGCCCCGCCACCTCACCGGCGACGCGCAGCGGCTGGCGCAGGTGGTGACCAACCTGCTCGACAACGCCGTGAAGTTCACCCCCGAGGGCAGCATCCGCGTCGGTGTCGAGGTCGCGGAGACGCTGCCGACCACGACCAAGGTGATCGTGCGGGTGGAGGACACCGGCATCGGGGTCACCGAGGAGCAGCAGGCCCGGCTCTTCCAGTCCTTCAGCCAGGGCGATCCCTCGATCACCCGGCGCTACGGCGGCACCGGCCTGGGGCTCGCGATCTGCAAGCAGCTGGTGGCCCTGATGGGCGGGTCGATCTGGATGAGCAGCACCCCCGGCGGGGGCAGCACGTTCGCCTTCGCCGTGCCGCTCGGCCGCCCCGACCCCGAGGAGCTCCTGGCCGGTTGAGGTCGCCGGGTCGCCCGCTCAGGCCGCCCGCTCAGGCCGCCCGCTCAGGCCTGGGCGGCGGCGAGCACCCGGGCGGCCTCCCGCCCGGCGTCGGTGTTGGCGACGCCGGCGCGCGAGCCGGCGAGCTTGGCCCGGATGTGCTCGCCGACGGTGATCGGGGCGTACGCCGTACCTCCCTCGTCGAGGCAGGTGGGCAGGGTCTCGATCACGGCGTCGATGTTGCCGTCGTGGAAGAACGCCGCGCTGCGCCGGCGGTCCACCCGGCCGTCGACGATCGGCGGCTTGACCCGGTGCAGCGTGGACATCCAGCGCTCGTTGGTCCACCGCGCCATCAGGTCGCCGAGGTTGATGAGCAGCGCGCCGTCGGCGGGCATGACGTCGTGCCACCCGCCGTCGCGGCCGAGCACCTGCAGGCCCGCGACCTGGTCGGCCCAGAGGACGGTGACGATCCCGTAGTCGGTGTGCTCGCCCATGCCGGTCAGGTCGCCGTCGAGCTCGAGCTCGCCGGGCTCGAGGGCGTAGTTGTTCATCCGCAGCACGTCGAGGCTGTGGTCGGTGAACCGCTCGAAGAACCCCTCCGGCAGGCCGAGCGCGTCCCCGAAGAGCGTGGTCAGGGTGCGCGCCACCCGGCCCGCCTCCTCGAAGTACGCTGACACCGCGGCGCGGAAGTGCGCCGCCTCCGCCGGCCAGACGTTCTCGGGGTAGTCCGCCTCCGGCAGGTCCAGCCCCGGGTGGTCGGAGACCGCCGCGCCGATGTTGAACGCCTCGAAGAAGTCGTGCATCCGGTTCGACGGCGCCAGGCCGAGGCTCAGGCTCAGCGACTCGGTCTTCGGCGGGGCGTAGCCGCGGTTGACCTCCGGCGGCGTGCGGTACTGCTTCTTGACCTCCAGCGGGAGCAGGAAGAACTCGTCGAGCGCCGCGGCGAAGGCGTCGGTCACCGAGGTCGGGACGCCGTGGCCCACGACCTGCACGAAGCCGACGGTGCGGGCCGCCTCGTCGAACGCCGCGGCCGCGGCGGCGCGTTCCTCGGCGGTGCCGCGCCCGACGTACGCGGAGATGTCGACGGTGGGGACGCGGAACGGGGTGGTCATGCTGCCTCCTCGGGGGCGGGTGCGTCGGGGGTGGCCGCGACCCGCTCCTCGACGGTGGCGAGGAGCGCGGCCTGGTCGGTCCCGTCGAGCCAGCAGGCCTCGACGGCGTTGCGGGTGAAGGCCGCGAGCTGGTCGCGGCGGTAGCCCAGGGCGTGGGCGAGCACGCGGTAGTCGTGGGTCGGGTCGGTGCCGAACATCGGCGGGTCGTCGGAGTCGATGGTGACCAGGAGGCCCGCGTCGACCATCTCCGCGATCCGGCGGTGGGTCCCGTCGCCGCTGCCGGAGTAGCGGCCGATGTCGCTGCTCACCGGGGTGCAGGTGAACGGCACCCGCTCCTCGACGCAGCGGCGGGTGATCGCCGGGTCGTCGACGACGTGGTAGCCGTGGTCGACCCGGTCGCAGCCGAGCCGGTCGAGCAGCACCTCGACGTGGTGGGGCGGGCCGGACTCGGAGTGCGCCGTACGCCGCAGCCCGTGGCGGGCGGCCAGCTCGTAGGCCTCGACGAACCGGCCCGGCGGACCGTCGACCTCGGCGTAGTCCAAGCCGATGCCGAGCACCTCCTCCACCCGGTGCTCGACCACCTGCTCGACGAGCTCGACGGCCGCGGCGCCGCTGCGCTCGCGGCAGAGGCCCACGAGGAACCTCGCCCGCACGCCGGTGTCGGTCTCGGCGTCCCGGGCGCCGGCGAGGACGCCGTCGAGGATCGTCCGGTACGCCACCCCGGGATGGCCCGGCGGGCTGAGGTGCACCTCGCGGTAGAGCACGCCGTGGTCGGCACCGCCGGCCGTCAGCGACTCGTAGGTCACCCGGTGGAAGTCGTCGGCGTCGCGGATCAGCGAGCCCACCACGTCGAGCACCCGCAGGAACTCCCCGAGGTCCGCGTAGCTGTGGTGGTCGTAGAGCTCCTCGGCCGACCGCTCCAGCGG
This sequence comes from Nocardioides marmotae, assembly GCF_013177455.1. Lineage (NCBI taxonomy): Bacteria > Bacillati > Actinomycetota > Actinomycetes > Propionibacteriales > Nocardioidaceae > Nocardioides > Nocardioides marmotae. Next base: position 1,053,703 of record NZ_CP053660.1, read on the forward strand.
TACGTCGTGCTTGCGCGCCAGGTCGGCCACCGTCGCCGGCGCCACGCTGCCGATGAGGTGGCAGTGCAGGCTGATCTTCGGCAGCGCCGCGACCATCGCATCGATCGCCGGGTCCGCCGGCACGGGCGTCGAGTGGACGCTGGTCGCCAGGCTCACGGCGCGAACCTAGGCCGCCGGTGTTTCGCGGGTGTGTCACCTTCGCTGCGGCTGCGCGTCGGGGTGGGGTGGGCCGTGGGCCGGCCGGCCGTGACTGGGGCGGTCGGTTCATCAAGGTATGCAGGTCAACCGTCACTTCCCAGGGTGAGCTCGCACGGGGGAGTGGTGCTTCGGCTTCATACCTTGATGAAACAACCGCCGACCACCCTGCGGGGCGACCTCCGGGCCCAGGTTTCGGGGCCGCCGGGACGGCTCCTGAAACTGACGGAAGTCGCGTCTCAATTTGCGGTCTGACCTGGGGAAACAGTGCTTTGACTGTCGGTGGCGGGTGCTTGAGTAGACCCATGGCCAAGGACTCCCGACACCACGCACACACCGTGTGCCGGGCTGTCGCGAAGTCCCGGAAGAAGATCCGCGCAGCCGCCACAGCGGACCTGTGGTCGATGTCGGACGAGGACGTCGAGGCCACCCTTGTCGAGGCCTCGCGGCTGCGTGCTCAGGCCGAGGCGCTCGAGCTGCGGCTGGTCGCCGAGGCCGACCGGCGCCACGCCGGCGAACGAGCCGGCGCGACCGACACCGCCTCCTGGTGGGCCCACCACACCCGCCAGGAGCGCCGAGTCGCCAAGGGGCGGGCGAGGCTGGCCGAGTCCCTCGACCGGCATGCGCCCACCTCGGCCGCGCTGGTCGAGGGCGCGATCTCGGTCGACCACGCCCGCGTCATCACCTCGTGTGTCGACCGGCTGCCGGACGACCTGGAGGACCCGACCGTCCCGGCTCGCGCCGAGCAGCACCTCCTCGCGGAGGCTCAGCACCTCGATCCGAAGACGCTGGCGGTGCTGGCCAAGCACGTCCTCACCGTGGTCGCGCCCGAGATCGGGGAGGCCCGCGACGCAGCCGCCCTCGAACGCGAGGAACGTGAAGCCCGCGCGAACGCGTGGCTGACGATGTGCCCCGACGGCAGAGGCAGCGTCCGTGGGAAGTTCTCCATCCCCGAGCTGCACGCCGCGATGCTCCACAAGACCCTCCTCGCGTACGCCGCACCCAAGCACCAGGCCGCCAGCCGCTCCGAAGACCCCGAGGCGGAGCAGGTCGAGCGGCGGCCCTCGCCGGAGCGGATGGGCGATGCGTTCTGCGAGCTCCTCGAACGCCTCCCCGCCGACCAGCTCCCGAAGCTCGGCGGCCTCAACGCGACCGTCGTGGTCACGATGGACCTTGAGTCACTCGTCGGTGGGCTCGCGCCCGGTGTGCTGGACGACGGCGGCGTCATCTCCGCCGCGACTGCCCGTCGGCTGGCCTGCGAAGCGGGGCTGATCCCCGCGGTGCTGGGCTCGAAGTCAGAGCTGCTGGACCTCGGCCGGAAGACGCGGCTGTTCTCCGGGGCTCAGCGGCGGGGGCTGAACCTGACCCAGCCGACCTGCACCGCCGAGGGTTGCGACTGGCCGGCCCACCTGTGCCACGCCCACCACGACCAGCCCTGGTCACAGGGCGGCACGACCGACCTGGCCAACGCCCGCAATCTCTGCCCCCGGCACCACGCCCGCATCCACGACCCCGCCTTCGAGACCACCCACCTACCGAACGGGCGGGTTGCCTTCCATCGGCGGACATAGACCGAGCCAGATCCACCGAGGTTGCAGGCTTCGACCACCGCAACCACAGCGGTCGACCCCCGCCAACCGCGCGCCGACAAGCAGCCGCGCCCAGGTGCCTCGACCCCAGCGGCGCGCAACCACGTCTTTCTCAAAGTCCTTCTACAACGCACCACCCGGCAGCCGGACGACCACCCCGAGGCCCTGCGCACCTCACCGGGCCTCGACACGCTCGCCAGGGCTCGCTGCTCGACCAGCGGGCGGCTGCCGGGGCTCGCTGCTCGACCAGCGGGCGGCTGCCAGGGCTCGCTGTTCGACCAGCGGGCGGCTGCCGGGGCTCGCTGCTCGACCAGCGGGTGACCGCTGCCTCGACGAGAGGGTCAGGCGGAGGTGGCGGTGCGGCCGAAGCGGCTGAGGACTGCGGTCTCGACGAGTTGGGCGAGGAGGTAGAGGAGCAGGGCGGTGAGGGTGACGACGACGACGAGGGCCCAGACGCGGGCGTTCTGGGAGCGGTTGGCGGCGGAGACGACGGCGTACCCGATGCCCTTGCCGGTGGCGAGCCACTCCGCGAGGAGTGCGCCGGTGAGGGAGCCGGGCACGGCGATGCGGACCGAGGCGAAGAGTGCCGGGAGCGCGGAGGGGAAGCCGACCCGGAGCAGCACGGTCGTGGGGGACCCGCCGTAGACGAGGACGAGGTCGCGCATCTGCGGGGTGACCGACCGGAGGCCGACGACGATGTTCACCAGCGCGGGGAAGAGCACGACGATCGCGCTCATGATCGCGACGATGGCGTAGCCGCGACCGACCATGAGGATGAGGATCGGCGCGAGCGCGATGAGCGGGACGGTCTGCAGCACGAGCGCGACCGGCATGACCGCGCCCTCGAGCATCCGGTAGCGGACGACGACGACCGCGAGCAGGATCGCGGTGAGCATCCCGGCGGCGAAGCCGATCCCGGCGTCGGTGAGGGTCTGCCCGAGGAGCGTCCAGATCTCCGAGCGCAGCTCCGCGGAGTCGTCCTCGCCGAACAGGCTCGTCCAGACCTCGGCCGGGGTCTTCCCGACGTACGGGGAGACGTCCCAGACCCGCAGCGCGGCGATCCACAGCAGGACGACCACCACGAGGACGAAGGCCATGGTCGCGACCTGCCGCATCACGGACCGGAGGAACGAGCCGGTCCGTCCGGTCGCGGCGCCGAGGTCGCCGGGCAGGAGCGCGCTCACGACGCGACCCCCTGCGACCACGGGGTGACCAGCCGGCCGATCAGCCCGATGAGCGCGTAGCAGCCGCCGGCCACGAGGGCGCAGCCGATGCCGACGGCCCAGGCCTGCTCGACGTCGACGTTCTGCTGGGCGATCTTGAGGATCAGGGCGACGCCGCGCTGCACGCCGCCGACGTACTCGCCGAGGATCGCGCCGAGGAACGCCGCCGGCGCGCCGATCCGCAGCGCGGCCAGCACCGAGGGGAGCGCGGCGACGAGCTGCACGGTGACGAGCCGGCGCAGCCGCCCGCCGCCGTACACCGCGACCACGTCGAGGCTGGTGCGGTCGGCCGACCGCAGCCCGAGCACGGTGCCGACGACGGTGGTGAAGAAGACCGACATCGCCGCGAGCGCGGTCGCGGTCCCGGACCGCTGCCCCTCGTCGGGGTTGCCGATGACGATGAAGAGCACCGGCGCGATCGCGACGAGCGGCACGCAGTAGCTGATCACCGCGACCTGCATGAGCACCGGCTCCGCGACCGGCAGCAGCAGCACGAGCGAGGCGACGACGAGACCGGCGAGGGTGCCGTACGCGAACCCGACCCCCGCCTCCCGCAGCGTCATCCCGAAGTGCAGGGAGTAGAAGGACCAGCCGGTCTCGACGGCGGTGGCGACGACGCCGTCCGGCGTGGGGATGCGTACGCCGGACAGCACGGTGAGCGCGGCGACCCACCACAGCGCCACGAGGGCGCCGATCCCGAGGGCGCCGGTGCCGAGGGAGCGCAGTGATCCGGGGAGCCCCATCACTCCTCCCCGAACAGCAGCTCGGACGCGTGGTCGTGCAGGGCGTGGAACTCCGGGGTGCGCATCAGGTCCGGGGTGCGGGGGCGGGGCAGGTCGACGTCGATGACCTCCTTGACCCGGCCCGGCCGCGCGCTCATCACCGCGACCTTGTCGGAGAGGAAGATCGCCTCGGAGATGCCGTGCGTGACCATCAGGGTGGTCGCCGGCTTCTCGGTCCAGATGCGCAGCAGCTCGACGTTCAGCCGCTGCCGGGTCATGTCGTCCAGGGCGCCGAAGGGCTCGTCGAGCAGCAGCACCGACGGCTTGACCACCAGCGAGCGGGCGATCGAGACCCGCTGCCGCATGCCACCGGAGAGCTGCGCCGGCTTGGCCTTCTCGAAGCCCTCGAGCCCGACGAGCCGGATCAGCTCGGCGACCAGCGCCTCGTCGGGCTCCTGCCCCGACACCTGGAAGGGCAGCCGGATGTTGGAGACGACCGAGCGCCACGGCAGGAGCGCGGAGTCCTGGAAGGCGATGCCGAGCTCGTGGTCGCGGCGCAGCTCCAGCGGGGTGCGCCCCTCGACCAGGGCCGAGCCGGAGGTGGGCTGCTCGAGGCCGGCGAGGATCCGCAGGATCGTGGACTTCCCGCAGCCGGAGGGGCCGAGGAGGGACAAGAAGCTGCCCTTGTCGGTCCACAGGGTGGCGTCCTCCAGGGCGGTCACCGAGCGGCGGCCGACCCGGAAGGTCTTGGTGAGGTGGTCGATGCGGACACCGGTGCCGGTGGAGACCGTGGCTCCACCGGCACCGGTGGGCGTCGACGTCACGCTGACGTCGGACATGTGGTGCCTCTCAGGTGACGGGGCCGCTTTCAGGAGGGGAGCTCGGTGAGCTCGGGCTTCTCCTCGAGCAGCTCGGTGAGCAGCGAGAGGTCGAAGAGGTCCTCGGCCTCGATCTCGATGCCGGCGGCGGCGAGGGTGGCGAGGTTCTGCTCGATCAGCTCGTCGGTGATCGTGAACAACCCGTTGGCCTCGACGTCGGGGGTCACGATGAGGCCGGTCTGCACCTCGGCCTGCTCGAGCTCCTTGGCCATGTCGAGCTTGAGGTCCTTGCCGTACTCCTCGACCGCCAGCCGGGCGCTCTCGTCGGGGTCGGCCAGGGCGTCCTGCCAGCCGCGGATCTCGGCCTCGAGGAAGGCCTTCACCTTCTCCGGCTCCTCCTCGATCATCCGCTCGGTGGTGATGACCGACTCCGCGACGAACGGCAGGCCGTTGTCGGCGAAGGGCAGGTTGGTGACCTCCATGCCCTGGGCCTGCACGGTGATCGACTCGTTGGTGATGTAGGCCAGGAAGCCGTCGACCTCGCCGTCGATGAGCGGGGCGGGGTCGTACTCGACCGGGACCTTCTCGACGTCGGAGGGGTCGATCCCGTTGACCTCGAGCAGGGCGTCGAAGAGGGTCTCGTTGCCGCCGGCCTGGACGCCGATCTTCTTGCCGACCAGGTCCTCCGGCGTCGCGATGTCGCCGCCGTCGGCGAGCGAGAGGATCGTGAAGGGGTTCTTCTGGAACTTGGTGCCGACGATCTTCAGCGGCGCGTCCTCCTCGGCGATCACCTGGGCGGTGGAGACGGCGTTGCTGAGCCCGAAGTCGGCGTCCTCGGTGGCGACGAGGGTCTCGATCGCGCCCGGGCCGGGGTCCATCGTCACCGAGGTGAAGCCGGCGTCCTCGTAGTGGCCGGCGGTGTCGGCGAAGAACTCCCCGGCGAACTCGGCGTTCTTGATCCAGGACAGCTGGAGGGTGATGGCGCCGAAGTCGCTCCCGCCCTCGCCCCCGCCGGCGGCGGGCTCGGCGTCGGCGTCCTCGCCGCAGGCGGTGAGGGAGAGGAGGGCGGCGGCCAGGAGGGCTCCGGCACGGGTGGTACGCGAGCGAGAGGTCATGGAGGTGCTCCGTTATCTGCTGGTGCGAGGGTGCTGGTGGTTGCCGTCCCGGCACGGCAATCGGGTCGACCAGGAACGTAGGGACGCCGGATTTCGCCCCTCGACGCCCGAGGTTTCGGAACGGTTAAGACGTTCGTTTCAGGGGTGGCCGCGGCCGCGACCGGCGGGTCAGGAGACGGCCCAGCAGGTGACTCAGTAGGCGGTGCGGTCGGCCTTGGTCAGCCAGGCGTCGAAGGGCGCGAGCCGCTGCGCCAGCGGCTCGGCGGTGACCGGCATCGGCCAGGTCGCCCGGTCGGCGGCGACGAGGTCGTAGAACGCGCGGTCGTCGAAGCCGGCGCCCGCGGCGTCGTCACGGTCCGCGGCGTACACGACCCGGTCCAGGCGCGCCCACAGCGAGGCCGCGAGGCAGAGCGGGCACGGCTCGCAGGAGGTGTAGAGCGCGCAGCCGGCGAGGGTGAAGGTGCCCAGCTCCGCGCACGCGCGGCGGACGGCGACGACCTCGGCGTGGGCGGTCGGGTCGAGGTCGGGGGTGACCCGGTTGGTGCCCTCCGCGACGACGACGCCGTCGCGGACCACGACGGCCCCGAACGGCCCGCCGCCGGTCGCGACGTTCTCGACGGCGAGGCGGACGGCCCGGTCGAGCCAGGTCTGGTCGGTCACGGTTCCTCCTGGGGGTTCCGGGGGTGGTCGGCGGCGCTGCAACGGGCGTTGCGGGCCAGCCGCCAGAGCCGGTCGCGGCTCATCGGCAGCTCGTGGGGGCGGACGCCGAGGGCGTCGCGGACGGCGTTGGCGAGCGCCGGCGCGACGGGGTTGTACGGCGCCTCGCTCATCGACTTCGCCCCGTGCGGGCCGAGGGCGTCGTGGGTGTCGGCGTACAGCACCTCGGTCGTCGGCAGGTCGCCCATCTGCGGGACGCGGTAGTTGCGGAAGGTGCGGGTGGTGACCTCGCCGGCCTCCACGCGGACCTCCTCGAGCAGCGCGCTGCCGAGGCCCTGGGCGACGCCGCCCTCGACCTGCCCGCGCAGCTGCTCGGGGTTGATCACGACGCCGGCGTCGACGGCCTGCACCGATCGCAGGACCCGCAGCTCGCCGGTCGCGGGGTCGATCGCGACCCGCACGGCGTGCACGTTGAAGGCGACCGAGCGCGGGGTGCCGTGGTGCTCCCCGCGTCCGACGACCCGCCCGTCGGCGTCCGGGCGCTCACCCTCCGCGAGGCGGCGCCGCAGGTCGCGGGCCGCGGCCAGCACCGCGCTGCCGGCGACGACCGAGCCGGTCGAGCCATAGGCCCCCGTGTCGTACGACGCCGCGTCGGTGTCGCCGGCGTGCAGCCGGACCCGGGCGGGGTCGACGCCGAGCTCCTCGGCGACGAGCTGGACGTGCACGGTGGCGGTGCCGTTGCCGAACTCGGCCGTGCCGACCCCGATCGTCACCGAGCCGTCGGCCTCGCAGGCGACGCTCGCGTCGGCGTGGTGGCCGCGCGGCGGGATGGTCGCGATCATCGCGGCCGCGAGGCCCTCACCGACCAGCCAGCCGTCGGGGGCGGGCTCTCCGGCGTCGCGGGCGAGCGCCTCCTCGGCCAGGTCGAGGCACTGGTCGAGCCCGTAGCTGCCGAAGACCAGGTCGGTGTCGGCCGGCCCGTTGACCACGAAGTCGTCGCCGGGGCGCACCACGTTGCGGCGGCGGACCTCGGCGGGGGAGAGGCCGGCCTCGCGGGCCAGCTCGTCGAGGGCGGACTCGATCGCGAAGATCACCTGGCCCAGCCCGTAGCCGCGGAAGGCGCCCGAGGGGACGTTGTGGGTGTAGACCGCCTCGGCGTCGAGGCGCTTGTTGGCGCACCGGTAGAGCGCGATCGACTCGTGGCAGCCGTGGAAGAGCACCCCGGGGGCGTGGTTGCCGTAGGCGCCGGTGTCGCTGAGCACGTCGAGCCGCATCGCGGTCAGGACCCCGTCGGCGTCGGCGCCGAGCTCGACCTCGACGCGCATCGGGTGGCGCCCGGGCACCATCGTGAACTGCTCCTCGCGGGTCAGCTCCAGCTGCACCGGCTGCCGCACGCCGGCCTCGGCGAGCCGGAGCACCGCCAGCGCGACGACGTCCTCCACGAGCATCTCCTGCTTGCCGCCGAACCCGCCGCCGATGCGGCCGGTGACGACCCGGACCCGGTCCGGCTCGAGCCCCAGCACGTGGGCCAGCTCGTCGCGGACCAGGAACGGCACCTGGGTGCTGCTGCGGACCACCAGCCGGCCGTCGTCGTCGAGCCACGCGCGGGCGCCGTGGGTCTCCAGCGCCGCGTGGTTGACCCGGCTGGTGCACCAGGTGCCGGAGACGCGGTGCACGGCCGCGGCCAGGCCGGCCGCCACGTCGCCGACCTCGCCGTGGCTCTGGGCGACCACGTTGCGGGCGGGGTCGGCGACCCGCGAGCGGGTCGCCGACTTCTCCCCGTGGACCAGCGGCGCGCCGGGTCGCCGGGCGTCCTCGGGGTCGTGGACGGCCGGCCGGACGTCGTAGGTCACCTCGACGAGGGCGAGCGCCTGCTCGGCCACGGCGACCGAGTCGGCGACCACGGCGGCGACGCGCTGGCCACGGAAGCGGACGACGTCGTCGAGCAGGCGGGTGTCGTCGGGGTCGTCGAGCCGGCTGGCGTGCCGGCCGCTGGAGTAGAGCACGTCGGGGGCGTCGCGGTGGGTGAGCACCAGCCGCACGCCCGGCAGCGCCTCGGCGCGGGTGGTGTCGATGCGGGTGATCCGCGCCGAGGCGTGCGGGCTGGCCAGCAGCCGGACGTGGAGCACGCCGTCGAGCGGCAGGTCGAGGGTGTACTCCTCGCGGCCGGTGACCACGCGCCGCGCGGCGGGGGCGGGGGCCGAGCACCCGAAGCCGGCGCCCGGGGCGACGTTGGTCCGGCCGGCCAGCGCGTCGCGGATCGAGCGATAGCCGGTGCAGCGACACAGGTTGCCCTTGAACACCTCGGCCAGCCCGTCGTCCGGCACGGTGCCGTCCTCCTCGGCGAGGGCGGTGGCGGTGACGACGTACCCCGCGGTGCAGAAGCCGCACTGGAAGCCCTGGGCGTCGAGGAAGCGCTGCTGCACCGGCGAGGGCGACTCGGGGGTGCCCAGCCCGGCGGCGGTCGTGACCTCCCGGCCGACCGCGCGGACCGCGGGGTGCACGCACGAGTGCACCGCCCGGCCGTCGACGAGCACCGAGCAGGCGCCGCAGTCGCCGGCGTCGCAGCCCTTCTTGACCGCGGTGGCGCCCTGCTCGCGCAGCCAGGTGCGCAGGCACTGGCCCGGGCGCGGCTCGCCGGTGACCGGCCGGCCGTCGACGATCATGCGCGCAGCTCCCGGACGACCTCGCGGGCGAGGGTGGCGGTGACGGCGGCGCGCCAGTCGGGCGCGCCGTGCGGGTCGTCGTACCAGCAGTCCACGGCGGCGAGTCCTTCCTCGAGCCGGTCCGCGTCGAGCACGACGGGCCGGGTGGTGGCGGCGGTGACGGTGACGCGGTCGCCCACCCCGACGACGACCGCCGAGGAGCGGCCGTGCGGGGCCAGCGACATCCGGCGGAAGGCGGCGCGGGCCGCGAGCGCCGAGGGCGGTACGTCGACGGCGCGGATGACCTCCCCGGGCGCGAGCGAGGTGGTGGCGACCCCGCGGACGAGCTCGGCCACGGGCTCGCGCCGCTCGCCGCCGTCGGGGGTCCACACCAGGGCGATGCCGTCGAGCCCCGCGGTCAGCGAGGTCATCGCGCCGGCCGGCAGCGCGAGCGCGATGTTGCCGCCGACGGTCGCCGCGTGCTGGACCTTGAAGGACAGCAGGAACGCGTCGGCCGCGGAGCGGGCCAGCGGCCCGAGCGGTCCCAGGAGCGGCGAGGCGACCAGCTCGGCGATCGTGCAGGTGGCGCCGATGCGCAGGGTGCCGTCGCCGAGCAGCTCCACGGCCGGCCACCCGAGGGTGGTGAGGTCGACCAGGCCGGTGGTGCCGGGCTGCGGCTCGGAGAAGAGCCAGGTGCCGCCGGCGAGCAGGGTCTCGCCGGGGGCGAGGCGCAGGTCCGCGCGGCCGGTCGGGCGGCGGAAGGAGGTGACGCCGGGCAGGTCCATCAGCCCTCCACCTCGCCGAGCAGGTCATAGGTGCGGCTGATCGCGCCGACCCGGTCGCGCGCGGGCCGCCCGCGGGCGGAGAGCACCGCGTCGGCGAGCACGCTGACGACGCTCATCGCGGCGGCGTAGCTGTCGAAGGCCAGCCCGCTCTGCACGGGGCACTCGACCCACACGTCGACCCGCTCGGCCAGCGGGAGCGCGGTGGGGTCGGCGACGAGGACGACGGCCGCGCCGGTCGCGCGGGCGGCGTCGAGGAGCTCCGCGAACCCGCGCGGGCGGCGGCGGAACCCGAGCACGACCACGCCGTCGCCGGGGCCGAGGTCAGCGAGCTCCTCGCCCATGACCTGCCCGGGGAGCGGGGCGAGCGCCACCGCGGGGCGGGCCTGGACCAGCTGCTGGCGCAGGTGCAGCGCCACGGGGTGGCTGTTGCGCCAGCCGACGACGAGCAGGCGGCGGGCCGAGCCGAGGACCCGCGCGGCCTCCCGCAGGGCGGGCTGGTGCACGGCGCGGGCGATGGCGTCGCCCTCGGCCGCCGCGTGGACGGCGAGGTCGGGGCTGCCGTCGACGCGGCGCGGCTCCCCGGCGCTGCGCAGCGCCCGCAGGTGCTCGCGCACCTCGTCGAAGTCGGCGAAGCCGAGGCTGCGGAAGAGCCGGCTCATCGTGGCCTTGGAGACCCCGGCGAGGGCGGCGAGCTCCGCGGCGCGGTACGTCGCGAGGTCGTCGAGGTGCTCGAGCAGCGTCGCCGCGGCCTTGCGCTCCTGCGGCGAGAGCGACCCGTGGTGGCGGGCGATCCGCTCGTCGATCCTCATGCCGCGCCCCGCCCCGCGACGACGGCCGCCACCGCGAGCACGGCCGCCTCCAGCGCGTCGATGCCGCGGGCCACGTCGACCTCGCGGACGTCCTCGTCGGGGTGGTGGCTGATGCCGTCGGAGCAGCGCAGGAAGAGCATCGCGACGTCGGCGACCGCGGCGACGGCCATCGCGTCGTGCCCGGCGCGGCTCCACAGCCCGCGGGGCTCGGCGTCCCCGGTCGTCGCGATGCCGGCCACCACGGCCTGCTGGAGCCACGGCGCGCACGGGACGGCGGGGGCGCTGTGGGTCTCGACGACCTCGAGGCCGAGCCCGCGGGCCGCGCACAGGGCGGCTGCCTCCGCGCGCATCGTCTCCCACATCGCGTCGCGCTCGGCGTCGGTGGCCGCGCGCAGGTCGAGGGTGAGGTCCGCCCGGCCGGGCACCACGTTGACCGCGCCGGGGGCGACCTCGATCCGGCCCACGGTCGCGATGCAGCCGTGGTCGCCGGTGGCCCGCGCCAGCCGCTCCACGGCGGTGACGACCTCGCTGGCGCCGACCAGCGCGTCGCGCCGCCGGGAGTACGGCGTCCCGCCGGCGTGCCTCGCCTCGCCGTGGACGCTCAGCACGAACCGCCGGGCGCCGGCGATCGTCGTGACGTAGCCCAGCGAGGCGTCGGCGGCCTCCAGGTGCGGCCCCTGCTCGATGTGCGCCTCGAGGTAGCCGACCAGCTCCTCGGGCCGGCGCGCGGCCTCGCCGACCCGGGCCGGGTCGAGCCCGAAGTCGACGAACGCCTCGCGCAGCGTGGTGCCGTCGCGGTCGGTCAGCCCCCACCAGGCCTCGTCCCAGGTGCCGGCGAGCGCGCGGCTGCCGAGCAGCGCGGCGCCGAACCGGGCGCCCTCCTCGTCGCCGAACCCGACGACCTCGAGCGCGAACGGCAGGTCGCGACCACGCAGCCGCTCGGCCACCGCGAGCGCCATGACGACGCCGAGCGGGCCGTCGTACCTCCCGGCGTCGGGGACGGTGTCGAGGTGGGAGCCGAGCAGCAGCGCCGGCAGGCCGGGGGCGACGCCCTCGCGCCGGCCGCACTGGTTGCCGGCGGCGTCCTGCCAGGCGCGCAGCCCGGCCTGCTCCATCCAGGTGCCGACCAGCGCGTTGGCCCGCGCGTGCTCGGGGGTCAGGTGCACCCGCTCGATCGCGTCCGGCCGGCTGCTCAGCGCGGCCAGCGCGGCGCAGCGGGCCAGCGCGGTCGCCGCGTCGGCGTCGGTGCCGGCTCCGGGGTCGGTGTCGATGGTCATGCGTAGACCTCGCGGGCCGCGCCGACGCCGCCGCCGGCGGTGACCGACGCCCCGGCCGCGCGGAGCACCTGCTCCAGCGCGGCGAGGGTGGTGAGCACGGCGTCGCGGCGGGCGTTGTAGCCCATCGTGCCGATCCGCCAGACCCGCCCGTGGAGCGGGCCGAAGGAGGTGCCGATCTCGATGCCGAAGTCCGCCAGCAGCGCCGCGCGGGTCGCGGCGCCGTCGACGCCGTCGGGGATCTCGACCGCGACGACGTTGTGCATCTTCTGGGCGACGTCGCCGAAGACGCCCAGCCCCAGGCCGCGGACGCCCTCGAGCATCGCCCGCCCGTGCAGCGCGTGACGGGCCACCGCCGCGTCCAGGCCCTCCTCGACGAGCAGGCGCGCGCACTCCCGGGCGCCGTAGAGCATGGTCGTGGCCTCGGTGTGGTGGTTGAGCCGGCGCGGGCCCCAGTAGTCCATCACCTGCGCGAGGTCGAGGTAGTTGCTGGCGATCCGGGTCCCGCGGGCGGTGTCGCCGGGCTCGCGGATGCCGGCCTCGACGTGCTTGCGGGCCTCGATGACGTCGACGGCGCGCTCGGAGATGGTGATCGGGGCGCTGCCCGAGGGGCCGCCGAGGCACTTCTGCAGCCCGGCGGTCACGACGTCGAGGCCCCAGGCGTCGGTCGCGAAGGCGTTGCCGCCGAGGCTCGCGGTCGCGTCGCAGTAGAGCAGCGCGTCGTGGCGGCGGCAGACCTCCCCGAGGTCGGCGAGCGGCTGGCACATCGTGGTGGAGGTGTCGCCCTGGACCACCGCGACGAGCTTCGGCCGCACCGCCGCGACCGCGGCCTCGACCTGCTCGGGCGCGAACACCTCGCCCCACGGCACCTCGATGGTGTGCACCTGCGCGCCGCACCGCTCGGCGATCTCGACCAGGAGGTGGCCGAAGCGGCCGAAGACCGGCACCAGCACTCGGTCGCCCGGCTCGAGCAGGCTGACGAGCGCGGCCTCGATGCCGGCGCGGGAGGTGCCGTCGACCAGGAACGTCTGCTCGTTGGCCGTCGCGAAGACCTCGCGGTAGAGCGCCATGGTCTCGGTCATGTACGCCGTCATCGCGGGGTCGTACTGCCCCACCAGCTGGGCGGACATCGCGCGCAGCACCCGCGGGTCGGCGTTGATCGGTCCGGGCCCCATCAGCAGCCGCGCCGGCGGGTGGACCTGGCCGCTCATGCGGTCCGCCCCAACATCCGGCCCAGCATCCGGCCGCGGGCGTGGTCGACGACCGAGCTGCCCCGCACGAGCGTGTGCGTGACCCGCCCGGCGAGGGTCAGCCCGTCGTAGGCGCTGACCGGGTTGCGGTGGGCCAGGTCCGCGGCGCGGACCTCGGTGGTCGCGGTGGGGTCGTGGACGACCAGGTCGGCGTCGGCGCCGGGCGCGATCCGGCCCTTGTCCGGCAGGCCGACGAGGTCGGCGGTGCCGGTCGCCATCCACTGCGCGACCCGCTCGACGCCGATCCCGCGGGCGGCCGCCTCGGCGGCGACGGCGGTGAACCCGACCTGGAGGCCGGCCACGCCGCCCCAGGCCTGCTGGAGGTCGCCGCCGCCGCGCGCCTTCTCCTCCGCGGTCGTGGGGGAGTGGTCGGAGACGACGACGTCGACCACCCCGGCGAGCAGTGCCTCCCACAGCCGTTCGCGGTTGGCGCGGTCGCGGATCGGCGGGCAGCACTTGAACTCCGGGGCCGCGTCCGGGATCGCGTCCGCCTCCAGGCACAGGTAGTGCGGGCAGGTCTCGACGGTGACCGGGAGCCCCTCGGCGCGGGCGTCGGCGAGCAGGTCGACGGCCCGGGCGCTGGAGAGGTGCAGGACGTGCACACGCGCGCCGGTCGCCCGCGCGCCGTCGAGCACGCGGCGTACCGCGGTGGTCTCGGCCTCGTCGGGCCGGGAGAGCAGGAAGTCGGCGTAGGCCCGGCTCGGCGGGTGCGGCGCCGCGTCGAGGACGGCGGGGTCCTCGGCGTGGACGACCATCAGGGCGTCCAGCCGCGCCACCTCGGCCAGCGCCTCCTCGAAGCCGGCGGGGTCAAGCGGCGGGAACTCCTCCACGCCCGAGGGCGACAGGAAGCACTTGAAGCCCAGCACGCCCGCCTCGTGCAGCGGCTCGAGGTCCGCGAGGTTGCCCGGCACGGCTCCGCCCCAGAACGCGACGTCGACGGCGAGCCGGCCCGCGGCGGCCTCCTGCTTGGCCCGCAGCCCGGCGACCGTCGTGGTCGGCGGGACCGAGTTGAGCGGCATGTCGACGAGGGTCGTGACGCCGCCGGCGTGGGCGGCGCGGGTGGCCGTCGCGAAGCCCTCCCAGTGCGTGCGCCCCGGCTCGTTGACGTGCACGTGGGTGTCCACCACGCCCGGCAGGACGTACGCCGCGTCGGGCACGTCGAGCACCGGCCCGGCGACCGGGTGGTCGACCGCCTCGACGCCGCTCACCCGCCCCTCGGCGATGGTCACCGTGGCCGGCCGCAGCGCGCCGTCGACCAGCACCTGCCGGCCGCGGACGGCGGCCCACGCGGAGGAGCCGGTTCCGACGGCGGCGCTCACGCGAACCCCGCCACGGTCGCCCACGCGCGCGGCTCACGGGCCTCGCCCTCGCGCTGCACCGTCGCCTGGATCAGCCCGTAGGGCCGGTCGGAAGCGACGAACACCTCGCCGGGGTTATCCAGCCCGAACGGCTCGAGGTCGACGAGGAAGTGGTGGTTGTTCGGGCACGACAGCCGCACCTCGGCGATGCCCGGGAACGCCTCGAGGACGGCCTTGCCCATCGCGAAGATCGTCTGCTGCAGCGCGAGGGAGTGCAGGTCGGCGAAGGTGGCGAGCAGCAGGTCCCGCACGGCGGCGTACGTCGCGTCGAACCCGCCGGGACCGCTCGGCAGCTCGGCGTAGCGCCACCAGGCGGTCACGTCGGTGGCGAGGATCCGGTCGTCGGTCTCGGGCAGGGTCGTGTAGCGGTCGCGGGGGAAGCCGCCGAACTCCGACCCGGTCGACTTCAGGACGGTGAGGTCGCGCAGGCCGGCGAGCACGAAGACGTCGTCGCCGTCGCGCTGGACCAGCGCGGTGCGGGTCTCGCGGCCGCCGCGGACGAAGGAGTGGTCGTGCGGCGCGCCGTCGACCTCGAGCCGCTCCCAGGCGTGCTGCCGGGCCTCCCACCGGCCGCCGCTGACCCACGGGAAGCCGGTGGTGAAGTGCTCCGCGAGCCGCAGCAGCAGCTCCTCCGGCGCGCCCACGCCGTCGCGGGCGAAGGCGTAGAGGGTGTTCTTCTGGGTGTCGGTGGCCACGACCTGGCTGTTGTCGCCGTCGGTGTGGCAGGCCGCGAAGTCGCCGCGCAGCTGGCCGGTGACCGTGAGGTCGGTGATCCGGTGCCGCCCGCCGGGCGCGCCCGGCGTCTCGCGGTCGATCCGGACCAGGCGGCACTCCGCCTTGCCGTACTGGTTCTCGCCGAGGACGACGTCGCCCGCTGCCACGGCTCAGCTCCCCTTGTAGGTCGTGTAGGCGAAGGGGCTCAGCAGCAGCGCCACGTGGTGGTGCGCCTCGGTCGCGTCCACGGTGACGTCGACCCGCACCACCGGGTGGAACGCCGTCGCGGTGGCGAAGGTCAGGGCGTGGTGGCCGCCGTCGAGGTCGCCGGCGAAGCGCGCCCGGCCGTCGGCGTCGGTCCGCACCCGCTCCAGCTCGGCGCCGTCGGCGCCGCGGGTGAGCACGACCTCGAGGTCCGCGCGGGGCGTGCCCTGCGCGGCGTCGAGCACGTGGGTGGACAGGGTCGTCATCCGAAGAGCCCCCTCAGCCGCAGGGCGGCGATCTCGGCGAGCTGGCCACGCGTGACCTCGAGCTCGATGGTCGGGTCGTGGGCCAGGCGCTGCTCGAGCTGTTCGAGGATCTCCGCCGCGCTGCGCCCGGCGGCGCGGACGAGGAAGACCCGGCCGAAGCGCTGCTCGTACGCCGCGTTGCCGGCCGCGATCCGCCGGGCGAGGTCGGCGTCGGCCCCGCCGTCGCCGGCGACCCCGGACTGCTCGCGGCGCGACATCGCCGCGCTGGCGCCGTCGCCCGCGTGCCGCTCGCCGATCCGCGGGTGGTCGGCGAGGGCCTGCTCGACCTCGGCGCCGGTCCACGTCGCGGCCAGTGCGTCGGCGTGGGCGACCAGCGCGTCGACGTCGGCGTAGGGGCGGTCCGCGACGACCGCGTCCACCCACGAGGCGATGGCCGCGCAGGGCCGGACGGCGTCGGCCGCCTCGGCCTCGCCCATCGTGTTGAACTGCTCGATCCGCACGCCGCGCTCCTCCCGTGGAGCGGCTGACGCTAGGAAGCCCGCGTGTCGACGGATCGAAACCGTCGTTTCAGCGGCGTTACGGTCGCGGCGGTCGCGTTTCGGTTCCGTCGCCGGTCAGGTCCACCGCCAGCCGCAGCAGGTCCCGGTCGCGGCCGGGCGCGGCGACCAGGCACCCGCCGGCGGGCAGCCCGCCGGTCGCCGGCGCGGTCGTCACCGGCACCGAGACCGCGGGCAGTCCGCCCAGCCCGGCCACGCAGGTCAGCAGCATCGTCGAGGCGCGCACCGGCTCCATGTCCTCGCCCAGCCGCGGGGCGACCGAGGAGGCCGACGGCAGCAGCAGCACCCGCCCGCCGACCAGCGTCCGCACGGTCGCCCGCGCCTCGTCGGCGACGGCCCGCGCGGCGCTCGCCTGCGCCTCGGTCAGGGTCCGGGCGTGCTCGAACCGGCCGCGGACGTCCGCGCCGAGGACGTGCAGCCGGTCCTCGAGCCAGGCGCCCCACGACTGCCAGGCCTCCCACGCCTGCACGGTCCGGAACGCGTCGAGCCACGCCGGCAGGTCCTCGAGCGGCCAGCGCTCCTCGCTCGCGTCCGCCGGGGCGAGCCCGCGGACGGCCGCGGCCACCTCGGGCGAGGCCAGGTCGAGCAGCGCGGGCACGACGACGACCTGGTCGGTGCCAGGGGTGGGGCCGGCGGCCGGGGGGAGCAGCACGTCGCCGACGGCGGCGAGCAGCGCCGCGGACCGGGTCAGCCAGCCGACGGTGTCGAAGGACGGCGCGAGCGGCAGCAGCCCGTCGACCGCGACGGCGCCGTGGGTGGTGCGGATCCCGAAGAGGCCCTGGTATGCCGCCGGGACCCGGATCGAGCCGCCGGTGTCGGTCCCGAGCCCGATGGTGGCGTGGCCCAGCGAGACGGCCGACGCGGGGCCGGAGGTGGACCCGCCGGGGACGCGGTAGGGCGCCCGCGGGTTGGGCGGCGCGCCGGTGTGGGCATTGGTGCCGGCCAGCGACCAGGCGAGCTCGTCGGTCCGCGCGATCCCGCGCACGTCCGCGCCGGCGGCGAGCAGCTGCCCGAGGACGGCGGCGTGGTCGCGGGCGGTCGGCGCGGCGTCGAGCCAGGCGGGGTTGCCGGCGCCGGTGCGGTGCCCGGCGACGGCGTACACGTCCTTGACCGCCACCGTCTCCCCGGCCAGCGGACCGCGGCCCGCGCCGGGCACGAGCGGGTCGCCGACGACCCGCCACACGCGGGTGTCGAGGGCCGGCGGCGGGACCGCGACGTGGGCCGCCGTCACCTGCCAGCCGTCGGCGCCCCGCGCCCAGAGCTGGGTCTGCTGCCCGCGCCCGCCGCGCTCGAGCTCGGTGATCGCCACGACGAGCGCGTGGTCCTCGTCGATCGTCTGCACGTGGGTCTGCACGATCCGCCGCCGCGGCGCGCCGCCCCGCCGGCCGCGGAAGGCACTGATCGCGTCGTGCCCGACCAGCAGGCCGGCCGCGTCGCCGCGCAGGGTGGTCGGGCCGGGCGCGAAGAGCCGGTCGAGCGCGTCGAGGTCGTCGGTCATCAGCGCGCGCTCGTAGGCCCAGAACGCCTCGACCAGGCCGGCGGGCACGGGCTTCGACGCGCCGCTGGTCGTCGCGGGGGAGGAGGTCATGAGAAGTCACTCTTGCGGATGCGGGCGTGCACGCCGGTCACCACGTCGACGACCTGCGAGATCCGGAAGTCCGTGGCGGCGCTGAGGTAGGCGTAGGCCAGCGACCGGTCCATGCCGTACGCCGCGGCCAGGAGCGCGATCGCGGCACGCACGCAGTCCCGCACCGCCTCGTCGAGGTCCTCGTCCAGACCGGTCGGCACCAGGTGCTCGGCGGTCTCGGCCAGCGGCCCCGCCAGCTCGCCGAAGCAGCGTACCGCCTCCTCGCGGGGCACCACGTCCAGCCGCACCGTCGCCCGCAGCGAGGCCTCCAGCGCCGTCAGCGAGACCTCGCCCTCGCCCTGGGCGAAGTGCGGGTCGCCGACGTAGGCCAGCCCGCCCGCGACCTGCACCGGCAGGTAGAGCGTCGACCCGACGGTGAGCAGGTTGATGTCGAGGTTGCCGCCGTGCGGCCCGGGCGGCACCGAGTGCGGGCGCCGGTCCCCGGCCACCGCGACGCCCATGATCCCGAGGAACGGCGCGAGCGGGAACGACACCGCGGGCTCCCCGCCCGGGCGCAGTGGCAGCCGGCCGTGCGTGCCGTCCTCGCTCACCGTGGCGAAGGCGGAGAAGACGGCGGCGCCGTCGAGGGGGTACTCCCCGGCGAGCGCGCCGCGGCCGTGCCGGTTCGAGATCACGCCGTAGGGCACCCGCGGCAGCGTCTCGACCACCCGCATCGCCAGCAGGTCGCCCGGCTCCGCGCCCTCGACCAGCACCGGCCGGCTCACCACGTGCGGGCCGTCCACCCCGAACGTCCGGGGCAGGTCGCTCGCGGCGATCGCGACCGCGTCCGCCAGCACCTCGGCCACCCCGTGCTCGCCGAAGAACCGCGCGGGGTCACGGCCCTGGTCCTCCAGGATCCCCTCGTGGCTGACGGTGTCGAAGGTGACCTCCGTGCCCGGCGCCACGCTGAGCACCGGCTCGTCGGCCGCGCACGGCAGCCGCCCCCACAGCACGGTGTCGGGGGAGGACGGCAGGTAGGTCGTGGACCGGATCGGTCCGGCTCCGGGCTGCAGGATCACGGCCCGGACGCTAGGGAACGGTTGTTTCAGGCGTGTCTCGGCCGGCGCTCCGGTGACCTCGTCCTGGGTCCCCGCCCGGCGCCACGCCCGGGCCCCGCGTCGGCGCGGCGGCCGGGATCGGTACGGTCCAGGGATGCACGAGTACGACGCGCAGACCGCCGTCACCGCGACCGGCGCCAGCACCTACGCCGCCGAGCTGTCCGACGGATGGCACGTCGGGGGCGGCATCAACGGCGGCTACCTGCTGGCGATCATCGGCCGCGCGATCAGCGAGCACCTGCCGGCCAAGCCGCACCCGCTCTCGGTCAGCGCCTACTACCTCTCCGCCTCGGTCGCCGGCCCCGCCGAGGTGGCCCTCGACGTGCGCCGCGACGGGGGATCGATGGCCACCGTCGCCGCCGACCTGCGGCAGGGCGACGCCACCCGGATCACCGCGCTGGCGACGTACGGCGACCTCGGCCGGCTGGGCGACGACGTCCGCACGACCGCCGAGGAGCCGCACCTCCCGCCGGTCGAGGAGTGCGTGCCCTCCTCGATGGCGCCGGAGGAGGTACGCCGCGTGGCGCCCCTGATGCAGCGCTTCGACATGCGCTTCCACCCCGACCACGTCGGGTGGGCGGTCGGGGAGCCGGGCCGCACCGGGGTGATCTCGGCCTGGTTCAAGCTCGCCGACGGGCGCGAGCCGGACCCCGTCTCGCTGCTGCTGGCCGTCGACGCGCTCCCGCCGGTCACCTTCGACCTCGGCATGCCCGGCTGGGCGCCGACCCTCGAGCTGACCGCCCACGTCCGCGCCGTCCCGGCGCCGGGGTGGCTCAAGGTCCGGCACGCCACCCGCAACGTGGCGGGCGGGATGTTCGAGGAGGACTGCGAGGTCTGGGACTCCGCCGGCCGGCTCGTCGCCCAGTCCCGCCAGCTCGCCCGCCAGCCCCGCTGACCGCTCCGCGCTCGCCCGCCCGCGGCGGCCCGCCTAGGACCTGACCACGTCGGGCACGTCGGGCACGTCGGCGTCGTGGATGGCCGGTCCCCGCTCGCGCCACCACGCGGCCGCACGGCGCAGGTCGGCGTTCTCGTGCTCGGCGAGCGTCTTCAGCTCGGTCGCGCCCTGCATGCCGAGGGCGAAGAGGGTCGCCTGCCGCTCGGCGGGTCGCTGCTGGGTGACCACGGCGTCGGCCAGCGCCACGGCGTCCTCGTTGGCGAGGCCGCCGCGGGCCATGCCGACGTTGAGCAGCGCCCGGGTGCGGATGGTCGGCCGCTCCTCGGTGCGGGCGCGGCGGATCACCTTGTCCTCGCGGCCGCCGTGCCCGACGCGCATCAGCACCGTCCAGGCCCGGGCCGCGAGCAGGTCGTTCGGGTGGCCGGTCAGCCGCAGGCACTGCTCGGCGACCGCGGGCGCGTACGGGCTGGCGGCGATCACCAGCGCCGCGTGGTGGCGCCGCGCCTTGTGCACGTGCAGCAGCGCCTCGCGCAACAGCCGGCGCAGCATCGGGTCCGGCTCGCGGGAGTGCTGGGTCGGCGTCTGCGCCTGCGCGGTGGCCGCGAGCTCGGCGACGATCGCCACGGTCTGCGCGTGCGGGACCAGCTCGGAGGTCACCCGCGCCTGGGTCACCATCCCGAACGCCCGTCGCGTGCGCAGCCCGCCGCTGATCTGCTCCCACGACGGCTCGGGCAGGTGGACGGCGAGGTCGAAGAAGTCCAGCCGCCCGTCGAGCGGGTCCTGCCGGCGCAGCGCACCGAGCACGGCGCTCTCGAGCTGGGGGAGGGCGTCGGGCTGGAGGTGCCCGCGCGCGATCTTGTACGCCGCCACCGACGCGGCGGCGCGGCGCTGGTTGCCGTCGTCGCTGGCCAGCAGCCGCAGCACGAGCTCGCCGGCCGGCGCGTCGGGCAGCTCGGTCAGCAGGTTGAGCACCGGCGCGACGACCTGGGTGTCGGGGTGGACCACGAAGCTGCCGACCGCGCGGAGCATCGGGCGCTGGGCCGCGCGGTGGCGCAGCATCGTCGCGGCGGCCTCGTAGCGGCGTACGTAGGCCGGGCCGACCGCGACCCCGAGCTCGTCGACGAGCCGGCCGCACAGCCGGGTCCACTCCTCCTTGCGCAGGAAGACGTGGTCGAAGCGGTGCAGGTCCTCGGCCAGCCGCAGCCACATCGCGCCGCCGGCGTCGCCCCGCTCGGCCGCGTCGAGCATCCCCTCGAACGACCCGGTCGTGAGGTCCGCCTCGCTCAGCGAGGGCTCTCGCGGGGCGGCGCCGGTGCCGAAGGAGCGGCGCAGGCCGGCCGCGATCGAGACCAGCGAGCCCTCGGGCCGTCCGAGGACGCGTTCGTACGTCGCCACGACCCGCCCCGGCACGGCCTGCAGGCCCGACTCCCACCGCGAGACGCGGGTGTTGTCGACCTGGACGCCCTGCTCCTTGAGCACCTTCAGGAACGCCTCGCGCCGCGCCAGCTCCGGGTCCGGCGCGAGCAGCCGGTTGGTGCTGAGCAGCCAGGCCACCCGCTGGTCGACGCCGACGCCGAGCTCGGTGATGGGCGTCTTGTCGACGGGGAGCTTCTGGGGGCGGCCCCGTCGACGGGCTGCGCCGGAGCTCTCGCCGGTGCTGGTCATGGGTCCCTTCCGGGCAGGCTTCATGGGCATGACTCCATGACCCGGCTCACGTCGTCGGGGACCATTTATTGCAGAAGTAAAGAAGACCTGCAACAAGTTCCGGCGAACTGAGACCAGTACCTAATGTTCGGGATGTCGCAGGAATCCGTGTCCTGCGCCACAGGGGCCCTCATCGGTGTGCTCCTGCCGGCGAGCTCAGCTCGCCACCTTTAATCATTCCGGAAGGAAACACACGCATGAACAGCAGCGGCATCAAGCGGGGTCTCGCGGTTTCCGCGATCTCCGCTCTCGCGGTGGCCGGTATCCCGGCCCTCGCCTCCCCGGCTTCGGCCGCCCCCGGCGACGTTATCCAGGTCGCCTCGGCTGGTCCGGCCCGTAATGGCGCCACCGCCGCCACCGAGGGCGCAGTCGTCGTCCTCCGCACCTCCGGTGTGGTCGCGGCCGACCTCAAGCTGATCGCGAACGACCTCTCGGGCGTTGCGAACCAGTCTCAGAACAACGGCAACCAGACCCTCGCGATCGTGGGCACCCGGACGACCGTCCTCAACGGCGCGACCGGCGACAGCAACCCGAACGACGGCCTCGACGAGATCACTCTTCGCATCACTGCGACGACCCCCGTCGGCGGCACCGCGGCTTTCACTGTCTTCGAGGACGAGGACACCGACAACGCGGTCGACGGCGGCGAGGCTCGCTCGCAGGTCTCGATCCAGACCGGCGGCGTTCCCACCTCCCTCGAGGTGACCCCGGGCAGCCAGACCGCTCCCGCCGGCACGCCCAGCAGCCCCTATTCCGTGACCGTCCGTGACGCCGCGGGCCGCGCGACCCAGCTGCTCACCGCCGAGACCATCGAGCTCACCTCGACCCCGGGTGGCGTGACGTTCTACCGTCCGGTCGCCGGTGCCGCGCCCGTCGTGGACAGCACGATCACCAGCGAGGAGGCTCGCACCGGCACGGCTACGTTCCTGGCGAGCGCCGCTTCGGGTCAGTTCCTGATCAACCTGGACGGCCCCGGTTCGGCCGAGAGCACCGCGACGCTTGACGTGGTCACCGCCGCAACCGGAATCGCTGCCGCCGAGTTCGACGTCGTCACCGAGGCTGACAGCTACGCCGGATTCGGCGACCGCGGCGACGCCGTCTCCACCCCCGCAGCGGTTGATGTCCGCGTCGACCAGACGGCTGTCCGCATCGACATCCGCTCCTCGGCGCCGGTTGCTGACGCTCGCAAGGGCGCGACGGTTCTCCTGAACCTGACCGGCACGGGGATCACCTTCGGTGGTCGTCCGGCCGGCACGGTCAGCACCGTGCTCGACCAGAACGGCGTCGGCTCGCTCACCATCACGCCCGACGCGGGCACCATCCAGGTTGGCGACTCGATCCGCGTCCAGGGTTCGGGCATCGACACAACCCTGACCTTCGCCCGTGCTCGCCTGACCTCGTCGGCGCCGGAGGCGCAGACCTACGTCGCGAAGGCTGGTGGCTCGGTCGACATCACCGTCACGGCCCGTGACCAGTTCAACCTGCCGATCGCCGGCGCGGCGATCAGCGCGCAGCGTGCTGGTGCGAACAACGACGCCCAGCCGACCGCCCGCAAGGTGACCGACGCGAACGGCAAGGCCACCTTCACCTTCACGGACGCTCGTACGACCCCGGTCGCCAACACGCAGGACATGGTCACCTTCCGTGCCTACACGGACGCGTTTGTTCCGGAGACCGACCCGTCCATCAACAGCTCCGCGACCATCCGCTACACGGCGGAGGGCCTTGGGCAGGACTTCACGCTGAGCCTGGACAGCGTCTCGGCGAACGGCGTGGCGTACAACCCGGCCGACACCGTCATCGTCCCGCTGACCGACGGCGTCGTGAGCACTGGCAATAACGGCACCAACCCCATCGGTGACGAGGTGCTCGCGCTGGGCGTCCTCGGCGGCGACGCGGGTGCGCCGGCGACGGTGACTGTCGACAATGGAGGCGTTCTGCTCCGCGAGGGCGAGGTGCTCCTGCCGCAGGGTTCTGCTTCTGAGTCGATCGTGCTGCCGGCCAGTGCCCTCAACTCGATTCGGGTCGCTGGCACGAAGTCGGGCCTGACCACCGTCACCGTCACCTCGGGTGGCCGCACGAAGACTGCGCAGTTCACGGTCGGCTCCAGCTCCGCTGCAGCTGCCCGCAACGTCTCCGTGAGCGGTCCGGGCGAGGTTCCGGCCAAGACCCAGCAGATCACCTTCACCGCTGTCGTCACCGACGCCTTCGGCAACGGTGTCGCTGGTGTGCCGGCGAACGCGCTGAACGTCCAGGTGTCCGGCCCGGGCGAACTGCAGGACAGCGACGCCGTGACGAACGCTCAGGGTCAGCTCAACCTGAACGTCCGCACTGACGACAACGCTGTCGGCGCGATCACGATCCGCGTCCAGGGGTACCCGAGCTACGGTCAGTTCGGCGCGGCTGCGAACCAGGAGAACTCGGGCAGCCCCGCTGGCGGAGCTCAGGGCCTGCCGGTCTCGTCCGACGAGGCCGAGGCCACGACGACCGTTCTGCCGGGCGACACCACTCCGGGCGACGACCCCGTGCGGATCAAGATCAACGCCGGCATCGACGGCGTCAGCCAGGGCAAGTACGACGTCATCACCGTCACCGCTCGTCGGGCCGGTGCTGACGCCAACGTCCGCCTGTTCCGCGTGAAGGACGGCGTTGCCAAGCGGGTCAAGCAGAAGGTCCTCGGCGAGGACGGCGTTGCGAAGTTCAAGCGCGCCGACCTGAACGGCAACAAGTCCACGCGCTACTACGCGATCGTCGGCAAGACCATTGTCAACTTCGCGGACACGACCAAGAACATCTGGGTCAAGTGACGCTCTGATCTTCGGATCACTTCACGGGTGACCCCCCGGGCCTTCGGGCCCGGGGGGGAGCTCCCACCGGGGGCCTAGCTCCCGCAGCCCCCGGGGCTGCACCCACCGATAGTCGGGACACACAGACGCGGTCCGGGCCATTCTCTGTTTGCCGCTGCGCGAGAATGGTCCGGACCGCCTGTCTCACCCTAGGGCACGCGACCCGCGAGACCCTGACAAGGACGCCGTGCCATGCACGGCGTCCTTCGCATTCGCCAGGTGGACCAGACCGGTCGACACCCATGTCCACCCTGGGTGTGGACACGAGCCACCTCGGTGTGTGCGCCACACGATCCGCGAACAACCACATGGGGAACCACCAACCGGTGCCCTGTGAACGTCGCCGGGAGGTTCCCGGCGAACCGCTCACTCGGAGGTACTCACAGCATGCGAAGCATCGGCTTCAAGCGCGGTCTCGCGGCCGCATCCGTCTCGGCCCTCGCCGTCACCGGCCTTCCCATCGCCGCCTCGGCCACCTCGGTGGCCGACCAGGTCGGCGCAGGGAAGGTCGTCCTGTACAGCCAGTTCAACTCCGGCAACGAGGCCAGCTCCCGGGCCGACGGCACCGACGGCACGATCCGGCTGGCCGCCGGCGCCGGCAGCGACGTCTCCGCCGTGACCTTCTCCTACTCCGTCGGCGGTGGGTACGACACCATCGCGACGGTCAGCGAGCGCAACGACGACGGCCTGTTCACCTCCGAGTGGACGCCGCCCGCCTCGGCGCAGGGCACGACCGTCACGCTGCGCGCAAGCGCCACCGTCGGCGGCAGCACCGTCAACGCGGACCGCGCCAGCGTCGAGGTCGCCGCTCCGGGCGGCACGGCCAACACCGTCAACCTCGCGCAGGGCGCTCAGCTCGGTGTCTTCCAGCAGCCCTACGGCCTGCTCCGCAACGACCAGCTCGTCCGCGTCAGCGGCACGACCTCCGCCACGAGCGGCAACGTCGCGATCTCGCGTCTGGACGGCAACGGCGCTTCCCAGGACTCCGACAACATCCCGGTGACGACAGCGCCCGGCGCGACCACCGGCGTGTTCGCGGGCGCCTACGACATCACCGGCTACCCGTACGCCGAGGGCGCCGTCGACCAGATCGTGCTGGGCGCCGACCGCGACACCGACGACGTCGAGGGCTACACGCTCTACCGCCAGACGATCACCACCGTCGCCGCCAGCGCGGACCGCACCCAGGTGCCCGCCGGCCAGGACGCGACGGTCACGGTCAAGGTCACCGACCAGAACGGCGCGCCCGTCGTCGGCGCCGAGGTCCGCTCGTCCGCGGGGCTGCTCACCCTGCCGCAGTACACCGACGCCGACGGCCTGGCGAGGTTCGACCAGGGCGCCGGCTCGGCGTACTACTACGCCAACGCGACCAACGGCGACTCCTACGAGGAGTCCCTCGGCGACAAGCGCTCGGCCGAGATCGCGGTCACGCAGTACAGCGCGACGCCCGCGAAGCTGCTCGGCGAGTCCGCCGACGGCGCGGCCTTCGACCGCGACGAGTCCGCCGACGGGGACATCACCGTCCAGGTGCAGGACCAGAACGGCAACGACCAGGCCGTGGCGCTGCGCACGGTCCGGTACTACTGGGTGATCACGCCCTTCGACGGGTCGCCCGCGACGGTGCGGTCGCCCGCGACCGGCACCTCGACCACCAGGACCGACCTGAACGGCCAGGCGACCATCCCGCTGCCGGCGGACCAGGAGTCCGGCACCTACGAGCTCTTCGCCGAGCTCGCCGCCGCCCCGCTCATCGGCACGGGGGCCATCGCGAGCAGCAAGGTGCTGACGGTCAAGACCGGCGAGGCGTCGGTCGGGTACGCCGCCGCCGGCCCCGAGCAGGCGACGGCGGGCACCTCGCACGTCGTGACGGGCTCCCTCGAGCTCGAGGACGGCACGGGTCTGGCCGGGCGGCCGATCGCGCTGACGTTCCAGCGCGGCACCGAGTCCGGGCCGGGCGCGGGCACCGCCGGCGACGCCGGGTTCGCCGACGCGTCGGGTGCGGTCACCACGACCCGCACGGTCACCACCGGCAACGACGGCTCGTTCACGGTCACGGTCAAGGACCCGACCGAGAACCCGCAGCCGGAGGAGAAGGGCGGCAACATCGACGCCGTCCCCACCGGCAACACCGACGGTGCCACCAACGACCACGGCGTCGACTTCCTGAAGTCGGTCGCCGCGGGCAAGGTCGAGATCGCGCCGGAGACCCCGCTCAGCCAGGACGGCAAGACCCCCGGCCGGCCGGTCAGCTCGCAGGTCACCGTGTCCAGCGCCGAGGGCGCACCCCTGGCCAACCAGACGGTGACGCTGACCACCGACAAGGGCTTCTTCACGCCGTACGCCGCCACCGCCGCCGAGCTCACCCCCGACCCCGCGCCGGCCGCGGGCAGCGACGCCGGTGAGTTCAAGGACAGCGGCACCTCGATCACCGTCCGCACCGACAACCAGGGCGTGGCCCGCTTCACCCTCGCCATCGAGCGCGACACCGGCTTCGACGACGACGGCAAGGTCGATGCGACCGTGACGGCCACGGTCGGCGGCGTCAACGACACCGAGACCGTCGACTGGACCTCGGCCAACCCGGTCAACGGCGGCAAGGTCCGGGTCGAGCTCGCCCCGGACGCCGCTCAGGAGTCCGGCGTCCTGCCCAAGGCCCCGATCAGCGACGAGGTGTTCTTCGACCTCTTCACCGAGGACCAGTTCGGCAACCTCGTCGGCGGCGAGACCGTCGGCATCTCGGACGACGCTCCCGGCGCGCAGGCCTCGGCGGCGACCGCCCAGTCCGACTTCGCCAAGGACGGCGACTTCTCGGTCACGGCGACCGCCGGCGGGAGCGCCGCGGTCACCGCGAGCTGGCAGACCGAGGCCAACCGGTACAGCGCGGCCACCCCGCCCGTCGCGACGCCGGGCACCGAGACCGTCACCGGCTCGCAGACCGTCGAGTTCTACGAGGTGGACTACGCGGCCTCGACCTTCACCCTCGGGCACAGCGGCGCCGACACCCAGCGCACCGGCTCGACCGTGACGTCGACCTACACGGCGCTGGACCAGAACGGTGAGCCGATCGCCGACCTGTTCGTCCAGTTCTTCCGCAGCGGGCCGGACGGCAACGGCAACGGCGAGGGCAGCCAGACCGGCGGCCTGCTCGGCCAGGACGGCACCCTGGAGTACGTCTTCCAGGGCGGCCGCGCCGGCGTCGCCACCATCACCGCCGTGGGCCGCCAGGGCTCGGCGAACGGGGTGACCGTCCCCGCCGCGCAGCGCACCGACCGGGTCACCTTCACCGGCGGCGGCACCTCGCTGCAGGCCATCGTCGCCAAGCTGACCGGCACGAACCTCGCCAACGGCAAGGACAAGCTGACGATCAAGGCGACGCCGAAGGCCAAGGGCGCCAAGGTCAAGCTGTTCAAGGTCAAGGCCAACGGCAAGCGCGTCCTGGTCTCGACCGGCAAGCTCGGCGCCAAGGGCAAGAAGGCCTTCACGGTCAAGGACACCAACGGCAAGACGCGGACGACGTACATCGCCGTCGTCGCCAAGACCGCCCGCACCAAGGCCGACACCACCGCCAAGACCGCGGTGAAGTGATCGGCTGACCACCCGCACCAAGGAGCGCCCCCGGACCTGATGGTCCGGGGGCGCTGTGCGTCTCGGGCGTCTCGGGCGTCTCGGGCGTCTCGGGCAGCCGGCTCAGCCGGCGGGCCGAGGCACCGCGACGACCCACCGGCGACGCGGGTGCTCGGTGACGGTCCACAGCAGGTCGTCGGCGGGCGACCAGGAGATGTCCTCGGGGCCCATCGGCAGCGCCCAGCGGTGCCGACGGAAGGCGCCGGGGCGGCCGGCGTACAGCGAGCCGGGCGTCCACGGCCCGTGGGAGGCCGTCACCAGGTAGGACCCGCCGCCGGTGACCGCGCCCTGCATGCCGGCCAGCCCGGCGTCGTCGAGGGTGGCGGGGCGGGCGAACCCGTCCTCGCCGAGGACGGGCAGCCCGTCGGCGTCGAGCGGGTAGTGGGCGAACCGGCGGGTCTGCTTGCGCCGGCCGTACTCGCCGGCGAGCAGGCCGGGCGGGTCGACGGAGCGGTCGAGGGAGAGGAAGGAGTAGCGCAGCCGCGCCACGCCCTCCTCGGCGGCGGCCTGGTGGGCCGACCGGACCGGGAGCACCCAGCGGTAGCCGAAGAGCGAGTCGCCCTCGACCGGCGCCCACATCAGGTCGTCGAGCCGGACCGTCACGAACCCCCGCGCGGTCGCGGCGACGTGGATGTACGGCCCGCGCCACACGATCCCGCCGGCGTGGACCCGCAGCGGCTCGAGGTGCACCTCGCCGTCGCGCAGCCGGGGGACGACGAGCAGCACGTGGCGGTAGCGCCGGGTCTCGAGGTCGACGAAGGTCAGCCGCGAGCCCTGGCCACCGTCGTGCGAGGCGGCCTTGGCGTACCAGGAGACGACGAGCACGCGACGGCCGCCCACGAGGCCGGGGCCGTCGGTGGCGTCCGCGGAGGTGGTGATGCCCTGCGGCCACCACAGGGGGTCGCGGCGGTCGGCGGCGTCCCAGGTGAAGGCACGGCGCACCTTCCGGCCGGCCAGCCAGCCGAGCGGGGCGCGGCGGCCCCGCCGGCCCGAGCGGCGTACGTCGTCGAGGAAGTCGGCGAGCGGCACCCGCCCGCCTCCGGAGGGCCCGAGGCGCGCGGCCAGCGCGTCGATCTCGGCGACGTTCTCCGCGGTCCGGGTCAGGTGCACGCCGTGCATGGGACGAATCTAGAGTCGGGACCGTGAGGACCAGGGTCGTCGGCGCCGCCATCGTCCGCGGCGGACGCGTGCTCGCCGCGCGCCGCACCCGCCCCGCGGAGGCCGCGGGGCGCTGGGAGCTGCCCGGCGGCAAGGTCGAGCCGGGGGAGACGGCCGAGCACGCCCTGGTGCGCGAGCTCGACGAGGAGCTCGGCGTCGACGTCGAGGTGGTCCGCTGGCTGGCCGGCGTCGTACCCGTCGGGGAGCGCCACGAGCTCGCCGCCGCGCTGGTGCGGATCGCCGGCGACGCCGAGGAGCCCGAGCCGCGCGACGACACCCACGACCGGCTGCGGTGGCTGGGCCCCGACGAGCTCGACGAGGTCGACTGGCTGGAGCCGGACCGCCCGTTCCTGGCCGAGATCGCCGCCGAGCTGCGGTCGGCCGGCCCGAGCCTGCGGGCGGTGTTCTTCGACGAGGACGACGCCGTCCTGGTCGCCCGCCGGCTGCGCCACGACGGGTACGACGCCGCGGTCGAGCGCGAGCGGCTCGCCGGCGAGGACGACGACGAGGACCACCCCTGGGCGGTGCTGACCGACGCGCCGGCGGTCGCGGTCGAGCTGCTCGTCGACGAGCACGACGGGTGGCTGGATCTCGAGGACGGTGCGGAACACCCCGGCCCGGCGGCGGGTTCACCCCTGGACCTCCCGACGCAGCCGCGCCGGATCAAGCGACCCTAGGATCACCACCATGCCCGACCGCCCCGAGCACCGCCTGCTCCTCGTCCACGCCCACCCCGACGACGAGACCATCGGCCAGGGCGCGACGATGGCCAAGTACGTCGCCGAGGGCCGCGGCGTCACGCTGGTGACCTGCACCGCCGGGGAGATGGGCGAGATCCTGGTCCCCGAGCTCGCCCACCTCGCCGCCGACCAGGAGGACACCCTCGGCGAGCACCGCCGCGGCGAGATCGCCAACGCGATGGCCGAGCTGGGCGTGACCGACCACCGGTGGCTGGGCGGCTTCGGGACCTACCGCGACTCCGGCATGGCCTGGCACCCCGACGGTCACGCGATCGGCGACCCCGAGGTCATCGCCAAGCACCCCAACGCCTTCTGGAACGCCGACCTCACCGAGGCCGCCGACCGCCTCGTGCCGGTCATCCGCGAGGTGCAGCCGCAGGTGCTGGTCACCTACGACCAGTTCGGCGGCTACGGCCACCCCGACCACATCCAGGCCCACCGGGTCGCGATGTACGCCGCGCAGCTCGCGGCCGTGCCGTCGTACCGCCTGGACCTGGGCGAGCCGTGGGAGATCGCGAAGATCTACTGGGGCGCGATGTCGGAGAGCCGGATGCGCCAGGGGCTGCGGATGCTGCGCGAGGCCGGCGACACCACCTCCTTCGAGGGCATGGACCCCGACGGGCCGCTGCCGCCGTTCGTCACCGCCGACGAGAACCTCGCCGCCGGCGTGGACGCCACCGACTACGTCGACCGCAAGATGGCCGCGCTCCGGGCCTACCCGACGCAGGTGACCACCGATGGGCCGTTCTTCGCGCTGAGCAACAACGTCGGCGCGACCGCGTGGGGCCTGGAGTTCTACCGGATCGCGAAGGGCGAGCTGGGCCCGCTCGGCGAGGACGGTCTCGAGACCGACCTCTTCGCGGGCCTCTGACCGCCGGATGAGGGCCCTGGTCGCCGTCGCGCTGCTGGTCGGCTCCGCGGCGCTGGGCGTCGTGGTCGCGATCGCCGCGGTGGCCGTGCACCAGCTGTGGTGGGGCCTGCTGCTCGGCGCGGCCGCCTCCCTGGCCGCCGTGGTCGCGCTCCCCGCGCGCTGGTCGACCCGGCCCCCCTTCGCCCTGGGGTACGCCGCCGTGCTGGCCGCCGCGGTCCAGCGACGGCCCGAGGGTGACTACCTCGTCCCGGCCGACGCCTCCGGCTACCTGCTCCTCGGCCTGGCGCTGGTGCTGCTCGTGGTCGCCTTCGCGACGCTCCCGCGCCCGGGTCGGGCCCGCCCGTAGCCCCGCCCGGGAGCGGCCCCCGCGGGCGGCCCGGCGCGCCCGGACCGGACGGGCCCCGGCCGAGGCGCTCGGCTTTCCTAGGATGGCCCGCGTGAGCGAGCCCCAGACTGCCCCGTCCCGCGAGAAGGCCGGCGGTCGGGCCGTCCTCCTCGTCCTGCTCGGGCTGGTGGTGCTCGTCGGCGCCGGCTGGGGCCTCGCCTACGCCTTCGCCGGTGACAAGGTGCCCCGCGGGACGACCGTCGCCGGGGTCCGGATCGGCGGGCAGGCGCCCGACGAGGCGGTGCGCACGCTGCGCGAGGGCCTCGCCGAGCGCGCCGACCGGCCGTTCACGCTGACCGCCGACGGCCGGACCTTCGAGCTGGACCCGGTCGCCGCCGGGGTCGCGGTCGACCACGAGGCGTCGGTCTCCGAGGCCGGCGGTGGCCGGTCCTGGGACCCGCGGCGGCTGTGGGCCTACTACACCGACGGCGACGACCTCGACGCCGTCGTCACCATCGGCAAGGTCTCGCTCCTCGAGGCGCTGGCCCCGGTCGAGAGCGAGGTCGGCCGGGCCGCCCGCGACGGCGCGGTCCGGTTCGAGGCCGGCCGGGTCGTCACCCGCGACCCGCGCCCGGGGGAGGCGATCGACGTCGAGCGGCTCCGCGACGACCTCGAGGCGGCGTACCTCTCCGAGGACCCGACCGTCGAGCTGGTGCTGGTCGAGGTCGAGCCGGACATCGACACCGCCGACGTCCGGGCGGCGGTCGAGGAGTTCGCCAACCCGGCCGCCTCGGGCCCGGTGACGCTGGTCTTCGGCGACTCGCCGGTCCAGCTGCGGCCCCGCGACTACACCCCGGTCCTCGCGCTGGTCGCCCAGGACGGTGCGCTGGTCCCCGAGGTCGACGAGGACGGGCTCGAGGAGCTCGTCGGCGACGCCGTCGGGGACGAGGGCGCCCCGGTCGACGCCACGGTGGCGCTGCGCGGCGGCAAGCCGCGGGTGGTGCCGGCCAAGCCGGGCGTCCGCTACGACCCCGAGGACGTCCGCGAGACCTTCCTCGACCTGGTCACCCGCGACGAGGGCGATCGCCGCGTCGAGGTCGAGGCCCAGGTCGCCGAGCCGGAGTTCACCACCGCCGACGCGCGCAAGCTGCGGATCAAGGAGAAGGTCTCGACCTTCACGACCTACTACCCCCACGCGGAGTACCGCAACGTCAACATCGGCCGCGCCGCTGAGCTGGTCGACGGCACCGTGCTCAAGCCGGGGGAGACCTTCTCCCTCAACGACACCGTCGGCGAGCGCACCGTCGAGAACGGCTTCACCGACGGGTTCGTCATCAGCGACGGCATCCTCGTCGAGGACCTCGGCGGCGGCGTCTCGCAGATGGCGACCACGCTGTTCAACGCGATGTTCTTCGCCGGGCTCGAGGACGTCGAGCACAAGCCGCACTCCTTCTACATCGACCGCTACCCGGTCGGGCGCGAGGCGACGGTCGCCTGGGGCGCGGTCGACCTGCGCTTCCGCAACGACACCCCCCACGGCGTGCTCATCGAGGCCAGGGTCGACCCGAGCACCCCCGGCGGCCAGGGCGTCGTCACCGTGTCGATGTGGTCGACCAAGGTCTGGGACATCACGACCACCACCTCGGAGCGCTACGCGTTCACGCCGCCGAAGACGCGCACGCTCGACACCGACGACTGCTACCCGAACTCCGGCTACTCCGGGTTCCGGGTCGACGTGGTGCGCTACTTCCGCAAGCCCGGGCAGGACGAGGTGGTCAAGCGCGAGGAGTTCAACACGACGTACACCCCCTCGGACACGGTGGTCTGCAAGTAACCACCGGGAGCCGGCGTCGTTGGTCTAGACGTGCGTGCATCCCTCGCGGCCGCTGCCTCGGCCCTCCTGCTCCTGCTGGCCCCGCTCGCCCTCGTCGGGGCCGGCCCCGCCGGCACCGCCGCGGCGGCGTCCACCGGCTTCCCGCTGCCGCTGCCGGGCGGGCCCGGCGACCCGGTGGGCGCCAACGACTGGGGCTGCCGCCCGACGGCCGAGCGGCCCACGCCGGTGGTCCTCGTGCACGGCACGATCGGCGACCGCCGCAGCTTGCTCGACCCGCTGTCGGCGGCCGTCAAGGGCGCGGGGTTCTGCGTGTTCTCCCTCGACTACGGCAACCGCGGCACCGGCGACATCGCCGCCTCGGCGAAGCAGCTGAAGGCGTTCACGAACCGCGTGCTGGCGGCGACCGGGGCGAGCAAGGTGTCGATGGTCGGGCACTCCCAGGGCGGGATGATGCCGCGCTACTACATCAAGTTCCTCGGCGGCGCGACGGTCGTCGACGACCTCGTCGGCCTCGCCCCGTCCAACCACGGCACGGTGCTGACCGGCGGCACGGCGCTCGCGATCCTCACCGGTCCGCTCTTCGAGGGCATCTGCGTGGCGTGCAACCAGCAGGCGGTCGGCTCGGACTTCCTGCGGCGGCTCAACGCCGGCGACGAGACGCCCGGGAAGGTCAGCTACACCCAGGTGACGACGCGGTACGACGAGGTCGTGGTGCCGCACCTCTCGGGCTACCTGCGCCCCGGCCCGCGCACGACCAACACCACCATCCAGGACTCCTGCCCCGGCGACCCCGCCGAGCACCTGCTCATCCCGATGAGCCGCACCGCGATCGCCTGGACGCTCGACGCGCTGACCCGGCCCGGGCCCGCGCGCAAGGACTTCCGCCCGGCCTGCTGAGCCCGGCCCGGCTAGCGGCCCGCCGAGGTGGCGCCGTCCAGCGCGAGGTAGCGGTACCGGTGGTGCTCCACGAACCCCAGTCGGTCGTAGAGCCCCAGTGCCGCGACGTTGTCGCCGAGCACCTGGAGGTACGCCGTCGTGGCGCCCTGCTCCGCGCCCCACTCGAGCAGCGCCGCCATCACCCGCAGGCCGAGCCCCTGCCGCCGTCGGTCGGGGTCGACCTCGACGCTGCGGAAGCCCACCCAGTCCCGGTCGTACGCCGCCACGCCGCTTGCCCCAGGGAGGCCGGCCCGCACCACCCCGGGCGCCTCCTCGACCAGCTCGAACTCCGCGCCCCCACCGGGTCCGCCGGCGATGTCGCGCAGCGCGCGCCGCGCGGCCGCGACGCCGGCGACGGAGAACACCGTGTCCGCCTCGTCGCTCTCGGCCGTCCAGCCCAGCCCGCGCAGGAGGTCCTCCTGGGGGCTGTCGACCAGCACCGCCGCGATCGGCCGGCCGGTGGTGGCGGCGTAGAACGCGACCGTCCGCTCGACCGCGTCCGCGACGCCGGGGTCCCCGGGGTCGGTGAAGGCGAGCACGGAGTTGGCCCGCCGGTTGGGCGAGGTGGGGGAGTGTCGCAGCAGCCACGCACCGACCGGCTCGGTCACCAGGTCCGGCCACAGCGCGAGCGCGCGCAGCTGGGCCTCCCGCGGCTCGACCCGCAGGCGATGGCTGGGCCGGGGCGGCACCGGCTTGCCCGAGACGATGTCGGCCAGCGCG
Organism: Nocardioides marmotae; assembly: GCF_013177455.1. NCBI lineage: Bacteria > Bacillati > Actinomycetota > Actinomycetes > Propionibacteriales > Nocardioidaceae > Nocardioides > Nocardioides marmotae. The sequence continues at coordinate 1,088,222 of NZ_CP053660.1, forward strand.
ATCCGCACCGGCTCGGGGAGCGGCCGGTCCGCGCGCGCGTCGGGCTGCAGCACGCACCAGCCCTCGGGGCCGGAGGTCCACGCCAGGCAGGTGCCCAGCACGTCGGTCAGCGCGGGCCCGCCGCTCGGGCCGACCTCTCCGCGCACCACGCGGCGTACCACCACGCGCTGCCCGACGACGTGCGGGCCCAGCAGGTGCCGGCCCACGGGGGGAGGGGCGTCCACGCCCACATGCTGGGGTTCTGTCGGATCGGCCACGACCGGATACTAGGGTTGACCGAGTACGTGCATCCCTTTGCGCCCAGGAGGACCCGGTGACCTACGTCATCTCGCAGCCGTGTGTCGATCTGAAGGACCGCGCGTGCGTCGACGAGTGTCCCGTCGACTGCATCTACGAGGGCAAGCGGATGCTCTACATCCACCCCGACGAGTGCGTCGACTGCGGTGCGTGCGAGCCGGTCTGCCCCGTCGAGGCGATCTTCTACGAGGACGACGTGCCGGAGCAGTGGAAGGACTACTACACCGCGAACGTCGGCTTCTTCGACGACCTCGGCTCGCCCGGCGGCGCCGCCAAGATGGGCGAGATCGACAAGGACCACCCGTTCATCGCGGGTCTCGAGCCGCAGAACCAGGACCACTGAGCACTTCCTTGGGCACTTCCTCGGGCACCTCCTTGAGCACTTCCTCGGGCGTCTCCTCGCGGCTGCCGGACTTCCCCTGGGACCACCTGGTCCGGTACGCCGAGCAGGCCCGCCAGCACCCTGACGGCATCGTCGACCTCTCGGTCGGCACGCCGGTCGACCCCACCCCGGAGGTCGTCCAGCAGGAGCTGCGCGCGGCCGCGGACTCCCCGGGCTACCCGCTGACGATCGGCCGCGCCGAGACCCGGCAGGCGGCCCTGGACTGGCTGGCGCGCAAGCACGGCGTCACCGGCCTCGGGCTGGACCAGGTGCTGCCGGTGATCGGCTCCAAGGAGCTGATCGGCTCGATGGCGGTCCACCTCGGGATCGGGCCGGGCGACCTCATCGGCTACCCCGAGCTGGCCTACCCGACCTACGAGGTCGGCGCGGCGCTCGCCGGCGCCCGGTCCGTGGCGACCGACTCCCTGACGGCGTTCGGGCCCGAGGTGCCGAAGCTGCTCTGGCTGAACTCCCCGTCGAACCCCACCGGCCGCGTCCTGCCGGTCGAGCACCTGCGCAAGGTGGTCGAGTGGTGCCGCGAGCGCGGCACGATCCTCGTCTCCGACGAGTGCTACCTGGAGTGCGCCTGGGAGGCCGAGCCGGTCTCGGTGCTGCACCCCGACGTCTGCGGCGGCTCCGCCGAGGGCATCCTCGCGGTGCACTCGCTCTCCAAGCGCTCCAACCTCGCGGGCTACCGCTGCGCCTTCGTCGCCGGCGACGCCGCGCTGGTCGGCGAGCTGCTCGCCGTCCGCAAGAACCTCGGCCTCCAGATGCCCGGCCCGCAGCAGCGGGCGATGGCCGCCGCCCTCGACGACGACGACCACGCCGTCGAGCAGCACACGCGGTACGCCGCGCGGCGCCGCGTGCTGCGCGACGCCCTGGAGGGCGCAGGGTTCCGCGTCGACCACTCCGAGGCGTCGCTCTACCTGTGGAGCACCCGCGACGAGGACTGCTGGGACACCGTCGCGGCGCTGGCCGAGCGCGGGATCCTCGTCGCGCCCGGCTCGTTCTACGGCCCGGCCGGCAACCGGCACGTCCGGGTGGCGTTCACCGCCACCGACGAGCGGGTCGCCGCCGCCGCCGCACGCCTGGCCTGACCGGCCTCCCTCGTCACTCCGACGAGGCGTCCGGGGCCGGTGACCCGGGGGCCGCGGGGTCGACCGCCTGGGCCGGACCCGGCGGCGGGCCGTCCACGACGGCCGGGGGCGGCGCGGGATCGGCCAGCGCGGAGAGGTAGCGCAGCACGACCGCGGCCACCGCGGTGAGCGGGACCGCCAGGAACGCGCCGGCGATGCCGAACAGGGTCGAGCCGAGGGTCACGGCGAGGATCACCACGCCGGCGTGGAGCTGCATGGCGCGGGACTGCAGCCACGGGTGCAGCACGTTGCCCTCCAGCTGCTGGACGACGAGGATCACGACCAGCAGGATCAGGGCGCCCTTGAACCCGACGGAGACCAGCGCCACCAGCACCGCGATGGCGCCGGCCAGGACGGCTCCGATGATCGGCACGAAGCCGCCGAAGAAGGTCAGCACCGCGAGCGGCAGCACCAGCGGCACGCCGATCACCGCCAGCGCGATGCCGATGAGCACGGCGTCGATGAGGCTGACGAGCGCTTGGGCCCGCACGAAGCCGCCGAGGGTGGTCCACATCTGGTCGAGGACCGCGTCGACGTGGCCGCCGACCCGGGGGCCGGTCATCCGCGCCGCCCACGGCCGGAACCGGTGGCCGTCCTTGAGGAAGAGGAAGGTCAGCACCAGCGTCAGCAGGAGCGTCACCAGCCCGGAGGTGATCGTGTTGACCCCCGACAGCAGCCCGTTCGCGATCGAGCCGGCGCTGTTCTGCAGGCGCTCCCGGCCCTCGGAGAGCGCGTCGGTGACCTGCTTCTCGGTGACCAGTTCGCGCTCGACGGCCCAGTCCTCGAGCTTCTCCAGCCCCTGCGCCGCGTCGGAGGCGATCCGGTCGCCCTGACCGGCGACCGACGGCGCGAAGCCGGCGATCACGCCTCCCACGACCACCAGCGTGCCGATGACGACCAGGCCGGCCGCGGCGGCGCGGGGGAGCTTCACGCGACGTACGAGGAAGCCGACAGCGGGTGCGAGGACCGAGGCCACGATCAGCGCGAGCAGCACCGGGAAGAGCGCCGACCACACCATGCCGACCAGCCAGCCGAGGACGGCGATCGCCAGGGCGACGCCGACCCAGCGCCACGACCAGGTGCCCAGCCAGGCGAGCCCGGTGCCGATCCGCCGCTCGCGCAGGCGGGGATCGACGGCCTCGATCGTGGTGGCGGAGGGCGGGACGTCGGGGGAGTCTGAGGTCACGCCGGTCGGTACCCGCCCGCCGCCGCCGTCAGGCAGGCGCCCGATCAGGAGGCCAGGTCGCGCAGCAGGTGGTCGGCGCCGTCGGGGGTGAGGTGGGGAGAGGCGGCGGGACGGACCTAGTCGAAGACGTCGACGTGCACGTGGTCGCGGTGCTCGAGGACCGCCCGGTCACCGGACCGCGCGGGTGGGTCGTAGTCGCGCCACCCCGAGCCGGAGCGCCAGCCGCTCTTCCAGATCCGGCCGTCGAAGATGACCGTCTGCACGTCGAGCCGGTCGGCCATGGCGACGAGGTAGTGCGCGACCGCCCAGCCGCGGACCTTGTTGGCGTCGTTGACCGGCCGGAAGAAGATGTCGACCGCCCGCCCGTCGTAGTGGGTCGAGCCCTTCATGTGGCCCTCGCGGACGCCACCGGGGGCGAACCCGCCGAGCGACTGCTGGCCGAAGACGTTCTCGACCTCGCGACGCACCTTCTCCGCGCGCCGCACCAGCCCGGAGGCGGTCAGCTCGTCGGAGGCCTCCTCGGCGTCGTCGTCGATCGTGCAGGTGAAGGTCGCCCGGGAGTTGCCGGTCAGCGCCGAGGCCAGCACGCGCGCGTCGTCCTCGTGGTCGGCGTAGGCGTCCGGGAAGCCCGAGCGCTGGACGGTCTGGGCGGCGACGGTCACCTCCATCGCCTCGTAGCCCGAGACGTCGGCGAGCTCGTCGTAGAACTTGTTGGCGGCGTACACCGGGTCGAGCACCTCCTCGGGCGAGCCCCACCCCTGCGAGGGCCGCTGCTGGAAGAGCCCCAGGGAGTCGCGGTCGCCGTAGTCGATGTTGTAGAGCTCCGACTCCTGGTACGCCGTGGCCAGCGCGATCGTCGCGGCGCGCGCCGGCATCCCGCGACCGATGGCGATGCCGGTGATCAGCGCGGCGTTCTCCGCCTGCTCCACGTCGAGCTCGACCGTGCGCCCGTCGACCGTGGCGACGCACTGCTCGGAGCCGAGGAACGGCGTGGAGTCGCGCAGCACGTCCCAGCCTAGGTACGCCGTCACACCCAGAGCCGCCGCGCCGAGCAGCGCGACGCCCGTCCCCACCCTCATGGGGCCAGTCTCCGGGTGCGGTGAAACGCGCTCAGCCGGGGGATCAGTTGGGGGATCAGCTGGGGGATCAGTTGGCGTGCAGGGCGGCGTTGAGCTCGACACCCTCGCTGCGCCACGGCACGGCCTCGACGGCGCCGGTCACCGAGTTGCGGCGGAACAGCACGTTGCTGGTGCCGGAGAGCTCGAGTGCCTTGACGACCTTCGGCTTGCGGTCCATGTCGCTGACGGTGACCTTGGTGCCGGCGGTGACGTAGCAGCCGGCCTCGACGACGCAGTCGTCCCCGAGGGAGATGCCCAGGCCGGCGTTGGCGCCGAGCAGGCAGCGCCGGCCGATGGAGATGACCTGCGTGCCGCCGCCGGAGAGCGTGCCCATGATCGAGGCGCCGCCACCGACGTCGGAGCCGTCCCCGACGAGCACGCCGGCGGAGATCCGGCCCTCGACCATCGAGGCGCCGAGCGTGCCGGCGTTGAAGTTCACGAAGCCCTCGTGCATGACCGTGGTGCCCTCGGCCAGGTGGGCGCCGAGGCGGACGCGGTCGGCGTCGGCGATGCGTACGCCGCTGGGCAGGACGTAGTCGACCAGGCGGGGGAACTTGTCGACACCGTGCACGGTCACGTGCTGGCCGGCCGCGCGCAGCCGGGCCCGGGTCAGCTCGAAGCCCTCGACCGCGCACGGGCCGGCCGAGGTCCACACGACATTGGCCAGCAGCCCGAAGATGCCGTCCAGGGAGATCGTGTGCGGCACGACCAGCCGGGTGCTGAGCAGGTGCAGCCGCAGCCAGACGTCCTCGGTCGAGGCCGGCGCGGCCTGCAGGTCGGCGATCTCGACGGTGCGGACCTCGCGGACCACGCGGCGTACCTCGTCGCGACCCTCGAGCGCGGACAGCTCGGCGGGCACCTCGGCCCCGTCGCGCTCGCCGAGCGCGGGCTGGGGGAACCACACGTCCAGCACGGTCCCGTCGTCGGTCACGGTCGCGAGGCCATGGCCCCAGGCGGTGGTCGGCTTGGCGGTGGCGGCTGCGTCGGTCACGTCGCCCGATCCTACCGGCGGGCCCGCTCACGCCACCCTCGTCCTCCACGTCGCGGTCTACCGTCGAGGGATGGTCACCCGTGTCGCACTGGCGCTCGGCTCGGGCGGCGCGCGGGGGTACGCCCACCTGGGCGCGGTCCGGGCGCTGCGCGAGCGCGACTGCGAGCTGGTCGCCGTCGCGGGGACCTCGATGGGCGCCCTGGTGGGCGGGCTCGCGGCCGCCGGGCGGGCCGAGGACTTCGCGCGGTGGGCGACCGCGCTGACCCGGCGCGACGTCCTCTGGCTGCTCGACCCCTCGATCGCCTCCCGCGGGATGATCACCGCGGACCGGCTGATCGACGCCCTCGCCGACATCATCACCGACCAGGCCATCGAGGACCTGGCCGTGCCGTTCACGGCGGTCGCCACCGACCTCGCCGCCCGCCGCGAGGTGTGGTTCCAGCACGGCCCGCTGCGGGCCGCGCTGCGCGCCTCCATCGCGATCCCCGGGGTCTTCACCCCGGCCATGCTCAACGGCCGGCTCCTCGTCGACGGCGGCCTGACCAACCCGGTCCCGGTCGAGCCGACCGCCGCGGTCCCCTCCGACCTGACCGTCGCGGTCGAGCTCACCGGCCCCCGCCGGGTGCGCGAGCCCGACACCCCGCGGCGGGATTCCGCGGCCCCCCAGCGCCTCGAGGAGTGGCGCGAGCGGTGGCGGCGCACGCTCGCCACGCTGACCGGCCGTGAGGAGCAGAACGTGGCGGACGCCGAGGTCGACCAGCTGGCCGGCCCGGGGCCGGGCACCGGCTGGGGGACCGAGCGGCTCCCCGCCGACCTCGGGCTGCTGGACCTGACCGCGCAGTCCTTCGAGGTGATGCAGGCGCTGGTGGGCCGCTACCGGATGGCCGCGCTGCCCGCGGACGTGCTCGTCACGGTCCCGGTCGACGCCTGCGGGACGATGGACTTCCACCGGGCCGCCGAGATGATCGACCTCGGCCACCGGCTCACCGGCGAGGCCCTGGACGCGGCCGGGGTCGTCGTGCGTCGCGGAGTGTGACTCCTCACAGGCGCCGCGCGGGGCCCCGGAGTGTCAGCGTTCTCACGCCCGCTCGGCTTCTCATCATGTGGGATGGCGTGTTTAGCGTGGAGGACATGAGCGTCCAGTTCCCCTACCTGATGTCCTCGGGACGCATCGGTCCCATGGCCCTCGCCAACCGCATCGTCCTGCCGGCGATGGACATGAACGTCTCCGAGCACGGCGAGATCGAGCAGACCGAGATCGACCACTACGTCGCCCGTGCCGCCGGCGGCGCCGGCCTGGTGATCACCGGCGCCTGCGCGATCGCCTTCCCCCACGGGGCGGCGTCCATGAAGGAGCCCGGTCTCTCCGACGATCGCTACATCCCGGGCCTCAAGGCGCTCGCCGACGCGATCCACGCCGCCGGCAGCAAGCTGTGCATCCAGTCCACCCACCACGGCAAGGTGGCGCGCGTCGACGTCGCCAACGACCGCCCCGTGCTGGCCCCGAACCAGCCGGACTACAGCTACGACCTGTCCGCGCTGGCCGACAGCACCCCCAGCGAGCTGGCCCGGATGGGCGCCGCGACCGCCGGGAAGCCGACCGTCTACCAGGAGATGACCCACGACGACATCGCCTGGCTGGTCACCACCTGGGCCGACGCCGCCGAGCGCGTCGCGAAGGCCGGAGCGGACGCGATCGAGATCCACGTCGCGCACGGCTACATCCTCGGCGTCTTCCTCAACCGCCGCGACAACCAGCGCACCGACGAGTACGGCGGCCCGCTGGTCAACCGCGCCCGGCTGGCCTGCGAGGTCATCGCCGCGGTCAAGGAGCGGGTGGGCGACCGGCTCGCGGTGCTGGTCCGGGTCGCCGGCGAGGAGTACGGCCAGGACGGCGGCCTGTCGCTGCCGGAGTCGATCGAGGCCGCCGAGCTCTTCGAGGCCGCCGGCGCCGACGCGATCCACGTGACCGGCTGGGGCCGCAACCCCTTCGACAACTTCACCGACGGCCCGCTGCCCGCCCGGGTCGGCGCCTACCTCGACAACGCCGCCGAGATCAAGAAGCACGTCGGGATCCCGGTCATCGCCGTGGGCCGGATGCTGCCGGAGGTCGCGGAGAAGGCGATCGCCAAGGGACGGATCGACTACGCGGCGATGGGACGCCAGCTGCTGGCCGACCCCGAGCTGCCGAACAAGCTCCGCGACGGGCGCTTCGACGAGGTCCGCCCCTGCATCAACTGCTACCTGTGCGTGGCCGAGAACTTCTTCGACGACACCCCCTTCTGCGCGGTCAACCCCGCGCTCGGCAACGAGGGGCTGCTCCCGCTGGAGCCCGCCGCGGAGCCCAAGCACGTGGTCGTCGTCGGTGCCGGCCCGGCCGGCCTGGAGAGCGCCCGGGTGCTCAGCGAGCGCGGCCACCGCGTCACCGTGGTCGACAAGGCCGACCGGCTCGGCGGCACCATGTGGTTCTCCACGATGACCACCCCGGACAACGAGCGGCTGCTGCGCTGGCTGCGCTCGGAGGTCGAGCGCCTCGGCATCACGGTGCAGCTGGGCACCCCCGCCACCGTCGAGACGATCCGCGCGCTGCGCGCCGACCACGTCGTCGTGGCCACCGGCGCGGTCCGCCCGAAGCCCGAGCTCCCCGGCGGCGACCTGCCGATCGTGCAGACCGGCGACACCCTGCGTGCGCTGATGCTCGGCACCGCCACCGCCGAGGAGGCCGGGCCGGTGCTGCGCACCCTCGGCAAGCTCGGGCGCGTCTCCGGTCTCACCAAGCGTCCCGGCGTCGTGCGCCAGCTGACCAAGGCCTTCCTGCCGATGGGCAAGGACGTCGTGGTGATCGGCGGGTCCCTGGTCGGCCTCGAGCTCGCCGAGTTCCTCGCCGAGCGCGGCCGCCGGGTGACCCTGCTGCACGAGCAGCAGCAGCTCGGCCTGCCGCTGGCGATGCCGCGCCGCTGGACCGCCGTACGACACGCCACCGAGCACGGCGTGCAGATCCACCGCAACGTCTCGATCACCCGGATCACCGAGACCGGCGTCGAGTGGACCGAGGGCGACCAGACCCACTCCGCCCCCGCCGACATGGTGGTCTACGCGGACGGCACCACCTCCGCGGCGCCGCTGGCCGACGAGCTGCGGGCCGCCGGCTTCAGCGTCGACGTGGTCGGTGACGCCGGCGAGGTCAACTACATCCACGGCGCCATCCACTCCTCGTGGAAGGCGGCCACCACCGTCTGAGTCGCTCGCATCTGGGCGACCGAGTAGCCACTCGCCCCTGTCCGGCCGACGCCGGGCAGGGGCGAGTGCTGTCTCACTGCCCGCTCACTGCCCGGTGCGCCCGTCGAGGCACTCGCGCAGCAGGTCGGCGTGCCCGACGTGGCGGGCGTACTCCTCCAGCACGTGCACGATCACGTCGCGGACCTCGGTGCGCTCCTCCGGGGCGCCCGGATCGTCGAGGAGGCGGTCCCAGTCCTCGGCGGCGTACACCGCGTCGGCCGCGGCGCCGACCTGTCGCCAGGTCGCCCAGGCCTCCGCGACCACGGCCGGATCCGGGCTGCCGCCGTGCAGGTCGGCCTGCCGGTCCTCGGGGGTCCGGTAGAGCTGGGGGGTGTCCACGCCGCGCAGCACCCGCACCGTCCAGTGGTGCTCCATCTGGGCGAGGTGGCGCAGCAGGCCGAGCAGCGAGAGCGTGGAGGGCGGCACCGCGCGCCGGGCCATCTGCTCGGCGTCGAGGTCCTGGCACTTCAGCTCGAAGGTCAGGCGGTAGTTGCGCAAGTACTGCAGCACCGTCCCCTGCTCGCCGCGTGAGGGGGAGAGGTCGCGGGGGTCCGCGGCGGGGTCGAGCCACCTGTCACTCATCTCCGCATCCGAGCAGCACGACCGGTGCGGGTCAAGCCTTCGGGACGACCCGGCCCGCGCCGGTGGGCCACCATGGGCCCGGGAGGTGAGCTGTCGATGCGTCCGGTCTTCGTGCTCCACGAGCACCAGCAGCCCCGCCACCACCTCGACCTGCGGCTCGAGGAGGACGGGGTGCTCCGCTCGTGGGCGGTGCCGAAGGGGCTCCCGACCGACCCCCGGCACGACCGGCTCGCCGTGGAGGTGCCCGACCACGACCTCGACCACGCGGCGTACACCGACGAGGACAAGGCCATCGCCGACCACGGCTGGTGGGAGCTGGTCGACCGCACCGAGCGGCGCTTCGTCTTCGTGCTGCACGGGGAGGCCGGCAGCCGGCGCTACGCGCTGATCCGCACCTCGCGGGCCGGGGGCCGGGACTGGCTGCTCCACCTCACGCGCGAGCAGCCCTGAGCGGTTGACCTGCTCGTTCCTGGCCGGTCAGTCCTGGCCCTCGGTCCGGAGCACCTCGCCGGACGCCGCGTCGACGGCGACGGTCTGCTCGGTCGCGAGCTCCCCGTCGACCTCGACCTCCCAGACGGCCGTCGGGTCGCCCGACTCCAGGTCCAGGGCGGTGACCGCGCCGTCCGGCACCGTGGTCCGGGCCGCCTCGACCGCGCCCGCGGGGTCGACCGTGGCCTCGGCCAGCAGCCGCTTCCACTCCTGGCGGTCCTCGGCGTCCTCGCGGTCCTTGACCGGGTCGCCGGTCACGCGGGAGCCGTCGCTGGCGACGGTCAGGTCGAAGCGCGCGCCGCCGGCGTCCACGACCTCGGCCTCCCATCCCCGCGGCTCCTGGTCCAGGGAGACGAGTCGTCCGCCCGGGACCGCACCGGCGGCGGTCGCGGCGGCGTCGAGCACCACCGCGTCGTCGGCGACGGTCGGCGAGGCCTCGGTCGACAGGGCGTCGGTCGGGGAGGTGCTGGGGGAAGTGCTCGGCGAGGCACTCGGCGAGGCGGAGGTCGAGGTGTCGGTGGCGTCGTCGCCGTTGTCGTCGTCCCCGCAGGCGACCAGCCCGAGGAGGAGCGGCGCCGCGACCAGTGCGGCCAGGGCTGAGGTGCGGGCGGTGCGGGTCGTACGTCGGATGCTCATCGTGCCTCCGGGGGAGAGGGGAAACCTCCATCGTCTGCCGCGCGCCCAAACCCCTGCCCCAACGCCCGCCCTGACCCCGTCCGGTCCGGTCCGGTCCGGTCCCCTGGCGGGATAGTCCGCCACCAGTGCGCCCTCAACCGGACCAGGAGGGGCCGAGGCGTGACGGACTACCCCAGCTACGAGGCGGCGGCTGCCGCGCCCCGGGAACCCGTTGTGCACGAACGAGGAGGAGGACCTACCCTGGGACCACAGGCGTTCGAGCCGTCATCAGCGGCGAGCCTCCGGAAGAACGGGACGCGAGTCCTCAGTAGAACCGGACGGGTGGGCCCGTCACAGCCTCCAGATGAGCGGCCGGCCCAGCAGCAGCGGGGCGGCAAGCAGGGTGGTACCGCGGTCGGTGACGATCGTCCCTGCAGTCCCGAGAAGGCCAGAGCCCGGAGCTGCAGGAGCAACGATGACGTACCCGAAGGTGTCCACCTCCGAGACCGGCGTGCCGGCGAGCCCGAAGTTCCCGGCCATCGAGGAGCGGGTGCTCGCCTACTGGCACGCCGACGGCACCTTCCAGGCCAGCATCGACCAGCGCGATCCCGGCGCCGACGGCGGCAACGAGTTCGTCTTCTACGACGGCCCGCCCTTCGCCAACGGCCTGCCGCACTACGGCCACCTGCTCACCGGCTACGTCAAGGACATCGTCCCGCGCTACCAGACGATGCGCGGCAAGCGCGTCGAGCGCCGCTTCGGCTGGGACACCCACGGCCTGCCCGCCGAGCTCGAGGCGATGCGCCTCAACGGCATCAAGACCACCGACGAGATCGTCGAGATGGGCATCGACCGGTTCAACGAGGCGTGCCGCGAGTCGGTGATGAAGTACACCGGCGAGTGGCGCGACTACGTCACCCGCCAGGCGCGCTGGGTCGACTTCGACCACGACTACCGGACCATGAACCCCGAGTACATGGAGTCGGTCATCTGGGCCTTCAAGAGCCTGCACGACAAGGGCCTGGTCTACGAGGGCTTCCGCGTCCTGCCCTACTGCTGGAACGACGAGACGCCGCTGTCGAACCACGAGCTGCGCATGGACGACGACGTCTACCAGAACCGGCAGGACCCGGCGGTCACCGTCGGCTACGACATCACCACCGAGGGCGAGCTGAAGGGCGCCAAGCTGCTCGTCTGGACGACCACGCCGTGGACGCTGCCGAGCAACCTCGCGGTCATGGTCGGCTCCGAGATCGACTACGTCGCGGTCGAGGCCGACGGGGTGCGCTACGTGCTCGCCGAGGCCCGCCTGGCGTCGTACGCCCGGGAGCTCGGGGAGAGCCCGGACGTCGTGTGGCGCGGCAAGGGCACCGACCTGCTCGGCCTGACCTACACCCCGCCGTTCGCCTACTACCTCGGCCACGAGCGCGCCTTCCGCGTGGTCGCGGCCGACGACGCGGTCACCACCACCGACGGCACCGGGCTGGTCCACACCGCCGGCGCGTTCGGTGAGGTCGACAAGGAGGTCACCGACCGCGAGGGCATCGAGCCGGTGATGCCGGTCGGCAAGGACGGGCGGTTCACCCACCCCGTCGAGGAGTACGCCGGCATGCAGGTCTTCGACGCGAACCTCCACATCCTCGACCACCTCAAGGCCGCCACGCGCGGGGAGCAGGGCGAGGCGATCGGGTCGGTCACGCCGGGCACGGTGCTGCTGCGCCGCGAGACCTACGACCACTCCTACCCGCACTGCTGGCGCTGCCGCGAGCCGCTGATCTACAAGGGCGTCTCCTCGTGGTTCGTCGAGGTCACCGCGATCAAGGAGCGGATGCTCGAGCTGAACCAGCAGATCCGCTGGGTGCCCGAGCACATCAAGGACGGCCAGTTCGGCAAGTGGCTGGCCAACGCCCGCGACTGGTCGATCACCCGCAACCGGTTCTGGGGCAGCCCGGTCCCGGTGTGGAAGAGCGACGACCCGGCGTACCCCCGCATCGACGTCTACGGCTCCTTCGCCGAGCTCGAGCGCGACTTCGGCACGCTGCCGCGCAACAAGGACGGCGAGCCGGACCTGCACCGCCCCTACGTCGACCAGCTGGTCCGCCCGAACCCCGACGACCCGCGCTCGCCGGAGGAGGGGCAGTCGATGATGCGGCGCGTCACCGACGTGCTCGACGTCTGGTTCGACTCCGGCTCGATGAGCTTCGCCCAGAACCACTACCCGTTCGAGAACGCCGACTGGTTCGACGGCACGGCGGAGAAGAAGGGCCACTTCCCCGGCGACTTCATCGTCGAGTACATCGGCCAGACCCGCGGCTGGTTCTACACCCTGCACGTCCTGGCGACCGCGCTGTTCGACAAGCCGGCCTTCCAGTCGTGCATCAGCCACGGCATCGTGCTGGGCAGCGACGGCAACAAGATGAGCAAGTCGCTGCGCAACTACCCCGACGTCAGCGAGGTCTTCGACCGCGACGGCGCGGACGCGATGCGCTGGTTCCTGATGTCCAGCCCGATCCTGCGCGGCGGGAACCTGGTCGTCACCGAGCAGGGCATCCGCGACTCGGTGCGCCAGGTGATGATCCCGCTGTGGAACAGCTGGTACTTCTTCCAGCTCTACGCCAACGCCGCCAACGACGGCCAGGGGTACGACGCCCGGTGGTCCACCGACTCCCAGGACCCGCTCGACCGCTACCTGCTGGCCAAGCTGCGCCAGTACGTCGCCACGATGACCACCCAGCTCGACGAGTACGCCGTCGCCGACGCGTGCGAGACGACCCGGTCCTTCCTCGACGTGCTCACCAACTGGTACATCCGGCGCTCGCGCGACCGCTTCTGGGGTGACTCCACCGAGGCCTTCGACACCCTCTACACGGTGCTCGAGGTGGTCTGCCGGACCATCGCCCCGCTGCTGCCGCTGACCACCGAGGAGGTCTGGCGCGGGCTCACCGGCGAGCGCTCGGTGCACCTGGCCGACTGGCCCGACGTCGAGGCGCTCCCGGCCGACGACGCGCTCGTGGCCGCGATGGACCAGGTCCGCGAGGTCTGCTCGGCCACGTCCGCGCTGCGCAAGGCCGGCAGCCTGCGCAACCGGCTGCCGCTCTCCACGCTGACCGTGGTCGTCGACGACCCGGCCGCGCTCGGCGGGTTCGAGGGGATCGTCGCCGACGAGGTCAACGTCAAGCGGGTGCGCCTGCTGGCCGCGGACTCCGAGGAGGCGGCGTCGTACGGCGTGGAGCAGAAGCTGACCGTCAACGCCCGCGCCGCCGGACCGCGGCTCGGCAAGGACGTGCAGCGGGCGATCAAGGGCTCCAAGAGCGGTGACTGGTCGGTGGCCGAGGACGGCACCGTCGTCTCCGGCGGGCTGGCGCTGCAGGAGGGGGAGTACACCCTGGAGACCGTCGCCGGCTCCGCCGACGCGAGCTCGGCCACCGGCGTGCTGCGCAGCGGCGGGTTCGTCGTGCTCGACACCGAGGTGACCCCCGAGCTGGCCGCCGAGGGCCTGGCCCGCGACCTGGTCCGCCAGGTGCAGCAGGCCCGGCGCGACGCCGGCCTGGAGGTCTCCGACCGGATCGCCCTCACGGTCGCCGGCCCGGCCGACGTGCTCGCCGCGGCGCAGACCCACCGCGACCTGCTCACCTCCGAGACCCTGGCCACCTCCCTCGACCTCGCCCCCTCCGACTCCGCCGACCCCCAGGTGACGGTCGCCAAGGCCTGACTCCCTCAACCGCCGAGTCGGCACTTCTGGCTCGCCGAGTCGGCACTTCTGGACAGCCGAGTCGGCGGTTGTGGTCGGTCGAGTCGGCAGTTCTGAACGGCACCCGCCAGAACTGCCGACTCGACCCACCGGATGTGACTACTCGGCCCGCCAGAAGTGAGCACTCGGCCCGCCAGAAGTGAGCACTCGGCCCGCCGGAAGTGAGCACTCGGCGGGGGAGGGGGCGGGTGGGGTGGAAGTCAGGCGGGAAGGCCGAGCCGCGCCGCCATCCGGTCGAGGCTGGCGAGCACCTCGGCCTCGGACCGGTCCGGCACACCCCAGATGAGCTCGGTGCAGCCGGCCTCGGCCCAGGCGGCGAGGTCGGCGGGGTCGGGCTTGAAGGCGATGAGCACGCGGATGTCGGGCTGCCCGTCGCGGCCGGCCTCGGCCCAGGCCTTCTTCAGTGCCTCGATGTTGGCCAGGACGTCGCGCTGGGTCGGCGTGGTCATCCAGCCGTCGGCGTGCGCGGCGATCCACCGGAACGTCTGGGGTCCGCCGCCGGCGCCGATGATGAGCGGCACGTGCGCCTGGACCGGCTTGGGGTAGGCCCAGGAGGGCCCGAACGACACGAACTCCCCGTCGTACGACGCCTCCTCCTCGGTCCACAGCGCGCGCATCGCCTGGACGTACTCGCGCAGGACGGTGCGTCGCCGGCCCGGCGGGACCCCGTGGTCCTCGAGCTCGTCGGTGTTCCACCCGAAGCCCGCGCCGAGGGTGACCCGGCCGCCGGAGAGGTGGTCGAGGGTGGCGACCTGCTTGGCCAGGGTGATCGGGTCGGACTCGACAGGCAGCGCGACCGCGGTGGAGAGCCGGATCCGCGTGGTGACCGCGGCGGCGGTGGCCAGCGAGATCCAGGGGTCGAGCGTGCGGAGGTAGCGGTCGTCGGGCAGCGTCTCGTCGCCGGTCCCGGGGTGCGCGGCGGTCCGCTTGACCGGGATGTGGGTGTGCTCGGGCACGTAGATCGTGTCGAAGCCGCGCTCCTCCCCGGCCTTCGCGAGGGCCGCGGGGGTGATCCCGCGGTCGGAGGTGAACAGGACGAGTCCGTTGCGCATGCCCCGAGACTAGAACGTGTTCCACTCGCCGGGGAAGCCTCCGCTGGACACCTGTCCAGGCAGCAGGGTCGGCGGCGGCTGGTTGGATGACCCCATGGCCACCCTCGACCTCTCGCTGGACGCCGTGTCGCTGACTGCGGCCCTCGTCGACATCGAGTCGGTGAGCCGCCAGGAGGCGGAGATCGCCGACGCCGTGGAGGCTGCGCTGCGCGACCTCCCGCACCTCGAGGTCGTCCGGCACGGGCACACCGTCGTCGCCCGCACCGACCTCGGTCGCGGCGAGCGGGTGGTCATCGCCGGCCACCTCGACACCGTCCCGGTCAACGACAACCTGCCCAGCCGGCTCGAGGACGGCGTGCTCCACGGCCTCGGCACCTGCGACATGAAGGGCGGCGACGCGGTCATCCTGCGGCTCGCGGCCACGGTGCCCGAGCCCGTGCGCGACGTGACCTACATCCTCTACGAGGCCGAGGAGATCGAGGCGACGTACAACGGCCTCCGGTTGCTCGCCGAGGCCCGGCCGGACCTGATGGCCGCCGACTTCGCGATCCTCATGGAGCCCTCCAACGCCTCGGTCGAGGCCGGCTGCCAGGGCACGCTCCGCGTCGAGGTCCGCACCACCGGCGAGCGCGCCCACTCCGCCCGCTCCTGGCGCGGCGTCAACGCGATCCACGGCGCCGCGGAGGTGCTCAACCGGCTCGCCGCCTACGAGCCGCGCCGGCCGGTCATCGACGGGCTGGAGTACCACGAGGGCCTCAACGCCGTCGGCATCTCCGGCGGCGTCGCCGGCAACGTCGTGCCCGACGAGTGCGTGGTGACCGTCAACTTCCGGTTCGCGCCCGACCGCAGCGAGGCCGAGGCCGAGGCGTTCGTCCGCGACTTCTTCGAGGGGTACGACGTCCGGCTGACCGACACCTCCCCGGGCGCCCTGCCGGGGCTCGACCGGCCCGCCGCGCGCGCGTTCGTCGAGGCCGTCGGCGGGCAGGTCGCGCCGAAGTTCGGCTGGACCGACGTCGCCCGGTTCACCGCGCTCGGCGTGCCCGCGGTCAACTTCGGCCCCGGCGACCCGCTGTTCGCCCACAAGCAGGACGAGCACGTGCCGGTCGAGCACATCGAGCGCTGCGAGCGGCAGCTCTACGCCTGGCTGACCGGGCAGGACCCCGCCGAGCCGACAGGCCACGGAACGGGGGAGGGGGACGCATGAGGTCGAAGTTCAAGGGCCCGATCATCCAGCGGCGCGGCCAGGTCGACGGGAGCACCACCGACCAGCACCTGCTGGACTCCCGCAGCGACAGCGGGTGGGTGCACACCGACCCGTGGCGCGTCCTGCGGATCCAGGCCGAGTTCGTCGAGGGGTTCGGCGCGCTGGCCGAGCTCGGCCCGGCGATCGCGGTCTTCGGGTCGGCCCGCACGGCCACCGACGACCCGGCGTACGCCGCGGCCGAGCAGCTCGGCCGCCGCCTCGCCGAGGCCGGGTTCGCGGTGATCACCGGAGGCGGGCCGGGGGCGATGGAGGCGGCCAACCGGGGCGCCAGCCAGGCCGGCGGCGTGAGCGTCGGCCTCGGCATCGAGCTGCCCTTCGAGGCCGGGCTCAACGAGTGGGCCGACGTCGGCATCAACTTCCGCTACTTCTTCGCCCGCAAGACGATGTTCGTGAAGTACTCCCAGGGCTTCGCCGTGCTGCCCGGCGGCGTCGGCACCCTCGATGAGCTGTTCGAGGCGATGACCCTCGTCCAGACGCGCAAGGTGACCAGCTTCCCGATCGTGCTGGTCGGCACGGCCTACTGGAGCGGGCTGCTGGACTGGTTGCGCGACACCGTCGCCGGCGAGGGGAAGATCGCCGAGGAGGACCTCGACATGCTCACGCTGACCGACGACGTCGACGAGGTCGTGGCGATCATGCGCGCCGCACGGGAGGGCCGCGACCGATGATGTGGTTCTTCGCGATCCTGGTCGTCCTGGTGATGGGCGGCATCGCGGCGGTCGCCGCCGGGCGCGGCACGCCGATGAGCGAGCCCGAGCACGACCGGATCCCCCTCGACCTGCCGACCGACCGCCCGCTGGCCGCCGAGGACCTGCGCCGGGTCCGGTTCCCGCTGGCGTTCCGCGGCTACCGGATGGCCGACGTGGACGCGCTCCTGGACCGGCTGGCGCGCGAGCAGGAGGCGCTGGCGGCGGAGGCCACGGAGACCCGGGGTGAGGCCGGTGATGGGGCCCGGGGTGAGGCCCCTGGTGAGGCCCGTGGCGAGGCCCGTGGCGAGGCCCGGGAGCCGTAAGGCAGACTGCGCCGCGTGTCGAGCGAGGTCGCCGTCGTCTACGTCCTGACTGCCCTCGGGCTGGTCGTGGTCGCGCTGACGCGTCTGCGCCTGCGCGCGGACGACGCGGCCGGCCGCACCCGGGTGGCCCGCCGGCTGCTGGACCTGCACACCGGTGCCGGGATCGCCGCGCTCGTCATCTGGACGGTCTTCCTCGTCGCGCCCGCCGACACCGCGCTGGGCGGCGACACCGTCGGCATCGTGGGCCTGGGGTTCTGGTGGCTGGTCGTGGTCGCCGGCATCGGCATCCTGCTGCGCTGGCTGCCGAGCAGCGGGCGCCACGCCTCCGCCGGCGCCGAGGACTCCTGGTCGGGTGGCCCGGCGCTCTCCCTCCTCGCCCACCTCGGCACGGCCGCGGGGGTCTGCGTCTTCACCTGGGCCTACCTCACCTCGGTGGTCTGAGGTGCGCCGCCTGCTCGCCGCCGTCGTCGGCCTCGCGGCGGTCCTGACCACGGCGACGACCGCTCCCGCCGCGCCGGCGGCCGCGCCGGAGAAGGCGGCGGCCGAGCGGCCCGCGGTCGTCGGCAAGCGCGTCCTCGGCACCTCGGTCGAGGGCCGCGACATCGTCGCCTGGCACCTCGGCGAGCCGGGGGGCCCCGGCGTCCCGACCGTCGTGCTGATCTCGACGATGCACGGCGACGAGCCGGCCACCCGCCACATCCTGCGCTCGCTGCGTGACGGCGACCCGGTGGTCGGCGTCGACCTGTGGGTGGTGCCGACCTACAACCCCGACGGCCTCGCCGCCGGCACCCGCCGCAACGCCCGCGGCGTCGACCTCAACCGCAACTACCCCTACCGGTGGGCGGACCTCGACGGCCGCTACGAGTCGGGCCCGAAGGCGGCCTCGGAGCCGGAGACGAAGGCGATGATGGCCTTCCTCGACGACGTGCGCCCCGACCGGCTGCTCAGCTTCCACCAGCCGCTGCACGGCGTCGACACCGACACCAAGCGGCCGCGCTTCGCCCGCACGGTCGCGCGCCACCTCGGTCTCCCGCGCAAGACCTTCGACTGCGGCGGGGTCTGCCACGGCACGATGACCGGCTGGTTCAACGACCGGTTCGCCGGCGCCGCGGTCACGGTGGAGTACGGCGCGAAGCCGTCGCGGCGCCGGCTGCGCACGGTCGTGCCCGACCAGGTGCTGGCGGTCTTCGACGCCTATCGGGCGCACCTGGACTGGGAGTCCTGAGCCCCGCTCGAGCGCGCGGTCAGCGGCCCTCGAAGACCGGCTTCTGCTTGGCGACGAACGCGTCGACCGCCGAGCGGTGGTCCTGGGTCGCGCCGGTGAGCTGCATCATCGAGGACTCGAAGGCCACGGCCTCCTCGAAGGTGTGCCCGGCGGCGTACGCCACCGAGCGGCGGATCGAGCCCAGCGCGACCGTCGGGCCCGCGGCCAGGCGGACGGCGAGGGCGCGCGCCTCCTGCGCGAGGGTCTCGGGGGAGTGCAGCGAGGTGGCGAGCCCGAGCTCGAGCGCCTCGGCCGCGGGGACCGTGCGCGGCAGGTAGAGCAGCTCGAGCGCCTTGGCGCGGCCGACGAGCTGCGGCAGGTGGTAGCTCGCGCCGGTGTCGCAGGACAGGCCGACGTTGGCGAAGGCCAGGTTGAACCCGGCGGTCTCGGCGACCAGGCGCAGGTCGCAGGCGAAGGCCAGGCTCGCCCCGGCGCCGGCCGCGACCCCGTTGACTGCGGCGACGACGGGCTTGGCCATGCCCGCCAGGGTGGTGACGATCGGGTTGTAGTGCTCGTCGACGGTGGAGAAGAGCGCCTCGCTCCCGCCGTTGTGGAGCAGCTGCACGTGCTCCTTGAGGTCCTGGCCGGTGCAGAAGGCCCGACCGGTGCCGGTGAGCAGCACGCACCGCACCGCGGGGTCCTCGGCGACCTGCCGGACGACCTCGCGCAGCAGCACCTTGGTCGCCACGTCGAGGCTGTTCATCGCGTCGGGCCGGTTGAGGGTGATGGTGCCGACGCCCTCGGAGACGTCGAGGAGCACGGGCGCGTTCTGCGCGTCGGGGGTGAGGTTCGCGGCGGTCATGGGCGGCAGTCTGCCGCGCCCGGGAGGCACCCGGCCACGAATCGGTCCGCGGCGGGCTTGAGCCGGTCGGCCTCGACCGCGAAGTGCCGGGCCGCGGCCGCCCGCGGCCAGTCCGGCGGCAGCACCTCCGCCGGCAGGCCCGGGTCGGCGAAGAGGAACTTGCGCCACTCGTGCACCAGGTGGAACCGGGCCGCGAAGGCCGCCCGGTCCGGGTCGCCGGGGGCCGCGAGGTGCCGGGCGACCAGGTCGCGCGCCACGCCCGGCCACCCGTCGTACGACGCCCGGAGCGCCGGCAGGTCCCACGCCTCGACCGGCGGGGGGTCGACGTCGCGGGCGTGGGCGGTCCGCGCGCTGGCGCCGGCCCGGACCAGGACGCCGGCGAGCTCGGGGCTGGCGACCGGGCCGATCCACACGGCGTCGGACAGCTCGGCGTAGCCCAGGTAGGCGAGGTCGGCCCGGAGCCGGACCCGCGCGCTCCGGTCGCCCGGCGGGGTGAGCAGGACCAGGTGCCAGTGCCCGTCCCACGGCTCCTCGCGCCGCCGGTAGATCCGCTCCCGGGCCTCGTCGAGGCGGCGGGTGGCCTGCTCGCTCGCGCGGTAGCCCCGGCCCTCGGGCAGCGCGACCGGCTCCAGCCAGCCCTGGATGACCATCCGCGAGATGGCGGTCCGGACGGCGGGCGCGGCGATGCCGACCGGCGCGAGCAGGCGCACCAGCGCGGCGACCGGGGCCTGGGAACCCCGGGCGCGGAGGTGGTCGCCGTAGAGGTCGAAGAGAGCCGACCGCGCGCGCATGGCCGGAGTCTGCCACCGTCCGCCGACGGCCGCCGGGACAGCGGTCGGGACAGCGCCCGGAGGCCCGAGGTGTGGGGACCGGTCACGCGATGCCCGCGGATAGGGGATAATGGACATCACACGGCTGGCGGGGCGCCTGGACCTCGTCGGTGCCAGGACGCTAGACGAGAAGAGGTGCCGGGATGGCGGCAATGAAGCCGCGGACGGGTGACGGTCCGCTCGAGGTCACCAAGGAAGGTCGCGGCATCGTCATGCGCGTCCCGCTCGAGGGCGGAGGACGTCTCGTCGTCGAGCTCAATGCAGACGAGGCCGGCGCCCTGGGCGACGCCCTCAAGGCCGTCGTCGGCTGACGCCGGCAACGACTCATCACGCGCCGCGTCGTGCCCCCCACCGAGCACCCAGCCCACCCCACCCTCCCGCCGCAGGTCTCCCCGCCCCGGTTCGCGCTGAGCGCGGAGCGGCCGCTCGCGGTCGACGGCGCGGACGTGGTGGCGCTGCCGGTCCTGCCCGGTGAGGGGGACGGCGCCGCGCCGCTCCTCGGCCCCGGCGCCGAGGAGGTCACCGACCGGCTCGGCGTCGACCTGCTCGCGCTGCTGGAGTCCGAGCGGGCCACCGGTCGCGCGGGGCAGGTCGTGACCTACCCCGTCCCGCTCGGCACGCCCGACCAGCCCGCGCTGCGACGGGTCCTCCTCGTCGGCGTCGGCGAGCAGCGGCCGGCCGACTTCCGCAAGGCCGGCGCCGCGCTGGCCCGCGCGGTCACCGACACCTCGCCCGACACCTCGACCGTCGCCACGACGGTCCCCGCGCTCGACCCCGACCACGGCCTCGAGCCCTTCGTCGTCGGCTTCGTGCTGGCCTCCTTCGGCTTCTCCTGGCGCTCGACCGGCCCGGAGCGACTGCCGGCGGAGCAGGTCGTGCTGGCGGCGCTCGAGCCGGCGGCGTACGACGCCGCGCTGGACCGGGCGCGTGCGGTCGCGGGCGCCGGCTGGCGCGCGCGGACCCTCGCCACGGTCCCCTCGAACCTGAAGAACCCGGTCTGGCTGGCCGAGGAGGCCCGCCGCGTCGCCGGCGAGGCCGGCCTCGGCTTCCGCGTCTGGGACGAGCAGCAGCTCGCCGAGGAGGGCTTCGGCGGCATCCTCGGCGTCGGCCAGGCCTCGGCGACGCCGCCGCGACTGGTCCAGCTGGAGTACACCCCGCCCCTCGCGGGTCGCGGCACGCCCACCGTCGTGCTCGTCGGCAAGGGCATCACCTTCGACACCGGCGGCCTGTCCATCAAGCCCGCCCAGGCCATGACGAACATGAAGCGCGACATGACCGGCGGCGCCGTCGTGCTGGCCACGATGGCCGCGCTCGCCGACGTCGGCTGCCCGGTCCGCGTCGTCGGCCTGGTCCCCATGGCCGAGAACGCCGTCTCCGGCAACGCGCTGCGTCCCGGCGACGTCGTGCGGCACTGGGGCGGGCGCACCACCGAGATCACCAACACCGACGCCGAGGGCCGCGTGGTCATGGCCGACGCGCTGGCCTACGCCGTCGCCGAGCTCGACCCGGCGGTCGTCGTCGACGTCGCCACGCTCACCGGGGCGATGAAGGTCGCGCTCGGCCAGCAGGTCGGCGGATTCTTCGCCAACCGCGAGGTGCTCGCCGCCGCCATCGCCGCGGCCGGCGAGGCCGCGGGGGAGCCGCTGTGGCGGATGCCGCTGGCCGCGGTCTACGAGGACAAGCTGGCCTCGAAGGTCGCCGACGCCGACAACGGCGCGGGCGGGCCCGGGGCGATCACCGCCGCGCTGTTCCTCCAGCACTTCGTCGGCGACGTGCCGTGGGCCCACCTCGACGTGGCCTCGGTCGGCGACGCCCCGGCCGAGATGGATGAGTGGACCGAGGGGCCGACCGGGTTCGGCGCTCGGGCGCTGCTGGCCTGGCTCGGCGGCGAGGCGCCGCTCGACGGGATCGTGGCGGGCTCGTGAAGGGGCTGAGCATCCGCTGGTCGCTCGCCGACGCGCCCGAGGGCACCGAGGAGCGGCTGGCGGCGTACGTCGCCGAGACCTCGCACGCGCGGTTCACCGGCATGGCCGGGCTGCGGTTCAAGACCTGGCGGGTGCGCCCGGGGGAGTGGTTCGAGGGGCTCTACCTCTTCGCCACCGACGAGGCGCGGGCGGCGTTCCAGGAGGAGTTCACCGCCGAGGCGGCCGACGTCCCGGGCTCCCGGATCGTCGGGGAGCCGCCGGTGCTCATCGAGGCGTGGGACGTCGTGGCGGTCGCCGAGGGCTGGGAAGGGTTCCAGGCGACGCCTCGCGGGTGACCTCCTGCAGCGCGGCGCTCGCGCCGGCCAGGTAGCGCTCGATCACCGCCTTCTCCTCCTCGTCGAACTCCTCGTCCAGCGCCCGCAGCGCGGTGAGCATCGGCGCGAGGTGGGCGAGGACCTCCTGCCGGCCGGCGTCGGTCAGGTGCAGCTCGGTGCGCCGGCGGTCCACGTCGTGCGCGCGGCGCACGACGTGACCGTGCGCCTCGAGCCGGTCGGCGATGCCCGTGGCCGCCGCGGTGGAGACGCCCAGCAGGCGGGAGAGCTCCGCCGGGCCGATCGGACGGCGGCCCAGGTGCTGCAGCGCGACCATCTCGTGCTCGCCCAACCCGGCGGCCCGGGCGATGGTGTGCCTCATCCGCACCGCCGACTCGACGAGGTCGCGGAGCGGCACCAGGAGGGAGCGGGGTTCCGGCACTTGTCTCACCTGCTTAGCATCTTGTTATCTGAACCAATCGTACGTCGCCGAGGAGCACGCCGTGTCCGACCACCGACCACACCCGGTCACGTCCCTGATCATCGCGCGGCGTACCGCCTGGCTCTTCGCGTTCCTGCCGCTCGTCGCGGCGGTGCTGGGGCTCGTTCTCCTCGGTGAGGGCGAGCGCGACCGCACCCCGCTCGACCAGCTGCCGCGCGACCTCGACTCCACGCTCGCGACCGAGCTCGAGCAGCGGCTGCCCGACGAGGGCTCGTCCACCGCGGTCGTCCTGTGGACCGCCGACGAGGGCACGATCGACCGGGGCGCGCTGGAGGAGCTGAACACGGTCGCGAAGGACCTCGGGGCGGTCGGCGCCGGCCCGCAGGGGCCGGTCTCGGTCGCCGAGGACGGCACCGCGGCGATCGCCGTGGTCCCCGTGGCCTCCGGGTCGGCCACCGACGTCTCCGACGAGGTCGCGGACCTCCGCTCCGAGCTCGACGACACGGTCCCCGACGGCCTCACCGCGCAGGCGACGGGGCCGGCGGCGGTCCAGGCCGACCTCTCGGCGGTCTTCGAGGGCGCCAACTTCCGCCTGCTGGCGGTCACCGCCTCCGTGGTGGCGCTGCTGCTCGTCATCACCTACCGCAGCCCGATCCTCTGGGTCATCCCGCTGCTCGTCGTCGGCATCGCCGACCGCTTCGCCGCCATCGCCGCCACCCAGGTCCTCGCCGCGTTCGACGTCGCCTGGGACGAGTCGACGGTCGGCATCCTCTCGGTCCTCGTGTTCGGTGCCGGCACGAACTACGCCCTGCTGCTGATCTCCCGCTACCGCGACGAGCTGCGCCACGTCGAGGACCGGTACGCCGCCATGACCACGGCCCTCGCGCGCACCGCCGAGGCGGTGCTCGCCAGCGCCACCACCGTCGTCCTGGGCCTGCTCACGCTGCTGCTCTCGGTCGTCCCGACGACCCGGGGGCTCGGCCTGGCCTGCGCCGTCGGCGTCGTGGTCGCGGCGTTCTTCGCGCTCGTCGTGCTGCCGGCGCTCCTCGTCCTCTTCGGCCGCTGGATCTTCTGGCCCAAGGTGCCGCGCACCGGCCAGGCCGCGCTGGTCGACATGGACTCCTTCTGGCACCGGGTCGGCGACCGCGTCGCCCGCCGGCCCGCGGTCTTCGCCACCGGCACCATCGCCCTCCTCGCGGCGCTCTCCATCGGCCTGTTCGGCGTCAGCACCGGCCTGGACCAGGACGAGCAGTTCCTCGACGAGCCCGAGGCCATCTCGGCGGCCAACCGGCTCGCGGAGTCCTTCCCCGCCGGCCTCACCGACCCGACCCGGGTGGTCACCACGGCCGACCCCCAGGAGGTCGCCCGCGCGGTCGAGGGCGCCGAGGGCGTCGCGCAGGTCCAGCCCGGCCCCGAGGGCGACGGCGTCGCCCAGCTCAACGTCGTCCTCGAGGGCGAGCCCGGCTCGGAGGAGGCCGAGAACGGCATCACCGCCATCCGCGACGCGGTCGACGGCCTCGACGACACCTACGTCGGCGGCACCGAGGCCTCCGCGATCGACGCCCGGGAGGGCGCGGCCCGCGACCGGATCGTCATCCTGCCGCTGATCCTCGGCCTCGTGCTGGCGGCGCTGCTGATCCTGCTCCGCTCGATCGTGGCCCCGCTGGTCCTCGTCGCCACGGTGCTCGGCACGTACGCCGCGTCCATGGGCGCCGCCTGGTGGCTCTTCACCGGTCCGCTCGGCTTCTCCGCGCTCGATGAGTCCGTGCCGCTGCTGGCGTTCTTGTTCCTCGTGGCACTCGGCGTGGACTACAACATCTTCCTCGTGACCCGGGCCCGGGAGGAGTCCGAGGGCCACGGCCCGCGCAAGGGCATGCTCCGCGCGCTGGCCGCCACCGGCGGCGTCATCACCAGCGCCGGCATCCTGCTCGCCGCGGTCTTCGCCGTCCTCGGCGTGCTCCCGCTCGTGGTCCTCGCGCAGGTCGGCACGGTCATCTGCATCGGCGTCCTGCTCGACACGCTGCTCGTGCGCACCGTGCTCGTCCCCGCCGCCGCGCTCATCCTCGGCGAGAAGTTCTGGTGGCCGCGGAAGGTGGGTGCCTGAGGGCTGGGCGGGACCGCTGCAGGGGTCACCGGTTCACCGGTGACCCCTGTACTTCTCAGGGGAGATCTGCCCCGATATGTGCAGGACTGCCCTGATCAGTGGTGCGCGTGGGGCCGGTGGTACGCCGGGGCGTGGCCGGCCGGGGCTGAGTCCTTCGAGCTGCCCGGCAGAGCCGCGGATCAGGACGGCGGAAGCCGACTGGGCCGGCTGGGGCCGGTCCTCAGTCGGACTCGGGGTTCCAGGTCTTCTTGGCGACGAGCAGCCCGTCGCCGACCGGCAGCAGCAGGCTGACCAGGTCGGGGTGCTCGGCGACGGCGCGACCGAGGTCGCGGATCGAGACGGTCTCCTCGTCGCGGCGAGCGGGGTCGGCGACCCGGTCGTGCCACAGGGCGTTGTCGAAGGCCACCACGCCGCCGGGGCGCAGCAGCCGCAGCGCCTCCTCGAGGTACGCGGCGTACTCGCGCTTGTCGCCGTCGCAGAAGACCAGGTCGTAGTGGCCGTCGGTGAGCCGGGGGAGGACGTCGAGCGCGGCGCCGGAGATCGTGCGGGCGCGCTGGCTGGCGATGCCGGCCTCGGTGAAGGACTGGCGGGCCAGCCGCTGGTGCTCGGTCTCGATGTCGACGGTGGTGAGCACGCCGTCGCCGCGCATGCCGCGCAGCAGCCACAGGCCCGAGACACCGGTGCCGGTGCCGATCTCGACGACCGCGCGGGCGTCGAGGACCGAGGCGAGGAAGCGCAGCGCCGCACCGGCGCCGGGGCCGACCGCGACCACCCCGACCTCCTGGGCGCGGGCGCGCGCGGCGGCGAGGACCTCGTCCTCGGCCACGAACTCCTCGGCATAGCTCCAGCTGGCAGCACTCACCGGCGTCGTCGTCACCCCGTGAACCTACCGCGCCCGGGCCGCTGCGCTCACCTGGGAACACCGGCGCGCCCCGGCTCGTTGGGCGAGGACGTGGGCAACCGGGCTCACAGGGTTCTCTCAGCGAACGCACCTACGGTGAGGAGGACGCAGTGCTCAGATGGAGGGGGACCGTCGTGGATGAGCAGGACGCAGCGTCCGGACCAGGGCAGACAGGCACTCCCGGAGTGCCCACCTGGGACGAGGTCGTCGAGCAGCACTCCGACCGCGTCTACCGGCTGGCCTACCGCCTCACCGGCAACCGCCACGACGCCGAGGACCTGACCCAGGAGGTCTTCGTCCGGGTCTTCCGCTCGCTGTCGGGCTACACCCCCGGCACGTTCGAGGGCTGGCTGCACCGGATCACCACGAACCTCTTCCTCGACCAGGCCCGCCGCAAGCAGCGCATCCGCTTCGACGCGCTCTCCGACGAGCGGGCCGACCGGCTGACCAGCCCCTCGCCCGCGCCGGAGGCGGCGTACGCCGACCAGCGCTTCGACGACGATGTCGAGCGCGCCCTGGCGACCCTGCCCCCCGACTTCCGCGCCGCCGTCGTGCTCTGCGACGTCGAGGGCCTCTCGTATGAGGAGATCGCCGAGATCCTCGGCGCGAAGCTCGGCACCGTGCGCTCGCGGATCCACCGCGGCCGGGCCATGCTGCGCAAGGCGCTCGCGCACCGGGCCCCGGCCGACGGCCGCCAGCGCTACTCCGGACCGGTCGGCCACGACTCGCTGGTCCCCGGGGGCGAGCGGTGATGGGCCACCTGGGGACCAAGGTCAGCGCCCTGCTCGACGGCCAGCTCGACCCCGCCGAGACCGAGCGGGCCTGGGCGCACGTCCACACCTGCCACGCCTGCCGCGACCTCGTCGAGCGCGAGGGCTGGGTCAAGACCCGCCTGCTGGGGCTCTCGATGGGCGACTGCGGCGGCGCGCCGGAGCGGCTCAAGGGTGCGCTGCGCTGCGGCCCGGACGGCCCGGTCGGCCTGCCCCCGGGCGACGTCTACCTCGTCCTGGCCGCCGAGCGTGAGCAGCACCGCGGACGTCGTACGGCGGGTCTCGTCGCGATCGGCGGCGGCGCCGTCGGCGCGGCGGTCCTCGGCGTCATCGCCCTCGGCGCCGCCCCGGCCGACGCGCCCCCGGCGGACCGACGCGCGCCGGTGACCCACATCGGCAGCCCGGCCCCGCCGCCGAGCACCGGGGTCCCGGCCCCGCGCCGGCCCTGACCCGGCCCGAAGCGGAGCTGGACAGGCATGGCGACACGCGTGGCGACAGTCGTGGGACAGGTGGGTCGGATGCCTACCGATCCGGGGCCGGCGGAGGCCCGAACCTCGGTGCCCCACCAGTCTCCCGGCATGATGTGGACGTGAACGACGAGCAGCCCGGCCCGGACGGAACCGAGGAGACCCAGCCCCTCGGACGCCCCCCGGTCCCCTCCCGCCCGGCACCCGAGCCCGCATCGGCTCCGGGTGACTCGTGGGTCCCGCCGACCGCCCAGCCGCGCCCCCTGCAGTGGGACGCGCCCGGCACGCGGCCCCAGCCCGCGCCGTACGGCCAGCCCTTCGGCCAGCAGGCCGGACCGGCCTACGGCCAGCCCTACCCCGCGTCGGGCGGCGGCTCCCACTCCACGACCCCGCGCGGACGCGTGCCGGTCTGGCTGTGGCCCGTGGTGACGGCACTGGCGCTCGTGGTCGGCGTCATGGGCGGCGTCTTCGGCGGCATCGTCTACGACGCGCTCGAGGAGGAGTCCGGCTCCTCGCTGGTCGGCTCCGGGCTCGGCGAGGACGCCGTCCGCACCGAGGCGCCCCTGGAGGCCGAGGAGGGCTCGGTCGCCGCCGTGGCGCAGGAGCTGCTGCCCAGCACGGTGCAGATCTCGGCCTCCTTCGAGGGCGAGGCCAACGGGGCGACCGGCTCCGGCTTCGTGCTCGACACCCGCGGGCACGTCGTCACCAACAACCACGTCGTCGCCGACGCCGCCCAGGAGGACGGCGCGATCGAGATCGTCGACCAGGACGGCAACCGGTACGACGCCGAGGTCGTCGGCCGCAGCCCCGTCTACGACCTCGCGGTCCTCTACGCCCGCGAGGTCGAGGGCATGAAGCCCGCGGCCCTCGGCGCGTCGACCGCGCTGCAGGTCGGCGAGGGCGTCGTCGCGATCGGCTCGCCGCTGGGCCTGAGCTCGACGGTCACCGCCGGCATCGTGAGCGCGCTGAAGCGACCCGTCACCACGGGCGACTCCGCCAACGACTCCTCCTACATCAACGCCGTCCAGACCGACGCCGCGATCAACCCGGGGAACTCCGGTGGCCCCCTGGTCAACCTGCGCGGCCAGGTCGTCGGCGTGAACTCCGCGATCGCGACCACCGGCGGCGGCATGCTCGGCGGCGGGGAGTCGGGCAACATCGGGGTGGGCTTCGCGATCCCGATCGAGCAGGTGCGGGTCACCGCCGACCAGATCCTGCGCACGGGCGAGGCCAGCTACCCGGTGATCGGCGCGCAGGTCCAGACCGGCCAGCGCGACGGCACCGGCGCCGAGATCGAGGAGGTCATCGAGGACACCCCCGCGGCCGAGGCGGGCCTGAAGGCCGGCGACGTCATCGTCGCGGTCGACGGCGAGCGGGTCACCGACGGCATCGCGCTGATCGTGGCGATCCGGACCCACCAGCCCGGCGAGACCATCGAGTTCTCGGTCGTCCGCGGTGGCGACGAGCGGACCGTCGAGGTCGAGCTGGGCGCCGAGACCGGCTGACCCCGGGCGCGCCGCTCAGGCGCTGCTCAGGCGCGCTGCTCAGGCGCCGCGGGGCTGGGCTCTCGCTCAGTCGCCGCGGGGCTCGGCGTCGGCCGCCTCGACGAAGGGGTGCTCGTCGACGAACGTCCGGGTCTCGTCGTACATCCGCTGGATGAAGTCCTCCAGCTGGCTGGTCTCGACCCGCCACTGACCGCGGCCGCCGATCTTGATGGCGGGCAGCTCACCGCGGCGCACCAGCGCGTACACCTGCGCGCTCGAGGTGTTGAGCACCTCGGCCACGTCGGCGAGCGTGAGGAAACGGGGCGGACCGGGCATGGGCCCATGGTGGCACCTGCCACCCCCGGCCCCCGCCTGTGCCCCACCGAGCTGTGGAGAACGGGGTGACGAGCCCGCCCTCCGTCTGCACACTGTCCCCGTGCCCACCGACGTCCCGACCCCGCCGGCGCCGCCCGGAGCGACCCGCGCGCGCCGGCCGGGCTGGCGCGACCCGCGGCTGTGGGTCGGGGTCCTCATCGTCGCCGCGTCGGTCGTGGCCGGCGCCCGGCTGCTGGACGCCGCGGACGACACGGTCGCGGTCTGGGCCGTCGCCGCCGACCTGGGCGCGGGGGACCGGGTCACCGCGGACGACCTGGTGGCCCAGCGCGTCCGGTTCGCCGACGGGGTGGCGGGCGAGCGCTACTTCCTCGCCGAGGAGCAGCTGCCCGCCGAGCTCGCGCTGGTGCGCGGCGTTGGGGCCGGGGAGCTCCTGCCCCGCGCGGCCGTGGGCACCGTCGAGGAGGCCGGCACCGTCTCGGTGCCGCTCGCCGTCGACCTGGTGCCGCCGACGGTGGGCGACGGGTCCGTCGTCGACGTCTACCTGACCGGCTCGGCCGGGACGCCCGACGGGCCGGTGCTCGACGACGTGGTCGTCGTGGAGGCGCCCGCCCTGGACGAGGGCTTCGGCGCGACCGGGAAACGGCAGCTCGTCGTCGCGGTGGACGAGGCCACGGCGGAGCAGTTCTTCGCCCGGCTGGCGCGGGTGGAGAACCCGCTCACGACCGTCACCCAGGTCTCGTGAACCCCGTCGTCGTCCTCGTGGTGGGCGCCGGGGCGGCGTGGGAGTCCGACGCGCTGCGCCGCTTCGACGGCCGACGCGACGTCGTCGTGCTCAAGCGTTGCGTGGACGTGGACGACCTCCTCGCGGCCGCCTCGGCCCGCCAGGCCGACGTCGCGGTCGTCGGGATCGACGCACCCGGGCTCGACGCCGCGGCCGTGGACCACCTGCGGCGCGACGGTGTCCAACCGGTCGCCGTCGTCCCGGCCGACGCCGTCGACGCCGGCCGTCTGCGGGCCTCGCGGATCGGGATCCCCGGGGTCGTCGACGAGGCGGCGCTCCACCTGCTGCCCGACGCCGTCCTCGCCGTCGTCGCGGCCCCCGACGCTCCGCCGACCATGCCGCGGCACGCCCCGTCCGGAAGGCCGGACGCCGCGGTCCCGGCCGACGACCTCGACCTCGACTCCGGCCTGGGCCCCGGAGAGCGGCGCCCGCGGGGCCGCACGATCGTGGTGTGGGGCCCCGCCGGTGCCCCCGGTCGTACGACGCTGGCCGCCGCCGTCGCCGCGGAGCTGGCCCGCCGGCGACGGCGGACGATCCTCGTCGACGCCGACCCGTACGGCGGGACGGTGGCCCAGCAGCTCGGCATCCTCGACGAGGTCTCGGGGCTGCTGTCCGCCGCGCGGCTGGCCACCGCCGGCACGCTCGCCGCGGGGTTCACCTCGGTGCAGCGCGGGCTCGACCAGCACCTCAGCGTCGTCACGGGCCTGCCGCGGGCCGACCGCTGGGCCGAGGTGCGGGCCGGCGCGCTGGAGCACCTGCTGGAGGTGGGGCGCGACCACGGCGACGTGGTGGTCGACACCGGCTTCAGCCTGGAGGAGGACGGCCTCGACCCCGGGCGGCCCGGCCGCAACCGGCTGACCCTGGAGGCGCTCGGTAGTGCCGACGAGCTGCTGGTCGTCGGCACCGCCGACCCGGTCGGCCTCTCCCGGCTGGCCCGGGCGCTGGTCGAGCTGACCGAGCTCACCGGCGGCGCGCCCGTGCGGGTGGTGGTCAACCGGATGCGCCCGAGCCTCGGCTGGTCCGAGCGGGACGTCTCCGGGATGGTCGCGGGCTTCGGCCGGATCGCGTCCCTGCACTTCGTCCCCGACGACCGGGCCGGGGTCGACCGCGCGGTCGTCGCCGGCCGGACGCTGGTGGAGTCGGGCGACTCGGCGGTGACCCGCGCGGTGGCCGCGGTCGTCGACGCGCTCCAACCGCCGCAGCCGCCCCAGCCCCCGCCGACCGACGCGCAGTCGGCGGGGAGCGGCGGCGCAGTGGGTCGGCCCGCCGGCAGCCGTGGGCTCAGGCGGCGAACAGCAGGTAGAGGCCGCCGACGGTGAAGGCGACCATCGCCACCAGCAGCGGCAGCTGACCGGTGAGCTGGTGCCGCTTGGGGAGCAGCTTGATCGCCCGGTCGTGGGCGGCGACGACCCCGACGACGTGGCCGAGCACCACCGCCAGCACCTTGGTGGAGGCCAGCAGCGTCGGGTGGTAGGAGAGCCAGTAGTTGACGCTCCAGTCGCCCGTGCCGAGCAGGTTCTGCCCCTCGCCGAGCGGGTCGCTGGCCTGGATGAGCGTCAGCTGCCCGACCTCGACGAAGTAGGTCAGGTAGTGGGCGACGATGTAGCCCACGATGATCGGCACCACCGAGTGCGCGAACTGGTTCGGCAGGCTCCACCGCGAGGTCCCCGAGCCCACCCCGGTGGCGGCGGTCCCGGCGGCGAAGATCAGCCCCACCCCGACGACGAACGCCAGCAGCGCGAGGTTGTTGAGCAGCGAGACCGAGACCTCGCTGGACTGGATGTAGCGCACCCACGGCGAGGACTCCTTGAAGGAGTCGAAGGCCGTCGAGCCGAACAGGACGGCCATCACCGCCACGAGACCCGGCCGCACGGTCACGGAGTCCAGGTTGGCCAGCGGGCTGCGGACGATCAGCCGGCCGTCGCGGCGCCCCCAGGGGGAGAGCTTGGCGACGAGGGAGGAGTAGACCTCGAAGGGGTCGGCGCGCTCGTAGAAGGTGTTGCCGAACAGCGCGCCGCCGAGCAGCATCACCGCGACGTACGCAGCGATCCACAGGCGCACCGGGCCGAGCTCGGTGGAGAAGCGGTAGACCAGCTCCATCCACACGAACGCGTACAGGCCGATCGCGGCCGGCCACACGCCGAGCCGCTCGGGGTAGCGGAAGACGCCCTCGTCGGGGTCGCTGCCGGAGATCTTGGCGAACGCCAGGTTGATCGTGCGGACCGGGCTGATCGCCTTCCACGCCGGGCCGAAGAACAGCGAGAGCGGCACGATGCCGACCCACAGCCAGACGTAGAACATCCCGAAGATGGGATTGGTCAGCAGGTCCTGGCCGAGCACGGCGGCATAGGCGCCCCACAGGAACACGGCCATGCCGAAGACCCGCAACGCGATCCGGAAGGCCGCGGAGTCCACGACCGCCTCGAGCCACGCCGGCGCCGGCCGGCCGGAGGTCGCTGCGTCGTACCTCGGGGAGCGCCACGCGACGGCGAGCACGGTGAAGGACACCGTCAGCGCGGCCACCGCGCCGGCGATCGCCAGCTCGGGGGAGAGCGGCAGGTCCTTGGCGCCGCCGATCCCGTGGGCGAGGTACCGCCCGTCGTTCACCGGACTTCGAGCTGGACGATCACCTGGTCGAGGTCGTGCGACTCGACCTCGACCACGCCCGGCTGGTCGAGCGTGATCGGGAGGGTGGTCGTGCCGGCGCCGTACTCCAGCATCTGCTCCGGGGTGGAGTGCACGTGGATCTCACCGGCGTCGTCGGCCTGCACGACGAGCTCGACCTCCTGGTCGACGTCCACCTTCACCCGCTCGCCGTTCGGCGTGACCATGCCGTCCTCGAAGGTGATCTCGATCGTCTTCGGGTCGCCGGAGGAGTCCGGCGCCGGCTCGTCCTCCCCGCAGGCGGTGGCGCCGGCGAGCGTGATGGCCAGGACCGCGGCCGTGGCCGCGAGTCGTCGGGGCGTCTGCATGCTGGTGACTTTCCTCATGGGGGTCGGGGCGGTGACGTCTGCCAGAATCGCACGTTGAACAAGAGAGGTGGGGTAGGGGTCCGAGGTGGAGGACCACACCGCGGACCCGAGCGCCCCACCCCCCGGCCGGACCACCTCCGGGCCCCCGACGAGGACGAGGATGTGAAAGCCGGATGAACGAGCGGCTGCGGCCCCGCGACCTCGCGATCCTGGCCGAGGAGACCCCTTCGGCGCCGGCGCACAACGCGACGGTCGAGATCTTCGAGTGCGCGGACTCCGGGTTCGACCACGACCGGCTGGTCGAGCTGATCCGCGACCGGATCTCGTTCGTCCCGCGCTACCGGCAGCGCCTCCAGCAGGTGCCGGGCCGGTTCGCGAACCCGATCTGGGTCGACGACGAGCACTTCGACCTCGCCTACCACGTACGCCGTTCGGCACTGCCGCGCCCGGGCACCCACGACCAGCTGCGCGAGCTGGTCGGCCGGATCGTCTCCCG
The DNA here is from genome assembly GCF_013177455.1 of Nocardioides marmotae. Classification (NCBI taxonomy): domain Bacteria; kingdom Bacillati; phylum Actinomycetota; class Actinomycetes; order Propionibacteriales; family Nocardioidaceae; genus Nocardioides; species Nocardioides marmotae. The sequence goes on from NZ_CP053660.1 coordinate 1,121,261, forward strand.
GCCGCTCGACCGGACCCGTCCCCTGTGGGAGATGTACCTCGTCGAGGGCCTCGCGGGCGGGCGCGTCGCGCTGCTCTCCAAGGCCCACCAGGTCCTCGTCGACGGCGTCGAGACCGTCGACCTCGGGCAGCTCCTGCTCGACGTCAGCCCCGAGCCCAAGCTGCTCGGCGCCGACCCGTGGCAGCCCCGCCCGCGACCCTCGTCCGCGGCGCTCCTCGTCGAGGCCGCACGGGACTCGGTCACCCAGCCGCGCACGGTGCTCGACGCCGCCCGGGGCACCACCGGCGCGCTGCTGCGCACCGGGGAGAGCGCCGCCGGCACGGCCGGCCGGGTGCTCGGCGGGCTGGCCGGTCGCCGGCCCCAGCGGGCCGGGGCGCTGGGCGGGCCGCTGTCCCAGCAGCGGCGGGTGGTCACCGTGGAGACCAGGCTCGAGGACTACCGGCGGGTGCGCGACGTCCACGGCGGCACGATCAACGACGTCATCCTCGCCACCGTCACCGGCGGCCTCCGGGCCTGGCTGATGACCCGGGACGAGTCGCTGCGCGGCTTCCGCCGGGTGCGCGCCGTGGTGCCGGTCTCGGTCATCGACACCGAGCTCGAGGCCACCTCGCTCGGCAGCCAGATCGCCGCGCACTACGTCGACCTGCCCGTGGGGGAGGCCAGCCCGGTCGTCCGGCTGCACCAGGTCAGCTACTCCTTCCAGGCCCACAAGGAGACCGGCCGCGGGGTCGCCGCCAACCGGCTGGCCGGCATCGCGGGCTTCGCCCCGACGACCTTCCACGCCATCGGCTCGCGCCTCGCGGCCCGCGAGGTCCGGCGCGGCTACCAGGTGAGCGTCACCAACGTCCCAGGGCCGCAGTCGGCGCTGTACGCCGCCGGCGCGCGGATGGTCGCGAGCTACCCGGTGCACCCGCTGGTCCAGGGCCATCCGCTGGCCGTGGGCGTGACGTCGTACGACGGCGGGGTCTTCTACGGCATCACCGCCGACCGCGACCAGCTGCCCGACGCCGAGCTGCTCGGCACCTGCCTGACCGAGGCGCTCGACGAGCTCCTCGACACCGTCAACGGGGGCCGCAGCCGCGCCCCACGCGGACGCCGCGGCCAGGCCAAGCCCGCGCGCCCCGCCCGACCCCGAGGGAGCCGCCCGTGAGGGTCTACCTGCCCACGACCCTGCGCGGCCTGGCCGAGCTGCACGCGAGCGGCGAGCTGCCCGCCGGGACCGACCGGGTGCTCGCCCCCGACGACACCGAGGAGGGGGAGTACGCCGCGCTGCTGGGCGCCGCGGACGCCTCCGCGGCGCTGCTCGACGGGCCGGGCCGCCGGGTGGTGGTCGTGGCCGAGCTGGCCGACGGCGCCGACCCCGACGGGCCGGTCCCGCTGCGCCGCGTGGTGGCCGTGCACGCCGACATCGAGGACCGCCCGGCGGGCGCCGACCCCGACGAGGACCTGGCCTGGTTCGCGACCCAGGAGATCGAGTTCCTCATCTCCGGGTGACCTCGTACCGTGGCGTGCATGGACGCCATCACCACCCCGCCGGCTCCCACCAACGAGCCGAACCTGACCTACGCGCCGGGCACCCCCGAACGGGACGCCCTGCTCGCCGAGGTCGCCGTCCTCGAGAAGGACCGTGCCGAGCTGCCCGCCTACATCGGCGGTGAGTGGCGTCCCGCCGGCGGGGCCGAGATCGAGGTGGTCCAGCCGCACGACCACCAGCACGTGCTGGGCGTGACGCGCGGCAGCACGACCGCGGACGCGGAGGCCGCCATCGAGGCGGCCGGGGCCGCCGCCCCGGGGTGGCGCGACCTGCCCTTCGACGAGCGCGCGGCGGTGCTGCTGCGCGCGGCCGACCTGCTGGCCGGCCCCTGGCGGCAGCGGCTCAACGCCGCGACCATGCTCGGCCAGTCCAAGACGGCCTTCCAGGCCGAGATCGACGCGGCCTGCGAGCTCATCGACTTCTGGCGGTTCAACGTCCACTACGCCGCGCAGATCCTGCGCGACCAGCCGATCGCCAACAGCCCCGGCGTGTGGAACCGCACCGACCACCGCCCGCTCGAGGGCTTCGTCTACGCGATCACCCCCTTCAACTTCACCGCGATCGCCGGCAACCTCCCCACGGCGCCGGCGCTGATGGGCAACACCGTGGTCTGGAAGCCCTCGCCGACCCAGCAGCTCGCCGCGTCGCTGACCATGCAGCTGCTCGAGGAGGCCGGCCTCCCGCCGGGCGTGATCAACATGCTCCCCGGCGACGGCCTCGACGTCTCGCAGGTCGCCCTGGCCCACCCCGACCTCGCCGGCATCCACTTCACCGGCTCCACCCCGACCTTCCAGCACCTGTGGCGCACCGTCGGCGAGAACATCGCGTCGTACCGGTCCTACCCGCGGCTGGTCGGCGAGACCGGCGGCAAGGACTTCGTGCTGGCCCACCCCTCCGCCGACCCCGACGTCGTTCGCACCGCGCTGGTCCGCGGCGCCTTCGAGTTCCAGGGCCAGAAGTGCTCGGCCGCCTCGCGGGCGTACGTCGCCCGGTCGGTGTGGGACGCGATGCGCGACGACCTGCTGGCCGAGGTCGAGTCGATCGCCGTGGGCGACGTGCGCGACCTGTCGAACTTCATGGGTGCCGTCATCGACGAGCGGGCCTTCGCCAAGCACCGCGCCGCGATCGAGCGCGCGCAGGCCACCGACGGGCTCGACGTGCTGGTCGGCGGGCAGACCGACGACTCGGTCGGCTGGTTCGTCCGGCCGACGGTGGTCGAGGGCGGCGACCCGACCGACGAGATGTTCAAGACCGAGTACTTCGGTCCGATCCTCGCGGTGCACGTCTACGAGGACGGCGACTTCGAGAAGGTCGCCCGCCAGATGGAGTCCTTCGCGCCGTACGCCCTCACCGGCGCCGTCATCGCCCGTGACCGCCGGGCGATCGCCTGGGCCAGCGAGGAGCTGCGCTTCGCCGCCGGCAACTTCTACGTCAACGACAAGCCGACCGGGGCCGTCGTGGGCCAGCAGCCGTTCGGCGGGGGCCGCGCCTCGGGCACCAACGACAAGGCCGGCGCGGCGCTGAACCTGCTGCGCTGGACCTCGCCGCGCTCGATCAAGGAGACCCTCGTGCCTCCGACCGACTACCGCTACCCCTACATGGACTGACCGTGCTCCCTCTCCACCTCGGCGCGCTCCACCCGATGGAGCAGGCGCTCACCGTGCTGCTCGCCTTCGGCCCCTTCCTCGTGCTCGGCGTGGTCATCGTGCTGCGCCGGCGCGCGGAGGAGCGGGAGGGCGAGGAGGCCGACGCGGCCCCCGACCCTGTTGCCGACTCCATGACCACCTCGGACGCCACCTCGGACGCCACCTCGGACGCCGCTCCGGAGGTCGCGCCGGGGGTCGCGGACCGCGACGACTGAGCGGCGACCGCGACCCAGCGGCGTACGACGCCGGGCGCATCAGTCGAGCAGGCCGCCGAGGTCGATGGCCGGCAACGGCGGCCCGTCCACGCCGGGGGTGACGCACAGCAGGTCGGTCAGCTCGGCCGACGGCGCCGCGAGCTGGTGGTCGAGGCAGGAGCGGCGACCCTCGAGGCGATCGACGACCGCGTCGTTGGCCACCGCGAACGCCGGCAGGACCATCAGCGAGAGCAGCACGCGGGCGACCATGCCCGCCCAACGAGCCGCGCGTGAACCGGTGACCCCGACAGCCCGCCCCCCGGAGCCGGAATCCCCGGCTCCCCGGGGATTCCGGCAGCCCGGCTCGCCCCGCCGGGGCTCACCGAGCGAGGTACTCCCGACCGACGGTGTTCTCGACGCGGAGCGACTTCTTGAGCATGTCGGCGATGAGCGACTCGACCTTGCCGGAGACGAGCGGCAGGCGGACGGTGATGGTCATCTCGATGTGCTCGGTGGTGGCGCCGGCCTCCTCCACGAGGCGGACGCTGCCGGACATCTCGCCGGGCTTGCCAGGGATGGTCACCTTCACGTCGCACTCGGTCGGGGAGGTCCAGGTCTCCTCCTGGATGATCTCGATCTCCTCGCCGACCAGCTTCTTGGCGAAGGAGGGGATGCCGGTGGCGCTCTGCCACTGCTGGATGCGCACGGTGGCGCTGTTGGTCAGGTCGCCCCCGGAGACGGTGACGTCGTGGCGCAGCACGCCGGAGCGGTCGCAGACCTCCTCGCGGAACGCGGCGTCGGTGAGCATCGCGTAGACCGCGCTCGCCGGGGCGTCGTAGGTCAGGTCGTGGGTGATCTGCTTGGCCATCAGGACCCCTTCAGGTACGCGGTGCCGACGGCCTGCTCGGCCTCGAGCCCGGCGACGATCTTCTCGGACATCAGCTTCTCCAGCTTGCCGCCGACGATCGGGACCTTGACCTTCACCTCGAGCTCCACCACCTCGCGGGTGCCGGATCCCTCGGGGCGGAGGGTGACGGTCCCGGTGACGGTGGTCGGCTTGCCGGGCGCCTCGATGTGCACCGTGCCCCCGGTGGTATCGGCCCAATCCTCGTGCTGCACCGCGCGGGTGGTCTCGCCGGCGAAGGTGCGCGCGAACGACGGCAGGTCGTCGGTGCGCTGCTCCTGGTCGACGGTCAGCGTGAAGCCGGTGCCGGTCCGCTCGAGGGTGACCTGGGCCGAGACGACCCCCATCGCGGTGCACACCGACTCGCGGAACACCGGGTCGGCGAGCATCTCGAAGACGGCTTGCGGCGGCGCGTCGTACACCAGGTCGTGACGGAGCTTCATGGCGCCATCATGGCCGGTCGGCCGCGGACCCCGGGCCGTGTTGAGAGCCAAGTCACGACGCCCTAGGGTCGTCGGGGTGTCAAGGGCGACGCAGGACCGGGACAAGGCCGACCTCATCGGCAGGACCATCGAGCTGGCAAGGACGGGACGGGGGAGCGGCGGGCCGCCGCGCGACGCGGTCGACGGCCTGCTGCGCGCCTACTACCGCCACGTCGCGCCGGAGGACGTGCTCGACCGCACCGAGGCCGACCTGTACGGCGCTTTCGCCTCCCACTACCGCCTCGCGGGGGACCGGCCGCAGGGCCGCGCCGCGGTCCGGGTCACCACCCCGACCGTGGCCGAGCACGGCTGGTCGGCGGCCGGGCGCTCGGTCGTCGAGGTCGTCGTCGACGACATGCCGTTCCTCGTCGACTCCCTGACCATGGAGCTCTCGCGCCAGCTGCGCGACGTGTACGTGGTGATCCACCCGCTCTTCGACGTCGTCCGCGACGTCGCCGGCGCGCTTCGGTCGGTGAGCCCGGTCGAGGACGGCGTCCGGGAGCCCGCCGAGGGCGCGGTCCGCGAGTCGTGGATGCACGTCGAGATCGAGCGGGTCGCCGACGACGGGGACGTCGCCGCGCTGGAGGAGGACATCCAGCGGGTGCTCGAGGACGTGCGCGAGGCGGTCGAGGACTGGTCGAAGATGCACGCCCGGATCCGCGAGATCGTCGCGGAGCTCGACGAGCGGCCGCCGCCGCTGGACCCCGAGGAGGTGCGGCAGGCCCGCGACCTGCTCACCTGGCTCTCCGAGGAGCACTTCACCTTCCTCGGCTACCGCGAGTACCACCTCGAGGAGCGCGACGGCCACGACCACCTGCGCGCCGACCCCGGCACCGGGCTGGGCATCCTCCGCTTCGACCCGCCGCAGGCCGAGGACTCCGGCCGGCTCCCGGAGAAGGTCAGCGCGAAGGCGCGGGAGAAGACGCTGCTGGTGCTGGCCAAGGCCAACTCCCGCTCCACGGTCCACCGGCCGGCCTACCTCGACTACGTCGGGGTCAAGACGTTCGACGCGGCGGGCGAGGTCGTGGGCGAGCGGCGCTTCCTCGGGCTGTTCTCCAGCGCGGCGTACACCGAGTCGCTCATGCGGATCCCGCTGGCGCGCGAGAAGGCCGCCGCTGTGCTGGCCCGGTCGGGCTTCGACTCCCGCAGCCACGCCGGCAAGGCGCTGCTGGACACCCTGGAGACCTATCCGCGCGACGAGCTCTTCCACACCCCCGTCGAGGAGCTCGCGCCCGTCGCCGAGGCCGCGATGCAGGCCCGGGAGCGGCGCGGGTTGCGGGTCTTCGCCCGCGTGGACACCTACGGGCGCTACGTCTCGGTGCTGGTCTACCTGCCGCGCGACCGGTACAACACCGCGGTCCGCGAACGGTTCGCGGCGATCCTCGTCGAGCAGCTCGGCGGGGAGTCGGTGGAGTTCACGGTCCGCATCGACGAGTCGACGACCGCGCGGGTGCACTTCGTGGTGCACCTGCCCGCCGAGGCGCGGGGGGGCCTCGGGGTGGACCGCCTCGAGGTCGCCGACCTCGAGCGGCGGCTGACCGAGGCCAGCCGCAGCTGGCGCGACGACGTCGCCGCCGCCGTGCTGGCCGAGCACGGCGAGGAGGCCGGCACGGCGCTGGTGCGGCGCTACGTCGGCTCCTTCCCGGCGGCCTACCAGGAGGACTTCGACGCCCGCACCGCGGCGATCGACGTCGGCCGGCTGGAGGCGATCTGTGGCGAGGAGGGCATCGACCTCGCGCTGCACGAGGTGCCCGACGCGGGCCGGGGCGAGGTGCGGCTGAAGATCTACCGGGTGGGGGAGCCGCTGTCGCTCTCGACGGTGCTGCCGACGCTCTCCTCCCTCGGCGTGGAGGTCGTCGACGAGCGCCCGTACGAGCTGACGGGGCTCGGGCGGCGCTCCTTCATCTACGAGTTCGGGCTGCGCCACGGCGGCGACCTGCCCGACCGGGCGCGCGAGCTGGTCCAGGACGCGGTGCGCGCGGTCTGGGACGGCTACAGCGAGACCGACGGGTTCAACGCGCTCGTCCTGGCCGCCGGCCTGAGCTGGCGGCAGGCGTCGGTGCTGCGGGCCTACGCGCGCTACATGCGCCAGGGCGGTTCGCCCTTCGCGCTCAGCTCGCTGGCCGCCGCGCTGGTGGCCAACGTCGACATCACCCGGCTGCTCGCCGAGCTCTTCGAGGTGCGGTTCGACCCGGCGTACGACGCCGAGGCGGCCGGCAGCGACCGCGACGTCCGGCAGGGCGAGCTGCGCGCGCGGGTGCTGCGCGCCCTCGACGACGTGGCCAGCCTCGACCACGACCGCATCCTGCGCTCCTACCTCGCCCACATCGGCGCGACGCTGCGCACCAACCACTTCCGCCCCGAGGGCGACGAGCCGGGCGGCGCCCCGCGGCGCTACCTCTCCCTCAAGCTCGACCCCTCCCAGGTGCCGGACCTGCCCGCGCCGCGGCCGAAGTTCGAGATCTTCGTGCACTCCCCGCGGGTCGAGGGCGTGCACCTGCGCTTCGGCTCGGTCGCCCGCGGCGGGCTGCGGTGGTCCGACCGCCGCGACGACTTCCGCACCGAGGTGCTGGGCCTGGTCAAGGCGCAGATGGTGAAGAACACCGTGATCGTGCCGGTCGGCGCGAAGGGCGGGTTCTACTGCAAGCAGCTGCCGGCGCCGGGTGACCGGGACGCCTGGCTGGCCGAGGGCCAGGAGTGCTACCGCACCTTCATCCGCGGGCTGCTCGACGTCACCGACAACCTCGTCGACGGGGAGACCGTGCCGGCGCCGTACGTCGTGCGCCACGACGAGGACGACACCTACCTCGTCGTCGCCGCCGACAAGGGGACCGCGACGTTCTCCGACATCGCCAACGGCGTCGCTGCCGACTACGACTTCTGGCTCGGCGACGCCTTCGCCTCCGGCGGGTCGGTCGGCTACGACCACAAGGCGATGGGCATCACCGCCCGCGGCGCCTGGGTCTCGGTGCAGCGCCACTTCCGCGAGCGCGGCATCGACTGCCAGGCCGAGGACTTCACCGCGGTCGGCATCGGCGACATGTCCGGCGACGTGTTCGGCAACGGCATGCTGCGCTCGGAGCACACCCGGCTCGTCGCGGCCTTCGACCACCGCGACATCTTCCTGGACCCCGACCCCGACGCGGCGACCTCCTTCGCCGAGCGGCAGCGGCTCTTCGAGCTGCCGCGCTCGAGCTGGCGCGACTACGACACCTCGCTGATCTCCGAGGGCGGCGGCGTGTGGTCGCGCTCGGCGAAGTCGGTGCCGGTCTCCGCGCAGGTACGCCGCGCGCTCGGCCTGCCCGACGACGTGGAGCGGCTGACGCCCAACGAGCTGATCCGGGCGATCCTGCGCGCGCCGGTCGACCTGCTCTGGAACGGCGGCATCGGCACCTACGTCAAGGCCTCCGACGAGCCGCACACCGCGGCCGGCGACAAGGCCAACGACGCGATCCGCGTCGACGGCCGCGACCTGCGGGCCCGCTGCGTCGGCGAGGGCGGCAACCTCGGGCTGACCCAGGCCGGGCGGATCGAGTACGCCCGCTCCGGGGTCGGCGGCGAGGGCGGCCGGATCAACACCGACTTCATCGACAACTCCGCCGGGGTCGACACCTCCGACCACGAGGTCAACATCAAGATCCTGCTCGACCGCGTCGTCCGCGCCGGCGACCTGACCACCAAGCAGCGCAACGCGGTGCTGGCCGAGATGACCGACGAGGTCGCCGAGCTGGTGCTGCGCGACAACTACGAGCAGAACCTCGCGCTGGCCAACGCCGCCGCGAACGCGACCTCGCTGCTCCACGTGCACGAGGAGTGGATGCGTCGCCTGGAGGAGGACGGGGTGCTCGACCGCGAGGTCGAGGGGCTGCCCTCCCGCGCCGAGGTGCGCCGCCGGCTCGAGCGGCGCGAGGGGCTGACCGTCCCCGAGCTGTCGGTGCTGCTGTCGTGGACCAAGATCGTGCTGGCCGACCGGCTGCTCGCCTCCGACCTGCCCGACGACCCCTACCTCGAGCTGGACCTGCGCACCTACTTCCCCCAGCCGGTCCGCGAGGGCTTCGGCCCGCAGGTCGAGAGCCACCCGCTGCGCCGCGAGATCATCGTGACCCAGGTCGTCAACGACCTGGTCAACGGCGCGGGGATGACCTTCGTGCCGCGGCTCTCCGGGGAGACCGGCGCCGACGTCGCCGACCTGACCCGCGCGAACTTCGTCGCCCGGGAGATCTTCGCCTCGCTCCCGCTGCGGCTGGAGCTGATGGGCTACGACAACCGGCTCGACGCCCGTGTCCAGACCCGGATGCGGATCGAGATGCGGACCCTCGTCGAGCGCGCCACCCGGTGGCTCATCGCCCACCGCCGGCCGCCGCTGGACAGCCGGGCCACCGTCGAGGAGTTCCGCGGGCCGGTCCAGGCCGTCGTCGGGCGGCTGCCGGAGCTGATGACCGGCCGCGAGCTGACCGCCTGGGAGGAGCGTCGCGACCGGCTGGTGCGCGACGGGGTGCCCGAGGACCTGGCCGAGCGGGTGGCGGTGCTGTCGCCGGCGTACGCCGTGCTGGGCATCGTGGAGACCGCCGCCCGCGAGGGGCTGGACGCGGCCGAGGTGGCGCGCGTGCACTTCACCCTCGGCGAGCGGCTGGGGCTCTCGGCCGTCGTCCAGCGGATCGCGGCGCTGCCGCGGCAGGACCGCTGGCAGACGATGGCGCGAGCGGCGCTGCGCGAGGACCTGCACTCGGTGCACGCCCAGCTCACCCGGCAGGTCCTGCGCAGCACCTCCGCCGACGACCCGGCGCCGATGCGGGTCGCGGCGTGGGAGGAGACCGACGGCGTCGTGGTCGGCCGCGCCGCCGCGACCCTGGAGGAGATCTGCGCCGACGACGCCGACCTCGCACGGCTCTCGGTGGCCCTGCGGGTCGTGCGGGGGCTGCTCACCTGAGGCGGCCCCGGCTGCGGCCCCGGCTGCGGCCCCGGCTGCGGCCCGGCTGCGGCCCGGCTGCGGCCCGGCTGCGGCCCGGCTGCGGCCGCGCCCTGGCGGTCGGGCGGGGCGGGGCCGCCTCTAGGCTCGCGGGATGGACAGGCTGGTGGCGGCGGACGGCTTGCGGGTCGTCGCGCTGGTCAGCCTCCTCGGCGGGCTCGCGGGCTACGGCTGGATCGCGGGGGCGGTCTTCTTCCTCGTGCTCGGCGGGACGATGGTGCCGCGGGCGGTCGGGGCGCCGGGCGCGCTGGACGCGACGTACTGCCTCACGATCCTGGTGGCCGCCTGGGCCGCGGTGCTCGACTGGTACCTCGCGGTGCCCTGGCTCGACGTCGTCGTGCACGCCGCGGCGACCGGCCTGATCGCGGCGCTCGTGCAGTTCGTGCTGGTGCGGGTGGGCATGGCCTCGGCCGCCGAGACCGCGCTGCGCCTGCCGCGCTCGGCGGTGATGGTGATGACCACCGCGACCGGCACCACGCTGGCGGTGGTCTGGGAGCTCGGCGAGTGGTTCGGGCACACCTACCTCGACAGCCGGATCCAGGTCGGGTACGACGACACGATGGGCGACCTCGCGGCCGGGATGGTCGGCGCGCTGGTCGCCGGGGTGCTGCTCGGCAGCGGGCTGCTGCTGCGCGGGGTGCGCCGATGAGCCGCGCCCGCCCCGCCCGGCCCGCCGCGCGCTCCACTGCCTCGGTGCCGACGGTCAGCGTCGTCATCCCCGCCCGCGACGACGGCCCGGCGCTGCGTCGCTGCCTGGAGCTGCTCGCCCGGCAGACCGTCGCGCCGCTGGAGGTCGTCGTCGTCGACAACGCCTCCACCGACGACACCGCCGCGGTCGCCCGCGAGCTGGGCGCGCGGGTCGTGGTCGAGCCGCGCGTCGGCATCCCGCCCGCCGCGGCCGCCGGCTACGACGCCGCCACCGGGGACGTGATCGCCCGCCTCGACGCCGACTCCCGGCCCGGGCCGCGCTGGGTCGAGCGGGTCGCCCGCCGGATGGCCGACCCCGGGCTGGACGCGGCGACCGGCGTCGGCGCCTTCCACGACCTGCCGTGGGGCGTGCGGCACGTCGCGGCGGCGGCGTACCTCGGCGCCTACTACGTGCTCACCCACCTCGCCCTGGGCCACACCGCGCTGTGGGGCTCGAGCATGGCGCTGCGCCGCTCGACCTGGGCCGAGGTGCGGGCCGACGTCCACCGCGACGACCCCGAGCTGCACGACGACATGGACCTGGCGTTCGTGCTCGGCCCGACCCGCCGGATCCGCCTCGACCCGATGCTCGCCGTCGGTGTCTCCGGCCGCAGCCTCCGCGGCCGCGCCCAGCGCCGCCGCCGGCTCGACCGGGCCCGCCGCACCCTCGAGGTCAACTGGGCCGTCTCGCCGCCGTGGCTGCGGTGGCGCGACCGGTTCTCGCGCTGACCGGGAGCCCTCTCCAGCGACAACGACGCCGCTCCAGAGGGCGGGTGCCGCGTGTGGAGCGACGACAGTGCCGCTCCAGAGGGCGCGTGGCGCGCGAGACCCGGCCGGCCTGGTCGTCGCGCGGGTGAGCGGCGGGAGTTTTGTCGGCCAGCCGGGAGGTTCATCGGCCAGCCGATGAAGCTGTCGCTGGGACGCTGAAGTTCCATCGGCCGACCGGGAGTTACATCGGCCGGCCGATGAAACGTCATCCCGCCGACCCCCGCGGCTCAGCGCAGCGCGATCCAGATGAACAGCTGGGTGATGAGGAAGCCGGTCAGGTAGTTCAGCCACAGGAACCGCCGCCAGCCGGGGTTGGCGCCCTCGCAGGTCTCGTCGGTGACGCGGAGGAACGGCGCGACGTTGGCGACGTAGGGCAGGACGAGCGCCGCGGCGAGCGTGCCGGGCCAGGGGAGGGCGAGCAGGACGAGCCCGGCGGCGACGTACGCCCCGAGCGCGAACCAGACGGTGCCGCGGGCGCCGATGACCGTGCCGATCGAGGCGATGCCGCCGGCCCGGTCGGCGACGACGTCCTGCACGGCGCCGAAGGCGTGCGAGCCGATGCCCCACAGGAAGAACCCGACGACCGCGGCCACCGTGGTCTCCTCGACCGGTGTGTCGGCCAGCGCGAGGCCGAGCACCGCCGGGCTGACGAAGTGGGTGCTGGAGGTCAGCGAGTCGAGGAACGGGCGCTCCTTGAACCGCAGCACCGGCGCGGAGTAGGCGACGACCGCGAGCACGCTCACCAGCAGCACCAGCCGGGCGACCCCGTCGCCGACGGCGAGCAGGTAGACCACGAACGGCAGGTTCGTCAGCACGGCCGCGACGATCGTCAGCCGGTGCACCGACCGGTCGAGCACGACCCCCTCGACGCCGCCCTTGCGCGGGTTGCGGATGTCGGACTCGTAGTCGAAGACGTCGTTCACGCCGTACATCAGCAGGTTGTACGGCACGAGGAACCACAGCGCGCCGAGCACGAGGACGGCGTCGACGGCCCCGCCGGCGAGGAGGTACGCCGCGGCGAAGGGGTAGGCGGTGTTGACCCAGGAGAGCGGGCGCGAGGACGCCAGCACCTGGCCGACCAGCGGGAGGGGGCCCCGGCGCGGCGCACGGTGGCCGGCGGATGCGGTGGCGCCCACGGTCATCGATCCTCCTCCTTCGACAGCAGCAGCCACAGCGCGGGCAGCGCCAGCACCGCCGCGAGCGGCCAGGCGAGGTCCTCGACCGGAGCCTTCCACAGCAGGAACGCCGGTTCCGCGCCCTCGCCGTACCGGAAGAGGTCGGCGGCGATCATCAGGCTGTCGAAGACGACGGTCAGCACGAACAGCGCGGCCGCGGTCAGCCCGGTCGCGGCCCACCAGGCGGCGCCGGGACGGCGGCGGACCACCGCGACGGCGAGCAGGACGGCCGAGAGGGCGAGGAAGATCGCGGCGAGGCCGGCGTAGGTCATGCGCCGCTCCGCACGCGCGGGGCCAGCACGAGGCGGAACAGCTGGTGCAGCACCATCGTGAGGTAGCAGAGGAAGACGATGAAGAACAGCTCCTCGAGCGGGAGCTCGGGGGCGAGCTCGATGCCGGTCATCGCGTCGGACTCGCCGCGGTGGTACATGTCGGCCTCGATCGCGATCAGGTCCCACACCAGGAACAGCACGGTGCCGGCCGCGACCACCGCGACCGCGCGACCGGCGGCGCAGGGGCGGAAGAGGAACAGCTGCCAGCGGCGGTCGACCAGGCCCATGCAGACGGTCGGGACGATGATCGAGAGCAGGTAGAGCGCGCTCACGCGGCCGGCTCCGACGACGGCCCGGTCGAGCGGTCCTCGCGCAGCCGCTTGAGGACGAGCTCGGCGGAGATCAGGCACATCGGCAGGCCGATGCCCGGTCGCGTGGCGTACCCGGCGTAGAACAGCCCCTCGACCTTGCGCGAGACGTTGCCGGCGCGGAAGAACGCGCTCTGCTTGAGCACGTGGCCGGGGCCGAGCGCGCCGCCCTGCCAGGAGTTCAGCCCCTCGGCGAAGTCGGCCGGGCCGATCGTGCGGCGCACCTCGACGCGGGACGCGAGGTCGGGCACGCCCGCCCAGGACGCCACCTGCTCGATCGCGGCGTCGACGGCCTTCTCCACGGCCGGGTCGCCGGCCCCGTCGTCGCCGCCGCGCCCGATGCCGGGGTCGGCCGGGACCGGGACGAGCACGAAGAGGTTCTCCTTGCCGGCCGGCGCGACGGTCTCGTCGGTGGCGCTGGGCCGGCAGACGTAGATCGACGCCGGGTCGGGCACCCGCGTGGCGTTGCCGAAGATGTCGTCGAAGTTCCCCCGCCAGTCGGAGGTGAAGAACAACGAGTGGTGGGCCAGCTCGGGCAGCGCGCCGTCGACGCCGAGCAGCGCGAGCACCGCGCCGGGGCCGGCGTCGCGCTTGCGCCACCAGCTCTCGGGATAGGTCTGCAGCTCCGGCGGCAGCAGCCGGGTCTCCAGGTGGTGCAGGTCGGCCGCCCCGACCACCACGTCGGCGTCGAGCTGCGCGCGGGCGCCGGTGGCGTCGACGTACGTCACCCCGGTCGCGACCGCGCGACCGCGGCGCCCGCCGGGCCGGGTGCGGACCTCCTCGACGGTGCAGCCGAGGCGGATCCGCGCGCCGTGCTGCTCGGCCAGCCGGGCGATCGCCTCGATGAGGGTGGTGAAGCCGCCGCGCGGGTAGAGCACGCCGTCGGCGAGGTCCATCCAGCTCATCAGGTGGTACATGCTCGGCGCGCGGTCGGGTGAGGTGCCGAGGAAGACGGCCGGGTAGCCGAGCACCTGGCGCAGCCGCGGGTCCTCGAAGCGCGCGGCGACGTGGCTCTCCAGGGACCGGGTGAGCAGGCCGGCGAGGCGCGGGCCGTTGCGCAGGATGTTTGCGCTCAGCAGCGAGGCCGAGGACTCGAAGGTGGTGTAGAGGAACTGCTGGACGGCGAGGTCGTAGACGTGGCGGGCGGAGTCGAGGTACGCCGCCAGCGCGCCGCCCGCGCCGGGCTGGACCGACTCGAAGAGGGCGATGTTGGCGTCGCGGTCCGCGGCGATGTCGAGGTGCTCGTCGCGGCCCTCGAAGAACACCCGGTAGCCGGGGTCGAGCCGGACCAGGTCGAGCTGCTCGGCCGCGCTCGTGCCGAGCATCGCGAAGAAGTGCTCGAAGACCTCGGGCATGAGGTACCACGACGGCCCGGTGTCGAAGCGGAACCCCTCGGCCTCCCACGAGCCGGCGCGGCCGCCGATCTCCGCGCGCTGCTCGAGCAGGTCGACCGACCAGCCGTCGGCGGCCAGCAGCGCGGCGGTCGCCAGCCCGGTGATCCCGCCGCCGACGACGACGGCGGTGCCCGGCGCCCTCATCGGGCCCGCCGGGCGAGGGTGCGGGCCAGGACGCGGGCCTTGGCCGGTCCGGGGACGCGGACGCGCTCGGTGCGGATCCGCTCGGCCGGCGTCGCCCGCAGCCGCACGCACAGCTCGGCGAAGAGCCCGTGGGCCAGGGCGACGGCGCTGCGGCAGCCGGCCGGCAGCTCGCGGATCGCGAGGTCGGCGGCGGCGAGGTCTGCCTCGATGTCGTCGAGCAGCAGGTCGCGCGTGCGGTCGTCGAGGGCCGCGGGGTCCAGGCCGGGGAAGTAGTGGCGGCCCAGCTGGCCGTCGTCGGAGGCGAGGTCGCGCAGGAAGTTGACCTTCTGGAAGGCCGCGCCGAGGCGCCGGGCGCCGGGCGCGAGGCGGTCGTACGCCGCCTGCGGCTCCGGCTCGTGGGCGAGGAACGCCCGCAGGCACATCAGGCCGACCACCTCGGCCGAGCCGTAGACGTAGCGCGCGAACGACGCGGCGTCGTGCTCGCCGCGGAACAGGTCGGTGCGCATCGACTCGAAGAACGGGTCGACCAGGGACCGGTCGACCCCGCACGCCCGGGCGCTGCGACCGAAGGCGTGGACCACCAGGTTGGCGCTGTGCCCGGTCGCCATCGCGGAGCGGACGTCGGCCTCGAGGGCGTCGAGCACCCGGGCCTGCTGGGCGCGCGACCCGCCCGGGCGCGGGGCGTCGACGACCTCGTCGGCGACGCGGACCATCGCGTAGACGTTGCGGACGTGGGTGCGGACCGGCTCCGCGAGCAGCCGCGTGGCGAGCCCGAAGGAGCTCGAGTAGCTCTTGATGACGACGGCCGCGGCCGCCTCGGCCACGCGGTCGTAGTCGTCGGCCGGGCTGCTCGCCCGGTCCGCCTCGCGGGCGGTGCCGGTGCGGTGGCGACCGCGGCCCGTCCGGCTCGTGGGGATCGCGGGGCCGGCCGCGGACGTGCGCGGCCCCGGGTCATCGGCGGCGCCCGGGGTGCGCTCCATGGCGGTCATGCTGCTCCTCGGGTCAGGGTCTGGGACATGTCGCCCACCCAGGCGACGAGAGCGGCGGGCAGGCCGAGCTCGGCGGTCTGCGCGGTGGCGGCCTCGACGTAGCCGGCCGCGAGCTGCTCGACGAAGGCCCGGGATCCACCGACCTCGAGCGCGCGGCGGACGTCGGCGGCGCCGGCCGGCCCGAGGTTCGGGTCGCCGAGGTGGCGGCGGACGACCGGCCAGGCGGAGGTGGTGCGGGCGTGGACGACCAGCGGGGTGCGCTTGCCCTCGCGCAGGTCGCCGAGCGGGGACTTGCCGGTGCGGGCCGGGTCGCCGAAGACGCCCTGCACGTCGTCGAGCAGCTGGAAGGCCAGGCCGAGCTGGCGACCCACCCGGCCGAGCCCGACCACGACCGCCTCGTCGGCCCCGGCCAGCACGGCGCCGTACTGGAGGGGGAGCTCGAAGGAGTAGACGGCCGTCTTGTGCTCCTCCATCGTGAGCACGTCGGCCAGCGAGGGCTCGGCCAGGCCCAGGGAGAAGCGGACGTCGGCGAGCTCGCCGGCGGCGGAGATCCGCAGCGCGGAGTCGAGCAGGTCCAGCAGCCGCGAGATCGTCGCCGGGGGAGCGGGCGCGGTCGCCACGGCGCGGACGGCAGCCGCGAGCGCGAGGTCGCCGGTGAGGACCGCGCCGGCCAGCGCGTAGGTGTCGGCGGCGGTGGGGGAGGCGCCCGCGCGGTGCGCGTGGGCGCGGAAGGTGCCCGGCGTGCTGGGCCGGCCGCGCCGGGTGTCGTCGCCGTCGATGACGTCGTCGTGGACCACGAACGCGGTGTGCAGCAGCTCCAGCGCGGCGGCGACCGCGGGCACGGCCTGGGGTCGCCGTCCGCCGAGCAGCCGGTGCACGCTCTCGACCAGCTGCGGCCGGAACCGCTTGCCGCCGGTCGTCGCGTCCGCGAGCGCGCGCGCGAGCGCCGCCTCGTCGGCGCCCGGCGCGGATCCCGCCGGGGGTGCGAGCTGCTCGTCGAGCGCGCGGCCGACCCAGTCGCCCGCGGGCTTCGTGGCAGGTGCGGCGGCAGGTGCGGCGGCGGGCGCGGGGGCAGGGCCGGTCTCGGTGGCGGGGGCGGTCACGTGGCCGCCCCGATGGTCGCGGCGAACCAGCCGGCGGCCTCGAGCTCGGCCGCCTGCTCGCGCAGCCAGGGGCTCAGCGCCCAGGGCGCGGCCTCGAGCGCGGCGCGGACCTCGGTCAGCGGCAGCCACACGCTCTCCTCGACCTCGTCGGGGTGGTGGCGGGGGAGGCCGTCGGTGCGGGCGGCGTAGACGGGGCAGATCTCGTTCTCCACGATGCCGCCGGGGTCGACCGCGCGGTAGCGGAACCGCGGCAGCACGCACCGCACGTCGGTGACCTCGAGGCCGAGCTCGTGCTCGGCGTACCGGTGGACCGCGGCGACCGGGTCCTCGTCGGGGCGGGGGTGGCCGCAGAAGGAGTTGGTCCACACCCCCGGCCACGTGCGCTTGGTGACCGCGCGGCGGGTGAGCAGCAACCGGTCGTCGGCGTCGAGCACGTAGCAGGAGAACGCCAGGTGCAACGGGGTGTCGGTCGAGTGGACGCTCGCGCGCGGCGCGGTCCCGCAGGGCCGCCCGTCGTCGTCGAGCAGGACGACGAGATCAGGGGTCGCGGACACCGTCACCGTACCCTCCCAGGTTGTGCAGCCGCGGGTCCCGAGGCTGCTGTGTCGGGCCCCCGAGGGCCCCTCCGGTGCGAGCCTCCGTTACCCGACGCCTCGGTGGCTCATGCCTACGGGTGAGGGGGCTCAGAGGGTTGTTCGGAGCCCTCGGCACAACGGTTGGGTGGTGGTCCGGACCACCTGGTCCGGGTCGACGACCTCGATCGCCGATCGGGTGATCGAGGAGGGCGCCTCGCCGGACCGAGCCGTAGGGTTCCGGCGTGACCGATCTCTCCGTGACGGACCTGCCCCGCGCCGGGGTGGCCGAGACCGTGCGCCTGACCACCACGGGGGAGCGGACCGTGCGCGCCGTCGTCGACGCCGCGCTCGCGCGGATCCAGGCCCACGACGGGGGCCTCAACGCCGTCTCCCAGCTCCGCGCCGACCGCGCACGCAGCGACGCCGACCGGCTCGACGCCGCGCGGGCCGCCGGCGAGGCGCCCGGCCCGCTGCACGGCGTACCGGTCGTCATCAAGGAGGAGCTCGCGGTCGAGGGGCTCGTCACGACCTTCGGCGGGGAGGGGAACTCCACGCCGGCCGCCGCCGACGCCGAGGTCGTACGACGCCTGCGCGCCGCCGGGGCGGTCGTGGTCGCGACCACCACGATGCCGGAGTTCGGCGCCTGGCCCTTCACCGAGTCGGCCTCCAGGGGTTACACCCGCAACCCCTGGGACCGCACCCGCACGCCCGGCGGGTCCAGCGGCGGGACGGCCGCGGCGGTGGCCAGCGGCATGGTGCCGGTCGGCATGGGCGGCGACGGCGGCGGCTCGATCCGCATCCCGAGCGCCGCCTGCGGGCTCTTCGGCCTCAAGCCGCAGCGCGGCCGGGTCACCTCGGCCCCCGCCGACCAGCTGTGGTGGGCCCTCGGCACCGCCGGCCCGCTCGCCCGCTCGGTGCTCGACAGTGCGCTGGTCTACGACGTCGTCCGCGGCCACACCGAGGTCGACCGCTGGCGCGCCGGCGGCACGGATCCCTTCGCCGCGGCCGCGCGCCGCGAGCCCGGCCGGCTGCGGATCGGCTGGTCCACCAAGCCGGTGACCCGCGGCGTCCGGCCGGACCCGGTGCACGTCCAGGCCGTCCAGGACACCGCCCGCCTGCTCTCCGACCTCGGCCACGACGTCCGCGAGGTCGACCCGCACTACCCCGACCCGACCCTCGCCTTCGTGCCGCAGTTCTTCGGCGGCATCCGCGACGAGGCCGACGCCGTCGAGCACTTCTCCCGCCTCGAGCGGCGCACCCGCGAGACCTACCGCCTCGGCTCCTGGGTGACCCCGCGCGTGCTCGACCGGGCGCTCGCGGCCACCGAGAAGGTCGCCGCGAAGGCGAACCGGGTCTTCGATCACGTCGACGTCCTGCTCACCCCGGCCGTCGCCCACCGGCCGGCGCCCGTGGGGGTCCTCGACGGCAAGGGCACGGTGCGGTCCGCGCTCGCCGCGATGCCCGCGATCGCGTACGCCGCGTTGTGGAACGTCGCCGGGAACCCCGCCGCCTCGCTGCCGTGCGGCCCCGCCGCGGACGGCCTGCCGGTCGGGGTGCAGCTGGTCGGCCGCACCGACGACGAGCCCACGCTGCTCTCCCTCTCCGCGCAGGTCGAGGCCGCCCGGCCGTGGCCGCTCCTCGCCCCGGGGTACGCGGGATGAACCTGCTGCTCCAGACCCCGCTCGCGCTCGGCCGCCGCGTCCTCCGGCGGGAGAGCCCGCTCGCGGGCCGCACGGTCCTCGTCACCGGCGCCAGCTCGGGGATCGGCGAGGCCACGGCGTACGCCGTCGCGGAGCGCGGGGCCCGGGTGCTCCTCGTCGCCCGCCGCGCCGAGGAGCCCGATCGGGTCCGCGCGCGGATCGGGGAGGCGGCCTGGACCTATCCCTGCGACCTCACCGACGGCGACGCCGTCGACGCGCTGGTCAAGGAGGTGCTCGCCGAGCACGGCGCGGTGGACTACCTGGTCAACAATGCCGGCCGGTCGATCCGCCGCAGCCTGGCGCTGTCCTACGACCGGTTCCACGACGTGGAGCGGTCGATGGCGATCAACTTCCTCGGGCCGGTGCGGCTGACGCTCGGGCTGCTGCCGGCGATGCGCGAGCAGCGGTTCGGCCACGTCGTGAACATCGTGACCTGGGGCGTGCAGGTCAAGGCGCCGAAGTTCTCCGCCTACATCGCCTCCAAGTCCGCCCTCGACGCGTGGAGCCGGATCGCCGGGCGGGAGACGTTCTTCGAGAACGTCACCTTCACCAACATGCGCTTCTCGCTGGTGCAGACCCCGATGACCGCCCCGACCGAGGCGTACGCCGGCCGCGGCGCCACCGCCGAGCAGGCCGCCGCGAAGGTCGTCCGCGCGCTCGAGGACCGGCCGATCACCGTCGGCACGCTCGCCGGCTCGTTCGGCGAGGTGATCAACGTCGTCGCCCCGCGCGCCAGCGACGCGCTGCTCGCCACCCTCGACCGGGTCTTCGCGGACTCCGCCGCGGCGCGGGACGGCCGCGGCTCGACGGACCGGGCGGCCGACCGGCACTAGCCGGCGCGGCGGTTCATCAAGGTATGCAGACGAACCGTCACCTCCCTCGTGGAGCTCACCGGGGGGAGTGACGGTTCACCGACATACCTTGATGAAACGACCGCGGGACCACGGGGCAGCTCGCCTTCTCCGCACTAGCCGCCGTAGGAGAAGCGGAGCTCGGCGAAGAGCAGCTGGTTCACCCGCCGGCGCAGGTGGCGCAGGGTCTCCTCGGGCGGCAGCTCCAGCGGGGTCAGGTGGACGAAGCGCAGGGGCGTCTCGCCCCGGTCCGCGTTCGTCTCGAGCTCGATCCGGTCGTCGGGGCGGCGCGGCCACAGTGACGACCAGACGACCAGGCGCGGCTCGTCGGACTCGAGCACCTGCGGCACGACCTCGTCGGGGAGCAGCGCCGGGGCCAGCCAGGGCCGGGTCCCGGGCTCGTCCGGCGCGGCCAGGGAGCGCCACACCACGTGCGGTGGGGCGGGGAGCCTGCGTGCCCGCGTGCCGACGACCTCCACGCCGGTCACCGTAGGCCTCGGGGAGCTCGCGCTCGACGGGGTTTGCCGGATGCCGGCTCAGCTCGCCTTCTTGGCCGCCGTCTTCTTGGTGGTGCTCTTCTTCGCGGCCGACTTCTTGGCAGGAGCCTTCTTGGCGGTCGAGCTGCTCGACTTCTTCGCCGCGGTCTTCTTGGCGGGGGCCTTCTTCGCCGACGACTTCTTGGCGGCCGGCTTCTCGTCGGACTCCTCGGCTTCGGCGGCGTCGTCGGCGTCCTCGAGGTCGGAGGCGCGCGGCGCCTCCCCACGGGCGGTCTTGGCGGCGTCGACCGAGCGCTGGAGCGCGGCGAGCAGGTCGACCACCTCACCGGAGGACTTCGTCGAGGTGGGGGTGCGCTTGACCTCGCCGCCCTCGATCTTGGCCTTGACCAGCGACTCGACGGCCCCGGCGTAGTCGTCCTCGAAGTCCGCGGGGTCGAAGTCGCCGGCGAGGGTCTCCACGAGCATCGTGGCCATCTTGACCTCGGCGTCCTTGACCTCGCCGGTCTCGACGCTGAAGTCGGGGGTGCGCACCTCGTCGGGCCACATCATCGTCTGGAGCACGATCACGTCGTCGCGCACCCGCAGCACCGCGATCGTCGTGCGGTTGCGCAGCGCGACGGTGACCACCGCCATCCGGTCGGCGTCGAGCAGGGCCTGGCGCAGCAGGGCGTACGGCTTGGCGCCGGACTTCTCCGGCTCGAGGTAGTAGCTCTTCTCGAACAGCAGCGGGTCGATCTGGTCCGAGGGCACGAACTTCTCGACCGCGATCTCCCGCGAGGACGTCGACGGCAGCTCGGCGAGGTCGTCCTCGTCGAGGATGACCATCTCGCCGTCCTCGGTCTCATAGCCCTTGGCGATGTCGGAGTACGGCACCTCCTCGCCGTCGATCGAGCAGACCCGCTGGTACTTGATCCGCCCGCCGTCCTTGGCGTGGACCTGCCGGAAGGACACGTCGTGCGACTCGGTCGCCGCGTACAGCTTGACCGGCACGCTGACCAGGCCGAAGGAGACCGCGCCCTTCCAGATCGCTCGCATGGAGCCTCAGTATCCGGACTCAGGCCCGCCCACGCACGCGCCACGCCTCGAATGCCTCGGCCGAGGTGCGCGAGGGGGTGTGGCCGAAGACCGTCTTGAGCCGGTCGTTGGCCAGCACCGGCCGGTACTGGAGGAACCGCGTCTGCTCCGGTCCGTACGCCGTGAGCCCGAGCCGGCGACCGACCCGCAGCGCGGCGCGGAGCAGGGGCTCGGGCACGCTCAGCACCGGCCGGCCGAGCCGGGCGGCGATCTCGTCGATGGACAGTGCGCCGTCGCCGGCGACGTTGAAGATCCCGGTGACCGGGCCGGTGATGGCCCGCTGGATGATCGCCACCACGTCGGTGTCCCAGATGAAGACGAAGGGCGAGTCCGACCCACGGATCTTGAGCAACCGGGGCCGCTCGAACAGCGCGGTGATCTGGTTGTCGACGCTCTCGCCGAGGATGGTGCCGATCCGCAGCACCACCTGCTCGAGCTCGGGGTGGGTCGCGCGCAGCTCGGCGAGCATCTCCTCGACCTGGCGCTTGTGGTCGCTGTAGGCGAACTCGACGTTGCCGCGCACCGGGTCGTCCTCGGTCAGCCAGCCGCCGTGTGCGGCGCCGTTGTCGGGGTGGTAGCCGTACGCCGCCCCGCTGGAGGAGACCACGACGCGGCGCACGCCCGCAGCCAGGCACGCGTCGAGCACGTGGCGGGTGCCGTCGACGTCCACGGCGCGCTCCCGCTCGCGCGAGGAGTCCTTGCCCGGGGTGACGATCGAGGCGAGGTGCACCACCACGTCGGGCCGCGTCTCGGCGAGGGTGCGGTGGACGGCGGCGCGGTCGGTGACGTCGAGGACGACGTGGTCGACGCCGGGCACCGGCTGGGCCGGCACCCGCAGGTCGGCGCTGACGACACGATGGCCCGCACCGGCCAGCCCGCCGACGACCGAGGTGCCGAGGAAGCCGCTGCCGCCGGTGACCAGCACGCCCAGCACGCCCAGCGTGTCGGCGCGCGGGGCCTCGGGGGTGGTGTCGGGGGTGGGTGCGGTGCTCATACGGTCTCCAGCTCGCTCGTGGTCCGGGTGCTGCGCGCGCGCCACCACTGCGCGACGGCGAGCCCGGCGATGATGTCCCAGATGCCCCACCAGGCGGCGACCAGCGCCATCCCGCCGAGGCCGTCGAAGTAGGTGAAGACCAGCAGCAGACCGAGGCCGGCGTTGCGGATGCCGACCTCGAAGGTCATCGCCTTGGTGCTCGTCTCGGGCAGCCGCGTGGCCCGCGCGATGCCGTAGCCCAGGAGCAGGGCCAGGGCGTCGTGGAGGAGGACCGCGAGCAGCACGATGCCGATGTAGTCGAGGAAGATCGACCAGTTGTTGGCCACGCCCACCGCGATCACCGCGCCGAGCGCGAGGAACGAGAGCGGCCCGATCACGCGGTGGCCCGTGGCGGCGCCCCGCGGCCACAGCCGCTGGATGGCGATGCCGAGCGCGAAGGGCACGCCGATGACGAAGGCGATCTCCCCGAGCATGTCGGCGACCGAGAGCTCGATGTCCTCCAGCATCGCCTGGCCGGTCGGGTGCAGTCCGCCCCAGAAGCCCATGTTGAGCGGCATCAGGAAGATCGCCAGGACGTTGCCGACCGACGTCATCGACACCGACAGCGCCACGTCGCCGCCGGCGCGGTGGGTGAGGATGTTCGAGACGTTGCCCGGCGGGCAGCAGGCCACCAGGATCATGCCGAGCGCGACCGAGCCGCGCACGTCGAGCAGCAGTGTCAGCGCGAAGGTCAGCGCCGGCAGCAGCAGGAACTGCGCGAGCACCCCGATCGCGATCGTGCCGGGCCGCCGCAGGGCCGCGGTGAAGTCTCCCAGCCGGGTGTCCAGCGCGATGCCGAAGAGGATCGCGCCGATGACGATCTTCAGCGTCGTCAGCGACCCCTCCTCGAAGGCGATCCGGACGTTGTCGACGTCGGCGAGCAGCGCGGTCATCGCGACGTCCCGGCGGGCACGCCCTGCGCGGCGGCCGGAGGGCCGGCCAGCGCCTCGGTCTCCGCGCGCACCGCGCGGCGGTAGGCGTCCTTGTTGACGTAGTACGACATCCGCTCCAGCCCCAGGTAGCGGTAGCCGCCGGACAGGTCGGGGCGCGGGCCGGCGGCGCGGGCCTCGAGCGCGGCCGCCGCGGCCGGGTCGTCGCGGCGCGCCCGCAGGTACGCCGCCACCAGCTCGGCCTGCTCGTAGCGGCCCTGCCAGCCGATGCCGGAGGCCTCGATCATGCCGAGCACGAACAGGTCGCGGTGCGCGGGCGTGAAGATGTTGAGGTAGAGGTCCGGCGCGGTGCCCGGCCCGGCCCAGCGCAGCAGGGCGGGGTCGAGGAAGGGGTAGTGCAGCCGGTAGCCGGTTGCCAGCACCACCACGTCGTACGCCCCGCGGCTGCCGTCGCGGAACCGCACGCCGTCGCCGTCGAGACGCTCGACGTCGGGACGCACGGTGATGTCGCCGTGGCCGAGGTGGTGCAGCACCAGCGAGTTCACGACCGGGTGCGACTCGTAGATCTTGTGGTCGGGCTTGGGGAGGCCGAAGCGCACCGGGTCGCCGGTGAAGAGCTTGAGCAGTCGCGAGTCGATCGCCTGCTTGACCCGGGGCGGGAGCGGTCGGCCCTGGTTGAGGGTGTCGGCGGGCCGGCCCAGGACGTATTTGGGGACGAAGTGGTAGCCGCGGCGCACCGAGAGGTCGACGGAGGCGGCGTGGTGGACCGCGTCGACGGCGATGTCGCAGCCGGAGTTGCCGGCGCCGACGATCAGCACCCGCTTGCCGGCGAGGACCTGGGCGCGCTTGTAGACGCTGGTGTGGATCAGCTCGCCGTCGAAGCGCCCGGGCAGGGCGGGGACGTGGGGCTCGCTGAGGGTGCCATTGGCGACCAGGACGCCGGCGTGGTGAACGGTGCGCTCGCCGCCGGGGCCGGTGCTGGTGCTGGTGACCAGCATCCCGCCCCCGGGATGCGGCACGACGGCGGTGACCTCGGTGTGGAACCGGAAGCCCGGGACGAGGTCGAAGTGCGCGGCGAAGTCGCGGAAGTAGGCGAGCAGCTCGCGGTGGGAGGGGTAGTCGGGCGTCCCGGCGCGCATCGGGAACTCGCGGAACTCGGTGGTGTGCTTGGAGGAGATCAGGTGCGCGGACTCATAGACCGTGCTGCGCGGGGCGTCGATGTCCCACAGGCCGCCGACCCCGGGGCCGAGCTCGTAGCCCTCCCAGGCCAGGCCCTGGCGCTGCAGGTTGCGCGCGGCTGCCAGGCCGCTCGGGCCGGCGCCGATCACGGCGTAGGTCTGCTCCACATGTGCTCCTTCGACGAGTGCCTGACCGGCGGTCATTCTTTTGCAACCTGGTAGAGAAAGTGCAAATTGACATGGCGGGTCCGAGGACCGGTGTGCGCTGCGTGAGGAGTACCACATCCACCGCTGCGGGGCCTCCCCGTCGAGACCACCGTGCGGTTGGTCGACCGGCGCCGCCGCTGACACTGCCGCCGGGTGCTCTCGCGCGGCGTGGCGAGGGTGAGGCGGGGGCCATGGGCAAGGATGACCCCATGCGCCCCATGCTCGCCACCAAGGGCACCTCGGTGCCGACCGGCGCGGAGTGGGCCCACGAGGTCAAGTGGGACGGCGTGCGGATCCTTGCCGAGGTGACCCGCGAGGGACGCACCCGGCTCACCAGCCGCAACGACAACGACGTGACGGCGGCCTGGCCCGACGTCGCCGAGCCGCCGCCCGGCGCCCGCGACCTGCTCGTCGACGGGGAGATCATCGCCCTCAACGAGCAGGGCCTGCCGGACTTCCGCGTGCTCCAGGACCGGATGCACGTGCGCAAGGCGACGACGGCCGCGCGCCTCGCGGACAGCGTGCCGGCGACGTACATGGTCTTCGACCTGCTCCGCCTCGACGGGGAGGACCTGATGGACCGCCCCCTCGACGAGCGGCGCGCCCGCCTCGCCGACCTCGGCCTGACCGGCTGGCAGGTGCCCGCGTCGTACGACGACGGCGCGATGCTGCTCGACGCGACCCGCCAGCAGGGGCTCGAGGGGATCGTCAGCAAGCGCCGGTCGAGCCGCTACACCCCGGAGGTGCGCTCGCCGCACTGGTTGAAGTTCGCCCACCGCCACCGGCTGTCCTACGTGGTGGGCGGGTGGCGGCCGACCGAGGGCACCACCCGTCTCGGGGCGCTGCTGGTGGGGGAGCCGACCGCGGACGGGCTGCTCTACCGGGGCCGCGTCGGCAGCGGCATCGGCGGGCGGGTCAGCGCCGCACTGGCCGAGGCGCTGGCGCCGCACGCGCGGGCGACCAGCCCCTTCGCCGACGAGGTCCCGCGCGTGGACGCGAAGGGGACGCACTGGGTCGAGCCGGTGCTCGTCGTCGACATCGACACCCACCACACCTCGCGGGCCCAGCGGCTGCGCCAGCCGTCGTACCAGGGCCTGCGCACCGACCTCACCCCCGAGGACGTCCTCGCCGACCAGGGAGGGAGCGACCGATGAGCCCGGAGCGGCAGGAGGTCGCCGTCGAGGTCGACGGCCGCCGGCTGCGGATCAGCAGCCTGGACAAGGTGCTCTACCCGGCGACGGGGACGACCAAGGGCGAGGTGCTCCACTACTACGCCCAGGTCGCGCCGGTGATGCTGCCGCACCTCGCCGACCGCGCGGTGACCCGGATCCGCTGGCCGCACGGGGTGCAGGACGGCAGCTTCTTCGAGAAGAACGTGCCCGCCGGCGCGCCGTCGTGGGTGCGCACCGCGACGGTGCCGACCACCGGCAGCCGCGGCAGCTCCCGCAACGGCGACAAGATCGTCTTCCCCGTCGTGGAGGACCTCGCGACGCTCACCTGGCTGGTCAACCTCGCCGCGCTCGAGCTGCACGTGCACCAGTGGACCGTCGGTCGCAACGGCCGCCCCCGCAACGCCGACCGGCTGGTCATCGACCTCGACCCCGGCGAGCCCGCCGGCCTGCACGAGTGCTGCCAGGTGGCGCTGATGGTCCGCGAGGCGCTCGCCGAGCGGGACCTGGACTGCAAGCCGGTCACCAGCGGCAGCAAGGGGCTCCACCTCTACGCCGACCTCCCGGGGCGGATGCCGTCGGAGGGCTCCACGGCGCTGGCCAAGGAGGTCGCCGAGACCCTCCAGAAGCAGCACCCCACCCTCGTCACGGCCACGATGACCAAGGCCCGCCGCTCGGGGAAGGTCTTCCTCGACTGGTCCCAGAACGCCGCGTCCAAGACGACGATCTCGCCCTACTCCCTGCGCGGGCGCGAGCGGCCCACCGTCGCCACGCCGGTCACCTGGGCCGAGGTCGAGGAGGGCGCGGAGGACGAGGAGGGGCTCCGCCAGTTCCGGTACGACGAGGTGCTCGACCGGGTCGCGGACCTCGGCGACCTCTTCGCGACCGACTGAGGGCGCCCGAGCCACATGTGTCGGACTGTTACCCGATTGTGTGGCCGGGGAGGAGCGGGCGTGACCCCCGCGTGCCCGCCCCACCCCTAGCGTCGGGCGTGGCCGGTCGGGGGGATCGGCGCGCGCAGCACAGCCCCGGGGGCATCTGATGACAACACTCACCGCACCGCCGACCGTGACCACCCAGCCGAGCGTGACCGCGCCGCCCGGCCTCACCGCCCGGCCCGCACCCGGCTCCCGCGGGCTCCGCTCCAGGCTCCGGACCCGGCTCCTGACGGCGCTCGCCGTGGTCGCGGCCCTCGGCGGGCTCGCGGTCGTCGCCGACCTGCCGCTCCACGGCTCCCCGGACGCCGGGGCCGGGGTCAGCCTGGTCGCGGCCGACGCACGCACGGCGACCCTCTCGGTCGCCGCGCTCGCGCCCGGGGACACCGTCACCCGCACGGTCACCATCGCCAACGACGACCCCGCGCGGGCCCGGCTGACCTTCACCGAGACCGGCGACCCGGCGACGTACGCCGCGGGCCGGTTGGAGCTGCGGATCGAGCACGACGGGCGCGAGGTGTACGCCGGCACGTTCGGCGGCCTCGCCGACTACCCGCTCGACGCCGGCTGGCTGGAGCCGGGCGCGTCGGCGACGTACTCCTTCGTGGTCTCGCTGCCCGCCGACGCCCCGGCCGCCGGGGCCGGGACGGGCACCGCGACCGCGTCCTACTCCTGGGTGACCGACTGAGGCCCGAGGGGCCGCCGGGCGTCGTTGTGGAGTAGGCCACCCGTCGGCCCCCGTGGCCTCTATGCTCATCGCCATGGGTCACCGGGTTCTGGTCGTCGAGGACGAGGAGGACATCGCGTTCCCCCTCGTCCGGACGCTGGAGCGCGAGGGTTACGAGGTCGGCTGGGTCGACACCGGCGAGAAGGCGCTCGCCGAGCTCGAGGGCCGCCCCGCCGACGTGGTGATCCTCGACCTCGGGCTGCCCGACGTCGACGGCCTCGAGGTGTGCCGCCGGGCCCGTGACGCCGGCTTCGACGGCGCGATCATGATCGTCACCGCCCGCGCCGGCGAGCTGGACCGCGTGGTCGGGCTCGACTACGGCGCCGACGACTACCTCTCCAAGCCCTTCGGCCTCGCCGAGCTCCAGGCCCGGGTCCGCGCGCTGCTGCGCCGCACCGCGGGCACCCGCGAGACGATCCCGGTCGACGGGGTGCTGCGCATCGACGTCGCCGCACGCCGGGTCTACTCCGGGGAGGACGAGGTGCCGCTGACCGGCAAGGAGTTCGACGTCCTCAGCATCCTCGCCGCCAACCGCGACAAGGTGGTCTCCCGCGGCCGGCTGATGGCCGACGTGTGGGACGAGAACTGGTACGGCTCCACCAAGACCCTCGACGTCACCATCGGCCGCCTCCGGCAGAAGCTGGAGAGCCAGGGCGTCTCGGACCGGGTCGTCGCCGTGCGCGGCGTCGGGTTCCGGCTCGAGGGCGCTGCTCCCGAGGCCTGAGTCAGCCCGCCAGGAACGACGAGACCAGCCGGCCGACCTCGGCGGGCCGCTCGAGCTGGAGGAAGTGCCCGGCGCCCTCGACGAGCACCGCGCCGGCCCGCTCCGCGATCCGCGGGTGGAGGCACCCGTCCTGCGCGCCGTGCAGGGTCAGCGCCGGCACGGTCGGCGTGCCGGTCCAGGTGCGGTGCCAGTCGCGGTACGCCGCCTCGACCTGCCAGGGGCGGGTCACGGCCCGGTAGTAGCCCAGCGCCGCGGACCGGTGGGCGGGTTCCCGCAGGGAGGCCAGCACCCGCTCGAGGTCCTCGCCGGCGTCGTACCCCGGTGACCAGGCGGCCCACAGGTGCCGCACCAGCCGCTCGAACGTGCGCTCGGGCAGGACGGGGAGCTGGTTGAACAGCGTGTACCAGCTCATCGTGGCCTGCCGGGCCAGCACGAGCGGCCCGCCGCGGGTGATAGCGGTCAGCGGCGGGACGGCCATCGCGACGACCCGGGCGTACGGCGAGCGGGGGTGCGCGCCGAGGGCGTTCGCGGTGATCGCGCCCCAGTCGTGGCCCACGAGCACCGCGCGGTCGTCGCCGCCGAGCGCGTCGTGCACGCCGACGGCGTCGGCCATCAGCGCCGCGACGTGCAGGTCGCCGTCGCGGGGGAGGCCCGAGGGGGCGTAGCCGCGGGTGTGCGGCGCGACGACGCGCCAGCCCTGCTCGGCGAGCACCGGGCCGAGGTGGCGCCAGGTCCAGGCGGTGTCGGGGAAGCCGTGGAGCAGCACCGCGAGCGGCCCGTCCGGTGGCCCCCACGCGAGGCAGGAGAGCGTGACGGCGGGGAGGGGGACCTCGAGGGTCTCGGGGCTCACCCGCGCCAGGGTAGGGGTCGGCTCAGGGGTGCGACCAGGGTCGGCTCCGAGCGGTTCCCCGATGTGCCGGCGCGCCGCCGCGGCGAGGCTCGGAACATGATCGAAGTCCGAGCTCTCACCAAGGTCTACGGCGGCTTCCGGGCCGTCGACGACGTCACGTTCCGCGCCGAGGAGGGCCGGGTCACCGGCTTCCTCGGCCCCAACGGCGCCGGGAAGTCCACCACCATGCGCGTCATGGTCGGGCTGACCCCGCCGACCAGCGGGTCCGTCACCATCGACGGTCGCCGCTTCGCCGACCTTCCCAACCCCGGCCTCGAGGTGGGCGTGCTCCTCGACGCCTCCGCCCAGCACGCCGGCCGCACCGGCCGGGAGATCCTCACCCTCGCGCAGCAGACGATGGGGCTGCCGCGGCGCCGCGTCGAGGAGATGCTCGAGCTGGTCAGCCTGAGCCCGGCGGAGTCCCGGCGCCGGGTGAAGGACTACTCCCTCGGCATGCGCCAGCGGCTCGGCATCGCGACCGCCCTCATCGGCGACCCGCAGGTGCTGGTGCTCGACGAGCCCGCCAACGGCCTCGACCCGGCCGGCATCCGCTGGATGCGCGACCTGCTGCGGGGCTACGCCGACCGCGGCGGCACCGTGCTGCTCTCCTCCCACCTGCTCCACGAGATCGAGGTCGTCGCCGACGACCTGGTCGTGATCGGCCAGGGCCGGATCGTCGCGCAGGGGACGAAGGCGGCGCTGCTGGCCGCCGCCGGCACGCTCGTCCGGGCGCACGCGCTCGACGACCTGGCCGGCGCGCTGGCGGCCGCCGGCCTGGCGGTCACCGCCCTCGGGTCGGGCGCCCTGCGCGTCGACGCCGAGACCGAGCAGGTGGGCGCGCTGGCCCACGCCGCCGGCGTACCGCTCCTGGAGCTGCGCGCCGCCGACGGCGCCGGCCTGGAGGAGATGTTCCTCGAGCTCACCGCCGAGACCGCCCGTGAAGGAGTCGCAGCATGACCGCCCTGACCACCCGCCTCGCCGGATCCACCGGATCCGCCGGATCCGCCGGATCCACCGAGCCCACCGAGCCCGCCGGGACCGCCGCCCCGGGGGCGACCCGCCCCGCTCCCGCCCCGATCCCGTTGGCCCGGCTGGCCAGGGTCGAGCTGCGCAAGATGTTCGACACCCGCTCGGGCTTCTGGCTGATGGCGAGCATCGGGATCCTCGCCGTGCTCGCTACCGCGGCCACGATCGTCTTCGCGCCGGACTCGGCGATCACCTACGAGTCGTTCGCCAGCGCGATCGGCTTCCCGATGGCGGTGATCCTGCCGATCATCGCGATCCTCTCGGTCACCGGCGAGTGGAGCCAGCGCAACGGGCTGACCACGTTCACCCTCGTTCCGAGCCGTGGACGCGTCATCTGGACCAAGGCGCTGGTCGCGGTCGGCGTGGCGGTGGTCTCCATGGTCGTCGCCGCCTCCATCGGCACCCTGGGCAACCTGCTCGGCTCGACGATCAACGGCACCGACCCCGTCTGGGACGTCTCGGCGGTCGCGCTCGCGCAGATCTTCCTCGCCAACGTGCTCGGCCTGCTCGTCGGCTTCATGCTCGGCGTGGTGATCCGGTCCTCGGCGCCCGCGATCGTGGCCTACTTCGTCTACTCCGCGCTGCTGCCCACCGTCCTCGGGATGCTCGCGGCGTTCCAGGACTGGTTCGCCGACCTCCAGCCCTGGGTCGACTTCAACTACGCCCAGACCGCTCTCTTCGACGACGCGATGACCGGCGAGCAGTGGACGCAGCTCGCCGTCACCGGCGTGGTGTGGCTGGTGGTCCCGACGGCGTACGGCGTCTGGCGGGTGCTGCGGTCGGAGGTCAAGTAGCCGGTCCCGCCGGCCCTCTGCCGGGTCGTGTGCCTGACGACGCGCTCGCGCGCGTCCTCGGGCACACGACCCCGCTCGCCGTCGGCGCTGCCGGGGGGGCCAGAGGTCATGGGTGCCTTGGGCCTTTCTCCCTAGTCCGCGTCCAGGCCGCCGGCTCACGCTGGCCCGGATGACCCGGGCCCTCGACCCCTCCGCTCCGCCGGTGGAGCACGGGCCCTCCCTGGAGGAGGCAGCGTGATCGACTTTCGACGCGGGACCGTCATGACGGTCGTGGGTGTGGTGGCGGCAGCGGGTCTGTCCGTCACGGGCGCGAGCCGGGTCCCGGCGGCGGCGGACCCGCCGACGGGCGGAACCACGGTCGTCACCGAGACCTTCACCGGCACCTCGGTGGAGGATCCGGCCTGGACGGCTCAGGGCGACGCATGCCTGACCGGTGCTCGCACGGCGCCGCCGGCGGGGGCCGCCCAGATCCCCACCTGCGCGGCGCACCGGACCGGTCCCGTGCCGGGGCTCGGGGTCACCCCGGGCTACCTGCAGCTGACCGACACGAGCACCCAGACCGCCGGCAGTGTGCTGTACAACCGACCGATCCCCGCCACCGCCGGCGTGACCATCACCTTCGACCAGTTCCAGTACGGCGGCACCGGGGCCGACGGCATCGGGTTCTTCCTCGTCGACGGCTCCACCGACCTGACGGAGACCGGCGGGGCGGGCGGCAGCCTGGGCTATGCCCAGCGCCGCACGCAGGACCTCAACGAGCCCGGCGTCGTCGGTGGCGTGCTCGGCGTCGGTCTGGACGCCTACGGCAACTTCTACGACGACGGCGAGGCCCGCGGGGCGGGGTGTCCCGAGGCTCAGCGCTCCCCGTCGACCGCGGAGGGCGCCGTCGCGCCCCACGTGATCACCCTGCGCGGCCCGGGCGAGGGCTCCACCGGCTACTGCTACCTCGCCTCCACGACGCCCGCGAACCCCGCCGACCCGGACGATCCCGGCACCACGCTCAACGGAGGCACGGGCACGCTCCGCGCCGGCACCCGCAACGCGTCGTGGCGGCAGGTGAACATCACGGTGACCCCGGCGCCGAACCCCCGGGTGGTCGTCCAGATCCGCCACAATCCCGGCGTCGCCGGTGACCCGTGGATCACCGAGCTCGACATCCCGGCCCCGCAGGGCCTGCCGAGCACCTACAAGTTCGGGCTCTCCGGCTCCACCGGCGGCCTGACCGACGTCCACCTGATCCGCAACGCCGTGGTCCGCTCGGTCAACCCCCTAGCGGCGCTGCAGCTGGAGAAGCAGGTCGACCGTGCCGCCGGGACCCTCCCCGCCATCATCACCGCCGGGACGGTCATTCCCTACCAGTACACCGTCACCAACGCCGGGCAGGAGGACCTCTCGGCCCTCTCCATCGCCGACGACACCATCGACGGCCCGATCACCTGCGAGGCCACCACGTTGACCCCGGCGCCGGCGCCCGGATCGACCACGGTGTGCCGCGGCACCTACACCGTCACCGCAGCCGACGTCGAGGCCGGTGAGGTCGTCAACATCGCGACGGCCACCGCGCGCAACCCCGACGACGATCCCGTCACCTCGCCGGAGGCGACCGTCACCGTCCCCCTCGTCTCCCGGCTGGACCTGGACAAGAGCGTCGTGACACCGGCGCCCTACGAGGACGGCCAGGAGGTCGAGTACCTCTACACCGTGACCAACACCGGCGGGTCCACCATCACCAACCTCGCCGTCACCGACGACCGGGTCACCTCCGAGGCGCTCCTGTGCGCGGTGAACGTGCTCGCCCCCGGGGCCTCGACGACGTGCACCGGTACCTACACCGTCGATGTCACGCAGACCGACCCGTCGGGGAGCATCGTCAACACCGCGGTCGCCACGGGTGACACGCCGGCGGGCCAGGAGGTGACGTCGCCCGAGGCCCAGGCCAGCATCGGGATCAACACCGACATCGCCGTCACCAAGACCGTCGACGATCCCCAGCCGTCCCTCGGCGACACCGTCACCTTCACCGTGACCGCGACCAACAACGGACCCGCGATCGCCAGCGACGTCGTCATCACCGACCAGCTCCCCGACGGCCTCACGCTGCTGACCTCGAGCACCGCCGGCACGCAGCCGTCGACGTACGCCGCCGGCAGCGGCGCGTGGTCCATCCCTGCCCTGGCCGTCGGCAACTCCGTGGAGCTCACGATCACCGCCCGGGTCGACACCGTCGGCCCGCTCGCCAACACCGCCTCCCTCGCCAGCCTGGCCCAGATCGACATCAACCCGGCCAACGACACCGACACCGCGACCCTGAACGGCGTGGAGAACCCGGCGCTGGAGATCCGCAAGACCGCTCGGCCGCGCAGCGTCAGCGCCGCCGGGCAGCGGATCCGGTACACGTTCCGCGTCACCAACACCGGCGACGTCCCGCTCAGCGCCGTCGAGATCCTCGAGGACCGCTTCACCGGAGCCGGTGAGCTGCCGACCCCGACCTGCCCGCCGTCGGCGAGCAGTCTCGCGCCGGGCGCCAGCATCCGGTGCACGACCGTGTACGTCGTCACCGCGGCCGACCTGTCTGCGGGGCGGCTGCGCAACGTCGCGCGGGCGACGGGCGACGACCCGCTCGGCGAGCCGACGTCCTCGCCCCCCGACGGCGCGGTGGTCGAGGTGGAGCCGCCGCCGGCCCAGCCGGCGATCCGGACCCGCACCTCCGACAAGCGGGTGCGGCCGGGGGAGCGCTTCTACGACCGTGTCCGGCTGACCGGTCTCGCGCGCGGCACGTCGGTCCCCGCGACCGCCCGCCTCCACGGCCCCTTCGCCTCCCGCGCGGCCGCCACCTGCCGTCCCTCGACCGTGGCGCGCACGGTCAGGTGGCGGGCGGGCTCCGGCTGGAGCCGTACGCCGGCGGTGCGGATCGCTGCTCCCGGCGTCTACACCTGGCGGGTGACCACCCGGGCGACTTCTGCCAACCGCTCGGCAACCAGCCGGTGCGGCCTGGCCGCGGAGACGACGACCGTCGCGAAGCCGTCGTACGGCGTGCCGGTGGTCAACGGCGGCTTCTCGGGCATCCTCCCGGGAGCCGGGCTCGAACGAGGTGTGCCGACGAGGGTGCGGGCGAGGGGGTTCGGCCTGGACGCGCCGGTCGTCCCGACCGCGGTCGTCCGGGGCGAGATGAGGCTCTCCGGGAACGTCGGTGTCACGAGCTGGCTGCGCCGGTCGGCGAGGTACGGCGACACGATCGGCGCCACGGTCGTGGCCGGCCACGTGTCGGACCGGAGCGACCGGCCCGGGGCCATGTGGGGTCTGCGTCGAGCCGAGCGCGGTCAGGTGGTGACCGTGGCCAGGGGAAGCCGGACGTACCGCTACCGGGTGGTCCGCACGGCGACGTACGAGCGGACCCGGCGGCTGCCGCGCCGGTTCTTCTCGACCACCGGGGCGCACCGGCTGGTGCTGATCAGCTGCAGCGACCGCGTCGTCAACTCCGCCGGACGTTTCCACTACACGAAGAGCAAGGTGGTCGTGGCCGTGCCCGTCCGCGCGCGGAAGAACGGGTGAGGCGAGCAGGCCGAGCGCCCCGGAGACGGCCCCGGCCCGTCGAGGACTCAAGGACCCGAGGACTCGAGGACCGGGGCTCGGGGGTGGAGCAGCGGCTGCAGCGCTCGCTACCGTCGGGCAGATGAGCGAGCACATCACCGTCCCGACCCCCGCCGGACCCGCCGAGGCGTACGTCGCCGGGGAGCCGGGCCGGCCGGGCGTGCTGTTCTTCGTCGACGCGATCGGGCTGCGGCCGCAGGTGGAGCAGATGGCCGACCGGATCGCCTCCTGGGGATACCTCGTCCTCGTGCCGCACGTCTTCCACCGCGACGGCTCCGCCGCGGAGCTCGCGCCGCAGGGCGACCTGCGCGAGGCCGCGGCCCGCGAGGCGTTCTTCGCCGGCGGGGCGATGGACCGGGTCCACGCCTACACCCCGGACCTCTCCGGCCCCGACACCGACGCCTGGCTGGCCGCGCTCGCCGAGCGGGCGGGTGAGGGCCCGGTCGGCGTGACCGGCTACTGCATGGGGGTGCGGCTCGCGGTCCGGGCCGCCGGGCGGCACCCGGGGCGGGTGGCAGCCGTCGGCGGCTGGCACGGTGGCGGGGTGGTGGTCGACGCCCCGGACAGCCCGCACCTGGCGATCGCCGGGTCGACGGCGACGTACGCCTTCGGCCACGCCGACCACGACTCCTCGATGCCGCCGGAGGCGGTCGCCGCGCTGGAGGAGGCGCTGGTTGCCGCGGGCCGGCCGCACACCAACGAGGTGTTCGCCGGGGCGACCCACGGCTACACGATGGCCGACACCTCGGCCTACGACGAGGAGGCAGCGGAGCGACACTTCGCGCAGCTGCGCGACCTGTTCGCCCGCACCCTGGGCTGAGCGCGCGGCTGGCCGCGGCTGGTCAGGGCCGGTCGACCCCGGAGACCGCCGAGCCACTGGCCGCCACGGTGGGCCGGTCGGGGGAACCGGGGAAGGTCAGCGGCAGCTCGAGCGGTGCGCTGAGCCGGACGGTGACGCGGTCGGTCGCGGGGTCGACCGCGACGGTGTGCCGCAGGCCGGGGTAGCGCCGGTAGGCGCCGACCTCGACCAGGTAGTCGCGCACGGCCGCGGAGGCCTGCGCGGCGGTGACCACGAGCCGGCCCTCGGGCACGCCGCCCTCGTAGACGTCGGCGCCGGTCGCGCCGAGGTCGGCGCCGTGCAGGGCCGCTCCGTCGGCGAGGGTGCCGAGCCCGGAGTGCTGGAGGTACGCCGCGGTCGCGTCGACCACGACGGCGACCGCCATCGCGAGGAACACCGCGAACCCGACGATCAGCACGGTCACCTGGCCGTGCTCGTCGCGGGCCGGGTCAGTCCGCCGCGGCACCGCTCACCTCCTGGTACTGGCCGATCGGCACGGTGTGGGTCGCGTCCAGCGCGAAGCTCGGGGCCTGCCCGCCGAGCACCTCGGGCATCAGGGGGAGGTCCACGCGCGAGGCGATCCGGACGGTGATGACCGACGTGCCGCTGTGGCAGTCGGCGGGGTAGGGCGTGCAGGTGATCCGCACCGACAGCGGTGCGTCCTCGAGGCCCTGGTCGGCCAGCGCCCGCCGGGCGACGAGCTCGGCCTGCCGGGCGCCCTCGGCGTCGGTGGGTGCCAGGGCGTAGGCGCGGGCCGCGGACCGGGCCGCGGCGCCGACCCCGAACGCGCCGCGCTGGACCTCGAAGACGCTGAGCAGGATCCACAGCATCGGCACCAGCAGCAGGATGCCGAGCCAGGTCACCTCGACCAGGGCGCTCCCGAGCTCGCCCCTGCCGTGCTCGCTCCTGCCGTGCTCGCTCCGGCGAGGGCCGCTCCGGGGCCGGTTCACGGGGCGTCCTCGAGCGGTCGCTCCTCGACCGCGTGGCCGCGGACGTCGAGCTCGACGGCCGGCCCGCCGATCCCGAGCGCGGGCACGCGGACGCGCACGGTCACCTCGACGCCGGCCTGGCCGTCGACCTCGACCTGCCGCGCGGAGACGCCCTGGGCGAAGCGCCCCGAGATCGCGCCGGTGATCAGCTCGCGGGTGACCGCGGCGCCGTCGGCCGGGCCGCGGCCGGCCGTGGCGGCGTACCGCGCTCCCTCGGAGGCTGCCGCGGTGACGGTGTTGCGCACGAGCAGCACCAGCGCGACCTGGAGGATGCCGAGGAAGAGCGGGACCAGCACGACGAGCACCAGCACGAAGTCGACGACGGCGGCCCCGCGCTCGCGCCCGGCCGCCCGCCGCACTACCGCACCTTGCCGAGCGCGCTGTTGAGCAGCTGGGTGAGCTGCTGGTCGGCGACCTGCCAGATCACCATCACCAGTCCGGCGGTCATGACGGTGACAAGGACCCAACCGGGCACGTCGCCCCGCTCGTCCCGCTCGCGGGGGGCGGTGAGGGTCGACAGCACCGCGTGGAGGCGCTGGAGTGCGGCGTCGAGGTGTTCCATGGTGGTTCCTTCCCGAGACATCAGTTGGGGTGTGCCGGCGCTAGGGCGTGGTCAGGCTGAGCCCGACGACGCCGGGCCAGAAGGCGAACAGCACGGTCACCGGCAGCACGAGGAACACCACCGGCACCATCATCAGCACCTCGCGGCGGGCCGCGACCTCGATCAGCTCGCGGCGGCCGGCCTCGCGGACGTCGGCGGCCTGGGCGTGCAGGACGTCGGCCAGCGGGGTGCCGCGCTCGATGGCCACGGCGATGCCCTGGGCGAAGCGGGCGACCAGCGGGAGCCCGGAGGTCGCGGCGAGGCGGTCGAATGCGGCCGAGACCGGCTCGCCGGTGCGGACGGCGGCCAGCACCCGGGCGAGGTCGGCGGAGAGCTCGCCGCCGCTGCGGGCCACGACCCGGTCGAGCGCCGAGACCGGGCTCTCCCCGGCGGCGACCGAGAGGGCGAGCAGCTCGGCGACGGTCGGGAACTCCTCGAGGATCCGCCGCTCGCGGGAGCGGACCTGACCGGTCAGGTGGCTGTCGCGCGCGAGCACGCCGAGGACGAACGCGATCACGCACAGCACCACCGAGGTCAGCACCCCGCCGGGGTCGGTGAGCGCGCCGATCACGCCGTACGCCGCCGCGACGGCGAACGCCGTCAGGCCCCACAGCACCTGCTCGACGCGGAAGTCGTGGACGCTCCGATCGAGGCCGGCCCGCTCGAGACGCCGGCGCACCGAGGACGCGCCCCCGAGCACCCGCTCGACGGCCTCGGCCGCGGAGCGCAGCGGCGGGCCGTACACCGCCGCGACGACCGAGCGCGGCGGGACCGCCGGGGTGGTGAGGCCGACCCGGGGCAGGTCGCGCAGGTAGGGCAGCACCCGCACCGACAGCTGCGGCCGGCGCGTCGCCACGACCCGGGTCCCGACCAGCAGCAGGCCGGTCGCCGTCGCGGCCCCGAGCAGCCCGCCCCACACCACCGGGGTCACGAGAGGATCCGCCGCTCGACGGGCAGCCGGCCGATGCGCATCATCAGCCGGTAGGCCAGGACGCAGGTCGCGGCGCCGACCACCAGCACGACCACGCCGCCGGGTGAGGCGTAGCGGCGGATCACCTCGGACTGGAAGGACATGAACAGCAGCACCAGCCACGGCGCGGCGACCGCCAGCCGGGCGCCGTTGACCGTCCACGCCTGCCGCGCCTCGAGCTCCGAGCGGGTCCGCAGGTCGTCGCGGAGGTAGCCCGAGAGGTTGCGCAGCAGCCGCCCGAGCTCGCCGCCGCCGACCTCCCGGGCGACCCGGAGGCCCTCGACGACGCGGTCCCCGACGGGGTCGGCCAGGCGGTCCTTCAACCGGTCCAGGCACTCCCCGAACCGGCCGGTGACCTGGTAGTCCAGTGCGAAGTCGGCGAACGCCGGCTGCAGCGGCTCCGGCCCGCGGGTGCCGAGCGCGGCGAGCGCGTCGGGCAGCGACATGCCCGCCCGGACCGCGCTGGTCAGGTGGTCGACCGCCTCGGGCCAGACCTCGGCCAGCTCCCGCTGCCGGCGGCGGGCCCGCCCGGAGACCACGGCGACGGGCAGGTAGCCGCCCATCGCCCCGAACGCCAGCGCCACCGGGGCCGTGCCGGAGACGGCCTGGACCACGACCGCGACCAGCGCCCCCGAGACCAGGCACAGCGCCAGGAACGACGCGGGGGACACCGACCGCAGGCCCGCGCGCGCCAGCAGCCGCTGCGTGCGGCCCTCCGCGCGCACGACCGGCCGCGGGCCGCGGGGCAGGAAGAAGGCCGACCAGACCAGCAGCAGCCCGACGCCCACGCCGAGCCCGACCAGCGCCCCCACGTCAGCGGCCCTCGCGGACCGGCCCGGCGAGGATCGCGTGCACGTCGATCCCCGCGCGCTCGAACAGGTCCAGCCGCGGCGGCATCCCACCGACCCGGCGCAGCTCGCCGCCGCTGCGCCGGAAGACCGGCTCGGTCTCGATGACGTCGTTCTCCACCCGCCCGGGGACGCCCACGACCTCGTTCACCCGTCGTACGCCGTGCTCGTCGACGCCGAGGTGGACCACCAGGTCCACGGAGGAAGCCACGGTGGGGACCACGAACCGGGCCGAGATGTTCTCCCCGGCGAGCAGCGGCAGGGTGCACATCTTCACCAGCGCCTCGCGGGCGGAGTTCGCGTGGATGGTGCACATGCCCGGCAGGCCGGCGTTGAGGGCGAGGAGCAGGTCGAGGCACTCCTCGGCGCGCACCTCGCCCACGACGAGCCGGCTGGGCCGCATCCGCAGGCTCTCCTTGACCAGCTCGCGCAGCCGCACCGCACCCGTGCCCTCGAGACCGGCCTGGCGGGTCTGCAGCGGCACCCAGTCGGGGTGGTGGAAGCGGAGCTCGAAGACCTCCTCCGCGGAGATCACGCGCTCCCCGCCGGGGATGGCGCCGGCCAGGCAGTTGAGCATCGTCGTCTTCCCGGCCTGGGTGCCGCCGGCGACGATCACGTTGAGGCCGGCCCGGATGGACGCCTCGAGGAAGGTCGCCGCGCGCGGGCTCAGGGAGCCGAGCTCGACCAGGTCGGAGAGGCGGGCGGCCTTGAGAACGAACTTGCGGATGTTGACCGCCGAGAAGCCGCGGCTGATGCCTTGGAGCACGACGTGGAGCCGGTGGCCCTCGGGGAGCATGGCGTCGACGAAGGGGGTGCTGACGTCGATGCGTCGGCCGCTGGACTTCAGCATCCGCTCGACGAGCTCGTCGACCTGGGCGGTGGTGAGCATCAGGTTGGTCAGCTCGTGGCGGCCGTTGCGGGCGATGAAGACCCGGGTGGGGTCGTTGATCCAGATCTCCTCGACGCTGGGGTCGTCGAGGAAGGGTTGGAGGGGTCCGAAGCCGGCGACGCGGGCGACGAGCTCGCCGACGAGGGCGGAGGGGTCGTGGAGGGCGGCGACCTGTCCGGTGAGGCTGCGTTGGTCGTGGTCGCGCACGACGGACTCGGCGATGCGGCGTACGACGGCGGCGTCGCGCTGGGGGTCGACGCCCGCGCGGCGGACGGCTTCGCGGACGTGCTGGTCGAGCTGCTCGACGAGGTCCGGGTGCTCCGGGTGCCGGGCGTGGTCGGCGCGGGGTGGTGCGGGATGGGTCAGTGACATGCAGTCCCCCCGAGATGGTTGCCGCCGCTGGGGTCCATTCATCACCGCGGTGGGCGGTCTGTAAAGGATTCGTCGGGGATCTGTGGACAACGGGACGGGTGTGACCCCAGGGGCGGATGTCGGACCGGGTACTGGCCCCGAGCGACCGCGCGGGCGCACACGTTCCCGTCCGAGCGGCCTAGCCGACGTCGCCCACCGGCCGGGGCACGTCGGCGAGGGCGGACCGTCCGAGCCAGTGGGGGAGGTCGCGGCGTACGTCGGAGGGCCCGTCGACGGCGCAGTCGCCGCTGGCGAGCAGCTGCGGCCAGTCGAGGTCGCCGCGCCACAGGCGGGTGAGGTGGCGCAGGCCGGTGCGGACCGTGACGGTGACCTCGAAGCCCGGGTCGTAGTCGCAGACGTCGATCTCGTTGCCGACCACCACGATCCACCAGTGCGCGACGCGTGCCTCGACGTCGTCGAACTCGATCGCCACCACGGTGCGGGAGCGCGGCCAGGCGGACAGCGGGACGGTGCGCTTCATGTCCCACAGCAGCAGGTGCGGGTCGAGGTCCTCGGCGCCCAGCTCACCGACCCAGCGCACGCCCCAGACTCCGAGTGCCTCGACGATGCCGTGCAGCTCACGTCCGCTCTCGGTGAGGGAGTACGACGTGCGGCCGCCGTGCTCGCTGCGCCGTACGACCCCGGCGCGCTGGAGGGTGCGCAGCCGCTTGGACAGCAGGGCGGGCGACATCCGCGGTACCCCGCGCCGCAGCTCGTTGAAGTGGCTGCT
The DNA here is from genome assembly GCF_013177455.1 of Nocardioides marmotae. Lineage (NCBI taxonomy): Bacteria > Bacillati > Actinomycetota > Actinomycetes > Propionibacteriales > Nocardioidaceae > Nocardioides > Nocardioides marmotae. The sequence goes on from NZ_CP053660.1 coordinate 1,162,026, forward strand.
GCCGGAGAGCAGCTCGCGCACGACCAGCAGCGTCCACCGCTCGTCGAGCACCTCCATGGCCTTGGCCACCGGACAGAACTGGCCGTACGCCGACATGCTGACCTCCCGGATCGCGCGCTTGAGTCCAGTAGACGCCTGCCGGGAGCGGGTGACCAGTGCAGATCCTGAACCGCTGCCGGTGCAGAAACGGCACTGGCGGACCGGCACCCATGCTGACGAGCATGGGTCTTCCGAGACGCCACCTGGAGGAGCCATGACCCACACCCCCGCACCCACCGCCCTGAAGGCCAAGCACCGCGCCCTGTGGGCCCTCGGCGACTACCCCGACGTGGCCGCCACGGTGATCCCGGACCTGGGGCAGGCCCTGGTGGAGGCCTGCACGGTCTCCGAGGGCGACCGGGTCCTCGACGTGGCCGCCGGCTCGGGCAACGCCAGCGTCCCGGCCGCCCTCGCCGGGGCGGAGGTGACCGCGAGCGACCTTACCCCCGAGCTGCTCGAGGCCGGCCGGGCCCGGGCCGAGGCGGACGGCGTCTCGCTGACCTGGGAGGTCGGTGACGCCGAGGCGCTGCCCTACCCCGACGCGTCGTTCGACGTCGTGATGTCGTGCGTCGGCGTGATGTTCGCGCCGTTCCACCGTGTCGCGGCGGGGGAGCTGCTGCGGGTCGCCCGCCCCGGCGCCCGGATCGGCCTGCTGAGCTGGACCCCGGACGGCTTCATCGGCCGGATGTTCGCGACCATGAAGCCCTACGCCCCACCCCCGCCCGAGGGCGCGCAGCCGCCGCCGCTGTGGGGCGACGAGACGCATGTGCGCGAGCTGCTGGGCGAGGGCGTCGCCGACCTGAGCGCCGTACGGCGCACGGTCACGGTGGACGGCTTCGCGACGCCCGAGGCGTTCCGCGACTACTTCAAGGCCTGCTACGGGCCGACGATCGCCACCTACCGCGGCCTCGACCAGGACCGCGCCGCGGCGCTCGACGAGGACCTGGCCACCCTCGCTCGCGGCTTCGACGAGGGCGGCGGGGTCATGCGCTGGGAGTACCTGCTGGTCACCACCCGCCGCGCCTGACCGCTGACCCGTCACCACCGCGGGGAGCGGGATCCGTGGGGACGATCACGCCCCGGAACACCCGCGGAACGCCGCCGCCCGGAGCCGGCGGCCGGGGCGGCTACGGTTCGCCGCGAGGCCGGTCGGCCTCCCCGTTCCCCGTCTGCCGAGACGTCTTCCCGCGCCCGTTCGCGCGGACGCTCGGCCATGCCCGAAAGCAGCAGCATGTCGCCACGCCGTGTCCTCGTCAGCGCCCTCACCCTCCTCCTGGCGCCCGCCTTCGTGACCGTGGCCGCCGTGCCGGCCCACGCGGCGGGCGGGAGCACCAAGGCCGGGAACGGCGTGACCTACCAGTGCTACCAGCACTCCTACGAGTACTCCGTGGACCTGCCCGAGGACACCGAGTCCTGGAGCATGGACGTCTCCGTCGAGGGCCCCGACGGGCTCGAGGCGACCTCCGACTTCCTCTACGAGGTGCCGGCCTCGGGCCGGTCCAGCTTCCAGGTCTGCAGCTTCGACATGCCGGGGACCTACACGATCCGCGCGAGCGTCGAGGCCTATGACAGCAGCTGGGAGGAGACGACCTTCGAGCTCGCGCCGTCGACCTTCACGCTGCGCAAGCCCCGGACGAAGACGACGATCAAGGCCTCGACCACCCGGCCGCGCAAGGGCCAGGTCGTGCGCTTCACCGTCGTGAGCAAGGACGAGCGGCCCCGCGGCTACTTCGCCCACGCCTACGCCGACGTCGTCCTCCAGACCTTCAAGGCCGGCCGGTGGGTCAACGTGAAGGGCACCAAGACCTACACGGGCAGCACCGGCCGCGCGGTGATCAAGACCCGCTTCGCCGGCAGCAAGGTGCGGATGCGCGCCCGCACCCTCGCCGACGACGACACCACCGGCTCGCAGTCGGCAGCGGTCACGCTCCGCCGCTGACCCGCCGCTCGTGAGCGCTGGGGCGGGGCTGGGGCGACGGCAGGTTCGGTCGTTACGGTGCGGGCGTGCTCACCCGTCTCGGAACCCTCCTGATCGCCCCGGCCCTCGCCGCCGCCGTCCTGGTCCTGCCGCCGCCGGCCCAGGCGGCGACCCCGGCGAAGGAGTACGCCGCGCAGGCGTTCGCCACGACCAACAAGGTCCGCGCCAACCACGACCGCGCCCGGCTCAAGCAGGGCGCCTGCCTGCGGAAGGCGGCCGCGCGGCAGGCCGCGGCGATGGCCGAGCAGGAGCGGATCTTCCACCAGGACCTGACGCCGCTGCTGGAGAGCTGCGGACTGTCGATGGTGGGGGAGAACGTCGCCTCCGGCTACCCGACCGGCAAGGCCGTGGTGCGCCAGGGCTGGATGACGTCGCCCGGCCACCGCGCCAACATCCTGCGCAAGGGCTACACCCGGATGGGGATCGCGGCGCGCAAGTCCGGCGGCGCCTGGTACGTCGCGCAGGTCTTCGGCCGCCCCGCCGCCTGACCCGGCTCCTGACCCCCGCGCCGCGCCGCGATGCGCGCGGCCGTTCGCGGGCGGCGTACTCTTCACCATCGTGGCAGGCCCCGACTTCGACGTAGCGATCAAGCAGCTCCAGGCGACCATGCGCACGATCGAGCAGGTGCTCGACGTGGACGCGATGCGCAGGGAGATCGCCGACCTCGGTGAGCAGGTGGCGGCCCCGGACCTGTGGGACGACCAGGCCAACGCCCAGCGCGTCACCGGCCGGCTCTCCGCGCTCCAGGGCGAGCTCGAGCGGTTCACCAACCTCTCCGACCGGATCGAGGACCTCGGCGTGCTCGTCGAGCTCGGCCAGGAGGAGGGCGACGCCGACTCCATGGCCGAGGCCGAGGCCGAGCTGGGCAAGGTCCGCAAGGCCGTCGAGGCGCTCGAGGTCCGCACCCTGCTCAACGGCGAGTACGACGCCCGCGAGGCGCTGATCTCGATCCGTGCGGGCGCCGGTGGCGTGGACGCCGCGGACTTCGCCGAGTCCTTGATGCGGATGTACACGCGCTGGGCCGAGCAGCACAAGTACCCCGTGGAGGTCTTCGAGACCTCCTACGCCGAGGAGGCCGGCCTGAAGTCGGCCACCTTCGCCATCCACGCGCCCTACGCCTACGGCACGCTCAGCGTCGAGGCCGGCACCCACCGGCTGGTGCGGATCAGCCCCTTCGACAACCAGGGCCGCCGCCAGACCAGCTTCGCCGCGGTCGAGGTCGTGCCGGTGCTCGAGCAGACCGACGAGATCGAGATCCCCGAGGAGGAGATCCGCGTCGACGTCTACCGCTCCGGCGGCCCGGGCGGCCAGTCGGTCAACACGACCGACTCCGCGGTCCGGCTGACCCACATCCCCACCGGCACGGTCGTCAGCTGCCAGAACGAGAAGAGCCAGCTGCAGAACAAGGCCAGCGCCATGGTCGTGCTCAAGGCCAAGCTCCTCGCGCGCAAGAAGGCCGAGGAGAAGGCCCAGCTCGACGAGATGCGCGGCGACGTGCAGGCGTCGTGGGGCGACCAGATGCGCAACTACGTGCTGAACCCCTACCAGGTCGTCAAGGACCTGCGGACCGGCTTCGAGTCCGGCAACCCCTCGGCGGTCTTCGACGGCGACCTCGACGGCTTCCTCGAGGCCGGCATCCGCTGGCGCCGCGGCGCCGACCGCGCCGAGGAGAACTGACCGACGCGCTCAGCGGGCGCCGGTGGTCGCGGCGACCACGGCCGCGCACCAGCGGCTGGTCCGCGCCAGCTGCTCGGCGCGGTCCAGCGAGCGCGGCGCGCTGATCGAGCACACCACCCACGCGTCCCCCAGCAGCCCGCGGTACGACGCCTCGCGCACGTCGCCGCGCCGGCAGACGAGCGCCACGCCCGGCTCGCCGAAGGTCGGCGCGTCCGCGACCCGCGAGCAGCCGCGTCCGCCCGTCGCGAGCCGCACCAGCCCGCGGGCCCGCGCGGGGGTCACCGGCGGCGCGAAGACCCAGCCGCGCGCCGTCGTACCCCCGGTCGACCAGAGGCAGCCGTGCTCGTGGGCCACGTCGGTGACCCGCGGGGTCAGCGCCGCGCTCTCGCCGTTGCCGTAGGCCTCGGCGCGGGTCGGGGCGCCGCCGAGCGCGGCCTCGACGGCGGCGGGGGCGATCCCGGCGCAGAACGGGCCGCGGACCGCGGCGAGGCCGCGGGTCTCGAGGTCGTCCAGGTCGGTGTCGGGGTCGAGCGCGACGGGCGGCGCGGCGGTGGGGGAGGTGGGGCCGGCGGGTCCGGAGGAGCCCTGCGGGTCGCTGAGCACGACGCCGACGCCGACCAGCGCGGCGGTCGCGACGAGGCTGGCGATCAGCGCGCGGACCCCGGATGGCATGGCCCACACCGTAATGAGGCACACCTCACCGTTCCTGGGGGTGGTGGCTCGGCTCGCGTAACGTCTCTGGGGTGATTCGCTTCGAGAAGGTCACCAAGACCTACCCCGGCACGGGCAGCCCGGCGCTGGACCAGGTGTCGGTCGACATCGAGAAGGGTGAGTTCGTCTTCCTCGTGGGACAGTCCGGCTCGGGCAAGTCCACGGCGCTGCGGCTGATGCTGCGCGAGACGCGCCCGACCTCCGGCCGGGTCTACGTGGCCGGCAAGGAGATCAACCGGCTCGCGAGCTGGAAGGTGCCGCGGCTGCGCCGCCAGATCGGGACCGTCTTCCAGGACTTCCGCCTGCTGCCGAACAAGTCGGTCGCCGAGAACGTCGCCTTCGCCCTCCAGGTCATCGGCCGCTCCCGCACCGACATCCGCCAGGTCGTGCCCGCGACGCTCGACCTGGTCGGGCTCGAGGGCAAGGCCGACCGGATGCCCGATGAGCTCTCCGGCGGTGAGCAGCAGCGCGTCGCGATCGCTCGCGCGTTCGTCAACCGGCCGATGATCCTCATCGCCGACGAGCCCACCGGCAACCTGGACCCGGCCACCTCGGTCGGCATCATGAAGCTCCTGGACCGGATCAACCGCACGGGCACCACCGTCGTCATGGCCACCCACGACCACGGCATCGTCGACCAGATGCGCAAGCGCGTCATCGAGCTCGAGGACGGCCGGGTCGTGCGCGACCAGGCCCGCGGCGCCTACGGCTTCCAGCACTAGCGCCAGCCCGGGCGCCGGCCACCGCCGCCGTCGCCCTGCAGGCCGGCGCTCGCGCCGGCCACCCGTCGTACCTCCCAGGACCCCTCAAGGAACGGAAGCGCTCCTCCCTCATGCAGCTTCGCTACGTCTTCACCGAGCTCGGCCAGGGCCTGCGCCGCAACGTGTCCATGCACATCGCGGTGGTCCTGACGCTGTTCGTCTCCCTCACCCTCGTCGGCCTCGGCCTGCTGCTGAACCAGCAGGCCGACAAGGCGGCCGACCAGTGGGGCTCCCAGCTGCAGATCACCGTGTGGCTGTGCAAGGACGACGACGACAACCCGCGCTGCACCGGGGAGGTCACCGAGCCGCAGAAGGAGGCGATCGCCCAGGCGATCGAGGAGAACCCCGAGGCGGAGAGCCACTACTTCGAGACCAAGGAGGAGGCCTTCGAGAAGATCAAGGAGCTCCTCGGTCCCGAGCGGTTCGAGGGCCCCAACCCGGCGGCGACCGTCGACGACATGCCGCAGTCGGTGTGGATCACGCTGAAGGACCCCAACGAGTTCGAGGGGATCACCAGCGCCGTGCAGGGGCTGCCCGGCGTCTCCTCCATCCGCGACGCCCGTGAGGTGCTGCAGCCGATCTACGGGTCGATCACGGCCCTGAAGTACGGCGCGTGGGGCACGGCGGCGTTCCTCGTCCTCGCCGCGCTCATGCTCGTCGCCAACACCATCCGGCTCGCCGCGCTCGCCCGGCGCCGGGAGATCGCGATCATGCGGCTCGTCGGTGCCTCGACGCTCTACATCGCGCTGCCGTTCCTGCTCGAGGCGATCGTCACGGCCGTCGTCGGCGTCGCGCTCGCCTCGGGGGCGCTGGGGGCGTTCATGTGGTTCGGCATCCACGAGCGGGCGGCCACGGGCCTGACGTTCATGCCGTGGATCGGGCTGTCGGAGTACACCACGACCGTCCTCGCGATCGGGGTGCTCGGCCCGGTGCTGACCCTGCTGCCGACACTCCTGCTGACCCGCAAATACCTCAAGGTCTGAGCTCGGTCGCTTACCGTCGTCTTCGGTGTCACAGCGGCACCACCTGTCACACCTGCCACTCCATCCCCTGTTTCGCCGAAGACGAAGGCTGACCCGGTGCGTCTCTTCCCCCGTACCGCACGCCGACGACTGGCCGCAGCGACCATCGCCTGCTCTGTCGCCGTCGGTGCGCTCACCGTCCCCCTCGCTGGTGCCGAGGAGGACCTGAAGGACCAGCAGAAGCAGGTCCAGAAGGACCTCGAGCACGCCGCCGACGACCTGGAGCACTCCAGCGCCCGGGTGCGCAAGGCCACCGGCCGGCTCGACGCGGCCGTCGCCCAGCTGCGCGAGGCCAAGAGCGAGCTGGCCGACGCGCGGACCCGGCTCGGCGCCGCCCAGCGGCTCGACCAGCGGATGCAGGCCAAGCTCGAGGCCGCCGAGGAGCGGCTCGAGACCGCCCGCGCGGCGCTCGCCGACGGCCAGGAGGACCTGGAGGTCCAGCGCGGCCGCGTCACCGACACGATCACCTCGATCTACCAGCAGGGCGACCCCCAGCTGCTCGCGTTCGCCTCGATCCTCGACGCCCAGACCCCCGAGGACCTCACCCGCCGGATGGCCGCCCAGGACGCCATGGTCGGCCGGGAGACCCGCGCGTACGACGGCCTCCATGCGGCCGAGGTGCTGCTGCAGGTGCGGGAGAACAACGTCGAGGCCGCCACCAACGAGGTCGCCGACCAGCGGCGTGACGCCGCGGAGCACCTGAAGACGATGCGCGCCCTGCACCAGGAGACGCGGGAGGCCACGGTCAAGGTGCGCGGCCTCGTCGCCGGGCGGCGTACCGCCCAGCAGGCCGCCGCCCGCGCCCGCGCCCAGGACCAGGCCGTCCTCGAGCGGCTCCAGGCCAAGGAGCGCCGCATCAAGCAGCGCATCCTCGAGCAGGCCCGCCGCGCGAAGGCCAAGCACCGCGGCTACCGCGGCGCGACCGACGGGCTGCTCATGCGCCCCACCGCCGGCCCGGTCACCTCGCCCTACGGCTACCGCGAGCACCCGATCTACCACTACTGGGGCCTCCACGACGGCACCGACTTCGGCGCCGCCTGCGGCTCGCCGCTCTACGCCGTCTCCTCCGGCACCGTGATGACGCGCTACTACTCCTCGGTCTACGGCAACCGGCTCTACCTCAACGTCGGCCAGGTCAACGGCAAGCTGATCACCGCGGTCTACAACCACGCCACCCGGTACGTCGTCAGCCCCGGCCAGCAGGTCGAGCGCGGCCAGGTCGTCGGCTACGTCGGCAGCACCGGCTGGTCCACCGGCTGCCACCTGCACTTCACCGTCCTCGCCAACGGGTCCTCCACCAACCCGATGCCGTTCTTCTGACGGGCTCTGTGGGGCGGGGTTCGCGGGCGGGGCTCGCGTACCACCTTTAGGTGGGACGTGTTCGCTTCCGGGTCAATATATTGGCCCAGAAGCGGTTGCATCCCACCTAAAGGTGGTACGTCTTCGGGCCCGCCGAGCCGCCCCAGGCGGCCCCGCGCCGGGCACGCCACAACCGCGTTGCGCGTCTCTGGGAGGATGGTGGGATGCCGAAGGAGCAGGGCCAGAAGATGATCGCGCAGAACAAGAAGGCGCGACACGACTTCGCGATCGAGGACACCTTCGAGGCGGGTCTCGTGCTGCAGGGCACCGAGGTGAAGTCGCTGCGCCAGGGCCGGGCCTCCCTGGTCGACGGGTTCGTCGACATCGACCGCGGCGAGGCGTGGCTGCACGGCGTGCACATCCCGGAGTACTCCCAGGGCACCTGGACCAACCACTCGGCCCGCCGCAAGCGCAAGCTGCTGCTGCACCGCATGGAGATCGACAAGATCGAGCGGCGGGTCAGCGAGAAGGGCCTCACGGTCGTGCCGCTCGCGCTGTACTTCAAGGACGGCCGCGCCAAGATCGAGATCGGCCTGGCCAAGGGCAAGAAGTCGTGGGACAAGCGCAACGCCATCGCCGAGCGCACCGCCGACCGCGAGAAGGAGCAGGCGGTCGGCCGGTTCCTCAAGGGCATGCGCGACTGACGGGGAGCGCGGTCAGAGCGCCTCGGCGTCGATCACGTCCAGGCGCCCCCGACCCAGCCGGACCACCCCCTCGGCCGCGAGCTGCTGGAGCACGAGGTTCACCGTGGGCCGGGTCGCGCCGACGAACTCGGCGACCTGGTCCTGGGTCAGCGGTACGACGGGTCGGGCACCGCCCTGGTCGGCGAAGCGGGACGCCAGGTCCCGCAGGCCGCTGCGGACCCGCTCCTCGATGCTGACGTGCATCAGGTCGCGCACCCGGGCGCTGAGCTCGCGCACCCGGCGGGCGAGCAGGCCCGCCAGCCACCGCTCGACCCCGGGATGGGCGTCGCAGATCTCGGCGAAGGTCGTCGCGGTGAGCACCTGGGTCACCACCGGGTCCAGGCACACCACGCTCGCCGAGCGGGTGCCGGCGGCGCCGGGGAGCAGGCTGCCGGGGAGCAGCGAGAGCTCGCCGATGACGTCGCCGGGGCCGAGGACGTTGAGCAGGGCGGCGCCGCCCTCGGCGGTGAACGTGCGCACTGCGAGGTGGCCGGAGACGACCAGGTGCATGGTGTCGGCGGGGTCGTCCTCGTGGAAGAGGAAGTCGCCGCGGGGCCACCGTCGGGTCGCGGTCGCAGCCATCACCGCGCGGCGCTCGGTCTCCGAGAGCGATCCCAGCAGGGGCCAGTCCACGCGCGCAGTGAAGCACGCCCCGGTTGTGTCGGCCGGCCGACAGCGCTGCTGGTCGAGACCGCTTGGGCTGCTCCCGGCCGCCCGCGAGGCGGAGAGCGGTGGGAGAGCGGTGGGAGAGCGGGGGGTGGGGGCGATGGTCTGGTTCGAGTCGTTGCGCACGGTGGGGCGCAACCGGTCACTGGCGCGGCTGCTGCTGGCGCTGACGTGCTCGGTGATGGCCGACGCGGGCTTCGTGACGACGGCGGCGGTGTGGGCCAACCGGGCCGGCGGCCCGGGCGCGGTCGGCGCCTTCACCGCGGCGACGTTCGCGGTGAGCGCGGTGGCCGCACCGGTCGCCGCCCTGGTCGGGGACCGGACCGCGCGGCGTACCTTCCTCCTCGTCGTGGACTCCGTGCGGCTGGGGTGCGCGGCCGGCGCCGGGCCTGCACGGCGCTCCCGACGCCGCTGCCGACGCTGCTCCTGGCCGGCGCGGTCGGCGTGCTCGCCGCCCCGGCCCGCGGGCCGGAGCACCATGTGACCGACCGTGTGACCGACCATGTGACCGATCCGGCAGACCGGTCGCTGTCGGACACCTACTCTCCGTCCATGGGGGTCGCGGCGGGCTGCGCGCACTGCGCCGAGCAGCTGCCGCAGCGCGCCCGGTTCTGCCCGGGGTGCGGCTCCCCGGTCCCCGAGGCCGCCGCGCCCCGGGAGGGCCGCCGGCTGGTCACGCTGCTCTTCACCGACGTGGCAGGGTCGACGGCGCTCGGCGAGCGGCTGGACGACGAGGCCGTGCGCGGTGTCATGGGCCGCTACTTCGACGTGGCCCGGGCGGCCGTCGAGCGGCATGGCGGCTCGGTCGAGAAGTTCGTCGGCGACGCCGTGCTCGCGGTCTTCGGGGTGCCCGAGCTGCACGAGGACGACGCGCTCCGCGCCGTGCGCGCGGCCCGCGACCTGGTCGTCGACCTGGGGGCGCTCTCGGCCGAGCTGCACGACCGGCTCGGGGTGCGCTTCGCGGTGCGGTGCGGCATCAACACCGGCACCGTGGTGGTCGGCGCCGCGCGGGCCGGCGGGTCCTTCGCTACCGGCGACGCCGTCAACACCGCCGCCCGGCTCGAGCAGGCCGCCCGCGCGGGCGAGGTGCTGCTCGGGGCCCCGACCTACGAGCTGGTTCGCGACGCGATCGACGCCGAGCCGGTCGACCCGGTGTCCGCGCGGGGCAAGGCCGAGCCCGTGCCGGCCTACCGCCTGGTGTCGGTGCGCGCCGACGTGCCCGGGCGGGCCCGCCGTCTGGACGCGCCCCTGGTGGGCCGCAGCACCGAGCGAGCCGAGCTGGACCGGTGGGTCGGCCGGGTCGTCGACGACGGCCGCGGCGCCGTCGTCACGGTGCTCGGCGCGGCCGGGATGGGCAAGACGCGGATCGTCGCGGACCTCGTCGAGCGAGTCTCGCGCCGGGCGCCCGGGGTACGGCGCGGGCACGGCCGGTGCGCGTCGTACGGCGAGGACGTGGGGCTGTGGCCGGTCATCGAGCTGATCCGCTCGCTGCTCGGCCTCACCGGCGAGGAGGACGCGCCGACCGTGCGGGCGAGGATCGCCGCCGAGATGGGGGAGGACGCCGACCGCGGCCCGGTCGTGGAGGCGCTCGCCGCGGTGCTCGGCGCGACCGACGGCGCCGCCGGCCACGACGAGACGCTCTGGGCCTTCGTCACGCTCGTCCGTCGGATCGCCTCCGGCGGGCCGGTGGTGCTGGTCGTCGACGACCTGCACTGGGCCGGGTCGACGGTGCTGGAGCTCGTCGAGCGGCTGGGCAGTGACCTGGCGACCTGCCCGGTGCTGGTGCTCGGCGCTGCGCGGCCGGCCCTGCTCGCGGACCAGCCGGACTGGCTGCCCGCCTCGCCGCGGGTCGAGCTGACGCCCTTCGACGGCGCCGACGTCGCCGACCAGGCGCTGGCGCTGCTCGGGAGCCCGCTCACGGTCGAGACGGCGCAGGTCGTCGCCCGGCACGCGGGCGGCAACCCCCTCTTCGTCGAGGAGATGCTCGGCCGGCTCCGCGACCTCGGCCGGTTGACGCAGGCCGAGGGCGTCTGGGGCCTGACCGGCGCCATCAGCGCGACCGACGTCCCGCCGACGGTCTCGGCGCTGCTGGCCAGCCGGCTCGCCGAGCTTCCCGGGCCGCAGCGGGGGCTCCTGGAGCAGCTGTCGGTGGCCGGTCTGGAGGCCGACCCGGTCGACCTCGCCGCCCTCGTCGACGACCCTGGGGCCCCGGGCCTCCTGGCCGAGCTCGAGGCACGCGACCTGGTGCGCCCGCGGGTCGGCGGCGGCTGGTCCTTCCGGCACGTGCTGATCCGCGACGCGGCGTACGACGCGATGCCGAAGGCGCGCCGCGCGGAGCTGCACCAGCGGCTGGCCGACGCGCTGCAGGGCCACGACCCGTCGGGGGAGCGGCTCGCCTTCGCCGCCCACCACCTCGAGCAGGTCGTCCGGCTGCGCCGGGAGCTCGCCGCCGGCGACCCCGAGCTGCCCGAGCTGGAGGTGCGCACGGCCTGGTTGCTCGCCGACGCGGCCGAGGCCGCCCAGGCACGCGAGGAGCTCCAGGCGGCGCGGGGCCTGCTGAACCGCGCCCTCGCGCTGCCGACGCTCACGGCCGCGCTGAGGCGGGATCTCATCGTCCGCCAGTTCGAGGTCAAGGGCGAGCTGTGGCAGGTCTCCGACACCCAGCCGCTGCTCGACCAGTACGCCGACTGCCTGGACGGCACCGCGACCGACCTCGAACGGGCCTTCCTCGCCGCCGAGCGGCTCTGCGCCGAGTCCAACGGACCCTCCTCCCTCGACCTGGACGAGGTCGAGGCGGCCTCGCGGCGACTGCTGGCCCTCGCCACCGAGGCGGGGAACCTGCGCTTGGCGCTGCGGGCGCGGCACCAGCTGATCCAGCCCGTCGCGCTGCGGGCCGTGTGGGCGGCCGGCTTGGAGCACGTGGCCGCGATCGAGAAGTCGGCGCCCCTCCACCAGGTGTGGGAGGCGCGGTTCTTCCGCGGCCTGGTCCTGCTCCACGGACCGTTCCCCCTCCGGCTGCTGGCCGAGCACGTCGACGCCCAGCTCACCGACCCTGCCCTGTCGAGGTCGGCCCGCGGCATGCTGCTGCTGGAGCGTGCGCTCGTCCTCGGCGCCGTGGGCTCGGCCGAGACCGAGGCCGCGTTCGCCCGTGCGGAGGAGCATCTCGCGGGGACCGACCTGGGCGACATCCACCTGGCCGACCTGGTGCGGGCCGAGGCCGCAGCCCTGCGAGGGGACCGCCGCGTGATGGTCGAGGCGATGCAGCGTCTCGTGGTCCGGGCGCGCGCCGAGAACGACCTGGGCCACGTCTGCACCTACGTGGCGTGGTGGGCGCTGGCGCTGCTGGAGCAGGACGGGGACCTGACCCTGGTCGCCGAGCTGCTCGACGAGGCGGAGGAGGTGACCGCGCCGTACGACGTGGCGACGGTCGGCATGATCGCCGCGGGCCGCGCGATCATCGCGGCCCGGCGTGGGCGCCGCTCGGAGGTGCCCCCACTCGTCACTCGAGCCCTGGCGGCGCTCGAACCCACCGATGCGCTGTGGCAGCAGGCCGACGTCCGGCGGTGGCTGGCGCTCGCGGCGAGGCACGGTGGCGAGACCGAGGAGGAGCGAGTGCTCCTGACCGGGGCCCACGACCTCTACGAGCGCAAGGGCATGACGGTGATGGCGCGGGAGGTCGAGCGTCGGCTCGCCGAGATCGACGCCGGCGCCGAGATCGACGCCGTGAGCCCTCCGGTCAGCTGAAGCTGCAGACCACGTCGACGTGGCCCGCCGCGCGCACGAACCCCAGCCTCCGGTTGGCGGCCAGGATCGGCTCGTTGCCCTCCATGTTCTGGGTGTAGACGTGGGTGATGCCGCGCTCGGACATGTGCAGCGCGTGCCAGGCCTTGAGCGCAGTCGCGATGCCGCGGCCGCGCGCCGCCGGGGCGACTCCGGTGATGACCGTGTTGGCCGCCCCCGCCGTCCCGGGCCGGGCGACGACCAGCGTGACACCGACCAGTCGGCCCCCGTCGTGGGCCGCTGCCAGCTGCCACGGCTCCGCCAGCATCTCCCGGAACGCGTCGAACGGCAGGTCGCCGCCACCGCCCTCGGCGTCCGGAGCGTCCTGGAAGCGCGCCCGCACGAAGGCGTACAGGTTGCGCCAGCTCCGGTCGTCGACCGCCGGGTCGACCGCGTCCAGCGCCACCCCCGGCGCGGCCGCCATGGCCGCGTACGCCGTCCGGTCGACGGCCTGCAGGTCGAGCACGCTCTCGTGGTGGGTCCCCACGACCGAGAAGCCCCAGGCTCGAGCGGTGGCCTCGGCCGCGGCGTCGCCCTCGACGTGCTGGTAGAGGATGCCGGGCAGCTCGGGTCGCACGACCGCCGCCAGCGCAGCGTGCAGTGCGGTCCCGACGCCGCGGCGCCGGTGCTCGGGCCGGACGTTGAGGATCCCGACGCCGTAGCCGCCCTGGGCGAAGGGGAGCGGGCACACCACGCCGAGGCCGGCGGGCTCGCCGTCGAGCAGCGCGACGTACCAGCGCAGGTCCATCGACTCGGTCAGCGTGCTCCACCACGCGGTCATCCACCCGAGGGGGTTGCCCGCATCGAGGGTCGCGAGGTCGTCGGCGTCGGTCATGGGGCGCACGGTGATGCGCGAGGTGCTCGTGGTCATGGGTGTCTCCATCCGGTTCGGGCCGCCAGCCAGCACAGGACCGGCGGTGGGGTCGTGCGGACCACGAGGGCCGCCTGGCGGGGCAGGATCGCCGTACGGCGGCCCGCTTCGACGGCGTCGGCGCCCAGGCGGGCGATCGTGGTGGTCGAGGTGCGCCCACCCATCAGGACGGTGGCGCGGGGGATCCGCTCGCGCGTCCCCGGGTTGTGGTCGAAGTACGGCGAGTCGACCTCGGCCGGCGCCAGCAGCGTGACGCCCACGCCGGTGCCGCGCAGGTCGGCGCGCACCTGGCCGGCCAGGCCGCGGACCGCCCAGCGGGCGGCGGAGTAGCCGGCGGCCCCGGGCACGTGCAGGAAGGCCGAGACCGACGTCATGTAGACGTGGCGGCCGCGGCCGCGCGCGATCATCGCGGGGGTCAGGGCGCGGGTGAGCTCGAAGGCGGCCAGGTAGGGGACCGCCATCATGGTCGCGGCCTCACCCTCCGGCGTCTCGTCGACGGCGAGCCACCGGCCCGCTCCGGCGTTGTGCACGACGACCTCGGGGACGCCGCCGGCGAGGATCTCGCCGGCCGCCGACCGCGCAGCCCGCTGCGGTCGCGAGGTCGTCGACCACCACCGACGAGCCGGGCAGCTCGGCGCTCAGCGCCTCGAGCGCCGTCCGCGTGCGGGCGACGAGCACCACCTCGGCCCCGCGGCCGGCCAGCTCCCGCGCGAGCGCCGCGCCGATGCCGCTCGATGCCCCCGTGACGATCACTCGCTGCCCGCGGAGCTTCGTCGGTGTCGATGCCGATGCCGATGCCGTTGCCATGCCGGGGACCGTAGGCGTGCCGGCGGGCCGGATCTGTCGGCCAGCCGACACTGCGCCCGACACTCGCCCGACACTGCGCCCGACGCTCGTGCCTGACCTTGGGGCATCCTGGGCCGATGCAGGCGCACGAGGACGTCCCCGCGGTCCGCGAGTTCTGGATCGGTCTGGACCTGCCGGGGCTGTTCGACGTGCACGTGCACTTCCTGCCGCCCAACATCCAGCGCGCGGTCTGGGCGGTCTTCGACAGCGCCGGCCCGAAGATCGGGCGGGACTGGCCGATCCGCTACCGCCAGTCGCACGAGGAGCGGGTCGAGATCCTCCGCGCGATGGGGGTACGCCGCTTCTCGGCGCTGCCCTACGCCCACAAGCCCGGCGTGGCGTCGTACCTCAACGACTGGGCCGCGGGCTTCGCCGAGCGCGTCCCCGAGAGCCTGCGCTCGGCGACCTTCTACCCCGAGGAGGGGGCCGCGGCGTACGTCGCCGAGGCGATCGCGGACGGCGTCGACGTCTTCAAGCTGCACCTCCAGGTCGGCGAGTTCCACCTCGACGACCCGCTGCTCGCGCCGGTCTGGGGCGTGCTGGAGGACGCGGGCACCCCGGTCGTGGTGCACGCCGGGTCCGGCCCGGTCCCGAACGCGTTCACCGGCCCCGAGTCGACCCGCCGCGTCCTCGCCCGGCACCCACGGCTCGCGCTGGTCATCGCGCACATGGGCGCCCCGGAGTTCGACGAGTTCCTCGCGCTGGCCGAGGACCACGAGCACGTCCGGCTCGACACCACGATGGTCTTCACCGACTTCTTCCCGGCGACGTACCCGGCCGACCTCGTCCCGCGGCTGCGCGACCTCCAGCCCAAGGTCCTGCTCGGCAGCGACTTCCCGACCATCCCCTACCCCTACCGCCACCAGCTCGACGGCCTGGCCGCCCTCGACCTCGGCGAGGACTGGCTGCGCGACGTGTGCTGGCACAACGGCGCGCGCCTGTTCGGGCTCGCCTAGACAGCGGTACGCCGGCGTTTCCGCCGGCTGAGCCCGGGCAGCCTGGCGTCGTGGAGATCTTCGTCCTGGTGATGATGCTCGTGCCCGCGCTGATGGGACTCATCATCGCCGTCGTCCTCGTGCTCCTGCTGACCCGCTCGCGGGCGGCGGCCCCGCCGCCCCTCTTCGTTCCCGGCCCGCGCGGCCCCGAGCCGGCGGCCAGCACGTGGAACGTCCAGGTCCTGGGCTCGAGCCTGATCGGCCAGCTGGGCGGCTCGCTCGACTCGACGTTCGGCACCCTGACCCTGCGCGCCGGGCGCATCGCCTTCACCCCCGACGACGCGGTCGTCCCGGCCTGGGACGTCGCGTGCCCGGAGGTGTGGGTGCGGCGCCAGGGGGTGGGGCCGTTCGCGGTCGCCGCGCTGGTGCTGCACGGGCCGATGGGGGAGGTCCGCTGCAACGTCAGCCGCGAGCGGATCAACCGGTTCTCGGCCAACTCGCTCAAGGACTTCCGCGAGGTGGGGTACGCCACCCAGTTCGTCGCGGCGGCCCAGGCCCACGGCGCCCGGGTCGCGTGAGAGCGGCGCGGCAGACGCCCGGGAGGACCGCCCGGCGCCACCATGGGGCCATGGACGACGCGACCGCCTGGGCCCTGCTCGCCGACGAGCGTCGGGCCTTCGCCGACGTCCTCGAGCGTCTCGGCCCGGATGACTGGGCGACGCCGAGCCTCTGCGCCGGCTGGACGGTCAAGGACGTCGTCGCCCACACGATGGTGGGGCCGACGGCCTCGATCCGCGAGGTGATGTGGGCGATGGCCCGCTCCCGCTTCGACTTCGACACCGCGAACCGGCGGCTCGCCGCCGCCCGGGCCGCGCGGACGCCCGCGGAGCTGGTCGCGCTGGTGCGCGAGCACGCCGACAGCCGCTTCCACCCGCCCGGGCACGACTGGCACGCCCCGGTCACCGACCTGCTCGTGCACCGGCTCGACTGCCTGGTGCCGCTCGGCGTCGTCGACCCCCGCCCGGCGGCGGCCTGGCAGGAGGCGCTGCCGTTCCTCCTCTCGCGGCGCGCCCGGCACGGGTTCATCCCGGCGGGACTGCCCGAGCTGACCTACGTGGCGCCCGACATCGGGTGGAGCGCGGGGTCGGGGGAGCGGGTCGAGGCCCCGGCCGAGGTGCTCGCCCTGGCCATCACCCGCCGCCCCGCGCGCAACGACGAGCTCACCGGCCCCGGCGCCGCCGCCCTGGCGGAGTGGTCGCGGGCCTGACCCGGCCGTCGACGACGACGGCCGGCGGATCGACCGGATCGACCGGATCGGGGATGCGCGTTCCCGTCGGCGGGGGCACCATGGACGGATGGCCGATCCCGGCGGGCTCTGGGACACGATCGCCGTCGAGCGCACGGCGTTCGCGGACCTGCTCGCCAGCCTGACGCCGGAGCAGTGGGCCACGCGGAGCCTCTGCCCGGCGTGGACGGTGCACGACGTGGTCGCCCACCTGGTCAGCGCCCAGGACGCCGGGGTCCGCGTCAAGCTGGGGGCCGCGGTGCGGGCCCGGGGCGTCCCGAGCCGGGTCACCGAGGTGCTGGCCGAGCAGTACGCCGCCCGGTCGCCCGCCGAGCTCGTCTCCTGGCTGCGCGACCACCCCGACAGCCGGTTCGCCCCACCCGGCATGGGTCCGCGCGCGACGCTGGTCGACGTCCTGGTCCACCGCCTCGACGTCGCGGTGCCGCTCGGGATCGCCGTCGACCGGCCACCGGAGCCGTGGGGCCCGGCGCTGGACTTCCTGCTCAGCCGTACGCCGATGCTGGGCGTGCTGCGCCGCGGGTTCCCGCGAGCGGCGTACCGCGCCACCGACCTCGACTGGAGCCACGGGACGGGCGCGGAGGTGCACGGCCCCGCCGCCGCCCTCGGCTCGGTCCTCGCCGGCCGCGCCGCTCTCGTCGACCGGCTCGGCGGCCCCGGGGTCGACGCCGTGCGCGCCTGGGCCGGGGCCTGAGGGAACAGGGGTGCGGCCCGCGTGGTTGACCCCGTAGACTCCGGTCTGCGGCCTCGCGCCGTGCTTCACAACTCAAGAGGGGCTGATCGGTTTCGACTTGGGACGTTAGTCCCAGGGGAAGCGGGTCGAGGAGCCAGCGTCATCTCGTAAACGATCGCTGGAAACCAATAACTGCCAACGCTAAGCGCAGTTCCTTCGCTCTCGCTGCCTGAGCAGTGATCGAAGCGTCAGACCGGGCATCCGTCTCCGTCCCGGACCCTGGCGTCATCTAGGAGACTTGCTGCTCACTCCGGGTCACGGAGGGTGAGCGGGACTATTCCGTGACTGAGCCTGTCGGGGACGTGTCCGTGCGAGCCCCGGGGCCGAGAAAAGCGACATCACGGACTGCACCCGGAGAAGACCTGGTTCGACGCTCGAGGACGCGGGTTCGATTCCCGCCAGCTCCACCACCCGGCCAAGGCCGGGTCAGCCCTCTTCGATGAGAGCCGCCCCCGATCCGGGGGCGGCTCTCGTCGTTCTGGCGAGCTCGTGCCGCCGCCCCAGCAGTCCTCCTGGAGGTACTTCATGGACTGGTCGGGGCGGATCTGGATGGTTTCCTGGGTGCAGCACTTGGGGAGGGCGTCGCCTGGCGCGACGACGGCGGGGGGACGTTGGGTCTACCGGAAAGCCGTTGCCGCCTGTGGTGGCCTACCGGGCCCGACGCGTCTTCGTGACGGCCGTGACCGAGACCGCGACCAGAACCACGGCGACCGCGAGGAACGGCCACGGGCTCCACCGCTCCGCGCAGCTGGTCCCGTCGGCGAGCGTCTCGCAGACCGTCCCGGGCCCGTCGCGGTTGACCCAGGCGAGGTAGAGCGGCGCAGCGGCCAGGCCACCGACGGCGGCGGTGGCAGAGGAGTTCTGCAGGGGCTTCCAGAGGCAGCCGACGACCAGCAGCGCGAGGCCGACGGGAAGCAAGAAGATTCCGATGGTCAGCAGGCCGACGACACCGAAACCGACAACGGCTCCGGTGAGCGCCCACCAGGCGTACGACCACGGCGGCGGACGCAACGAGGCTGAGGGTCCTGCCTGGGACAGCGGCGTCTGGGTCATGAGCGGCTCACCTTGTCGGGGGCCCGGAAATGGATCTTCCAGCCGTAAGTGGAGTTCTCAATTAGAGCACCGTGTGCAACTACTGGCTGGCCGTGTGCAGGCATGACGTCGGGTGCCGATACTCGGATTCGATTCAGGCGACACGCGGCATTTCGGGGAAGCCCTCACCACGGGGTCTTCGCAGGAATCAGCGGAGATCTTCGCAGCATGGCCGGTCCCGGTGGGTCACCCACCGAGAGCCAGCCCTCTTGAACGAGAGCCGCTCCGACACCACGTCGGCGCGGCTCTCGTGTGCGTCGGTCACCTCACGGCGTGCGCGCGGGAGGTCACCGCGACGACGCTGCGACGCGCCAGCCGGCGACCGGTGCGGGTGGCGCGGCGCACGGGGATCGGTTCGAGGACGTAGCCGGCGTACGGCACGGCCGTGGCACCGAAGCCTTCCTTGAAACGCGCCAGGCTGGTGCCGGGCGTGCTGATGCCGAAGGAGTAGCGCGCGGCGCCGCGGGCGCAGGCCTCCTTGATCGCGAGGCGGTGGAGCAGGGCGTTCGCGCGGACCGGGCCGGCGAGCGGCAGGCTCATCGCGCCGCGCCAGTACTCGACGTTCGGGCCGTGGGTGAGCACGATGATGGCGGCCGCGGGCCGGCCCTCGACGAAGGCCATCCACGTCACGCACGCCTCGCCGAACCCGCGCGCGACCTGCTGGAGCTTGTCCAGCGACTCATCCCGGGCGGCCCGCCGGCGCGCGAGCCAGGCCGGCATGCCGCTGCCCTCGGCCCAGCGGCGGACCGACTCCTGGTACAGCGGCACGAACAGGGGCAGCAGCCGGCCCGTGGTGTCTCGCTCCACCACCACGTCGCTGCGCTCGGCCTTGCGCACCGCGCGCCGCACCGAGCTGCTGAACAGGTGCGTCCACACGTCCTCGAACCCGCCGGTGGTGTCGAGCTCGTAGCCGTGCTTGGCGGTCGCGTACGACCAGGGCGCCGCGTGCCGCCACCGGTCGTCGAGGCGGGGGTTGGGGACGATCACCAGCGGCCCGGACCCGGCCAGCAGCGCGACCACCGCTCGCGCGTCGGCGGCGTCGTGGACGCCGTCCTCGGCGACCAGCCCGCCGTTCGCCCACCGACTCGGCATCGACGAGCGGGTGGCCGCCGGCGCGGGGACGCCGGTCCGCCGCACCATCGGCAGGACGAGCCGCCGGCCCTCGGGGCTGCGCAGCTCCAGCGAGGCGTCCCGGTACGGGCCGGTCGTGCACAGCGCGTCCACCCAGGCCGGGGCCTGGGACGGCAGGGCGTACGGGTCGGTCCTCATCAGCGCCTCCCACGTCGGGCGCACCGCCGGGACCACCTCCCAGGCGTGGCGGCGCAGGCTGCTGGACACGATCATGGGTCATCCCTCCTCGTCCCGGGGCAAAGGCTCCCTCGGCTTCACCACCCAGGCTGCGCTCCCATCCCTGCGGGTGAGGCCGCCAGCAGACGACAATCCCCTCGTTGCGGTATGCCGCGGCCACCCGAGGCGCCGGTGCATCCTGCCCAGGAATCCCGCCGGCGGCTGAGGTGCTGGGCGCTACCCCGACCGGGTCCGGCGGTGGGCGGACTCAGCGGTGGACCGGCCGTCTGAGGCCTCCCGCTGGTCCGCCAACGACGCCACTCAGCATCGGCTACCACACCGTGACCGGCGCAGCCAGTCACGACGGGGGCTTCGCGGGCAAGAGGCGCACTGGGCTGCGGCTCCCGGGCAGGACGACGTCGAGGTCCTGCAGCGGGGATTCGAGTGCCCAGTTCCCGGTCGGGTCAGTCACCGGGGCGTCGCCTTGCTCCGTCGCTGGGCGAAACGCCACCGATGGCGCGCCCCATGGGTAGCCTGCTGCCGTCATGAGCTCCGAAGCCGACCCGCAGCGCCTGGCGGCGACAGCGGGCCCGCGTGGTCATCGTCCGACAGCTCAAGGCCGCCGACAGCTGACCATGGCGACCGACCTCACGGCCTCGCCGGAACGGATCCGTGGGTTCCTGTGGGCCACCGAGTTCCTGGTGGTCACGAACTTCCTGCAGGCCGAGCCGCATGCCCATGGCGCCCTCCAGCTTTCCGTGGGGCTCGAGGGAGCGCCCCGGGCGAAGCTGGACGGCGAGTGGCGGCAGGTGGCTGGCCTGATCGTGAACACCGGGGCCGAGCACGGCTTCGAGTGCGCGGGCGCGCTGACGGCGATCGGCTGGGTGGAGTCGGAGAGCCCGGCCGGCCGGTTCCTGCGGGGGAGCCTGCTCCGCGACCGGGACTGGGTCTCCCTCGACGAGGCCACCACCGAGGCGCTGCGGGCGAGCCTCGCCGGGGTCTTCGACGCCGACTGCGACACCGCGCACCGCAGGTGGCGCTCGGCGCTCGAGGTGCTGGGCGCTCGGGCACTGACCGAGGACGCGCACGACCCGCGGATCCGCGCCGTGCTGGACCACCTGCGCGCCGTACCCACGCCCCCGCCGACGGTCGAGGACCTGTGCCGCATCTCCCACCTGAGCGAGAGCCGCCTCCAGCACGTCTTCCGGGAGCAGGTCGGGGTGCCGATCCGGCGCTACCTGCTCTGGCACCGCTACATGGTGGCGATGCGGCACCTTTCGGCCGGCGCCAGCGCCACCGATGCCGCACACGCGGCCGGGTTCGCGGACAGTGCCCACTTCACCCGGACCGCGCGCACGGTCAACGGATTCACGCCGACCAAGATGCCCTTCCGGGAGTGGCTGACATCCTGCCCCTGACGCGACGGTGCGGTCTCAGCGCTTGACGCGGATGCTCCGCACGGTGCCGGTGAACGTGGGGTCCTGGACCACGATGTAGCCACAGGTGTAGACGCGCTTGGGCCCGTCATACGTGCTGTCGATGTTGATGAACTTCTCCTGGGTGCCCTCGATGAAGGCCGGCCCGTCGTCCTTCAGCTTGTGCGTCTGATAGGTCGCGCCGTCGTCGCAGTAGCGGACGAAGTCGGTCCGCTGGGCCTTGGGGGGCTTGACGGCCTGGACGGCCTGGACGGGCTTGACGGCCTTGGCAGTCCCGATGGCGTACGCCGAGCGCTCGGGGGCGGGCACCATGCCGGCGGCGGTGGTCGCGAGGGCGGCGGTGCTGGTGACGACGGCGGTCGCGAGGACGGCGGTCTTGATCAGTGAGTTCATGTGCAGGACTCTGTCGCGGGCCGGCCGGGCCGGCCTTGAACGTTCCTGCTGATCTCGGCGGGGCCACCGCGGGGCCGAGGTCGTTCCGCGGGCGGTCAGGGCCCCTCGACGAGATCGAGCTGGGACTCTCTGCAAGGCTGCGACGGCTCGCCCCACGCGACGACGTGCACCTGCGGAAGGACCACTGACCGATGACGGCTCCCAGTCGCGTCCCGCTCATCCGCACGGCGGACGAGCAGGCCGAGGAAGACGCGTTCCTGGCGCTCTACGGGGCGTGGGAGCCGATGGACCCGCCCACCTTCGCGAGGGAGATGGAGGGCTTCGACCGCCCCTGGTGGGTCGTGGGCGGCTGGGCCATCGAGGCGGCGACCGGCTATCGCCGCGAGCACGAGGACACCGACGTGTCCATCCTGGCGTGCGACGTCCCCGCGTTCGTGGAGTTCATGACGGGGCGCTGGCACGTCTGGAACAACGTCGGGGGAGTCCTCCACCCGCTCGGAGACCGCTGGCCCACGGTCGACGAGCCGGCCAGCCAGCTGTGGCTCCGCGCCCATGCGGCGGCTCCCTGGGTCGTCGACATCCCGCTCACCCCGGATGTCGACGGCAGGTGGACCAACAAGCTCCTGCCCGACCACGTCGACGAGGTCGAGAACGTCACCTGGGTCGGCGACGACGGCGTCCGCTACCTGCGCCCGGAGATCGTCCTCATCTACAAGGCCCGCCTGCGGCGTACCAAGGACGAGCCCGACTTCGAGGCGACCCTGCCGACGCTCACCGCCGAGCGCCGGGCCTGGCTGCGGACGTCCCTCGAAGCGCTCGTCCCCGACCACCACTGGCTCGAACGGCTCTGACGTGGATCTCATCGTGCAGGACCCCGACGACTACCTCGCCGCCGACGAGGTCATCGACAGCGGGCACCCCGAGGTCCGCGCCCTCGTCTCCGAGCTGCGGGCCGCCCATCGCGGCGACGTCGACTACGCCCGAGCCGCCTTCGAGTGGGTCCGGGTCAACGTCTCGCACTCCTTCGACGTCCAGGATCCGCGCGTCACGCTCACGGCCAGCGAGGCGCTGTGAGCGGGTGGGCCTCTGCTATGCCAGGGCGCACCTGCTCACCGCGCTGCTGAGGGCCGAGGGCATTCCCACCGGCCTTTCCTCGCCCTCTACCAGCAGGGACTGCCGTCGGCTCTGGCGAGCTGACGCGCGAACGTCGCCACGTCGGTGTGCTGCTCGACCCGCACCGTCCGTGCCGCCCCTGACCGTCCGTGGTCGGGGGCGCCTTGATCGTCTGGCTCGCCGGCGTCGGCTTCAGACGGCGATCGATGACCTGCCCGAAGCCGGCATCATCCTCGCGGTACGACCCCACCGCCGGCACCGGCGGCATGCTCTCGCTGGCCGGGGAGCACCTGCTGTGCGACGGGGCAGGGGGGAGCGGCGCTCAGTCCAGGTAGAAGTTGACGTCGTCGAGGACGATCCCCGCGCCGGCCGGCGACGGCTTGCCGCGGACGTCGTGCCCGATGCCGATCGTGTGCACCTGGCTCGTGCCGTTGGCGTAGCTGAGCCGGATCCGGCCGCGGGACAGCACGCGGTAGGTGCCGCGCTCGTCGGCGGGCACGACCCCCCAGACCGTCCCGACGCCCGGGGCGCCGATCGAGCCGAGGGTCTGGCGGGACCGGACGAAGCGGCCGCGCTTGTCCATCGTGAGCCACTCGGTCCACGTCGAGCAGTAGATGCCGCAGGTGCCCTCGAAGTTCTGGTGGATCAGGCGGAGGGCGAGCTTGGCGCCCGGCCGGGGGTTGCTCAGCGGGAAGTAGTCCTGCTTGCCGAGGCGGATGCCCTCGGTGGTGGCCCGGCCCTTGCCGAGTCCGGTGACCTGCACCACGCCGGTGCGCGCGTTGTACTTGTACGGCCGACAGGTCCGGCTGGCCTTCGCGCAGCGGGGAGCACCGACCTTGCCGAAACCCACGTGGGCGAAGCGGGGGCTCACGAACCGCACCGCCACGTTGTCCCAGCCGCGGTCGACCTGAACCGGCTTGTGGCCCCAGTAGTAGCGGCCGACCATGGAGGGCAGCTTGCGGGGCTGGGGCTTGTTGACGATCTGCACGGTGGCGATGGCCCGGTGGCCCCCCTGCGCGGTCATGGTCATCTTCAGGGTCCGGGGCTTGCTGCCCTGGAGCCGCACCCGGAACTTCTCGTAGTACTCCGTGCTCCGCCCTTCCAGCGTCCCGTAGGAGCGCTTCGCCGGCTTGAACGCGAGTCCCGCTCCGCTGAGCCGCACGGTGGTGCCGCGCGCGTCGGCGCGGCCGGAGTTGAGCAGGTCCACCTCGACGGTCGTCCATCGGCCGCGGTAGTTGCCCTGCACCGGTGCGCCGCGGGCGATCGCCAGCCGCGGGGTCCAGACGGTCTCGAGGTCGTCGGCGTAGAGCCCGGAGGTCTCGGTGCCACCGACGTCGGTGCTGAAGGCGAAGGCGCAGTCCCACTCCGCGGTGCGCACGGCCGAGGCTGCGGCGGAGGTGAGGGTGAGCACGGCGCCGGCGCGGCTGCGGCTCACCGCCAGGCTCGCTGAGCCGATAGCGCCTGCGGTGTCGGCGCTCGTCGTGGCGCCGGCGATCGCCGCCCTCGACTCGCAGGTGTTCCCGCTCCACTCGCCCAGGTGTACGTGGACGACGGAGTTGGCGCCGGGCGTCGCGCCCAGCGTCACGGTCGCGGTGATGCGGCTCGCCCGAAGGTCCTGCACCACCGTGGCGCGCGCGATGTTGGTGGCCGGGTCGACGCCGGCCGCGCGCACGTCGCTCAGCTGGGCCACGCGTCGTACGGCCCCGTCGGCGTAGTCGCTGCGGGCCGAGGTCACTGCCCGATCGGCGCCGGGCGCACGACGCTCGGCGAGGGCGTCCGAGCTCATGCGGATCCGGGACGGGTCGGCCCCGGCGGGCGCGGCGGTCAGGAGTCCTCCCATCAGCGTCACGGTGGTCAGGAGCGTCAGCGGCAAGCGCACGGGTCCTCCAGGACATCGATGGGGCCCGCAGGATAAGACGCCTCTGATTCCCATGGCCAGCGCCTGTCCATTCCCGGGGACTGCGCGGATGGCCACATGGCCGCGGTGGTCGACCGCTAGATCCCCGAGGACGTCCGCCGCAGCCTGGAGCGCTCCTGCGGCGCGCCGGTGTCGCTGCGGGCCTGAGCGGAGCGTGGGAACCGATGGACCCGCCCACCTTCAGGAGCTGCTCGCCTGGGCCGTCGACCCCGCTTCAGGCGAGATCGACTACCCGACGGTGTACGCCGCTCCGGCCCGCGAGGTGGTCGACAGCCTGCACGGCGCCGACGACATCCTCGCCCTCTACCAGCAGGGGCTGCCGTCGGTCCTGGAGAGCTGACGCGCGAACGTCGCCACGTCGGTGTGCTGCTCGACGCTCACCCGGCGGTGCGCCTCTCCGAATCGGGGCTAGTCGTTCGTGGTGTGGTGACTGATGCTCGTGCTGCTCACGAAGGTGTCGGACTCGAAGCCCGAGGAGCTGGTCGGCGTGCGACGCACGTACTCGCCCCTGCGGATCTTGAGGATGGCCCACACCCAGATGCCCACGATGGACCCGACGACGACGACAACGGCCAAGCCCGCGAGGGCGAGCACCACCATGATGTCCATGTCAGCGCTCCCCGCGAAGGGTCGTGGGCCGGTCGGCCGCGACGGGACCGAGGGCGGGATGGGCCCGGGTGGCAGGAGTCATGACGGCATCCAGGAGGTCGGTGGACAAGCGGACGGGCTGCGTCCTTGGCGGTATGCCCCGTGGCCGGCCCCGCTAATCCGCTGGCTCGCCGCGATCGGCGCGAGCGCGACGTCGACCGAACCGGCTACGACGCCGGTTTCTTTACTTTATGCTCGCGCTCGGCTCAGCCACTCCGACCGAAAGGCCACCATGACCCGCCGTCTGTCGCTCCTCGCCCTGCCCGGCGTGCTCCTGACCGCGAGTGCGCTGACTGCGCCCGTCCACGCGGCCGCGGAGCCGAACACGGCTCCGGTCATCGCGAAGGTGACGACCGAGAACACCGGCGGCGGCCTGAGCCCCTACGCGCACCTCTACACCAGCGTGGTGGTCAGCTTCACCGACGAGACCCCCAGCAAGGAGGAGGCCTACCGGATCCAGGTGCCGGGCGTCGGGACCGTCGACGTCCAGGCGTGGCCGGACCCGGCCGACCCGACCCGGTTCCAGGCGTACCTGGCCGGCTCGACCTTCACCGACGGCACGTCGTACGACATCACCGTCCGCGAGAGCCCGAAGGGGCAGGACGCCGTGACCAGCGCTGCGCGGCCGTTCACGTTCAGCTACGTCGGACACCCCGCGTCCTGGAAGACCTCGAGCAAGAAGATCAAGGGCCAGTGGTCCTACCGCGCCGGTCGCGCCGCACGGATCTCCTTCAAGGGTGCCTGGGAGGCCGGGACCAGGATCACCACCCAGGTGTGGGTCTCGAAGGGGAAGAAGTTCACCCCCGACGACTGGACCCACAACCTGAAGAACGCGCTGGTCCAGAAGACCGGCTCCCAGGCGGTCCTGTCGTTCAAGGTGCCGAACAAGCTGCGCGGGAAGTACCTCTGGGTCTCGGTGCGGGGCTGGAAGAACGGCAAGGCCGGGTGGGTCTTCGAGGCCCCGCCCGCGAAGGTCGTCCGCTGAGCGCGTCCGGAGGGTCCGAGGACGGCCGGTTCCGGACGGTCCTGGGCGAGGCCGATGCCGACCTCGACCAGGCGCTCTCCGACGAGCTGGACAAGGTCAACGCGGCGGCGACACGCGGGACGCCGCCGGCGCGCGAGCTGACCGTGCGGGTCAGCGACGAGACCGGTCGGCTGGCCGCCGGCATGAGCGGCTGGACCTGGGGGATCGCCGCCGGGATCGGGTTGACCTGGGTGCGCGACGACGCCCGCGCCGCCGGCCTGGGGGCGAGGCTGCTCGAGGAGTTCGAGACCGAGGCCCGGCGCCGGGGGTGCGACCACGTCTTCGTCACCTCCTTCACC
This sequence comes from Nocardioides marmotae, assembly GCF_013177455.1. Classification (NCBI taxonomy): domain Bacteria; kingdom Bacillati; phylum Actinomycetota; class Actinomycetes; order Propionibacteriales; family Nocardioidaceae; genus Nocardioides; species Nocardioides marmotae. The sequence goes on from NZ_CP053660.1 coordinate 1,188,600, forward strand.
TTCCAGGCGCCCGGCTTCTACGAGCGCCACGGCTACCGCGAGATCTTCCGCTGGGAGGACGTGCCGGTCCCCGGGGCCGCGGACGTCCACCTGCGCAAGGACCTCTGAGGCGGCGCGGTCAGCGCACGGCCAGGGCGACGACCTGGGTGACGGCCGCCGCCGCGGCGGCGAGGACGAGCACGAACGTCGGGCCGCCGATGGGCCGGTAGACGCGGGAGTCACGGTCGTCGTCGTAGCGACGCCAACCCTCGGCAACGACCCACACCGAGAGCAGCACGAGCTTAGAGCCACCGGGGCCACCGGGGTCCACGTCCACCCACCGCCCCAGCCTGGGCACCTCCTGCCGACCTCACCGGGGCCCCTGGCACCTCCGGCCGGGGCCAGGAGGCCCCGGCCGCTGGTGGGGCACGGCATCTGCCGCGACCGCCGGCGGCGCAGGCCCCGGGCGTCTAGGGTCCGGACATGGGACGAGGCGCGGTCGGGATCGCCGGGTTGCTGCTCGGTGCGGGGCTCCTGGCGAGCGGCTGCACGGGCGGCGCGGAGGCACCCGCCCCGCCCGTCGCCGACCCCCGGACCGAGCGGCTCGAGGAGCTGGCCGAGGACCCGTCGGCGCTGCTGGCCGAGGTGCAGCGACGGGCGCAGCGGGACACCGCCCGGGTGGCGACCACCCCGGCGCCCGAGGACGGCGGCGCCGACGCGGCGTACGTCCTGGTCGTCGGGGACGGCGCCTGGCGCGCCGAGGTCCCCGCCGCCGAGGGCGAGGGCACGGCCACGGTGCTGCGCTCGGGGGACCGGCTCTGCTTCGACCGGGGCTTCCGGCCGAGGGTGCGTCAGCCGGTGGCGGAGTCCTACGGCACGGTCGCCTTCGACCCCCCGGCCTGGACCTGCACGCCGGTCGGGTTCGGGCTGAACACCCTGGTCACCCACGGCCTCCTGCGCGCCGACCCGCGCACCCGGATCGCGGGGCTGGTCGCCGACGGGGCCACCGTCGAGGGCATCGAGACCGAGGCGCCCGGGGGCGAGCCGCTGCTCCACCTGCGCACGAGCGGCGTGACTGCGGACGGCCCGCTCGACCCCGCCCGCCCGACGTACGACCTGTGGGTCGACGCGGACCTGCGCGCGGTCCGGATGGCAGGGGCGGGGGTCGTGTGGACCTTCGAGCGCCCGGCCGGACTCGCAGCACAGCTCGCGCCGCCGCCCGCGGGCCGCACCGGCTCCTACGGGTACGCCGTGGGGCCGGGGCAGGGGGTCGCGAAGGCGTGCCGGCAGTCCGGGCAGTGCCCCGAGCGGGCGCCCTCCCTCACCTGGGGTGACGGCCGCCGCTCCTAGCCCGAGAGCCGGATCACGCCGCCACGGCGGATGTCCGGTTGTCGTTCACCCCTCGTTCACGTTCGCCGAGGGGTCCATACACCTTCGCTGCCTACCTTCCTGAGCGTCACGTTCACGAGCCCATCAGGAGCAGCAGTGAAGAGCACCTCCGTTCGCACGGCGGTCGTCCCGGGGATCGCGGCCCTCGTCCTCACCTTCTCGGCCTGCAGCGCCGGCAACGCCGGCGACGGCGCCACCGGCAGCGGCGAGGGCGTGAGCGGCCAGCTCGCCGGCGGCGGTGCCTCCTCCCAGGAGGCCGCCCAGCTCGCGTGGACCGTCGGCTTCCAGCGGGAGAACCCCGACGCCACGGTCACCTACGACCCGGTCGGCTCGGGCGGTGGCCGGGAGAACTTCATCGCCGGCGCCTTCCCCTTCGCCGCCACCGACGCCTACCTCACCGACGACGAGGGCGAGCTGAGCGCCGCGACCGAGCGCTGCGGTGGCGACGCCCCGATCGAGATCCCGAACTACATCAGCCCGATCGCGCTCGTCCACAACATCGAGGGCGTCGACGAGCTCAACCTCTCGCCCGAGACGATCGCGGGCATCTTCTCCGGCGAGATCACCACCTGGGACGCCCCGGAGATCAAGAAGGACAACCCCGACGCCGACCTCCCGTCCGCCCCGATCAACGCGGTCCACCGCTCGGATGAGTCGGGCACCACGGAGAACTTCACCCACTACCTCGACGTCGTGGCCGGCGATGCCTGGTCCGCCGGCGCGGTGGAGGTCTGGCCCGAGGAGTTCGGCGGCGAGGGCGCCCAGGGCACCTCGGGCGTGGTCTCCGCGGTCCGCAGCGGCACCAACTCCATCGGCTACGCCGACGCGAGCCAGGCCGGCGACCTCGCGGTCGCGAAGGTCGGCGTCGGCGACGAGTTCGTCGGCCCCACCGCCGACGCCGCCGCGAAGATCCTGGACGTCTCGCCCCGGGTGGAGGGCCGCGACGACAGCTCGATCGTCTTCGACCTCGACTACGAGACCGAGGAGTCCGGGGTCTACCCGATCGTGCTGACCTCCTACCTGCTCGCCTGCCCCTCCTACTCCGGCGACGAGGCCGAGGACGGCGAGCTGACCAAGGCCTACCTGACCTACATCCTCAGCGATGCCGGCCAGGACTTCGGCGCGGAGGAGGCCGGCTCGGCCCCGCTGAGCGACGAGCTCCGGGGCCGGGTCCAGGAGCTGGCCGAAGGCATCACGGTCGAGTGATGACGCGACCGGACTGAGACGAGGGTCCGGCCCCCAGCGGGTCGGACCCTTCGCCGCGTCCGGCCCCGCCCCGCGGCGTACGGCCGGCCGGCCGAGCACCAACAGCACGACAGGCACGACAAGCACCGAACGAGGGAGCAGCAGGTGTCCACCACGACCACCGCACCGGGCGCGCGCGGCGGCGTCAGCCGCCGCGGCGACTCGGTCTTCGCCGGGCTCGCCACCGGCGCGGGACTGCTGATCATGCTCGCGCTCGCGGGCGTGGCCATCTTCTTGATCATCGAGGGCGTCCCGGCGATCAGCGCGTCGGGGGACCAGGCGTACGGCAAGGACAACATCGTCCTCTACGTCTGGCCGCTCCTCTTCGGCACGCTGCTGGCGGCGGTGATCGCGCTGCTGATCGCGACGCCGCTGGCGGTCGGGGTGGCGCTGGTGATCTCGCACTACGCGCCGCGGCGCGTGGCCCGCCCGCTGGGCTACCTGATCGACCTGCTGGCCGCCGTGCCGAGCGTGGTCTACGGCCTGTGGGGCCGCGCCGTGCTGGCCCCGGCGATCCTGCCGGTCTACGGCTGGCTGGCCGACCACCTGGGCTGGCTGCCGTTCTTCGACGGGCCCGCGCAGACCGGCCGCACCATCCTGACCGCCGCGATCGTGCTGGCGGTGATGGCGCTGCCGATCATCACCGCGATCTGCCGCGAGGTGTTCCTCCAGGCGCCGCGGATCCACGAGGAGGCGGCGCTCGCGCTGGGTGCGACCCGCTGGGAGATGATCCGGATGGCGGTCTTCCCCTACGCCCGCTCCGGCGTGATCTCCGCGGTGATGCTCGGCCTGGGCCGCGCGCTCGGCGAGACGATGGCGGTCGCGATGGTCCTCTCGGCCAGCGGCATCATCACCATCGACCTCATCTCGGCGCAGAACCCCTCGACGATCGCCGCGAACATCGCGCTCAACTTCGGCAACGCGTCCGGCACCAAGATCAACGTGCTGATCTTCAGCGGCCTGGTGCTGTTCGTCGTGTCCTTCGCCGTCAACTTCCTCGGCCGCTGGATCGCGGCCCGGGGCCAGGTCAAGGCCTGAGGAGGCCCGGCATGTCCATCACCGACGAGCGGGCGACCGCCGCCCGACCCGCGCCGGCCGCGATGCCGCTGGTCGCGCCGCAGATCCCGTCGTACGCCCCGGCGCTCGCCGGCGTCCTCGCCGCCGGCATCGCCGCCCTGCTCGGGCTGCTGCTCGGCTGGTCCCTGGTCGCCGTCGTGCTGGTGGCCTGGGCGCTGTTCGTCCTGGTCCTGCCGGCCTGGTCGGCCGCGGTCGAGGGCAACCGCCGCGCCAAGGACCGCCTGGTCACCACGATCGCCTGGTCGACCTTCGCGCTGGCGATGATCCCGCTGGTCAGCCTGGTGTGGGAGGTGATCGAGAACGGCCACGCCGTCATCTCCTCGGAGTTCCTCACCTACGACATGCGCGGGGTGCTCGGCGCGGGCGGCGGCATCTACCACGCCCTCATGGGCACCCTGATCATCACCGGACTGGCCACCGCCATCTCGGTGCCGATCGGCGTGCTGGCCGCGATCTACCTGGTGGAGTACGGCAAGGGCAACCGCCTGGCCCGCACCATCACCTTCCTGGTCGACGTGATGACCGGCATCCCCTCGATCGTCGCCGGCCTCTTCGCCTTCGCGCTGTTCACGCTGATCTTCGGGCCGGGCGTCCGGTTCGGCTTCGGCGGCGCGGTGGCCCTCTCGGTGCTGATGATCCCGATCGTCGTGCGCGCGACCGAGGAGATGCTCAAGCTGGTGCCCGAGGAGCTGCGCGAGGCGTCGTACGCCCTCGGGGTGCCGAAGTGGCGCACGATCGTCAAGGTCGTCCTGCCGACCGCGCTGGGCGGCATCGTCACCGGCGTCACCCTGGCCATCGCCCGCGTCGCCGGCGAGACCGCGCCGCTGCTCATCATCGTCGGCACCACCACGACGCTGAACCTCAACCCGTTCGACGGCCGGATGGCGACGCTGCCGGTCTTCATCTTCTCCTCGGTCACCACCGGCGGGAAGTACGACGCCGAGCAGACCGCACGGGCCTGGGGCGCCGCCCTGGTCCTGGTCGCCATCGTGATGACCCTCAACCTGCTCGCCCGCGCCGTCGGGAAGATCTTCGCGCCCAAGACCGGGCGCTGACCCACCTCAAGGACACACAGCCATGGCCAAGAGCATCGACATCTCCGACCTGAACATCTACTACGGGGACTTCCTCGCCGTCGAGGGCGTCGACATGACCATCCGCGCCCGCGCGGTGACCGCCTTCATCGGCCCCTCCGGGTGCGGCAAGTCCACCTTCCTGCGCTCGCTGAACCGGATGCACGAGGTGATCCCCGGGGCCCGCGTCGAGGGCAAGGTCGTCGTCGACGGGCAGTCCCTCTACGACCCCTCGGTCGACCCGGTCGCGGTCCGGCGCCAGATCGGCATGGTCTTCCAGCGGCCCAACCCGTTCCCGACGATGTCGATCTACGAGAACGTCCTGGCCGGCAACCGGCTCAACGCCAAGCGGATGAAGAAGTCCGAGGCCGACGACATCGTGGAGAAGTCGCTGCGCGGCGCCAACCTCTGGAACGAGGTCAAGGACCGCCTCGGCAAGCCCGGCATGGGCCTCTCCGGCGGCCAGCAGCAGCGCCTGTGCATCGCCCGGGCGATCGCGGTCGAGCCGCAGGTGCTGCTCATGGACGAGCCGTGCTCGGCGCTCGACCCGATCTCGACCTCCGCGATCGAGGACCTCATCCACGAGCTGAAGTCCGACTACACGATCGTCATCGTCACCCACAACATGCAGCAGGCCGCGCGCGTCTCCGACGACACCGGCTTCTTCAACCTCAAGGCGGCCGGCCAGCCCGGCCACCTGGTGGAGTTCAACGCCACCAGCAAGGTCTTCGCCAACCCCGACGACCCCTCGACCGAGGCCTACATCTCGGGCCGCTTCGGCTGAGGACGCGCCCGGGTGGGTCGGCGTCAGGCGCCGGCCATCACCCCGACCCGCTCGGGTGCGAAGCCGGGGAAGACCGCGGCCGTCGATGCGCCGGTACGCCGCGTGACGACCTCGGCGAGCACCGAGCGGTAGTCGGTGGTCACCACCAGGTCGGCGTCGCCGGAGACCGTCAGGCCCGGCCACCGGCCGTGGTAGCCGCCCTTGACCCCGGCCCCGGCGAGCAGCATGGCGTTGCCCCAGCCGTGGTCGAGCCCCTTCTCGGCGTTCTCGACCGTGCGCCGGCCGAACTCGCTGACCGTCACCAGGGTGACCCGGTCCCCGAGCGGGCCGAGGTCGGCGAAGAACGCGGCGACCGCCTGCGCCAGCGAGCGGGCGTTGTTGAACAGCCAGCCGCCGGTGGAGGAACCGATGTCGGTGTGCATGTCCCAGTCGCCGTGGTCGACGGTGAACACCGAGGAGCCGACGTCCCCGCGGACGGTGCGGGCGACGGTGGCCAGCGCCCGGCCGAGGTCGGTGGCGGGGTAGGACGTCGCCGGGTCCGCGGTCTCGCGCACCGGCGCGAAGCGGCCCACGGCGTCCAGCGCCGAGCGCATGCCCGGGCCCAGGCCGGTGGTGCGCCCGCCCCACATCCGCTCCAGCGAGGCGATCCGCCGGTCCGTCGGCGCGAGCGTCGCGGCGCCGGCGACCCGGATGCTGCCCACGTTCGCCGACATCGCCATCGTCGGCTCGGCGCCGACCAGCGCGGTCGGGCGGGTGCCGATGCTCAGCCCCTGGAGGGGCGAGGTGTCGGCGTCGGTGCCGAGCAACCGGTTCAACCAGCCCGAGCGGGTGCGGGAGCCGGGCGCGGCCTCCTCGACCTCCTCCATCGCCGAGAAGTGCGAGCGGTTGGGCGCGGGCAGGCCCGCGGCCTGCACCGCGGCCATCCGCCCCGCGGCCCACAGCGGGACGAGCGGCTCGAGCGCGGGGTGGAGGCCGAACATCGCGTCGGCCTGGAGCAGCCGCTCGGCGGGCACGGCGATCCGCGGCCGCGCCTGGTAGTAGGCCGGGTCGCCGTGCGGCACGACGAGGGAGAGCCCGTCGGCCGCGCCGCGCAGCGACACGACCACCAGCGCCCAGGGGGCGGCGCCGGGCTCGGCGGCCGCCGCGGGGGCCGAGGAGAGGACGGTCGAGCCGAACGTGGTCGTCGTGGCACCGAGGAGTGCCGCGCCGAGGCCGGCCGACCTGAGCAGCGTGCGGCGGCCGAGCCGCCCGGCGGCGTACTCCTCGCAGCAGGGGGTGGGGGTGGAGGTCGGGGTGGTCATCGCGGGCCTCACCGGGCGTAGTGGTCGGGGGAGTCGAGGAGGGTCGCGAGGACCCGGGAGAGGTGGTGCTTGACGATCGCGTGCTCCGCGGTGACGACCTCGGTGGCGGGGAAGCCCGTGGCAAGCGCGCAGGCCTCGACGAGGTACGCCGGCGCCGGCTTGCCGAGCACGATCCGGCTGGCGTGGTCGACGAGCTGGCGCAGCGTGACCGGCAGCGGAGGGAGGTAGGCCGCCGGGGCGCGGTGCACCAGCTCCTTGGTCGGCCAGGACCGGTGGGCCATCGACCAGTGCAGGTCGACCGAGGCGAGCACGCGCAGCGGGGTCGACCAGGCGGCGTTGGTGATCGGCGCGCCGTCGGGTCGCGGCCAGGTGCCGGTGGTCAGGCCGAGCGAGCCGGTCGAGCTCAGCATCGCCGCGGTCGCCGAGGAGCTGCTGGCCGGCTTCTGGAGCCGGACCCCGAGCGCGCGGTAGGTCGCGACGACGTCCGCGGACGGGTCGCGCAGCTTGGCGCCGGCGGCCGCGCGGAACGCGGGGGAGCGCACCAGCGCGCGCAGCACCGGCACGATCGCGGTGTCGTGCTGGAGGTAGACCCGCGCCAGCTTGCGCACCAGGGCCGCCGGCGGGTCGTCGCTGACGAACGCCACCGCCAGCTTCCGCGCCAGGTGGGCGGCGGTGTCGGGGTGGCGGGCGAGGTGGGTGAGGTAGCGGCGGGTCATCGCCCGGCCGTCGCGCGAGCGGTTGGGGTCGCGGAAGGTCCCCACCCGCACCGGGCCGGTGCTGTGGTGCTCGGGGACGTAGAGCGCCTGCCAGGTGTCGTTGGTGTCGACGTGCCAGCCGGTGAGGATCCGCGCGGAGTCCTTGACGTCGGCCTCGGTGTAGCGGCCGCGGCCGACGGTGAAGAGCTCGAGCAGCTCGCGGCCGAGGTTCTCGTTCGGCGCCTCCGCGGTCGAGCGGGCCCCGTCGAGGTGCAGCAGCATCGCGGGGTGGGTGACGGCCGCGACGAGCATCCGGTCGAAGCGACCGAGCGCGTGCTGCCGGATCAGCGCGCCGTACCGCACCCGCCAGGTGAAGTGGCCATCAGAGGTGACCGGGACGTGGAGGTGGTTCTCCCAGAACTCCGTCATCACCTCCAGCACCTGGCGGTTGCTGGTGTGCCGGCGCGCCAGCAGCCACGAGCCGTAGTCGCGCATCACCTCCCAGCCGCCGCGCACCCCCGTGACCTGGCGGGTCCACAGCTCCAGCGGGGTCCGCGACAGGTCGGGCCACCAGCCGGCGAGCGCGTCGCCGGGGCGGTCCTGGACCTTCGCCGGGCGCAGCTGGCCCTCGAACCACGCGAGGTGGCCCTTGGCGCGCACGGTCTTCGTCAGCGCGGGCGTGACCCCGTAGCTGAACCGCGAGACCAGGTGGTGGGCCGCCGGCTCGAGCACGGGCAGCGGTGTGTACGCCGCAGCGCGGCGTGCATGGTCGGACACGTGATTCCCTCCCGGACGGAATCCCCCGCGGAGCAGTCTGGGCCCCCGCGCCGGGCCGCGTGGCGGCTTCACCGAACCGTGATCGAGCGGACAGTGTCGGACGGCGACCGGGCCGGGGTCGGGCCGTGGTCGGGCCGGGGGCTGGGATGATCCGGGGCCTCGGCCACGGCATGATCCCGGGCATGCTCGGGCGCTGCTGGACCTCCGTGTCGATCCTGATCCTGGCCGTGGCCGGGCTGGCGGTGGTGGGGCCGGCCGGCCCCGCGGCCGCGGCCGCGGCCGACCCGGGTGGTCCGGGTGGTCCGGGTGGTCCGGGGGCGACGGTGCTCACGCTGAGCGCCCCCGCGCGGTACGCCGGCCGGCCGACCGAGCTGATCGCCACGCTCGCCTCCGCCGCGGACGGCTCCGCCGCGGACGGCAGCCCCGTGGCCGGCGCGCCGGTCACCCTCGAGCGGCGGGTCGGCGGCGCGTGGACGGCGGTGGCCACGGTGACCACCGACGCGACCGGCCGCGCCGCGGCGACGGCGGTGCTCGAACGGGACCCCGCCGACAACGTGTTCCGCGCCGGGTTCGCCGGCGACGCGACGTACGCCTCCGCGGCAGCGGGGCCGGTCACCGCGGCGCTGGTCCGGCACACCAGCAGGGTCCGCGTCCGCGGGCCGGAGCAGGTCGTCGACGAGCGGCGGGTGCCGGTCCGGGTGGTCTGGCGGACCGGGGCGGGCGAGGCGGTCGCCGCCCGGGTGCGGCTCTTCCGCAAGGTCCGCGGGGGAGCCTGGACGCTGGCGCGCACGCTGGTCACCGACGCCGAGGGGCGCGCCGAGGTGCTCGTGCGGCCGCGCCATGACACGGCCTGGCGGGCCACCGCCACCGGCACCCCCTGGGCGGGCCGCGCGACGAGCGCGGTGCACCGCATCGACAACGTCCCGCCCGGCGAGCCGGTCGTCCTGCCGCAGGGTGCGCCGCGGCCGCGGGTCACCCTGCCCCGCCAGGCGCGGGCCGCCGGCGCCGGCCCGCAGCTGCGGGTCGGCCCGATCCCCGACGGGGTCTGGCGCTCGATGGTGGGGCGCAGCTGGCGCCCCGGCTGCCCGGTCGGCCGCGCCGGCCTCCGCCTGGTCCGCGTCAACTACTGGGGGTACGACGGGTACCGCTACCGCGGCGAGGTGGTCGCCGCCGCCTCCGCGGCCGACCGGATCGGCCGCGCGCTGGCCGCCATGCACGAGCGGCGCTTCCCGATCCGCTCGATGTACCGCGTCGACCGGTTCGGCTGGTCCGAACGGCTCCAGGGCGCCGACGACTACGGGTCGATGGCGGCCGGCAACACCTCGGCCTTCAACTGCCGCTGGGTCGTGGGCCGCCCCGGCGTCCGCTCGCCGCACTCCTACGGCCGCTCCCTGGACGTCAACCCGTGGGAGAACCCCTACCGCGCCTCGCACGGCTGGACCCCGAACGGCTGGTGGGTCGGCCGCTCCCACCCCCGGGTCGCCTGGCGATCGCCCAGCCACCCGTTCGTCCGGCTGATGGCCGCCCACGGCCTGAGCTGGACCTACGGCCGCTCCGACAGCCACCACTTCGACGCCCGCGGCGGCACCGGCCGGGCCCTCCCGGCGCCCGTCGAGCGGGCCTGCGGCACGGCGGTGTGCCACTGATGGCCGGCACGACGGGGGCCTGCGTCTTCTGCGCGATCGTCGCGGGGGAGACCGAGGCCGACCGCGTGCTCGAGGACGACGACTTCGTCGCGTTCCTCGACCAGCGCCCGGTCTTCAAGGGCCACGTGCTGCTCGTCCCGCGCGAGCACGTCGTGACCCTGCCCGACCTGCCCGCCCCGCTGCGCGACCCCTTCCTCGCCCACGCCCAGCGGCTCGCGACCGCGGTCGTCGATGCGCTGGGCGCGCAGGGGTCGTTCGTGGCGATCAACAACGTGGTGAGCCAGTCCGTGCCGCACCTGCACCTGCACGTCGTGCCGCGCACCAAGGGCGACGGCCTGCGCGGGTTCTTCTGGCCACGGCACCGCTACGACGACCTCGCCGAGCGGGCGGCGTACGCCGCCAGGCTGCGTGCGGCCCTGGCCTGACCCCGTCCCTGGCCCTGTCGTAGCGTGTTGCTGTCCACCCCGGACACCAGTCACCGAGCATCAGGAGTGAGTCATGGGTCGATTCGACGGGCGTGTCGCCGTCGTCACCGGAGCCGCCCGCGGGATCGGGTTCGGCACCGCCACGCGCTTCGCCGAGGAGGGTGCGTCGGTCGCGATCATCGACCTCGACGAGTCCGCCGCGGCCGAGGCGGCAGCGAGGCTGCCGCTGGTCGAGGGCGCGAAGGCCGTCGGGATCGGCGCTGACGTCAGCAACGGCGCGTCCGTCGACGCCGCGGTCGAGCGGGTCGTGACCGAGCTGGGCGGGATCCACATCCTGGTCAACAACGCCGGGATCACCCGCGACAACCTGCTGTTCAAGATGTCCGAGGACGACTGGGACCTGGTCATGAACGTCCACCTCAAGGGTGCGTTCCTCATGACCAAGGCCGCTCAGAAGCACTTCGTGGAGCAGAAGTACGGCAAGATCGTGAACCTCTCCAGCGTCTCGGCGCTGGGCAACCGCGGCCAGGCCAACTACTCCGCGGCGAAGATGGGCGTGCAGGGCTTCACCCGCACCCTGGGCATCGAGCTCGGCCCGTTCGGGATCAACGCCAACGCCGTCGCGCCGGGCTTCATCGCCACCGAGATGACCGACGCCACCGCCGCCCGGCTGAAGATGGACGTCGAGGAGTTCCGCAAGCTCAACGCCGAGGCCAACCCGGTGCGCCGGGTCGGTTTCCCCGAGGACATCGCGGCCGCGGTGGCGTTCCTGGCCTCCGACGAGGCCTCCTACATCACCGGCCAGACCCTGTACGTCGACGGCGGCGCCAAGCTCGGCTGACCCGCCACCGGCGGGGAGACGTCGCGCCCGACGCCTCCCCGCCCCTGGCGCGCCTCCGCGCCCGCCGTCCCGCTGCGCCCCACACTGGAGCGCGTCGCTCTTAGTCGATCGATCCACTAGTCAATCCCCACCTGCATTGGAGCCCGCCGTGCGCCGCACCCGGTCCCGCGCCCTCGTCACCACCCTCGCCGCGACCGCCCTCGTCCTGTCCGCCTGTGGCGGCGGCGGGGGTTCGGAGGAGGACGGCGGCACCGACCCGCAGGAGACCAGCGCGGGCTCCACCCTCGCCTCGACCTGGCCGCTGACCGGGCTCCCGGTCAAGGGCGACGACTCCGCCACCCAGGACCACCCGGTGCTGGTGCTGAAGATGGACAACACCTCCTCCAGCGCCCCCCAGGTCGGCCTCGGCTCCGCCGACCTGGTCGTCGAGGAGCTCGTGGAGGGCGGGATGACCCGCCTCGCGGCCTTCTACTACTCCGAGATCCCCGACGACGCCGGGCCGGTCCGCTCCATGCGGGCCAGCGACATCGGCATCGTCAGCCCGGCCGACGCCGCGATGGTGACCAGCGGCGCGGCCCCGATCACCATCAAGCGGATCAAGGGCGCAGGCATCGAGTTCTTCGGCGAGGGAGCCAAGGGCTTCTACCGCGCGAGCGGCCGCAGCGCGCCGTACAACCTGTTCACCGACATGACCGAGACCGCGACCCTCACCGAGGGCGGCGACCGCCCGGCGGACTACCTGTCGTGGGGCGCGCCCGAGGACCTGCCGAAGGGCAAGCCGGCGAGCAGCCTGGCTGCGAGCTTCGGCGGCGCCCACACCACCAGCTGGGTCTACCGCGACGGCGGCTACGTCAACGAGGGCAGCTACGCCGCCGACGGCGACGAGTTCCCCGCCGACTCCGTCCTGGTGCTGCGCGTGGAGGTCGGCGACGCCGGCTACGCCGACCCCGCCGGCAACCCCGTCCCCGAGACCAAGCTCGAGGGCAAGGGCGAGGCGATGCTCTTCCACGGCGGCCGGATGGTCCGCGGCACCTGGTCGAAGAAGGCCCTCGACGCCCCCATCGAGCTGTCGACCAAGCAGGGCGAGCTCACGGTCCCCGCCGGCCACACCTGGATCGAGCTGGTGCCGCGCGAGACCGGGAACGTGACCTTCAGCCGCTGACGCCTTTCCGGCCGGCCTTCAGGCCGGGTCGGTGGCGCCGGGCAGCGGCACGCCGGCGTCGGCGAGGGCCTGGAAGCCCTGGAGGATGAACGCGATCGCGGTCTGGACGCGCTCGGCGGCGGCGATTGGGTCCTCCGAGCTCGAGACGGACTCGCCGGCCGAGGACATCGCGCCGAAGAAGATCCGGGCGAAGGTCTGCAGCATGTCCTCGTCCAGCTCCCACGTGCCGGCGCTGAGCACCGCCCGGACGATGTCGAGGACGTTGGCGAACGTCGAGCGCTCCTCCTGCTCGCGGTAGCGCTCGTAGCCGAGGACCGAGGGGCCCTCCTGGATGACGATGCGGCGGTACCGCGGCTCCTGCACGACCGCGAGGAAGGCCTGCAGGCCGGCCAGCGCCTTCTCCCACGGGTCCTTCTTGCTGCGCAGCGCCTTCTGGATGGCGCGGGAGGAGTCGGTCTCCACCCGCTCGAAGACGGCCTCGAAGAGCGCCTGCTTGCCGCTGAAGTGGTGGTAGAGCGCGCCCTTGGTCACCTGCGCGCCGGCGACGATCGAGTCGAGCGAGGCCGCGGCGTACCCGAGATCGGTGAACAGCTCCTCCGCCACGTCGACCAGGGCCTTCTTGGTGGAGGCGGAGTACTGCTGGCGACGACTGGTGCCCGTGACGCCGGGGACCTTCGGCACCAGCTTGGAGACACGCGGCTTCGGGGGCATCCCGGCAGTTTAGGTGTGCCGTCGCCCGGGGTGGCGCGGATCACCCCCGGGGACCGTTGCATACCGCAGGTATGTGTTCGTACCTTGAGTACGTACTCACGGTATGTGAGCGCCCCGACGAGGAGCTGACCATGACCTGGACGTCCTTTCACCACCGCGGAGAGATCCTGCGCTCCGTCATCCGCATCGCCGACCGCCGCCGCGACGGCCTCCTGCCGATGGACCTGGCGGGGGTGCGCGAGACCTTCGGCGACGAGCTGGCGCTGTACGGCGCCCTGTCGCTGCGCTGGCACACCCGGCTGGCCGGCCGCATCGAGCGCGAGCTGATGCACCAGCCGCTGGACCTGGAGGGCGCGGTCATCACGGCGTGGCGGGCGATGGCCGAGGAGCTGCCGGGCATCCGCGCGATCCTCGACCACTACCGCGAGCAGCCGGTGGACGCCGCGATGGCCGAGGCGATCGCGAAGGCGACCCGCAAGGAGCACATCCTGCTCGCCATCATGGCCGGGCGCGCCAGCGTCCACGACAGCCGCGGCGCCGCCCTGGCCGCAGAGACCGGCGCCCGCATCGAGCAGCGCGCCCGGGCCCTCGACGCCGTGATCGCGGCGGCCCGTTCCTCCAGCGAGGTGCGCGAGGCCGGCCTCCGGCCCGCCCTGCGCCACCGCCTCGGCCGGCTCCGCGCGGCGCTCGCCGCCTGAGCGTCCCCGGGCGGCCGACGGCACCCCGGGCCGCCCCGGGTGTCGTACCCGTGCGAGATAGTGGAGACGTGAGCGAGCTGCGAGCGGGGATGTTGGTGGTGGCCACGCCTGCCCTGCTCGACCCCAACTTCGTCGACGCCGTCGTGCTCCTCCTCGACGCCGACGACGACGGCGCGCTCGGCGTGGTCGTCAACCGGCCCACGCCGGTCGCCGTCGCCGACGTCCTCGGCGCCTGGGCCGACGTCGTCGCCGAGCCCGAGGTGCTCTTCCAGGGCGGCCCGGTCGGCACGGAGGGCGCGCTGGCGGTGGCGCTGCTGCGCGACGCCGACGCCGCCCCGGTCGGCTTCCGGCCGGTCGAGGGCCGTCTGGGCCTGCTCGACCTCGACACGCCCGTCGAGCTCGTCGAGGACACCCTCGAGGGCCTGCGCATCTTCGCCGGGTACGCCGGGTGGGGCGCCGGCCAGCTCGAGGCGGAGGTCGCCGAGGGCAGCTGGTACGTCGTGCCGGGTGAGGTCGGCGACGTCTTCCGGGGCGACCCGACCGGCCTGGTGCGCGACGTGCTCCGCCGCCAGCCCGGGGAGCTGGCCTGGCACGCCACGCGACCGGTCGACCCCGACCTCAACTGACCCGCGAGTGGCCCTCCGGGGGGTCACCTGACGTAGTCTGGGTCCCGTGAGCCAGATCGGATTCGGGACCGGCACCGCCGTAGACGAGAGGGTCCGGGAGGACCGTCGCACCGTCCCCACCGACGACGGTGACCACGAGCGCTTCTCGCACTACGTCGAGAAGGACAAGCTCACCGAGGCGATGGTGATGGGCACCCCCGTCGTCGCCCTGTGCGGCAAGGTCTGGGTGCCGAGCCGCGCGCCGGAGAAGTTCCCGGTCTGCCCTGAGTGCAAGGAAGCCTGGGAGAGCATGCGCGGCGACGGCTCGGACGACGAGTGAGCGGACGGCACGACCGCCCGACCGCCCGCCAGACCAGCAGCACCGTCGAGGACCCGACGCTGGTGCCCGCCCTCAGCCCGGCGTGGCCCGAGCGGGCGGCGTGGGGCACGGCGCCCTCGCTGCGCGCCTGGCAGAAGGCGGCGATGGCCAAGTACTTCGCCGAGCAGCCGCGCGACTTCCTCGCCGTGGCGACCCCCGGCGCGGGAAAGACGACCTTCGCGCTGTCGGTGGCCGCCGAGCTGCTCGGCCGGCGCATCGTCGAGCGGATCATCGTGGTCGCCCCGACCGAGCACCTGAAGCTGCAGTGGGCCGAGGCCGCGGGCCGCGCGGGGATCCCCATCGACCCGACGTACGCCGCCGGCAAGGGCAAGACCTCCGGTGACTACGTCGGCGTCGCGGTGACGTACGCCGGCGTCTCGGTCAACCCGCTGGCGATGCGGATCCGGGCCGAGCGGTTCAAGACGCTGGTGATCCTCGACGAGGTCCACCACGCCGGCGACGCGCTGTCGTGGGGCGAGGGCGTCCGCGAGGCCTTCGAGCCCGCGGCGCGGCGCCTGGCGCTGACCGGCACGCCGTTCCGCTCCGACATCAACCCGATCCCGTTCGTCACCTACGCGCCGGGCCCCGACGGGATCCCGCGCTCGGTGGCCGACTACACCTACGGCTACGCCCACGCCCTGGCCGACCACGTCGTGCGGCCGGTGCTGTTCATGGCGTACTCCGGTGACATGCAGTGGCGCACCCGCGCCGGCGACGAGATCTCCGCGCGGCTCGGCGAGCCGCTGACCAAGGACCTCACCAACCAGGCCCTGCGCACCGCGCTGGACCCGCAGGGCTCGTGGATGCCCTCGGTGCTGGCTGCGGCCGACAAGCGGCTCTCGGAGGTACGTCGCCACGTGCCCGACGCCGGCGGCCTGGTCATCGCCACCGACCAGGACAGCGCCCGCGCCTACGCCAAGCTGCTCAAGCAGATCAGCGGGGAGTCCCCGACGGTCGTGCTCTCGGACGAGAAGCTGGCCTCGAAGAAGATCTCGGCCTTCACCGCCAGCGAGGACCGGTGGATGGTCGCGGTCCGGATGGTCTCCGAGGGCGTCGACGTCCCGCGGCTGGCCGTGGGCGTCTACGCGACCACGACCTCCACGCCGCTGTTCTTCGCCCAGGCCGTCGGCCGCTTCGTGCGCGCCCGGGCCCGCGGCGAGACCGCGTCGGTCTTCCTGCCCTCGGTGCCCTCGCTGCTCGGCTTCGCCTCCGAGATGGAGGTCGAGCGCGACCACGTCCTGGGCCGCAAGGTCTCCGACGAGGGCGACATCTTCGCTGCCGAGGACGAGCTGCTCGCCCGCGCCAACGAGAGCGAGTCCGCCTCGGCCGAGCTCGAGATGTCCTTTGAGGCGCTCGGCTCCGAGGCCCGCTTCGACCGGGTGCTCTTCGACGGCGGCGAGTGGGGCCACGCGGGGGAGGTGCACGTCGGGTCGGAGGAGGAGATGGACTTCCTCGGCATCCCCGGCCTGCTCGAGCCCGACCAGATGCGCGAGCTGCTGCGCCAGCGCCAGAGCGACCGCGCCCGCAAGCAGAAGGCGGTCGCCACCCCGGCCGAGGTCGCGGGCGACACGGTCGCGCAGCTGAGCACCCACGAGCAGCTCGCCGTGCTGCGCCGCGAGCTCAACGGGCTGGTCGCGGCCTGGCACCACCGCACCGGCCAGGCCCACGGCATCACCCACGCCGCGCTGCGCAAGGAGTGCGGCGGCCCGGCCGCCGCGGTCGCCAACGCCGAGCAGCTGCACGCCCGGATCGACCGGATCCGGGAGTGGGCCGCCACCCGCAAGAGCTCCTGAGTCCGGCCACCCCGGCGCCACCCGGTCCCTAGGCTGGGGGCGTGCCGGCCGAGATCTCCCAGACCCTCGACCGCGGCGTGCGGCTGCTCGGCCTGCTCGCCGCGGCGCCCGACGGGCTCACGGTGACCGAGACCGCCGCCCGCCTCGACGTGCCGCGCACCGTGGCGTACCGGCTCGTGAGCACCCTCGAGCAGCACGCCCTCGTCCGCCGCGACGGCCGCGGGCGGCTCCACGTCGGGCTCGGCGTGCTGCACCTGGCCTCCGCGGTGCAGCCGGTGCTGCGCGACCTGGCCGCGCCGGTGCTGCGCTCGCTCGCCGAGGCGGTCGGGTGCACCGCCCACCTGACGGTGGCCGAGGGGGAGGAGGCGCTGGCGCTGGCGGTCGTCGAGCCGTCGTGGACCGACTTCCACGTCGGCTACCGCGTCGGGTCGCGCCACCCGCTCGGCCAGGGTGCCGCCGGCCGCGCGATCCTGCTCGGCCGCGACCGCGACCCCGAGCGGCCGTCGTGGTGCGCGACCTCCGGGGAGCTCCAGGCCGGCGCCCGCGGTCTCGCCGCCCCGGTCCTCGGCGTCGACGGGCTCGAGGCGAGCGTCGGTATCGTCACCCTCGGCGACCTCGACGCCGACCGGGTCGGCCCGCGCGTCCTCGACGCCGCGCTCGAGGTGGCCGAGCGGCTACGGACGGCCTGAGCCTCGGCTGCCTGGACGTGGGGCGGCCGCCTCGACGTTTCATCGGCCGGCCGACGGAACTCCCGGTTGGCCGATGAAACTTCAGCGGCCAACCGCCAGCTTCATCGGCCGGCCGATGAACCTTCCGGCCGCCCGGCCGCCGCGAGCGCCAGCGGAAGGGTCCGGTACGCCACCTGGGTGGCCAGCGCGATGGTGGTCGAGCACCGGACGACCGCGTCGGAGGCGAGCACCGCGTCGATGACCCGCTGGAGGTCGGTGTTGGAGCGGGCCACGACCCGGGCGACCAGGTCGCCGGCGCCGGTGGTGGTGTGCGCCTCGAGCACCTCGGGGATCGTGGCGAGGTGCGCGGCGACGGCGTCGTGCCCGCCGGTGGTCCCGCCGGTGGTCCCGCTCGTGGTCGAGGCGTCGGACGGGGCCTGCTGGATCTCCAGGCTCAGGAACGCGGTGACGGGGTAGCCCAGCGCGGCCGGCTCGAGCTCGGGCCCCCAGCCGGTCACCACGCCGCGGGCGACCAGCCGGTCCAGCCGCGCCTGCACGGTGCCGCGGGCGACGCCGAGCCGCCGGGAGGCCTCGAGCACGCCGACCCGCGGCTCCTCGCGCAGCAGGGCGAGCAACCTGCCGTCCAGCTCGTCCACGTCGGCCCCTCCCGCTGGGCAGGTTGTCCACTCCTGCGGGCCACGATTGCACAGGTTGTGTGGCGCGGGCCACGCTGCGCGGCATGACGACCACCCAGGACAGCCCCACCACCGGCGGCGCGCTCACCGCCGACGAGCTCAAGGCCGACCTCACCCTCGAGCAGCTGCGCGAGCTGGTCGGCCTGGTCGAGTACGACGCGAGCCGCGACCCGTTCCCGGTGACCGCGATGGACGCGATCGGTTTCGTCGTCGGCAACGCGACCCAGGCCGCGGCCTGGTACCAGCTGGCGCTGGGCATGGACCTCGAGGCCTACCGCGGGCCGGAGACCGGGTGCCGCGACTCGAAGTCCTACGTGCTCCGCTCGGGCAGCGCCCGCTTCGTGCTCACCGGCGGCGTGACCCCCGACAGCCCCGTGCTCGACCACCACCGGCGCCACGGAGACGGCGTGGTCGACCTCGCGCTGGAGGTGCCCGACGTGGACGCCTGCATCGAGCACGCGCGGGCCTCCGGCGCGACCGTGCTGGTCGAGCCCCACGACGAGTCCGACGAGCACGGCACCGTGCGGATCGCGGCGATCGCGACGTACGGCGAGACCCGCCACACCCTCGTCGACCGCTCGCGGTACGCCGGCCCCTACCTGCCCGGGTACGTCGCCCGCACCTCGACGCTGGTCCGGCCCGAGGGTCACCCGAAGCGGCTGTTCCAGGCCGTCGACCACTGCGTCGGCAACGTCGAGCTCGGCCGGATGGATGCGTGGGTGGACTTCTACCACCGGGTGATGGGCTTCGCGAACATGGCCGAGTTCATCGGCGACGACATCGCCACCGACTACTCCGCGCTGATGTCGAAGGTCGTGGCGAGCGGCAACCACCGGGTGAAGTTCCCGCTGAACGAGCCGGCGATCGCCAAGAAGCGCTCCCAGATCGATGAGTACCTCGAGTTCTACGACGGCGCCGGCTGCCAGCACATCGCGCTCGCGACCAACGACATCCTGCGCACCGTCGACGTCATGCGCGCCCACGGCGTGGAGTTCCTCGACACCCCCGACTCCTACTACGACGACCCCGAGCTGCGGGCCCGGATCGGGGAGGTGCGGGTGCCGATCGAGGAGCTCAAGGCGCGCCGGATCCTGGTGGACCGCGACGAGGACGGCTACCTGCTGCAGATCTTCACCAAGCCGGTCGGCGACCGCCCGACGGTCTTCTTCGAGCTCATCGAGCGGCACGGCTCGCTGGGGTTCGGCAAGGGCAACTTCAAGGCGCTCTTCGAGGCCATCGAGCGCGAGCAGGAGGCACGCGGCAACCTGTGACGCGATGGGGGAGCGGCCGGGTCGACAGGGTGGGCAGGATGGGCGCGTGACGACGTACCTCGCCTTCCTGCGCGCGATCAACCTGGGCGCGAAGCGGAAGTTCCCCAAGGACGACATCGTGGCCGCGGTCGAGGGCCTCGGGTGGACCGACGTCCGCACGCACATCAACACCGGCAACGTCCGCTTCGACTGCCCGCTGCGCTCGCGCGCGAAGGTGGAGGCGGCCCTGGAGCAGGCGTTCGCGGAGCGCGCCGGCTTCGAGGTGCCGACGATCGTGCTCACCCCGGCCGAGCTGCGCGAGGTGGCCGAGCGGGCCGAGGCCTTCGGCCACGACGGCGCGCACTACGTCTCCTTCCTCAAGCAGGAGCCCTCGCCGGAGGTCGTCCGGCGCGTGGAGGAGCTGAGCTCGGCCGAGGCGGTCGCGAAGGTGGGCGGGCGCGCCGTCCACCTCATGCTCGACACGGCCTACCACCAGACCCGGCTCGGCAACGCCACCGTCGAGAAGCACCTCGGCGTCGCCACCAACCGCAACCTGACGGTCGTGCGGACGCTCGTCGAGAAGTGGTGCTGAGGGGCGCGCGGCGCGGTCAGCCGACCGGCGCGGCGCCGACGGTCCCCGGGGCCGCGGCCCGCGGCAGGGTGCGCACCGCGCGCGAGGTGAGCACCAGGGCGACGACCACGAGGTAGACCAGCCCCGCGACGAGGATCGTCTGCTGGAGCCCGAACACCACGGCGAGGGGACCGAACGCCAGCTGGCCCACCGGGATCGCGACGAACGAGCCCAGGGCGTCGTACGAGTAGGCGCGGGAGAGCATGTCGTCGGCGATGTTCTCCTGCATGGCGAGGTTCCAGCCCAGGGAGAAGACCTCCACGCCCATGCCGCCGACGAACGCCGCGGCGATGACGACCGCGGTCTCGGTCGTGGTCCCGAGGGCGACCATCGGCAGGCCGTAGAGACCCATCCCGAGCATGCCCCAGAGCAGGGGCCGCTGGAGGCGCACCCGGGAGAGCACCAGGCCCATCACGAGGAAGCCGGCCGCCTCGGCGGAGAGGATCAGGCCCCAGCCGTGCTCGCCGATCGCGCTGCCCTTGGCCAGCACCGGCCCGAGGGTGTTGAACGCGCCCTGCTCGAGGGCGTTGAGCACCATGAAGCCCAGGACGACCACCCACAGCCAGCGGGTGCCGGTGAAGACCTGCCAGCCCTCGCGGAGCTCGGGGAGCATCGACTCCTGCTCGCCGATCCGCTCCCGGGGCGGGATCCGCGCGCCGAGCAGCAGTGCCGCGGCGAGGAGGTACGTCGCCCCGTCGACCGCCAGCGCCCAGCCCGGCCCGACGGCGACGACGAGGACGCCGGCGACCGAGGGCCCGAGGATCGTCATCGAGCTGCGCATCAGCGAGAGCAGCACGTTGGCCGGCTGGAGCTGGTCGCGGGGGACGAGCGCCGGGACGATGCCCGCGAGCGCCGGCATGCTGATCGAGGCGACCGTGCCGTTGAGGGCGGTCAGCACGACGAGGTGCCAGATCTCGGCGGCGCCGCTGATGACCAGCGCCGCGATCGCCAGCTGGGTCAGGCCGGCGAGGACGTTGCAGGCCTGGATGACGCGGGTGCGCCCGAACCGGTCGGCGATCACCCCGCCGGCGAGCAGGAAGACCGCCATCGGGATCGAGTGCGCTGCCAGCACGGTGCCCAGGGCGGTGGGGGAGTCGCTGACCTCGAGGACCGCGAAGACCAGCGAGATGCCGGCCATCGTGGTGCCGACCAGGTTGACCGAGCGGCTGAGGAAGTAGAAGCGGAAGCTGCGCTCGCGCAGCGGATCGAGCATCCCCGGCCGGTCGCTCACGACTCCATCCCGAACGCCGCGATGGTCAGCGCGACCTTGCTCGTGCCCTCGGTGCGGGGCGGCTGGGCGTGCTCGTGGACCAGCGCGGCGGCCTGCTCGACGAGCGCCAGCGCCTCGGCCCAGACCTCGTCGCTCACCCACAGCTCGGCGTCGCAGAGCTGCGCGCGGCCGCGGCGGCGCGACCCCCAGCGGCGTACCAGCTCCTGGGTCATCGCCCGGACCTCGATCGCGCGGGTCTGCCGGTCCTCCGGCTCCTCGGTGGACTGGCCCCTCCGCCAGGGGTGGCGGTAGCGCTTGGCGGTCCCACCGCGGACCCGCACCTCGCCGGCCTCCTCCACCTCGCCGGCCCGGGCCAGCACGCGCAGGTGGTACGACGCGTTGGCGTGGGTGATGCCGAGCTCGCGCGCCACCTCGGCGGCGCTCATCTCGGCCCCGGTCAGCAGCGACAGCATCTGCAGCCGCAGCGGGTGCGCGGTTGCCCGCAGTGCCTGGACCGGCTCGTCCATGGTGACCTCCCAAGGCTCATTGGGGAGTCTGGTGCATCATCGAATCCACCGTCAAGCACTTGTTGGGGGGTCGGCTGCGGCGGGTCATGTAACGCACCGTTCGCTGCTCTTCCTGCACGTTGCAGCGTGCAGGTAGATGGGCGAACGGTGCGTTACAGCGGCGAACGGTGCGTTACATGACCGGCGGTGCGGCGGTGGAGCCCCGGCGGATCACTCCCCGCGGAAGACGGGCGGACGGCGCTCGGCGAAGGCGACGACACCCTCGACGACGTCGGCGGTGCGGAGCAGGACCGTCTGGCCGGACTTCTCGCGCTCGAGGGCGGGCTCGAGCTGGGTGAGGGTGGCGGCGTTCACGGCCTTCTTGCTGGCGGCCAGCGCGAGCGGCGGACCGGCGGCGAGGCGGGCGACGAGGGCGTCGACCTCGGCGGCGAAGGAGTCGTCGGGCGCGAGGTGGCTGACCAGCCCCACGTCGTACGCCGTGCGGGCCGGCAGGGGCTCGGCGAGCAGCGCCATCCGCATCGCCCGGGCCCGGCCGATCGCGGCCGCGACGGTCGCGGACGCGCCACCGTCGACCATCAGCCCGATGTTGGCGAAGGGCAGCAGGAACGAGGCCGACTCCGCGGCGACGACCAGGTCGCAGGCCAGCGCGGCCGAGCAGCTGACCCCGGCCGCGACGCCGTTGACCGCGGCCACGACCGGCTTGTCGCAGGTGGTGATCGCGCGGATCCACCGGTTCGCGGTGTCCATCGAGGTCTCGTCGATCGTGTACTTCCCGGAGATGTCCGCGCCGGTGCTGAACGCCCGGCCGGTCCCGGTCAGCACCACGACCCGGACGTCGTCGCGGGCCGTCGCGCGCTCGATCTCGGCGGCCATCAGCGAGGGCATGTCGGGGGTGAGGGCGTTGAGCGCCCGCGGGCGGTCCATCGTCAGCCGCAGCACGCCGTCGGCGACCTCGACGCGGACCTCGGGGGAGGGGGAGTCCGGCGACCCAGTCGACTCAGGCAACCTCGACACCCGCCCCACGCATCTCGCCGAGCGCCGCCTCGGTGGTGGCGGGCGCGACGCCCGCGCACAGGTCGAGCAGCACCCGCGTGGCGAAGCCTGCCGCGGCGGCGTCCAGCGCCGTGGCGCGCACGCAGTGGTCGGTCGCGATCCCGCAGACGTCGACCTCGCTGACCCCGCGCTCGCGCAGCCAGTCCGCGAGGCCCGGGCCGTCCTCGGCGCGCCCCTCGAAGCCGGAGTACGCCGCCGCGTGCTCGCCCTTGCGGAAGACCGCCTCGAAGCCGCTCGCGTCCAGCTCGGGGTGGAACTCCTCGCCGGTGGTGCCGACCTCGCAGTGCACCGGCCAGGAGTCCACGAAGTCGGGGTCGCTCGACCAGTGGTCGCCCGGATCGCGGTGGTGGTCCTTGGTGGCGACCACGTGCGCCCAGTCCCCACGCCGCGCGCGGAGCAGCGTGGTCACGTCGCGCGCGACCTGCGCGCCGCCGACCACGGGCAGCGAGCCGCCCTCGCAGAAGTCGTTCTGGATGTCGACGACGAGCAGTGCACGGGCCATGGCGCGAGGCTAGTCGAGACGGATCGTGGGGATCACCGGCTCGCCGCGCGACATCTGCTGGGCGGCGAGCGGGAGCTCGGCCCGCGAGCGCAGGTGCCGCTCGCGGGCGGCCTCGAGCGGCTCGCGGCCGACGACCTCGCCGTCGCGCACGAGCGGGACGAGCAGCTCGCGGTCGTCGCCGTCGTTCGCGGGCACCTGCCCGGTGCCGACGACCTCGGCCTCGGCGGTGCCGGACCGGCCGCGGCGGCGCAGGGCGTACTTGCGGCCGCCGTAGGAGATCTTGTCGGTGCTGCGCTTGGCCACCGGCACCATCGCGCCGTCCTCGCCCTCGCGGGCCACCAGCTTGTAGACGAACCCACTGGTCGGGTGCCCCGAGCCGGTGACCAGCTGGGTGCCGACGCCGTACCCGTCGACCGGCGCCGCGGCGAGCGCCGCGATGGCGTACTCGTCGAGGTCGCTGGTGACGATGATCCGGGTGCCCGTCGCGCCGAGGGAGTCGAGCTGGTCGCGGACCTGCTGGGCCAGCGAGCCCAGGTCGCCGGAGTCCAGCCGCACCGCGCCGAGCCCCGGCCCCGCGACCTCCACACCGACCCGGACCGCCTCGGCGATGTCGTAGGTGTCGATGAGCAGGGTGGTGCCCGCCCCGAGGCTGGCGACCTGTGCGCGGAACGCGTCGGCCTCGGTGTCGTGCAGCAGCGTGAAGCTGTGCGCCGAGGTGCCCGAGGTGGGCACGCCGTACCGCTGCCGGGCGGCGAGGTTGGAGGTGCCGGCGAAGCCGGCGACGTACGCCGCCCGCGCGGCCGCCACCGCGGCCTCCTCGTGGGTGCGCCGCGAGCCCATCTCCAGGCACGGCCGCTCGCAGGAGACCATCGTCATCCGCGAGGCCGCCGAGGCGATCGCGGAGTCGTGGTTGTAGATCGAGAGCAGCAGCGTCTCCAGCAGCACCGCCTCGGCGAAGGTCGACTCCACGACGACCAGGGGGGAGTGCGGGAAGTACGTCTCGCCCTCGGGGTAGCCCCACACGTCGCCGGAGAACCGGTACGACGCCAGCCACTCCCGGGTCGGCTCGTCGACCACGTCCTCGAGCACCGCGAGCACCTCGGCGTCGAACCGGAACGCCTCGAGCGCGTCGAGCGCCCGGCCCACGCCGGCCACGACGCCGTACCGCCGGCCCTCCGGCAGGCGCCGGGGGAACAGCTCGAAGACCGAGCGTCGGTCGGCCGTCCCCGCCGCGAGCGCGGCCTGGAGCATCGTCAGCTCGTAGTGGTCGGTGAGCAGCGCCGTCGAGGGGGCCGTCGAGGGGGCCGTCGAGGGGGCGGTCGAGCCGGCTGTCGAGGGGGTCACGTGACTAGGGTGCCCGCTTCGCTGTGACACCATGGACGGGTGTCCGCCGCCAGTCCTGTCGAGGTCGAGCCGACCACCACCCCCGACGAGATCACGTTCCTTGCGAAGCCGTGGGTCACGATCGTGTGGAACGACCCGGTCAACCTGATGTCCTACGTGACCTACGTCTTCCAGAAGTACTTCGGCTACGACAAGGCCAAGGCCGAGAAGCTGATGATGGAGGTCCACGAGGACGGCCGGTCGGTCGTCAGCTCGGGGACCCGCGAGGAGATGGAGCGCGACGTGCAGGCGATGCACGAGTACGGGCTGTGGGCGACGATGGACCGCTCGGAGTGAGCGGCTTCGCACGGCACCGTCGCAGCGGGCGGATCATCGCCAACTTCACCGGCTTCGAGGCCGACCTGCTGCGCTCGCTGGCCTCCCAGCTCGTCGAGCTGCTCCGCAACGAGGCGGCCGTCCCGCAGGACGACCAGGACCCGTTCGAGGCGATGATGGACTTCTCCGGGCCGACCGTCGAGCCGGAGGACCCGGTGCTCGCGCGGCTGTTCCCGACCGCCTACCGCGACGACCCCGAGGCGGCCGGCGAGTTCCGCCGCTACACCGAGGGCACGCTGCGCGACGGCAAGGCCCGCGCCGCCGCGACGATCATCGACGCCCTCGAGGAGGCCGGCCTCCCCGACGAGCTCACCGAGGACGGGTTGATGATCGACGTCGAGCTCGACGAGCCGACGGCCGAGACCTGGATGCGCTCCTTCACCGACATCCGGCTCGCCCTGGCCACCCGCCTCGGCGTCGAGGACGGCGACGAGGAGTACTGGTACGCCCTGCCCGACGACGACCCGCGCGCGCAGGCCCACGACATCTACGAGTGGGTCGGCTACCTCCAGGAGACGCTCGTCGAGGCGCTGACCGCGCGGCGCTGACGGCCGGCTGACGGCCGGCTGGCTGCGCGGGCTCCCGGCTGGGAGACTCGCCCGCGTGCCGATCCCACCCTTCGTCGTCGAGCTCCGCGCGCTGGTCGGCACCCGTGAGCTGTGGCTGCCGGCGGTCACTGCGGTCGTACGCCGCGGCGACGACATCCTGCTGACCGAGCGCGTCGACAACGGCCGCTGGGCGCCGGTGACCGGCATCGTCGACCCCGGCGAGGAGCCGGCCGTCGCGGCCCGGCGCGAGGCGCTCGAGGAGGCCGGCGTCGAGATCACCGTCGACCGGCTCGCCGCCGTCAGCGTCAGCCCGAGGATCACCCACCCCAACGGCGACCAGGGGGTCTACCTCGACATCACCTTCGCCTGCTCGTGGGTCTCCGGCGAGCCGTACCCGGCCGACGACGAGAACACCGACGTCCGCTGGTGGCCGATCCGCGACCTCCCGCCCATGCAGGACTGGATGCGCGCCCGCATCGATGCCGGCCTCTCCGACGAGGTCGCCGCCCGGTTCCTCACCTGAGCCGACCCGCCGGCGGGGTAGTCACGGACCAGAACGTCCGTGACTACCCCGCCGACGGACAGGAACGTCCGTGACTATCCGTCCGTGACTATCCCCTGGGCAGGTAGCGGGCCTCAGACGACGCCGAGGGAGAGCATGGCGTCGGCGACCTGGAGGAACGAGGAGATGTTGGCGCCGGCGACGTAGTTGCCGGGGGCGCCGTACTCGTCGGCGGCGCTGGCGCAGCGCTCGTGGACGCCGACCATGATCTCGCGCAGCCGCTCCTCGGTGTGGGCGAAGGACCAGGAGTCCCGCGAGGCGTTCTGCTGCATCTCCAGCGCGCTGGTGGCCACGCCACCGGCGTTGGCGGCCTTGCCCGGCGCGAAGAGCACGCCCTTGTCCTGGAAGACGCGGGTGGCCTCGGGGGTGCACGGCATGTTCGCGCCCTCGGCGACGACGAGCACGCCGTTGCCGACGAGGGTCCGGGCGGCCTCGCCGTCGAGCTCGTTCTGGGTCGCGCAGGGGAGCGCCACCTCGCAGGGGACGTCCCAGACGCGGCCGCCGGCGACGTACGACGCGCCGGGGCGCTGGTCGGCGTAGGCCGAGAGCCGCGCGCGGTCGACCTCCTTGACCTGCTTGAGCAGGGCGAGGTCGAGGCCGGCCTCGTCGACGACGTACCCCGAGGAGTCCGAGCACGCGACGACCTGCGCGCCGAGGTCGGCGGCCTTCTGTGCGGCGTAGATCGCGACGTTGCCGGAGCCGGAGACGACGACCCGGCGGCCCGACAGCGACCGGCCGGAGGTCTTGAGCATCTCCTCGGTGAAGAAGACGGTGCCGAAGCCGGTGGCCTCGGTGCGCACCTGCGAGCCGCCGTAGGAGAGGCCCTTGCCGGTGAGCACGCCGGACTCGTAGCGGTTGGTGATCCGCTTGTACTGCCCGAAGAGGTAGCCGATCTCGCGGCCGCCGACGCCGATGTCGCCGGCGGGGACGTCGGTGTACTCACCGAGGTGGCGGTAGAGCTCGGTCATCAGCGACTGGCAGAAGCGCATGACCTCGGCGTCGCTGCGGCCCTTGGGGTCGAAGTCCGAGCCGCCCTTGCCGCCGCCGATCGGCATGCCGGTCAGCGCGTTCTTGAAGATCTGCTCGAAGCCGAGGAACTTCACGATCCCGAGGTAGACCGACGGGTGGAAGCGCAGGCCGCCCTTGTAGGGGCCGAGCGCGGAGTTGAACTCCACGCGGAACGCGCGGTTGATCTGGACCCGCCCCTGGTCGTCGGTCCACGGCACGCGGAAGATCAGCTGCCGCTCGGGCTCGCAGAGCCGCTCGATGACGGCCTCGTCGACGTAGTGCTGGTGCTTGCGCACGACCGGGCCGAGCGACTCCAGGACCTCCAGGACCGCCTGGTGGAACTCGCCCTCGCCGGGGTTGCGGGCGAGCACCGTCTCGTAGTGCGGCTGGAGGATGGGGTCCAACATGTCCATGGTCCAAGGGTAGGGAGCGCTCCCGCGGGTCCGGGGACCGGGCACGTTGTCCGCCATGCGGACGCCACCGCCTACCCTGGTTCCGTGCTCACCATCGACCAGGCGACGTACGACGCCATCGTCCGGCACGCCAAGCGCGACCACCCCGACGAGGCCTGCGGCATCGTCGCCGGCCCCGAGGGCAGCGACCGCCCCGAGCGGGTCGTGGAGATGGTGAACGCGGCGGGGAGCCCGACGTTCTACGAGTTCGACTCCACCGAGCTGCTCGAGCTCTACAAGCAGATGTGGGACCGCGACGAGGAGCCGGTGGTGATCTACCACTCCCACACCGCGACCGAGGCCTACCCCAGCCGCACCGACATCGGCCTGGCCAGCGAGCCCGGCGCCCACTACGTGCTCGTGAGCACCCGCGAGCACGGGAATAACGAGGGCCCGGTGGAGTTCAGGTCGTACAGGATCGTGGACGGCGAGGTGACCGAGGAAGAGGTCGCGGTCGTCCCCGAGCTTCCCACCCGCTAGACCCGCACGAGACCCAGCAAGACCCCCGCACCAGCCCCGCACCAGCCCCATCGAGGAGTCCGACGAACCATGGCCATCGAGGTCCGAATCCCGACCATCCTGCGCACCTACACCGACGGCGAGAAGGCCGTGACCGGTGAGGGTGCCAGCCTGAGCGCGCTGATCGACGACCTGGAGGCGAGCCACCCCGGCATCAAGGACCGCCTGATCGACAACGGCGACCTGCGCCGGTTCGTCAACGTCTACATCAACGACGAGGACGTCCGCTTCATCGGCGGCCTCGAGGCCCCGCTCGCCGACGGCGACCAGGTCGTCGTGCTGCCCGCCGTCGCGGGCGGCTGCTGAGCCACGCACCCACGATCGTGCGGCGGCGGTACGGTGCGGGAATGGTTGAGCTGAGCGCCCGATGACCGACCGCCGCACGTTCGTCCTCGTCGACGGCGAGAACATCGACGCGACGCTGGGCAACTCCCTGCTCGGCCGTCGCCCGCTCCCCGAGGAGCGGCCCCGCTGGGAGCGGGTCACGGCGTACGCCGAGCAGCTGTGGGGACAGCCGGTCACCGGCCTGTTCTTCCTCAACGCCTCCAACGGCACGCTGCCGAGCAGCTTCGTCCAGGCCCTCCTGGCCATGGACTACCGGCCGGTCCCGCTGGCCGGGCGCGCCGACGAGAAGGTCGTCGACATCGGCATCCAGCGCACGCTGGACGCGCTGGTCCAGCGCGCCGACGACGTGCTGCTCGTCAGCCACGACGCCGACTTCGCCGAGCACCTCTCCCGGCTGCTCGACCAGAGCGCCTACCAGCGACGCATCGGGCTCGTCGCGCTGCGCGAGTACGCCAGCACGCAGTTCGACCAGCTCGGCATCCGCGTCCACGACCTCGAGGACGACGTGCACGCCTTCAACGTGCCGCTGCCCCGCGTGCGGATCATCCCGCTCGACGAGTTCGACCCCGAGAACTTCCTGCGCTAGGCGGTCGGGCCGCCGAGGATGCCGCGCTCGTACGCCGTCGCCACGGCGGCGGCGCGGTCGGCCACGCCGAGCTTCTCGTAGACGTGGACGAGGTGGGTCTTGACCGTCGCCTCGCTCACGAAGAGCTCCTGGGCGATGGCGCGGTTGGACGTGCCGCGGGCGACCAGCACGAGCACCTCGCGCTCGCGGCTGGTGAGGGCGGTGGTGCGGCTGGGACGACGCAGGTGGGAGGCGAGCCGGCTGGCGACGGCCGGGGAGAGCACGGTCTCCCCGGCCGCGGTCGCGCGCACCGCCTCGAAGAGCCGCTCGGCCGGGGTGTCCTTGAGCAGGTAGCCGGTCGCGCCCGCCTCGATCGCCGCGACGGTCTCGGAGTCGGTGTCGTAGGTCGTGAGCACCAGCACGGCCGCCCGCGTGCCCGAGGCCCGGAGGGCACGTACGGCGTCCACGCCGCCGCCACCGGGCATCCGCAGGTCCATGACCACGACGTCCGGGTCCGTCGCGCGGGCCAGGGCGACCGCCTCGGGTCCGCTGCCCGCCTCGGCCACCACCTCGAAGTCCGGCACGGCGCCGAGCATGCTCCGGACGCCGTCGCGGACGACCGGGTGGTCGTCGGCGACCAGGATCCGGATCACGCCGCCTCCCGGGCCAGGGCGGGCAGGCGCAGGGACACCGCGGTGCCGCCGCCGGGGCACGACTCGAGCGTGAGCGTGCCCGCGAGGCGCGCGGCACGCTGGTGCATGCCGCGCAGGCCGAAGGAGCTCGGCGGGGCGGGCCGGCCGGCGTCGAAGCCGACGCCGTCGTCGCGGACGTCGACCACGACCTCCTCGCCGTCGTAGTCCAGCGTCACGCCGACCCGTCCGGCCCGGGCGTGCTTGGCGACGTTGGCGAGCGACTCCTGGACGATCCGCAGCACCGTCGCCTCGACCTCGGGGTGCAGCGGCCGGACCTCGCCGGTCACGACCAGGTCGGTGCGGGCGGCACGGTCCGGGTCCTGGTCGGCGGCCCAGCAGCGTACGACGGCGTCGATCGCCTCGGGCAGCCCGGCGCCGTGCAGGGGCGCCGGCGCGAGGTCCAGCACCGACCGGCGGGCCTCGGCGAGTGCGCTGCGGGCGAGCTCGGTGGCCCGCCGGATCCGCGCGTCGGGGTCCGCCTCCTGCCCCGCCGCCTG
The DNA here is from genome assembly GCF_013177455.1 of Nocardioides marmotae. Lineage (NCBI taxonomy): Bacteria > Bacillati > Actinomycetota > Actinomycetes > Propionibacteriales > Nocardioidaceae > Nocardioides > Nocardioides marmotae. The sequence continues at coordinate 1,218,623 of NZ_CP053660.1, forward strand.
CAGCTGGGTGAGCACGCCGGCCAGCGACTGGGCGATCGTGTCGTGGATCTCGCGGGCCAGCCGCTGCCGCTCCTCCTGCACGCCGGCGACCCGGGCCTGGGCCACCACCGTCTGCTGGAGCGCCTCGTTGCGCAGCAGGGCCTCCTCGAGGCTGGCGTTCAGCCGCTCCAGCTCGGCGATCGCGGCCGCGCGGTCGGTGCTGGTCCGCTCGATCTGGAGCGCGGCGCGCCCCATCGCCGCGGCGAGGCCGAAGTTGAGCGCGAACAGCGCGAGGAAGAAGGCGAGGTGTCCGGTCGGCCCGGTCGGCAGGCCGCCGGACTGGCCGGTGGCCATCGCCGCGGCGGTCGCCGCGAACCCCACCCACACCCATCGGCCCCGCAGGACGTCGGCGGCGTCGGCGAACCCGATCCAGGCGAAGACGCAGAAGAGCGGGTTGAGCGCGGTGAGCGCGAAGGCCAGCGCGGTCCGCAGGGCGAACCGCGCCGGGCCGCCGCCGGCGGTCGGGCCGTACGCCCACCAGGCCAGCAGCGCCGCGGTCGCCGCGGCCAGCCCCAGCTGCGCCGCCAGCCGCGGCCCCGAGGACGTGGCGCCGGTCGCGGGCCCGGTGACCAGGGCGACGACGAGGCTCACGCCGAGCAGCACGAGGGGCAGGTGGCGCAGCCACTGCTGGCCCGCCTGCGCCTCGGCGGTCGCGGAGCTCACGCGCCGTACCCTCTCACTCCCAGCGGAAGGTGCGCACCGCGATCAGCGAGAGCACCCCCGCCCAGACCGCGACGACCAGCAGGTGCCGGACGTCGGGGAAGCCGCCGGACATCGCCTGCGTCATCGCCTCCGTCGCGGCGCCCAGGGGCGTGCCGCCGACGATGTCGCGCAGGGGGCTCGGCAGCGCCTGCACCGGCGCGTAGACCCCGGCGGTGAACATCGAGGGGAAGAAGACGACCATGCCCACGGCCGTGCCCACGCGGGCGTTGGGGGAGACCGCGGTCACGACGGCGCCGAGGGAGAACGACGCCAGGAGGACGAGGACGTAGGCCAGGGCGTAGCCGAGCAGCGAGTCGGGCAGGGCGATGCCGAAGACGATCCGGCCCGTGACGATGGCGATCAGGCTGGAGACCACGACCGCGACGGCGTGCAGCAGCACCTGGGCACCGAGGACCGCCGCCGGTCCGACCGGCGTCGTGCCCAGCCGGCGCAGCACCCCGCTCTCGCGGTAGGCGAAGACGACCGGGGGCATCGTCATGAGCGCCGCTGCGATCATCGAGAACAAGACGACCGTCGGCAGGTAGACGTCGATGGTCCGCAGGCCGCCGAGTGCGTCGTGGGGCTCGCGGAAGCTCGGGATCGCGCCGAGCACGCACAGCAGGGCGACTGGGAAGACCAGGATCCAGAACAGCGAGGCGAGCTCCCGGCCGAAGAGCCGGGTCTCCGTGCGGAGGACGGCACGGGTGGCGGGAGAGATCACGGTGGCGCTCATGCGGGCGTCTCCACCTGGTCGGGAGCGGCGGTGAGGTCGAGGTAGGCGCTGTCGAGGGAGCCGGCGGTCACGTTGAGCCGCGTCGGTACGACGCCGCGGGCGACCAGGTCGGTCACGACCGTGACGGCGGCGTCCTCCGCGCCGGTCACCACGACCAGGCCGCCCTCGGCGCGCACCTCGGTCACCCCGGGCAGGTCGCGCACGGCGTCGAGGTCGATCGGCGTGGACGGCACGAAGGTCATCGTGGTCGCCTCGCCGGCCGCCCGGATCAGGCCCTCAGGGGTGTCGAGCGCCCGGATCCGCCCGCGGTCGATGATCGCGACCCGGTCGCAGAGCGACTGGGCCTCCTCCATCGAGTGGGTGACCAGCAGCACCGTGGTGCCGCCGGCACGCAGATCGCGCACGACCTGCCACACGTCGCGCCGGGCGCGCGGGTCCAGGCCGGTGCTCAGCTCGTCGAGCACCACGACCCGGGGCCGGGCGACCAGGGCCAGCGCGATCGAGAGCCGCTGCTGCTGGCCCCCGCTGAGCGCTCCGAAGCGGCGCCCGAGGTGCTCGGTCAGCCCGAGGCGCTCGGCGACCTCGCGCCACGGCACCGGGTCGTCGTACAGCGCCGACCAGAGCTCGAAGGCCTCCTGGGCGGTGATCTTGGCCTGCAGCCTGCTCTCCTGGAGCTGGATCGAGAGCACCCGGGTCAGCGCGTCGCGCTCGGTCCAGGGGTCGAGGCCGTGGACGCGGATCCGTCCCGCGTCGCCGACCCGCATCCCGGCGACCGCCTCGACGGTGGTGGTCTTGCCGGCGCCGTTGGGGCCGAGGATGCCGAAGACCTCGCCGTGCTCGACGGTGAAGCCGACGTCGGCGACCGCCACCTTCTCGCCGTAGGCCTTGCGGAGCCCGACGACCTCGACGGCCGGCCCCGGGGGAGTGGAGTTCATGGCTCCAGCCAACCGGTCGCGGGCGCCTCGCACATCGATCCACCGGCGCCGGAGCGGATCCACCGATCGGTGGATGTCATGCTGGAACCATGCGCTACGACAGCCTGCTCGCCTCCGTCGGCAACACCCCGCTCGTCGGGCTGCCGAGGCTGTCGCCCTCGCCCGACGTACGCCTGTGGGCCAAGCTCGAGGACCGCAACCCGACCGGCTCGATCAAGGACCGGCCGGCGCTGAAGATGATCGAGGAGGCCGAGAAGGACGGGACGCTGCGGCCCGGCTGCACGATCCTCGAGCCGACCTCGGGCAACACCGGCATCTCCCTGGCGATGGCCGCCAAGCTCAAGGGCTACCGGATCGTGTGCGTGATGCCGGAGAACACCTCCGAGGAGCGTCGCCAGCTGCTGCGGATGTGGGGCGCGGAGATCGTGTCCAGCCCCGCCGCGGGTGGCTCGAACGAGGCCGTGCGGGTGGCCAAGAAGGTCGCCGCCGAGCACCCCGACTGGGTGATGCTCTACCAGTACGGCAACGCCGCGAACGCGCTTGCCCACGAGGAGGGCACCGGCCCCGAGCTGCTGGCCGACCTGCCGAGCATCACCCACTTCGTCGCGGGGCTCGGCACCACCGGCACCCTGATGGGGGTCAGCCGCTACTTCCGCACGGCCAAGCCCGAGGTGCGGATCGTGGCGGCCGAGCCGCGGTACGGCGAGCTGGTCTACGGCCTGCGCAACCTCGACGAGGGCTTCGTGCCCGAGCTGTACGACGCCGACCTGATCGACTCGCGCTTCTCGGTCGGCCCGCGCGACGCCGTACGCCGCGTGCGCGAGCTGCTCGAGCTCGAGGGGATCTTCGCGGGCATCTCGACCGGGGCGATCCTGCACGCCGCGCTCGGCCAGGCCGCGAAGGCCGTGAAGGCGGGCGAGAGCGCCGACATCGCCTTCGTCGTGTGCGACGGCGGCTGGAAGTACCTCTCCACCGGCGCCTACGAGGGCACCATCGACCAGGCGGAGGACCGGCTCGAGGGCCAGCTGTGGGCCTGACCCGGCTGCTCGCCGCGCTGCTCCTCGGGGCCGCGCTGCTGGTCGCCGCCCCCGGCGCGGCGAGCGCCGAGCCGGTGCCGACCGCGCCGCCGGTGGTCAAGGGCGAGCCGGTCTTCGGCCAGCGCCTGGTCGCCGGCGCCGGCCGCTGGGAGGGCGGCACCGACGGGCTGACCCTGACCTACCGGTGGCTGCGGGGCGGGGAGCCCGTGCCCGGCGCCACCGACCGCACCCACGAGCTCGGCCTCGACGACCTCGGCCGCCGGCTGAGCGTGGAGGTCACCGCGACCGATTCGACCGGCGCCGCGACGACCGTGCGCTCGGCCCCCACCGACCGGGTGCGCCGCGCCCCGCTGTGGGTGCGCACGCCCGCGCGGGTCACCGGTGTGGCCCGCTTCGGCCGGGTCGTCCGGGTGGCGCCGGGCGAGGTGCGGCCCCTGGCCACCCGGGTGCGCGTGCGGTGGCTGGTCGCCGGCCGCCCGGTCGCCCGCGAGCGCGGCCTGACCTACCGCCTGCGCCCCGGCGACGTCGGCCGCAGGGTCCGCGCCGAGGTGGTGCACACCGCCCCCGGCCACACCACGCTGCGCCAGCGCACCGCCCCGAGGTCGGTCCGGCACCGGGTCGACGTGCGGCGGACGGTGACGTACTCGGTGCAGACGCGCGGACGGCTCACCACCAGCCTGGCGACGTTCCGCCGGCAGGCGCAGCAGACCTACGAGGACGCCCGTGGCTGGCGCGGCTCCGGCGTCCGGTTCGTGCCGGTCCGGCGCGGCGGGTCGTTCACCCTCGTGCTCGCCGCGGCGGCCGAGGTGCCGCGGTTCAGCCCCGTGTGCAGCGCGCAGTGGAGCTGCCGGGTCGGCCGCTACGTCGTCATCAACCAGGAGCGCTGGAAGCACGCCTCGCCGGCGTGGAACGCCGCCCGCGGCGCGCTGCGCGACTACCGGCACATGGTCGTCAACCACGAGACCGGCCACTGGCTGGGCCGCGGCCACGCCACCTGCGGCGGACGCGGGCAGCCCGCACCGGTCATGCAGCAGCAGTCCAAGGGGCTCGGCGGCTGCCGGTTCAACCCCTGGCCGACCCTCGCCGAGCTGCGCTGACCCGGGCTGACTCGAGCGGTCAGTCCCGGTCGACGACGAGCGGGTCGGTCCGCCCGAGCTCGCTGCCCGGCACCGGCCCGAGCCCCAGCAGGCGGGTCACCACGTTGGCGAGGTCGCCGTTGCGGACCGGCTGCCTGCCGGCGTACGACGTCCGCGAGCGGCCGGGTGCGGAGCGGTCGGGGTTGATCCGGTAGAGGTCCGCGGCCTCGATCCCGCGGCCCCACACCAGGAACGGGACCCGGTAGTCGGCGTACCGCGTGGCGTCGTAGTGCCCGGCGCCGCGACCGCCGTGGTCGGCGGTCAGCACGACCACCACCTCGCGGCGCAGCTCCGCGTCGCCCTCGACCGCACGGACCAGCTTGCCGATGAGCCGGTCGGCGCGGGCGACCGCGTCGAGGTAGGACCGCGACATGAAGCCGTTCGCGTGGCCGGCGACGTCGGGCGTGGCGAGGTGGACGAAGGTGAGCGCGCGGTCCTCGTGGCGCAGGTCGCGCCGGGCCGCCTTGACCAGGGCGAGCGGGTCCTCCTCGTAGGTCAGCGCGTCGACGCCGCGCGGCCAGGACCGCTCGAACAGCGTGAACTTCTCCTTGCCGGTGAAGACCACCGACTCGCCGGACGCGGCGCGCACCACGCTGAAGACCGAGGCGACCGCGTGGCCGGCGGCGCGCTGCACGGTGGTGCCGGGGCGGTGGGTGTTCCAGGTGACGCCGTGGCCGCCCTTGGCCGCGTCGATCCGGCGCCCGGTGACCATCCCGGTGTGGTTGGGCAGGGTGAGGGTCAGCTCGCGCGCGGTGCGGGCGTTGCGGGTCGAGGCGCCCTGGGCCAGCAGCCGGTGCAGGACCGGCGTGCGCTGCTCGCCCAGCCGCGCCAGCGCGGCGGGGTTGAGCCCGTCGACGGAGATCGCCAGGACCCGTCGGTCCTCGGGGACGACCCGGCGCCCCGCCTCGCCCGCGGGCACCGTGGCGGCGGCCGTCCGCGGGGGCCCGTCGCACGGCGCGGTGCCGGCGAGGACGGGGGTGGCGGAGAGCGGGAGCAGGGCGGCGACGGCGGCTGCCACGACGGAGGTACGGCGCACCCGACCACGCTAGCCCCGGGCCGGGCGAGCGCCGGCGATCCGCGCTCGGACGTGACGCTGCTCAAGAGTCCGTGCCAACGGGCCCGGATGCGCTTACCGTTGCGACCGTGCCGCGCCCCTCCCGCCCCGTCGCCGATCCCGGCGCAGGGGTCAGGGGCCGCGGTGGTCTCGGGGGAGGTACGGCGTGAGGGTCACGGTCATCGGTTGCTCCGGCTCCTATCCGGGGCCCACGTCGCCGGCCAGCTGCTACCTGCTCGAGGCCGAGCACGACGACGGTACGGGCGCGCGGACCTGGCGGGTGCTGGTCGACCTCGGCAACGGGGCGCTCGGCCCGCTGCACACCTACGCCGACCCGCTGGCGATCGACGCGGTGCTGCTGAGCCACCTGCACGCCGACCACTGCCTCGACCTCTGCGGCTACCACGTGCTGCGTCGCTACCACCCCTCCGGCCCGCAGCCGCGGATCCCGGTGCACGGCCCCGAGGGGACCGCCGACCGGATGGCGCGCGCCTACGACCTCCCGCTGGACCCCGGCATGCGCGAGGAGTTCGACTTCCGGGAGTGGGACGGCCCGGTCCGCATCGGTCCCTTCGCCGTCGACCCGGTGCCCGTCGACCATCCGGTGCCTGCGTTCGGCCTGCGGATCGAGGCCGACGGCGCGGTGCTCGCCTACAGCGGCGACACCGGCCCGTGCGCCGGCCTGGACCGGGTCGCCACCGACGCCGACCTCTTCCTCGCCGAGGCCTCCTTCGAGGAGGGCGGCGACAACCCGCCCTCGCTGCACCTGACCGGCAAGGACTGCGGCACGACCGCCACCCGGGCCCACGCCCGGCGCCTCGTGCTCACCCACGTGCCGCCCTGGCACGACCCGGCGGTCGTGCTGGCCGAGGCGCGGGCGGTCTACGACGGCCCGGTCGAGCTGGCCCGGCCCGGCGCGGTCTACGAGCTCGGCGCCCGGCCGAGCGAGCCGGCCCGGTCGACGGACCGGCCCGCCCAGCGCGCCTGAGCCAGCCGGACCCCGGGAGCCCCGGGATCTCCGGGAGCTCCGGGACCCCGCCGGGGTCAGACCAGCCCGGCGTCGTGCACGCACATCGCGATCTGCACGCGGTTGGTCACGACCAGCTTCTCGAAGAGCCGGGAGACGTGCGCCTTGACCGTCGGCACGGACAGGTGCAGCTCGCGGGCGACCTCGGCGTTGCTCAGCCCCCGGCCCACGGCCAGGGCGACCTCGCGCTCCCGGTCGGTGAGCAGCGCGAGCCGGGCCTCGGCGCGGGCCGCGCGGTCGTCGGCCGGCTCGGCCTGGGCGGCGCGCAGCCGGTCGATGAGGGTCCGGGTCACCGAGGGGGAGAGCATCGGCTCGCCCTCGGCGACCTTGCGCAGCGCCTCGACGATCTGCGCCGGCGCGGTGTCCTTGAGCAGGAACCCGTCGGCCCCGGCCGCGAGCGCCTCGACCACGTGCTCGTCGGCGTCGAACGTCGTCAGCACGATCACCCGCGGCGGGTCCGGCAGCCGGTGCAGCCGGCGGGTGGCCTCGAGCCCGTCGAGCACCGGCATCCGGATGTCCATCAGCACGATGTCGGGCCGCAGCCGGTCCACGAGCAGCACGCCCTCGCGTCCGTCGCCGGCCTCGCCGACCACCTCGAGGTCGGCCTGCCCGCCGAGCATCAGCGTCAGCGCCGACCGCACGATCGGGTCGTCGTCGACCACCAGCACCCGCACGGTGCCTCCCTCCTCGCTCATGCCGCCCACGGCAGCCACCCGTGCAGCACGAACATGCCCGCGTCACGACGGTGCTCGAGCCGGCCGCCGCGCAGCTCGGCGCGCTCGGAGAGCCCGACCAGCCCGAGCCCGGCGCCGGGCGTGACGCCGACCCCGAAGCCGAGCGGGTTGCGCAGCCGCACGTCGAGGCCGTCGTCGGGGGAGCCGGTCAGCTCGACGAGCAGATGGGCGCCCGGGGCGTGCTTGCGGGCGTTGGTGATCCCCTCCTGCACGATCCGGTAGACGGTGCGACCGACGACCTCGGGCACCGGGCCCGCCGAGCGGTCGACCCGGTCGACGTAGTCGACGTTGAGCCCCGCCGCCGTCGCCTCGGCCACCAGCCGCGGGACGTCGTCGTACGTCGGCTGGGGCGCGTGCACGACCGCGCCGGTGTCCTCGTCGCGCAGCACCCCGAGCACCCCGCGCAGGTCGGTCAGCGCCTCGTGGGCCTTGTCGCGGATCACCGCCGCGCTGGCCCGCATCTCCTCCGCGGTGAGGTCCTCGCGGAAGCCCAGCGCGCCGGCGTGCAGCGAGATCTGGGAGATCCGGTGGGCGAGCACGTCGTGCATCTCCCGGGCGATCCGCGCGCGCTCGGTGGCGCGGGCCCGGTCGATACGCAGCTCCTGCTCGGCCTCGGCGCGCTCGGCGCGCTGCCGCAGGGTCGAGACCAGCTCGCGGCGCGAGCCGAGGTACATGCCCCACCCCACGCACGCCGCCAGCACGATGACGTTGAGGAAGCTCAGCAGCCACAGCGGTTCCTCGCCGCCGCCGGGCTGGGTCAGGGTGAAGACCTGCGCGCCGGCGAGGCCGACCACGAACACCACGACCAGCTGCTGCCAACGGCGCCCGGTCGCGACCGAGACCGTCGCGAGGGTCGCCGGGCCCGCGGCGGTGCCCGACACCGCGGCGAACGCGCTGATGACCAGGGCGATGGGGAGCGGCCACCGGCGCCGGTGGTGGACGACCACGAGCGAGACCGCGCCGAGGGCGAGGTCGAGCCACAGCAGCCACCGGGCCTGGTCGCCGGCGATCGGCAGCCACACGATCGCGCTGATCACGAGCACGGCGAGCAGCCGCCAGGTGCGCCCCCAAGGCGTCGGCGGCGGCTGGTGCTCGACGGGGGAGGGGCGGTCCACGGGCCCAGGCTAGGGCGCCCCGAGGCGGCCCCGGCAGCCTGCGCCCGTCGGTCCCGCCCCCTACTTAGGTCATCGCCCTCCCCGCCGCGCGTCCCCTGCGGAGGACTCACCTCTTCGGGCAGGGTGGACCCATGATCAAGGTCGACCGACTGACCAGGACGTACGGCGGGTTCACCGCCGTCGACGACGTGAGCTTCACCTGCCAACCCGGCCGCGTGACCGGCTTCCTCGGGCCCAACGGCGCGGGCAAGACGACCACGATGCGGATCATGGTGGGGCTGACCCCGCCCAGCAGCGGGAGCACGACGATCGGCGGGCTGGACTACCACGACATCCCCAACCCCGGGCGCCACGTGGGCGTGCTGCTCGACGCCGGCGCCCAGCACGCCGGCCGCACCGGCCGAGAGATCCTCACCCTCGGCGCGAAGACGATGGGCCTGCCCCTGTCCCGCGTCGACGAGATGCTGGCCCTGGTCTCGCTCAGCGAGGCCGAGTCCAAGCGCCGGATGCGCAACTACTCCCTCGGCATGAAGCAGCGCCTCGGCATCGCCCACGCGCTGCTCGGCGACCCGTCGGTCCTCATCCTCGACGAGCCGGCCAACGGCCTCGACCCGGCCGGCATCCGCTGGATGCGTGACCTGCTCAAGGGCTACGCCGACCGCGGCGGCACCGTGCTGCTCTCCAGCCACCTGCTCAACGAGGTCGAGCTCGTCGCCGACGAGCTGATCCTCATCGGCCGCGGCAAGATCGTCGCCCAGGGCGACAAGGCGTCGCTGCTCGCCCAGTCCGGCCCCGCCGCCTCGCTGGTCACCTCCCTCGACAACGACGTACTGGCCCGCGCCCTGCAGGCCAAGGGGTACGCCGCCACGCCCGCCGGGTCGGGCCTGCGCGTCGACGCCGACCCGGTCGAGGTCGGCCGGGCCGCCCTCGAGGCCGGCGTCGTGCTGACCGACCTGCGCAGCGGCAAGAGGGGGCTGGAGGACCTCTTCCTCGAGCTGACCTCCAGCACCCAGCGCGAGGGTCACCCCGCCGACGCGACGCAGCTCCAGGAAGGAGCCCAGGCATGAGCACCACCACTGGTCACCCGATGACCCTCGACGTCGCCGGCACCCCGAAGGTGCCGTTCACCCGGCTGGTCGGGGTCGAGCTGCGCAAGATCTACGACACCCGCGCCGGCCGCTGGCTGCTCGGGGCGATCGTCCTCATCACCGCGGCGATCATGACGATCTTCTTCTTCGCCGCCGACGCCCGCGACCGCACGTTCGAGAACTTCATCTCCATCGCGGCCACCCCGCAGGGGTTCCTGCTGCCGGTGCTCGGCATCCTGCTGGTCACCAGCGAGTGGAGCCAGCGCACGGCGATGGTCACCTTCGCGCTCGAGCCGTCCCGGACCAAGGTGGTCGCGGCCAAGTCCGCTGCCGCCCTGGTCTTCGGCGTGCTGGCCTTCATCGCCGCGATCGTGGCCGCCGCCGTGTGCAGCCTGGTCGGCGGTGCCGAGGACGGGTTCTCCGACGTGCAGACGCAGCTGTTCGTCCTCTTCTTCGCCCTCCAGCTGCTCACCCTGCTGCAGGGCCTCGCCTACGGCCTGCTGCTGCTCAACACCCCGGCCGCGATCGTCACCTTCTTCGTGCTGCCCATCGCCTCAAGCATCGTCTTCAGCCTGGTCTCGGCGCTCGAGGACCTCGCGCCGTGGCTGGACCTCTCCACCGCCCAGACGCCGCTGTTCAACGGCTTCACCGGCGCCTCGATCACCGGCGAGGAGTACGCCCAGCTCGGCACCACCACGTTGATCTGGATCATCATCCCGTTCGTCCTGGGCTGGATCCGCGTGCTGCGCGCCGAGGTCAAGTAGCCCCCGACCGCCCCGGCTCACCGACGTCGGCCCGGCCCTCTAGCGTGGTCCCCATGACACGCGAAGACGGCCGGGCCGACGACGAGCTGCGCCCCATCACGATCACCCGCAACTGGCTCGACCACGCCGCGGGATCGGTCCTGGTCGAGTTCGGCCGGACCCGCGTGCTGTGCGCCGCCTCCGCCTCCGAGGGCGTGCCGCGCTGGCGCAAGGGCTCCGGCCTGGGCTGGGTCACCGCGGAGTACGCCATGCTCCCGGCCGCCACCAACACCCGATCGGACCGCGAGTCGGTCAAGGGCCGCATCGGCGGCCGCACCCACGAGATCAGCCGGCTCATCGGCCGCTCCCTCCGCGCGGTCATCGACTACCAGGCGCTCGGGGAGAACACCATCGTCCTGGACTGCGACGTCCTCCAGGCCGACGGCGGCACGCGCACTGCGGCGATCACCGGCGCGTACGTCGCGCTGGCCGACGCCGTCGCCTCGCTGAAGGCCTCCGGGGCGCTCGCCGCCTCCGCCCAGCCGCTCACCGGCTCGGTCGCCGCGGTCAGCGTCGGCATCATCGACGGGGTCCCGCGCCTGGACCTGCCCTACGTCGAGGACGTCCGCGCCGAGACCGACATGAACGTCGTGATGACCGGCGACGGCAAGTTCGTCGAGGTGCAGGGCACCGCCGAGGGCGCCGCCTTCGACCGCAGCGAGCTCGACGCGCTGCTCGCGCTGGCCGAGAAGGGCTGCGCGGACCTCACCCGACTCCAGGGGGAGGCGCTGGCCCGGTGAGGGTCTTCCTGGCCTCGCGCAACGCCAAGAAGCTCGCCGAGATGGAGCGGATCCTGCGCGAGCACGCCCCGGACGTCGAGGTCGTCGGCCTCGACGACGTGGCGGCGTACGACGAGCCCGTCGAGGACCAGCCGACCTTCGAGGGCAACGCGCTGCTCAAGGCGCGCGCCGGGGCGGCCGCCACCGGCCTGCCCTCGCTCGCCGACGACTCGGGTCTCTGCGTCGACGCGCTGAACGGCATGCCCGGCGTGCTCTCGGCGCGCTGGTCGGGCCGGCCCAAGGACGACACCCGCAACAACACCCTGCTGCTCGAGCAGCTCGAGGACGTCCCCGACGAGCGGCGTACCGCCCACTTCGCCTGCGCGGTCGCCTTCGCCCACCCCGACGGCACCGAGCTGGTGGTCCACGGCCGGATGGACGGGCGGGTCATCCGCGCGACGCGGGGGAGCGGTGGCTTCGGGTACGACGTGCTCTTCGTCGCCGACGAGCACCTCGCCGACGGGCTGACCTCCGCCGAGCTCGGCCCGGAGGAGAAGGACCGGATCTCCCACCGAGGCCGCGCGCTGCGCGAGATCGCGCCGCTGGTCGCCCGCGCGCTGGCCTGATCTCGGCTCCCGGCGTCCAGCTGCCGCGCCGGTCGACGGACTACCGCGCCGTCGGGTCGGCGCGGTAGCCGACCGGGCAGCGCGTCACATCCGGGCTCAGGCGGTCGCGGAGGTCGCCGGCTCGTCGCGACGGCCCACGAGGTAGCGGGTGAGCACCACGCCCCACAGGGCGGCGAAGACGAACATGAAGACCGAGTAGACGGCCGCGGGCACCGACATCTCGGTGCTGTCGAGCACCTCGACGGCCACGAAGATGGCCAGCGTCCCGTTGTGGACGCCGATCTCCATCGAGGAGGCGATCGCCTCGCTCTCCCGCACGCCCGCCGCCCGCGGGACGACGTACCCGACGACGAGGGAGGCGGCGCAGAACACGCCGGCGGCGAGCCCGACGTCGGCGAGGTAGTCCCCGACGTCCTCGCGCTGGTCGAGCAGGATCCCGAGCACCAGGACCGCGAGGATGACGGCCGACCCGATCCGGACCGGCTTGTCCATCCGTGCCGCGAAGCCGGCCGCCCGCTGCCGGATGAGCATGCCGAGCACGACCGGCACCAGCACCACCGCGAAGACCTCGACCACCTTGGTGAACTGCAGCGACACCTCGTCGCCGAGCCCGTAGTGGGCGATGGCCAGGTTGGTGATCACCGGCAGCGTCGCGATCGCCACGATCGAGTTGATGGCGGTGAGGGTGACGTTGAGCGCGACGTCGCCGCGGAAGAGGTGGCTGTAGAGGTTCGCGCTCGTGCCGCCCGGCGAGGCGGCGAGCAGCATCATCCCGACCGCGAGGAGCGGCGGCAGGTCGAGGACCGTGACCAGCCCGAAGCAGAACAGCGGCAGCAGCACCAGCTGGCAGGCCAGGGCGACGCCGACCGCCTTCGGGTGCCGGGCGACCCGGCGGAAGTCGTCGGGCACCAGCGAGAGGCCGAGCCCGAGCATGATGATGCCGAGGGCGACCGGGAGCCCGATGGTCGTGAGAGCCGAATCCATGGCCGGACTCTAGTGACCGGCGTCACAGAGATCCGGCGAACGCGCTCAGTCGTCCTTCTTCCTGGTCTGCGCCGCCATCGCCTTGGTCGTCAGCCGGTCGGGCAGGTGGGTGGCGAGCTCGGCCAGCGCGCGGTTCTTGAACGAGCCCGCGACCACGTGCGGCTTGCCGGCGAACAGCGCGTCCAGGCCGTCGCGGGCGACCTCGTCCGGGTCGTCCTTGGGGCCCTGGCCGAGCGCGGTGTCGAGCAGGTCCGCACGGCGGAAGAACTCGGTGTCGGTCGGGCCCGGCATCAGCGAGGTGACCGTGACGCCGGTGTCCTGCAGCTCGTGGCGGATGCCCTCGGCGAAGGAGTGCACGAACGCCTTCGACGCGGCGTACGTCGCCTGGAACGGGTTCGGCGCGACGGCGGCGATCGACGCGGTCACCAGGATCCGGCCCGCCCCGCGCCGCACCATGTCGTCGACGGCGAGCTTGGCCAGGTGCACCGTGGAGCGGACGTTGAGGTCGACCAGGCGCAGGTGCCGCTCGAGCGCGGTGTCGGCGAACGTGCCGCCCACACCGACGCCGGCGTTGAGCACGACGACGTCGACAGGGCGGCCGCTGCCGGACGCCTCGCGCCACAGGTGCTCGACCTCCTCGGGGCGGGTGAGGTCCACCTGCACCGGTCGGGCGTCGACCCCGTGCGCGGAGGCGACCTCCGCCGCGGCGGCGTGGATCTCGGGCTCGTCGGCCGCGAGGACCACGTCGTACCCCCGCCTCGCCAGCTCGTGGGCGACCGAGCGGCCGATGCCCGTCGATGCGCCGGTCACGAGGGCGAGCCCCGCCTGCTGGGTGGTGTCCGTCGTGGCGTCCATGCGGCGGGGGTACCCGCCGGTCGCGCTGCCGAGTCATGCGGGATCGGTGGCCGGATCGGGGGCCGGTACGGTCGGCGGGTGCCGTCTCGGATCGCCGCCGCTGCCGTCGTCCTCACCGCCGGGCTGGTCCTCGGGCTGGGTGCGTGCGGGTCCGGGTCGGAGGACCCCGGGCCCGCCCCGGCCGGGGCAGGAGACGACCTGTCCGGCGCCGACGTCGCCGCGGCGCTCGAACAGCTGCCGACCGTGACCGGGCTCGTCCCGCTCCGGCGCGGGGACCTGGTCAGCCTGCCCGGCGCGCCGACCGACTTCGTCGAGGGGTGGACGGTGCGGGACCGCCGGTTCCCGTGCGAGCAGCCCGGCATCGAGTGCGGCGCGGAGGTGGAGGTCTGGGGCTCACCGGACTCCGCGGCCCGGCGCTCGGAGGAGATCCGCACCCTCCAGCTCGGCACGGTCGACCTCGGCACGGAGACCCACCTGCTGGCCGGGCCGGTGCTCCTCCGGCTCGACGGCGCCCTCACGCGCGCCCAGGTCGCGGCGTACCGCGCGGCGCTGGAGGACGCCGGGGCGACCGTCTCCACCCCCGAACCGTTGTTCTGATCCGTCGTCCTGGGCCGGGCGGTGACGCCCGGGTGCCGAAGGGGGGACTCGAACCCCCACGCCCGAAGGCACAGGTACCTAAAACCTGCGTGTCTGCCAGTTCCACCACTCCGGCTGGCGGCGCTCAGTCTAGGAGCGCGCGCAGGGGTCAGGTCAGCGCCAGGTCCTTGCGCAGCTTGGCGACGTGGCCGGTGGCCTTGACGTTGTACTGGGCGACCTCGACGGTGCCGTCCTCGCCCACCACGACGGTCGAGCGGATGACGCCCTGGACGACCTTGCCGTAGAGCTTCTTCTCCCCGAAGGCGCCCCAGGCGGTCATCACCGACTTGTCGGCGTCGGAGAGCAGCCGGATGGTCAGCCCCTCCTTCTCGCGGAACTTCGCGAGCCGCTCCGGCTTGTCCGGTGAGATGCCGAGCACCTCGTAGCCGGCCGCCTGCAGCGAGTCCAGCGAGTCGCTGAAGTCGCAGGCCTGCTTGGTGCACCCCGGGGTCATCGCGGAGGGGTAGAAGTAGACGATCACCTTCCGCCCGCGCAGGTCGCTCAACCTCACCTGCTCGCCGGTGTCGTCCGGCAGCATGAAGTCCGGGGCGGGGTCACCGGGGGACAGGCGGGGCGTCTCGGCCACGGGCGTTCTCCTTCTTGCCAATCATGTGCAACAACGTACGCTTGGCGGCACGACGCATGCCGATCCGCCGATCCCGACGCTACCGGTCCCCGCCGACGTCCCGTCCCCCGACCGAGGAGTCGCACCCATGCACGTCCCTGACGGTTTCCTGGACGCACCCACCTCCGTCGCGACCGGCGTCGTCGCCGCAGCCGCCGTCGGCGTCGCGCTCCGCAAGGCACGCACCGAGCTCGACGACCGCGCCGCGCCGATGGCGGGCCTGGTCGCGGCGTTCGTCTTCGCCGCGCAGATGATCAACTTCCCCGTGGGCGTCGGCACCAGCGGCCACCTGATGGGCGGTGCGCTCGCCGCGATCCTCGTCGGGCCGTGGACCGGGTTGCTCTGCGTCTCGGTGGTCCTGGTCGTCCAGGCGCTGTTCATGGCCGACGGGGGCATCACCGCGCTCGGCACGAACGTCGTGCTGATCGGCGTGGTCACCGCGCTGGTCGGGTACGTCGTCTTCCGCGGCCTCCAGGCCGTGCTGCCGCGCCGGCTGGCGACCGTCGCGCCGAGCGCCGCCGTCGCGGCGTTCGTCTCCGTGCCCGTCGCCGCCCTGGTCTTCAGCCTGCTCTTCGCGATCGGCGGCACGGCCCCGGTCGACGCCGGCACGGTGCTCACCGCGATGCTCGGCTGGCACGTCCTCATCGGCATCGGCGAGGCGGTGGTCACCGGCCTGGTGGTCGGTGCGGTCGTGGCCGTGCGGCCCGACCTCGTCCGCGGCGCCCGGCCGCTCGTGGCCGCCCGCGAGCTCGAGATCCGGACGGTGGCCGCATGAGCGCCCCGGCCGCACCCCGCCGCCACGTCAGCACGCGCGCGCTCCTCCTCGCGGGCCTGGTCGTGGCCCTGCTCGTCGCCGGCGTGGCCAGCTACTACGCCAGCGCCCACCCCGACGGGCTCGAGCACGTCGCGGAGCAGACCGGCTTCCTCGACTCCGCCGAGGACAGCCCGGCCGCCGGCAGCCCGTTCGCCGACTACTCCACCAAGGGCGTCGACGACGAGCGGCTCAGCGTGGGGATCGCCGGCGTGCTCGGCACGCTGACCGTCCTCGTCCTGACCGGCGGCCTCACGCTGCTCCTGCGGCGGCGCCGACCCGGGGCCGACGCCGGGATCGACGCCGGGACCGACGTCGGGACCGGCCCGGACTCCGAGCGGTCCACCGAACCCGAGCGGGCCTGACGTGGGGGCCGCCCACGGCCACCGCCTGCACCACCACGGCCACAGCCCCGTCCACCGCGCGCCGGCGCACCTGAAGATCGCCGGGCTGCTCGGCTTCGTCCTGCTCGTCGTCGCCACCCCCCGCGAGTGGTACGCCGTGTTCCCGGCCTACCTCGCGGTCGTGGTCGTGGTGATCCTGCTCGCCCGGGTGCCGCTGCTGTGGGTCGTGCGCCGGATGGTGATCGAGGTGCCGTTCCTGGTCTTCGCCGCGCTGATGCCGTTCGTGGCCCACGGGCCGCGGACCGAGGTCCTCGGCCTCACCGTCTCCGAGGCCGGCCTGGTCGCCGCCTGGGGCCTGGCGGTCAAGGGCACCCTCGGCGTCATGGCGTCGCTGACGCTGGCCGCGACGACCGAGCCCACCGCCGTGCTCGCCGGCCTGCGGCGGCTGCGGATGCCGGCGCTGCTGGTCGAGATCATGTCCTTCATGCTCCGCTACCTCGACGTGGTGACCGCCGACCTCGGGCGGATGCTGACCGCGATGCGCTCCCGCGGGTGCGACCCGCGCTCGCCGCGGCACTGGCCGGTGCTCGCGCGCTCCCTCGGGGCGTTGTTCATCCGCAGCTACGAGCGCGGGGAGCGGGTGCACCTCGCGATGCTCGCCCGCGGCTACACCGGCACGCTCCCGGCCGCCGCGACCGCCGCACCCCCCACCGCCGCGCCCCGGACGGGGGAGCCTCGATGAGCACGCCGGTCCTCGACGTCCGCGGGCTCGCCTACGCCTACCCCGACGGCCACCAGGCGCTCTTCGGCGTCGACCTCCACGTCCACCGCGGCGAGCGGGTCGCGCTGCTCGGGCCCAACGGCGCCGGCAAGACCACGCTGGTCCTGCACCTCAACGGCATCCTGACCGCCGGCGCGGGCAGCGTCGCGGTCAGCGGGCTGCCGGTGGAGAGCAAGCACCTGCAGGAGGTCCGCCGCCGCGTCGGGATCGTCTTCCAGGACCCCGACGACCAGCTGTTCATGGGCACGGTCCGCCAGGACGTCGCCTTCGGCCCCGCCAACCTCGGCGTCCGCGGCGCCGAGCTGGACCGCCGGGTGATGGGCGCCCTGGAGCAGGTCGGCATGGCCGAGCACGTCGACC
The DNA here is from genome assembly GCF_013177455.1 of Nocardioides marmotae. NCBI lineage: Bacteria > Bacillati > Actinomycetota > Actinomycetes > Propionibacteriales > Nocardioidaceae > Nocardioides > Nocardioides marmotae. Next base: position 1,235,767 of record NZ_CP053660.1, read on the forward strand.
GCCCGCCGCACCACCTCTCCTTCGGTCAGCGCCGCCGCGTCGCGGTCGCCACCGTGCTCGCCATGGAGCCGGAGGTGCTGGTCCTCGACGAGCCGTCCTCGAACCTCGACCCCGCCTCCCGGCGCGAGCTCGCCGACATCCTGCGCTCCCTCGACGTCACCGTGCTCATGGTGACCCACGACCTGCCCTACGCCCTCGAGCTGTGCCCGCGCTCGGTCGTCCTCTCCGGGGGCACGGTCGTGGCCGACGGGGCGACGTACGACGTGCTGACCGACGAGGCGCTCATGCGCGCCCACCGCCTCGAGCTGCCCTTCGGGTTCGACCCGCGCACGATCGGGCCCGGAGTGGGCACCGGTGTGGGAGGCACCCACACCACACCGCACCGCACCGCACGTCGGAGCACGGGGGATTGGTAGCGTCTCCCGGCACGCACACCACCTCAGGAGACCTCACGTGAGCAAGGGCAACGGCAACGACACCTCCTCCCTCGAGCGCGAGATCGAGGAGACCCGCGAGCGGCTGGCGACGACCATCGACCAGCTCCTCTACCGCTCGAGCCCCAAGACGATCGTCGGGCGCGAGGTCGCGAGCATCAAGGCGCACTACATCGACGCGGCCGGCAACCCGCGCACCGACAACATCCTCAAGACCGTCGGCGCCGTGGTCGGCGTCGTCGCGCTGTTCGTCGTGGTCCGGAAGGTCGCCGGCTGACCGTGGGCGCGCCTGAGAAGACCCCCATCAAGATGCTGCACGACCGCATCCTGTGCGAGGTCGACGCGGAGGCCGGTGAGCGGCGCTCCTCCGGGGGCATCGTCATCCCCGCCACCGCCGCGATGGGCGCGACGCGCCTGTCGTGGTCGAAGGTGGTCGCCGTCGGCCCGCACGCCCGCGCCGTCGAGGTCGGGGACCGGGTGCTCTTCGAGCCCCAGGACAAGGCCGAGGTCGAGGTGCACGGCGAGCTGTACGTCGTCATGCGCGAGCGCGACGTCCACGCGGTCGCCGCGGACCGGCTCGCCGACGAGGCGACCGGCCTGTACCTCTGACGTAACCCCGGTCACCCACCCGCCGTTGAGCGGGCGTGCTCCGACGCCTGCTCACCGCCCTCGCCGCGGCCACCCTGCTGCCCGCGGCGCTCGTCGTACCCACCGCCGTCGGCGCGCCCGCGCCCGACACCTCGCCCGGCACCGCGTCCCTGAGCGCCTCCGCCGGGGAGCCCGTCGGCAAGAAGCCGCGCTACCGCGCGCGGATCGAGTGGACCAAGCACGGCATCCCGCACATCACCGCCGACGGCTTCGGGTCCCTCGGCTTCGGCAGCGGGTACGCCGCCGCGGAGGCCTCGCTGTGCACGCTGGCCGACACCCTGGTGACCGGCCGCGGCGAGCGGTCGCTGTGGTTCGGGCCGAACGCGCGCTACAACGACCAGGTCACCCTGGATGCGACCAACCTCCAGGTCGACACCGTCGTGGCCGACCTGCACGGTCGCCGGGTGGTCGAGAAGCTCCTCGCCGACCCCGTCGCCGGGCCCGGCAAGCAGGCCCGGGCGATGGTGAAGGGCTACGTGGCCGGCATCAACACCTACCTGCGCGAGACGCCCCGCGGCCAGGTCACCGACCCCGCCTGCCGGGGCGCGCGCTACCTGCGGCCCGACGTCACCGCGCTCGACCTCTGGTACGGCGTGTACCTGGCGAACCTGCTCGCCTCCACCGGGGTCTTCATCCCCGAGATCGCCGACGCCTCCCCGCCGAGCCTCACCGACCCGGGCCTGCCGCAGCTCCCGTTGCGCGCCGCCGACGTCGACCGGGACGCGCTGCTCAAGGGCTTCGGCCGCGACCCGGAGGCGCCGTTCGGCTCCAATGCCACCGCGGCGGGCGCCCGCGCGACGAGCACCGGCAAGGGGATGTTGCTGGGCAACCCGCACTTCCCGTGGCGCGGTCGCTACACCTTCACCCAGCAGCACCAGACGATCCCCGGCCGCTACGACGTCGCCGGTGCCTCGCTGATCGGCTCCCCGGCGATCAACATCGGCTGGAACAAGGACGTCGCCTGGAGCCACACCGTCTCCACGGCGTACCGCTTCACGCCTTATGAGTACCGCCTCCTCGGCCCCACGACGTACCTCTCCGGCTCCGGAACGCGGGAGCTGGAGCGCCGCGAGGTGAAGGTGCGGGTCCGCGAGGGCGGGAAGGTCCGCACGGTCACCGAGGACGTCTGGCGCACCCCGCAGGGCTACGTCATCGACGACCCGGCGCAGCTGATGCCGTGGAGCCAACTGAGCGTGTGGGCGATCCGCGACGCCAACGGCGAGCACCTGCGCACCATCGACACCTTCATGGACATGGGCAAGGCGCGCGACGTGCGCGACCTGCTGCGCCGCCAGGACCGCGGTGGCGGCATTCCGTGGGTCAACACGACCGCAGCCGACCGCAGGGGCGACGTGCTGTACGCCGACCACTCGGTGGTCCCGCACGTCACGAACGCGATGGAGCAGCGCTGCCTGACCGTGGTCGGCCGGGTGCTCGACGCCGTCGCGGGGCTGCCCGGGCTCGACGGCACCCGCGCCGAGGGCGACTGCGCGTGGGGCGCGGACGCCGACGCGCAGCGGCCCGGCATCCTCGGCCCCCGCAACCTGCCCTCGGTGGTCCGGCGCGACTGGGTGATGAACGCCAACGACTCCTACTGGCTGCCGAACCCCGCCTCGCCGCTGGAGGGCTTCCCCAGCATCATCGGCTGCGAGCGGTGCGAGCGGACGATGCGGACCCGGGTCGTCGCCGGGTACGTCGCCGACCGGCTCGCCTCCGGCCGCAAGGAGACCCCCGCGAGCTTCCGCGGCCACCAGTACGCCAACCGGGTCGAGGCGGCCGCGGTCATGCGGGCCGACGGCGCCCTGGACCGGGTCTGCTCGCTGACGGGGGAGACCGAGGCCTGTGCGGTGCTGCGCCGGTGGGACGGCCGCTCGGACCGCGGCTCGCGCGGCGTCCACATCTTCGAGGCGTTCGTCGAGCGGCTGCCCGCGCTGCCGCTCGACCTGGTCGACACCGTGTGGACGGTGCCCTTCGACCCCGCCGACCCCCTCGAGACCCTGCGCGGGCTCAACGTGGCCAACCCCGGCGTCGTGCAGGCGATGGCCGACGCGATCGCCGCCGTCCGCGAGGCCGGCGTGCCCTTCGACGCCCGCTGGGGCTCGCTCCAGGTCGCCGGCGACCGCGGGGCCCCGCCCATCGGCCTCGGCGGCGGTGACGGCGATGCTCTCGGCAACGCCAACGTGCTCTCCTCGCGCTGGGTCGAGGACAACGCCGGTCGCTACAAGCCGATCACCTACGGCTCCTCGCACATCCAGGCGATCAGCTACCTGCCCGGCGGCCGGCTCGACGCCCGCACGATCCTGACCTACGGCCAGTCCGAGGACCCCACCTCGCCGTGGTCCACCGACCAGACCCGCCTCTTCGCCCAGGAGAAGTGGGTCCGCTTCCCCTGGACCGACGCCCAGGTCGGCCGGGATCTCGTCCGCCGGAAGGTCGTGGTCGGGGGGTGAGCGGTGGGGTGCGCGTACCACCTATAGGTGGTACGCGTCCGCTTCTGGGCCGATGCATTGGCCCAGAACCGGTTGCGGAGGCCCAGAAGTAGGGGTGCCCGCCTGTTGAACCCGTCAGTAACAAGGGTGATGCCGACCACTAGGTTGGCCGGGTCGACCTCGCCCCGGCCGTGACTCCGGGCGTTCCTCGGGAGGGAACCATGACCACCGCACCGTCCACCGCCGGCACCACCACGACCAGCCGGCGCGTACGCCGCCTGCGGACCGCGCTCGCGACCAGCGCGGTCCTCGCCGCGACCGCCGCGGGCACTCTGACCGCCGCCGGCCCCGCGCCTGCAGCCCCCGCCCCCGCCGCCCCGGCTGCGGCCGACCGCACGGCCGACCGCACGACCGACCGCACCGCCGCGACCACCGGGTCCGCGGCCCGGCGCGCGGTGGTCGACGTCGAGGCCGAGGAGCCGCTGGACTACGTGGCGATCGGGGACTCCTACAGCGCCGGACCGCTCATCCCGCTGCTGCGGCTGGACCCGCTCGGGTGCATCCGCTCGACGTCGAACTACCCGGCCTACCTCGCCGGCCACCTCGGCGCCGCGTCGTACCTCGACGTGACCTGCTCGGGCGCGGAGACCGCCGACCTGGTCGACCGGCGGCAGGAGACGATCATCCCGGGGCCCGCCCCCGCGCCGCAGGTCGACGTGCTCACCGACGAGACCGACCTGGTGACGGTCGGGATCGGCGGCAACGACTACGGGCTGTTCGGGTCGATGATCGAGGTGTGCGGGGCCGTCGCCGAGCTCGACCCCGACGGCGCGCCGTGCAAGCGCCACTTCACCAACGCCAAGGGCGTGGACACCAAGGTGCGCGACGCCGACCGGATCCGGGGCGACGTCGGCGGCGTGCTCCGTGCGGTCGCTCGCCGGGCGCCGAACGCGGCCGTCGTGGTCGTCGGCTACCCGCGGCTGCTCCCGCAGCGCGGCTCGTGCAACGCCGTCGGCTTCGCCAAGGGCGACTACGCCTGGGGCAACAAGGTGGAGCGACGGCTCAACCGGTCGCTGCGCCTGGCCGCGGCGGCCAACGGCGCGACGTACGTGGACCTCTACCCGGCCTCGCGCGGCCACGACGCCTGCGCGGGCAGCCAGGCCTGGATCAACGGCAAGACCCTCAACCCGCTGCGGGCCGCGAACTTCCACCCGTTCGGCCGCGGCATGCGCGCGATCGCGCAGGAGGTCTACCGCCAGCTGACCGCCGGCCGCACCGCGCCGGCGCGCGTGGCCCCGCTGCGGGCCGACAACGCCGTCACCCGGCCGGTCACCCCGCAGCGCCGCGCGGAGGTCGTCTCGGCCTGGCGCCGCTGGCTCGCCGACCAGGGCTGAGCCGCAGGGCCGAGCCCGCAGGACCGAGCCCGCAGGATCGAGCTTGCTGGGCTGAGCAGGACGTGCGGTCCTCGCCCCGCCGGGATCAGACCCGGCGGGCGAGGACGACGACGTTGCTCTCGAACTCCGAGCCGTTCCAGTCCGTGCACGAGACCAGGACCAGCCGGCCGCGGCCGCGGTCCTGGCCGAAGAGCGCCTCCGCCTGCTCGGCGAGCGCCGCGCGGCTGAGCACCCGGACGCCCGACACGCGGTAGCGCACGGTGCCCTTCCGGCTGACCACGAGCACCTTCTGGCCCTTCTCCAGCGACGTCACCGGGTTGAGCGCGCCGCCGCCGGTGTGGACGGTGTGCCCGGTGATCACGGTCTGCCCGCGACGAGCCCCCGCGCGGGCGCTGACGTCCCACCAGCCGACCTTCGTGTAGTCCGCCGGCGGCTGGAGCACCCGCCCGGGGGACATGCCGATCGGCACGACCGGGGCGACCACGTCGATCGCCGGGATCTTCAGCCGGATCGGCTGCGCGGGCGCCGGCGCGACGTACGACCTCGACTCGGACTCGCCCTCCGGGAGGACGACGCCGGTGACGGTCAGCCCGAGCGCGAGGACCAGCGCCGCGACCCAGAGCCCCCGGGCGAGGGCCTCGAGTCGGCGCCGGACGGCCCCCATCCCGTCCGGCGCCGGCCGGGTCGTGCCGTCCTCATCCTCGGTGGCCACGGCGTCGCGCCCCTGGTCAGGAGCGGAGCGTACGTCGCGTGGCGACCGCACCCGCGCCGAGAGCGGTCAGCAGCAGCACGAGCAGGCCGCCCGTGCCGAGGCCCGACCCGGACGAGCCGGCCGAGCCGGCCGGCACCGAGATCGGCACCTGCGGCTCGGGCTGCGGCTGCGGCTGCGGGGCCGGCGTGTTCGGCTCCTGGGGCTCGTCGGGCTGGACGCGCCCGTTCGGCCCGCAGCTGCTGTGGCCGATCTCGACGTCGAGCAGCTCGACGCCGAAGCTCGCCGCGACCGGGAGCACCCGGACGTCGAGCGCGGTGACGTCGATCCGGTTCTTGCCGCGCTGCTGCTTGTTGAGGGTGACGTCGAGGACGTTCTCCTCCAGCGGGGCGAGCTGCTCGCCGACGGTGCCGAGCGCGGCGGTGAGCACCTCGGCCTGGTCGATGACCTGGCCGAGCGGGCCCAGCACGCCCTCGATGGCCTCGGTGAACTGGGTGCGCAGGGTCTGCAGCACCAGGTCGACGACCTCGCCGAGGTCGGTGACCAGCTTGGTGTTGGGCGCCGGGTCGGCGGGGAGGTCGAGGAGGGTGACCTCCTGGCCGGCCAGGCGGAGCGACGCGCCCGCGCCGGCGAGCGTGCTGCCGCCGCTGACCTCACCGGGGCGGGCGACGCAGAAGCTCTGGACCGCGCCGAGGTCGAGCACCAGCGCGGCGTCGGCGGCGTCGAGCACCTGCTCGAGCACGGCCTGGAGGCCGGCGAGCAGCGGGTCGAGCACGGGGGCGAGGGCGTCCTGGAGCTGCTGGTCGAAGCCGGCGAGGAAGTCCGATCGGAGGATCTGGAGGTTCGAGAGGTCCAGGTTCCCGGCGGTCAGCTCCAGGTTGTCACCCGGCCGCAGGCAGCTGCCCTCGTCGACCTCGAGCAGGACGGCTCCGTCGCCGGCGAGCCCGGAGCAGGCGGCCGAGGCGCCGCGCCCGTCCTCGACCCGGGTGCGGGCCTTCTGGGCGAGGGTGCCGGCCTGGACGAAGTCCTGCCCGCCGAGCACGGAGAGGGCGGGGCTGTCGCTGCCCTCGCTGCGCTGGCGCTCGCCGTCGTGGGTGACCGTGAAGGTCCCCGAGTCCGCCGGGGTCCCGGCGATGGTCAGCCGCAGCGCGGTCGCGCTGGCCTGGGCGACGGGTGCGTCGGCGGCGACCGCGGGCGTGCCGGTGAGGAGCACCAGCGAGCTGGCGGTGGCCGCGGCGGCGATCCGGGCGGCGGTACGGCGAGTGGTCACGAGTTCGTTGGCTCCCTGTCGCCGCGCACGTCCGCCCGCGGCCCCGATGTGCTCCGAGTGGTCCACCGGGACAACGTCGTGGCGGGGGAAGGGTTACGCCGGCAGCCGCCGGCAGCGCTGGAGGAGACGTTCCCGGTGCCGGGCCGCTCCAGGCCGAGCGGGCGGGCCACCCGCCCCGCGGCGTCAGCCGAGCTTGAGCGTGGCGGTGATCTGCGTGCCCTCGGAGCGGTCGATCTGCAGGCTCTGGCAGATGGAGGCGACCAGGGCGAGGCCGCGTCCGCGCGGGGCGTACATGTCGACCTGGGTGATCATCGGCTCGGCCTCGCTGCCGTCGTCGCGGACGCACAGCGTGAGCATGCTGTCGTCGACCCACCAGGAGACGTGGATCGCGTCGTCGTCGGAGCGGCCGTGCTCGACGCCGTTGGTGACCAGCTCGCTGACGACCAGCGCCGCGTCGCTGACGATCTGTGCCGGGACCCCGGCCTGGGTGAGGAAGTCGTGGAGCTGGTGACGCGCCGCCGTGGCGGCCGCCAGCTCGAAGGGAAGCTGGTAGGACCGGACGTCGCCCGAGCTCATGCGGTGCGGTAGGGCATCGCGCACACGTGCAGGACCCGCTGGGCGACGGTCCCGTGCTCGGCGAGGAGGTCCAGCTCTGCGCCGGCGTTCCGCATGTTCTTGTGCGCGGTGGCGAGCACCCCCACGGCGAGGCTCGGCATGAAGTCGACGTCGCTGAGATCGACCACGAGCGACTCGGCGAAGTCCTGGCTGTACTTCTGCAGGACGTCGCGGAACCGGGGGCCGGCGAGCTCGTCGATCGTGCCGCTCACGCGCACGGTGCGGGTCTGCTCGTCGTAGTCCGCACTGAAGGGTCGGTCCAACACGCGAGTCATCGTAACGCCCACAGGGCCCGGCGTCCCGGTGGCCTGGTCCCGGTCAGGCGAACCGGATGGCCAGGACGGTGGTGTCGTCGTCCTTCTCGCCCGGGACGGCCTCGACCAGCCGGTCCAGCCACGGGTCGAGCGGACCGTCGCCGGGGCCGGCCCCGCCGGCCGCGCGGAGCAGGTCCAGGGCGGCGAGGAGGTCGACCTGGCGGCGCTCCATGAGCCCGTCGCTGAACATCAGCAGCGTCGACCCGGCGGGCATCTCGACCTCCGTCGCGCGGGCATGGCCCTCGCCGAGGCCGAGGAGCGGGCGGGCGGTGACGGGGACCTCGCGGGCGGTCGTGCCGTCGAAGAGCAGCGGCAGCGGGTGGCCGGCGCTGACCAGCTCGACCCGGCGGTGCTCGGCGTCGACCACGGCGACCAGGGCGGTCGCCACGCGCTCGTCGATGAGCGAGGACATCAGCTGGTCGAGCCGGTCCAGGCAGGTGCCGGGGTCGTCGCCGGCGAAGAGGTAGGCGCGCATCGCCGTACGGATCTGGGTCATCGCCCCGACCGCGCTGACCCCGTGGCCGGCGACGTCGCCGACGACGAAGGCCACCCGGCCCCCGCCGACCTCGACGGCGTCCCACCAGTCACCGCCGAGCTGGAAGGTCGACGCCGGGAGGTAGCGCGCGACGACGTCGATGCCGGGGACCTCGGGCAGCTGCTCGCGCAGGATCGAGCGCTGCAGCGACTCGGCCGCCGCGATCTGCTCCCGGGAGCGCTGCAGCATCAGGCCGTTGACGTGGGTCTGGAGCGCGGTCGCGGCGTCGGCCTGCCACGACTCCCACGCCGCGCTGTGGCCGCGCACGACCTGCTGCCACTTCTCGAAGGACTTGCGGGGGGAGAGACGTACGTCGGGTCCCTCCTGGGCCGCGAGCAGCTTGTTCGTCGGGTCCCCGCCCCAGTCGACGACCTGCTCCAGCTCGGGGCGCACCCACAGCAGCCAGCTCTCCGGGCCCGCAGCGATGCACAGGGCGCCGGCCGCGACCGCGGCGTGGTCGGCCAGGGCCGGGTCGAGCACGGCGAGGTGGTCGCTGGCGACGACGTCACCAGAGGGGCGCAGCAGCAGCTGCGCGATGCGTCGCACCACGTCGTCGTCGGGGAGCCGGCCAGCGGTGTGCAGCTGCGCGTCGTGGCACAGCGCGACGCCGCCGGCGTCCATGAGCGGCAGCAGGTCGGGGTCGCGCACGAGCCCGTCGAGGGGCGCGGCGCTGGAGGCGGAGAGCCGCGCGGTCATCCGGGCCAGCGTCGACTGTGCGGCCAGCGCCGCCTCGCGCTGGTCGGAGCGCTCGCGGTCGGCGACCATCTGGGACGTCACCTGGCCGAGGAACTCCGCGGCGGCCCGGGCGTCCTGGCTGGGCCGGTGCGGGCCGGAGTAGTGGTGGCAGGCCACCAGGCCCCACAGCTCCTCATCGACGATGAGGGAGACCGACATCGAGGCGGTGACGCCCATGTTCGAGAGGTACTCGACGTGGATGGGGGAGACGCTGCGCAGCGTCGAGTGCGAGAGGTCCAGCGGCGCCCGGGTGTCGGGGTCGAGCACGGGGTGCAGGGGGACCGGGGTGTAGCCGATGTCGGCGATCAGCCGGGTCCAGTTGACCGTGTAGAGCCGCCGCGCCTGGGCCGGGATGTCGGTGGCGGGGTAGTGCAGCCCGAGGAAGGGGTTGAGGTCCTCGCGACGCTCCTCGGCGACGACCTCGCCGTTCCAGTGCTGGTCGAAGCGGTAGACCATCACGCGGTCGAAGCCGGTGATCGCGCTGACCTCCCGGGCCAGCTGCGAGGTGAGCTCGTCCACGGTGCTCGCGGCGGCCAGGCGCCCCATCGCGCTGCGCGCGGAGCGGTACGACATCGGCAGCGCGCGCCCGCGCTCGAGGGACTCGACCTCGACGACCAACCGATCACCGGAGACGTGGGTGCCGACGTCGACCATCCGCCCGGCCAGCTCCCCCTCGCCGTCCCCGGGCAGCATCAGCGTGAGCGGCTCGCGCGCGGTGGCCAGCGCGACGTGGTCGATGATGGCCTGGGCCGCGGCCCCGCCCACGAAGTCGGCGAGCGGGCGTCCCACGGCCTCCTCGAGCGGGATGCCGAGCGTTGCCTCGACGTTGGCCGAGACCATCACGGTCTCGGTCGTCAGGGGGTCGAGGGCCAGCAGCACGCCGTGGGGCTGGATGGCTCCGGGGACGTGGATCGGCTCCCGGTCGCAGTTGGTGAGGTCGACGTGACCGTACGCGGGAGTGTGCGGTGACGCCGTCTCGGTCACGCAGGCTCCATCGGCAGTCGCAGCAGGTCGGTGGACACGTTACCCGTCCAGACCGCCGGTCACTCACACCTTGACGCCCACGCCCCAGCCGCTCACCGCCCCCCGTCGGGCTGCCCCGGAGCGCCTCCCTCGGGGCCTGCCGGCGGCAGCGCGTCGGCCACCGCGGAGAGCACCTCGTCGAGCCGGGCGGCGAGCTCGTGGGGCCCCGCGACCACGGCGACCGCGCCGGCGTCGCGCAGCTCGGCCTCGGTGATCCCGCCGGTGAGCACGCCGACGAACGCGGCGCCGGCGGCGCGGGCGGCCTCGGCGTCCCAGACCGTGTCGCCGACCGCGAAGGCACGCTTGGCGCCCACGCGCTCGAGGCTCGCCGCGAGCAGGTCGGGTGCGGGCTTGCTGGCCTCTGCCTCGTCGCCGGCGAGGGTCGAGCGGATCGCGCTCGTGCCCGGGACCAGGTCGAGGAGCCGGTCGGTCAGCGCGCGCTCCCCGGAGCTGGCGAGCACGACCTGGAGGCCGGCCCCGCGCAGCGCGGCGAGCAGGTCCTCGGCGCCCTCGAGGGCCACGACCTCGCCGAACCGCTCGTCGAAGTGGTGGGCGTGCCGCGCTCGTACGTCGTCGCCGACCGAGCGCTCGACGCTCTCGTTGGTCACCTCGGCGACCAGCTTGTCCCCGCCCATCCCGATGGCGCGGTGCAGGCGGTAGGAGGCCACGTCCACCCCGACGTCGCGGAACGCCGCACGCCAGCAGCCGAGGTGGACGTAGACGGAGTCGACGAGGGTGCCGTCGAGGTCGAGCACGACGGTGTCGGGACGGGAGGAGGGGGGGCGGGATCCGGTCATCGGTCGCACGGTGCCCAGGAGGGGCCTGGGTCACTCGGGGTCACTCGGGCCACTCGGGGTGTGCTGGGCAGGGGAGCCCGGGTACCGGGCGGGTCGCGGTGGCCCGGGCCGACCCCGGGACGTGACGAGGCCCGGCGCTCGATGAGCGCCGGGCCTCGTGCCGTCGGACGTCCGGACGTCCGTGAGAGGTGTGTCGAACGGCCGCCACCGCAGATACCCGGGTCTGCGTAAGCCCCACGCGTGTGACCGCCGACGGGCGCCAGGTACCCGAACGCTCCGGAGAGCAATCACATCCGATGTGGTTTTCACCCGTTCGGGTGAAGGCCGCCGTCCGCGGGGTCGGTCGGAGAGGTGCGTCAGGCGGTCTCGGGCGCGCGCCTGGAGGTGTCGAGCGCGGGGACGGTCTCGAGGAACGGCATCCCGGTGATGACGAGGACGCGGTGGGCGATGGTCCCCGGCGCGGCGACGAGCGCGAGCTCGGTGCCGTTCTCCTCGGCGTTGCGCAGGCCGGTGGCGAGCACGCCGACCGCGACGCTGGGGAGGAAGTCCACGTCGCTGAGCTCGACGGCCAGCGGGCGGCGGTACTCCTCGGAGTGCTCCCGGACGGCAGCGCGGAGCGCGGCGACGGCGTACTCATCGACGGACCCACCGAGGGTGAGGACCCCGTCGGCGTAGGAGCACGAGAACGGACGTTCGAGCATGGTCTCGACCCTAGTCGTCGCGACGACGGCCTCCGAATCCGGCGTCTCACCCCATGGGGTGGTTATCCGGGTCGTGGCGCCGGCCGGTCGTGACGGGCGGTGCGGGTGTGGCGCACGCGGCATGCCCGGTGCACCCCCGCGGGGGTTTCCGGCGGCGCGGCGGAGGACACCGGGGACGCATGACGGTGTTGATCGACGGGCCGACCGCGCGGCCCGCCCAGGTGGAGGACGCGGCGGTCGAGGGGACGGGACCCGGGTTCCGTGACTGTCGGGGTGTGTGGCAGGCGTGGGACCACGAGGACGACGGAGGACAGAGCTGATGCGGCTCCCGAAGGCGCGGGGCACGCTCAGCGAGCGGCTCTTCAGCGCGCTGCGCGAGGAACCCGGCACCCCGGTGTCGGTCGACGCCTCCGTCGCCGACGACGCCGAGGACCGCGCCATCGCCCTCTGGGCCTCCTACGAGCTGCACTACCGCGGCTTCGAGGACGTCGACGACCGCTGGGAGTGGAGCCCCGGCGTGCTCCGCGTCCGGGCCGCCCTGGAGGAGGCGCTCGAGGGCGAGCTGCGCGCGCGGTACGCCGAGCACCGACCCGAGCGGGCCGGTGACCTCGCCAAGGACCTCTTCGACTACATCGCCGGGCATGACGGCCCGTCGATGTCCCGGTACGTGCAGACCGAGGCGACCGAGACGCAGGTGCTGGAGCTGCTGCGGCAGAAGTCGGTCTACCACCTCAAGGAGGCCGACCCGAGCGCCTGGGTCGTGCCGCGGCTGCCCACCGGCCCCAAGGCCGCGCTGATGGAGCTGCAGTTCGACGAGTACGGCGACGGGAACCCCGCCCGCCTGCACCAGCACATCTTCGAGCGCGGTCTCGAGGCCGCCGGCCTGCGGTCGGAGTACGGCGCGTACGTCGACGAGGCGACCGTCCCGGTGCTGGAGGCCAACAACGTGCAGTCGTTCCTCGGCCTGCACCGCCGGATGCGGGCCGCCGCGATGGGCCACCTGGCGGCGTTCGAGGCCACCAGCTCGATCCCGTCGCGCCGGATGGCCCAGGGCCTGGAGCGGCTCGGGTTCCCCGAGGAGATCGTCGAGTACTACCGCGAGCACGTCGAGGCCGACGCCGTGCACGAGCAGCTGGCCGTGCGCGACATCTGCGCGCCGCTCGTCGAGATGGAGCCCGCGCTGGCCGACGACGTGTTCCTCGGCGCGTACGCCTGCCTGGACACCGAGGACCGGCAGGCCCGCGACCTCCTCGAGAAGTGGGGGGTCGAGGCATGACCGCCCGGCCCGCGGACCGGCCCGACCGGCCGGCGGTCGAGGAGCGCCCGACCATCGTGATGTGCCCGGAGGGCCCGATGCTGCTGCGCGGTGACGCGGTCATCGAGGACGCCGACGGCAACCGGCACCGCACCACCCGACCGGTGAGCGCGGTCTGCCGCTGCAACAAGTCCGCCACCAAGCCCTGGTGCGACGGCACGCACAAGGTGCTGCCCAAGAAGCTGCGGCCCTAGCTGCCGGACGTCGGCCCGCCCGTCCGCGGATGATCAGCCGCGGACGAAGCGGGCGACGACGCCGCGCTCGAAGACCCGGGTGGAGTCCAGGGTCATGCCGTGGGCCGCGCCGGCCGTGGCGGCGATGGTGTCGACCTGCTCGACGTTGCCCAGCTGGAGGAGCAGGGAGCCGCCGGGCGGCAGGTGCCCGGCCGCGACCTCCACGCAGGCGACCGCGACGACGGTGCCGTCGGTGCCGCCGTCGATCGCGAGGCGCGGGTCCTCGGGGAAGCGGCCGGTGTCGGCCGCCGGCACCCAGGGCGGGTCGGCGACCACGAGGGCGTACCGCTCGTCGTCGCCGACCATCGCGGACAGATCGCCGTTGCGGACCTCGACTCGGTCGCCGAGACCGGCGGCCGCGGCGTTCTGCAGGGTGTAGGCGCACGCGACCGGGTTCGCATCGACGCACACCAGCTGTCGGTCCTCGTCGTGGACCGCCAGCAGGCCGATCTGGCCGGCTCCCGCGCACAGCTCCAGCACGGGGCCCGCAGGCGCGTCCCGGAGGAGCTGGGCGGCCCACTCGGACTGCGCGGCGGTCCAGGCGCGGGGGCGCAGGACGCGCTCGTCGAAGGTGATGGTGAGCGGTCCGAAGGCGATCTGCTCGCCGGTGGCGGTCCCGTGGTCCGGCGTCACTCGGCGACGCCGGTCAGGACGGGCAGGATGACCTGGTCCGTGGGCTGCTGGCCGGGGCCGGTGGAGGTGTCGTCTCCGCGCAGCACGCCGATCAGCACGAACGCGCCTCCCACGACGATCAGCAGCGCCAGGACGGCGGCGGGGATGAGGAAGCGGCGGGGGTCCTTCGACTCCGGGGCGGTCATGACGTCACTCCGTCTCGGTGCAGCAGCATGCCCGCCCTGTGACCCGATGCGCGCGCGGGCATGCGGGCCGAAGGCCGTGCCGCGAGGCACCCCACCTGTGGTGGGATGCCCCCATGCCGAACACCCGCGGGCCCGTCCGGGTCGCCATCGTGAACGACTACGAGCTGGTCGTGGCGGGCGTCGCCGCGCTCCTCCAGCCGTTCTCCGACCGGGTCGAGGTGGTCGAGCTGGACAGCCAGGTGCCCGTCCTCAGCGACGTCGACGTCGTGCTCTACGACTCCTTCGGTCAAGTGCAGGGAGACCAGATCGACGTCGAGGAGATCCTCGGCCGCAGCGGCGCGAAGCTGGCGGTCTTCAGCTGGAACGTCCAGCCCGACCTGGTGCAGCGCTCCCTCGAGAACGGCGCGTCGGCGTACCTGTCCAAGGCGGTCGGCGCCGAGCAGCTCGTGGAGCTGCTCGAGCGGGTGCGGGACGGCGAGGTCGTCACCCCGGACGAGACGTCGCCCGAGGAGGCGGGCTCCTTCGGCCGGTGGCCCGGTGAGGAGCTGGGGCTGAGCCAGCGCGAGTCGGAGGTGCTCGCGCTGATCACCCAGGGCCTGTCGAACGACGAGATCGGCAAGCACGCCTACATCGGCATCAACACGGTCAAGACCTACATCCGCACGCTCTACCGCAAGATCGGGGTGACCCGGCGGTCGCAGGCGGTGGCCTTCGGCATCGACCACGGGTTCCGCCCCGACCAGGTCCGCCACGCGGACGGCCGGACCCAGCGCGAACGCTGAGCCCGGCCGGTCGGCGGCGGGAAGGTCGGGTCAGGTCGCGACGCGGCCCTCGGCGACGTACGCCAGGCGGCGCAGCGACTCGACGTTGCGCCAGCCGAGCTGGACGTCACGGACCGGCTTCGGCACGAGCCGGCCGGGGCCGTCCTCGACGTCCTCCTCGATGGTCACCTGGGTCTCGGTGCCGACCGCCTCGAGGTGCAGGCGCACCCGGGCCGTGCCGGCGGGCCACCCGCGGGCCTTGAGCTCGAGCAGCGACGGCGGCTGGATCCGCATCACCTCGGTGTTGTCGTCGATGAGCAGCGGCCAGGTCCCGACCGAGTGGTGGAGCTTGGCGCCCACCTCCGGCCAGTGCTCGTCGACGTCGCGCATGCGGGAGGCGCCGACCACCCACAGGGGGTAGAGCCAGCCGTCGGAGAGCACGTCCCACACCTGCTCCGGCGTGGCGTGGATCAGCCGGGTCGTGGTGCTCACGGGCGGAACACCACCTTGACCATCCCGTCCTCCTTGGCGCGGAACTTGGCGTACGCCTCGGGCGCCGCGTCCAGGGGGAGGTGGTGGGTGGCGAAGTCCTCGGTGCCGAGGGGGTCGGCGTCGGTGAGCAGCGGCAGGATGTCGTCGCTCCAGCGGCGCACGTTGGCCTGGCCCATCCGGAGCTGGATCTGCTTGTCGAACATCTGGAACAGTGGCATCGGGTCGATCGCGCCGCCGTACACGCCGGAGAGCGAGACCGTGCCGCCGCGGCGCACGCAGTCGATGGAGGCGTGCAGCGCGGCGAGCCGGTCGAAGCCGGCCTTGAGCATCAGCGGCTCGGCGATCTTGTCGGGCAGCAGGCCGACGGCCTTGATCGCCATCTCGGCCGCTGGGTTCCCGTGGGCCTCCATGCCGACCGCGTCGATCACCGAGTCGGCGCCCCGCCCGCCAGTGCGGCTGCGGACCTCCTCGGCGAGGTCGTCGACGGCGTCGAGGTCGATCGTCTCGGCGCCGCGGGCGCGGACCCGCGCGAGCCGCTCGGGGACGCGGTCGACGACGATCACGCGGTGGCCCTCGTGCAGCGCGATCCGGGCCGCCATGTCGCCGATCGGGCCGGCGCCCATGACGAGCAGGACGCCCTCGGGCGGGAGCTCGGCGTACCGCACGGCCTGGTACGCCGTCGGCAGCACGTCGGAGAGGAAGAGGAACCGGTCGTCGGAGGGCCCCTCGGGGACCTTGATCGGGAGGGTGTCGGCGAACTGCACGCGGAGGAACTCCGCCTGGCCGCCCGGCACCTGGCCGTAGAGCTTGCTGTAGCCCAGCAGGCTCGCGCCGGTGCCGTGCTCGCGGTTCTGCGTCGTCTCGCACTGGCTGTGCAGCCCCTGGGAGCAGGTCCAGCAGGTGCCGCAGCTGACGTTGAACGGCACGACCACCCGGTCGCCGACCTTGAGGTCCTTCACGCCGGGGCCGACCTCCTGCACGACGCCCATCGGCTCGTGGCCGACGACGTCGCCCTTGGTCATGAACGGCGAGAGCGGCTCGTAGAGGTGCAGGTCGGAGCCGCACAGCCCGGTCGAGGTGACCTTGATGATCGCGTCGGTGGGATCGATGATCGACGGGTCCGGAACCTCCACGACCTGCATGTCGCGGCTGCCCTGCCAGGTCACTGCCTTCATCCTGGGTGTCCTCCTCGTGGCCCGGGGGCCGGTCGTCTGGGTGCGCGTCCTGTGCTCCGACGGGTACCCACGCCCGGGCCCGGCACACGGGCCGACGACCCGGCGCGGGGGGCCGGTCGGCCCGGGCCGATGGGGGGTGATTACTCCCTTCGGGTGAGGTCGCCCGCGGAGCGGCCGGGGAACCGGGCTCCGGTGACGCTCCTCGACGACCCCACCTCGGCGCCGGTCCCGGCCACCGTCGACCGGGCGGCCGCCCACCGCCTCCGCCGCCCCCACCGGCCGCTGCTGGTCGCCTCGGTGCCGTCAGGTCACGTCTACGTCCGCCACCTCGCACCCGAGGCCGGGAGCGGCCCCCGCCGCCTGCCGGACCCGAAGCCGCTCGGGCAGCCCGCGGACTCCCAGGTGTGGTGGCCGCCGGCGATGCTGGAGCCGTCGTGGGTCCGCTCGCACGACTTCGACCTGCTGCACCTCCACTTCGGCTTCGACGCCCGCAGCCCCGAGGACCTCGCCGCGCTGGTCCGGGCGCTGCGCGAGACCGGCCGCCCGCTGGTGCAGACCGTCCACGACCTGCGCAACCCCCACCACGAGGACCGCACGCTGCACGACGCCCAGCTCGACGTGCTCGTCCCGGCCGCCACCGAGCTGGTCACCCTCACCGAGGGTGCGGCGGCGGAGATCGAGCGCCGCTGGGGCCGCACCGCCACGGTCGTGCCCCACCCGCACGTCGTCGACCTGCGCACGATGGCGGTGGCCCAGGACGTCCGGGCCCGCCGGCGCACCGACGACCTCCGGGTCGGGCTGCACGTCAAGAGCCTGCGGGCGGGGATGGCGCCGATGACGATCCTGCCGACGCTCGTCGAGACGGTCGCCGCCCTGCCCGGTGCGGTGCTCCAGGTCGACGCCCACCACGACGTGATGGACGAGGACGGGCCCCGCCGCGACAACCGCCTGGCGACGTACCTGCGAGGGCTCGAGGCCGACGGGCTGGTCGACCTGCGGGTGCACGACTACTTCAGCGATGCCGAGCTGTGGGCCTACCTGTCCTCGCTCGACGTCTCGGTCCTGCCCTACCGCTTCGGCACCCACTCCGGCTGGCTGGAGGCGTGCCGCGACCTCGGGACGACGGTCGTCGCGCCGACCTGCGGCTACTACGCCGATCAGGGTCCGGTGCTGTCCTACGTCCACGCCGAGGACACCTACGACGCCGCGACCCTGGCCGCGGCGGTGCGCGCCGCCCACGCGGAGCGGCCCCGGCTCGGCGCCTCGATCGACGAGCGCCGCCGCCAGCGCGCCGAGGTGGCCGCGGCCCACGACCGGGTGTACGCCGCGGCGCTGGAGAAGGTGGGGCGTCGGTGCGCATCTGCCTGATCGCGTCCTCGCGCTTCCCGGTCGCCGAGCCCTTCGCCGGCGGCCTGGAGGCGATGACCCACGCCCTGGCCCGCGAGCTGGTCGCCCGCGGCCACGACGTCGCCCTCTTCGCCGGCCCCGGGTCCGACCCGGACCTGCCCGTCGAGCTCCTCGACCTCCCGGCCTTCGAGCCGAGCGCGGCGGCGATGGCCGACGTCAACGCGCCCACGCGTCACTGGATGGCCGAGCACCACGCCTACCTCGCGCTGATGCTCGCGCTCGCCGAGGGTCGGGACCGACGCTTCGACGTCGTCCACAACAACAGCCTGCACCACCTCCCGGTCGCGATGGCCCCGTCGTTGTCGGTGCCGGTGGTCACCACGCTGCACACCCCGCCGCTGCCGTGGCTGGAGTCGGCGATCGCGCTGGCTCCCGAGACGTCGTCCTTCGTCGCGGTGAGCCGCGCGACGGCCCGCGCCTGGTCCCACGTCGCCGAGGCCGCGGCCGTCCACAACGGCGTCGACGTCTCGACCTGGTGCCCGGGCCCGGGCGGCGGGCCGGCGGTGTGGACCGGTCGGGTCGTGCCGGAGAAGGCGCCGCACGAGGCGATCGACGCCTGCCGGCTCGCCGGCGTGCCGCTGGTGGTCGCCGGCCCGCTGCCGGACCGGGCGTACTTCGAGGAGCAGATCGCGCCGCGGCTCGGCGCCGGGGCGACGTACGCCGGTCACCTCGACCACGCCGCGCTCGCCCGCCTGCTCGGCCAGGCGTCGGTCGCGGTGACGACGCCCGCGTGGGACGAGCCCTACGGGCTGGTCGCCGCCGAGGCGATGGCCTGCGGCACCCCGGTCGCGGCGTACTCCCGCGGCGCGCTGCCCGAGATCGTGGCCCCCGGCACGGGCGTGCTCGCCCGGCCCGGGGACGTCGCCGACCTGGCCCGAGCGGTTGCAGAGGCCCGTGCCTGCGACCGGGCGGTCGTGCGCCGGCACGCCGAGCTGCACTGCTCGCTGACCCGGATGGTCGACCACTACGAGCGGATCTACGCCGGGCTGGTCGGCGGCGACCTCGCCGCATGAGGCCATGACGGGGACGACACGGATCGGCTACTACGTCCACCACGTCGGCCGGGGTCACCTGCACCGCGCCACCTCGGTGGCCGC